>NZ_JBVIUJ010000001.1:0-90612 GCF_055596705.1 Streptomyces sp. NPDC039609
GCCCGGTTACATTCCGAACCCGGAAGCTAAGCCTTTCAGCGCCGATGGTACTGCAGGGGGGACCCTGTGGGAGAGTAGGACGCCGCCGAACAATCTTTAGCCTCAACCCCTGGACCCTGTCCGGGGGTTGAGGAATTTTTGCGTTCAGGGGACAACGGACCCCTGTGCACAGGCCCGTCATGGCTGAGGGTAAGGTCAGGGGGCATCATTGGCACGTTCCCACAGGAGGCCCCCGGGTGGAGGTCCAGGAGACTCGCGTTCAGACGGACCGGGTCCTCACCATCCCCAACATCCTGAGCATGGCTCGCCTCGTCGGCGTGCCGCTCTTCCTGTGGCTGATTCTGCGACCTGTGTTCGGCGGTCCGAACAGCGATGGCTGGGCCTTGCTGGTGTTGATGCTGAGCGGCGTCAGCGACTATCTCGACGGCAAGCTCGCTCGGCGCTGGAACCAGGTCAGCAGCCTTGGCCGGCTCCTCGATCCGGCTGCCGACCGGCTCTACATCGTTTCCACGCTGGTGGGCCTCACCTGGCGGGAGATCCTGCCACTCTGGCTGACTCTCGCGCTTTTCGCCCGTGAGCTGATGCTGCTGGTGATGGTGGGTATCCTCCGCCGGCACGGCTATCCCCCGCCGCAGGTGAACTTCCTCGGGAAAGCTGCGACATTCAACTTGATGTACGCGTTCCCCTTGCTCCTGCTCAGTGACGGAACGGGCTGGCTTTCGTCACTCGCTGAAGTTTTCGGGTGGGCCTTCGCCGGATGGGGTACAACTCTGTATTGGTGGGCAGGGATCCTCTACGTGGTCCAGGTCCGTCGACTCGTCAAGGCGGATACCGCGGCCGATTGAGCCCGTCTGTCCTGTGCCGTGCAACGTCGCCGGCATGCACGAGGACGCCCGAGGGCCACTGAACAGACAGGTGAAGTCGGCAGGACCGTCGTCTCTTCAAGGAGGACGCTTCCGACATGAAGGCCGTCGTGATGGCCGGTGGCGAAGGTACGCGACTTCGCCCGATGACCTCGAGCATGCCCAAGCCTCTCCTGCCGGTGGCCAACCGGCCGATCATGGAGCACGTCCTGCGACTGCTCAAGAGGCACGGTCTCACCGAGACCGTCGTGACCGTGCAGTTTCTCGCCTCGCTCGTCAGGAACTACTTCGGTGACGGCGAGGAGCTCGGAATGGAGCTCACGTACGCCAACGAGGAGAAACCTCTCGGCACCGCGGGGAGTGTGAAGAACGCCGAGGAGGCATTGAAGGACGATGCCTTCCTCGTCATCTCGGGAGACGCACTCACCGATTTCGACCTCACCGATCTGATCGCCTTCCACAAAGAGAAAGGCGCCCTTGTCACCGTCTGTCTGACGCGTGTGCCGAATCCGCTGGAATTCGGCATCACGATCGTGGACGAGGAAGGACAGGTGGAGCGTTTCCTCGAGAAGCCGACCTGGGGACAGGTCTTCTCGGACACCGTGAACACGGGCATCTACGTGATGGAGCCCGAGGTCTTCGACTATGTCGAGGCCGACACCTCCGTCGACTGGTCGGGTGATGTCTTCCCACAGCTCATGAAGGAAGGCAAGCCGATCTACGGCTATGTCGCCGAGGGCTACTGGGAGGACGTCGGTACCCACGAGAGCTACGTCAAGGCGCAGGCCGACGTGCTCGAAGGAAAGGTCCAGGTCGAGCTCGACGGCTTCGAGATCTCGCCCGGTGTGTGGGTGGCGGAGGGCGCGGAGGTCTCTCCCGACGCCGTTCTCCGGGGGCCGCTGTACATCGGGGACTACGCGAAGGTCGAGGCGGGAGCCGAGATCCGCGAACACACCGTCATCGGCTCGAACGTGGTCGTGAAGAGCGGCGCGTTCCTTCACAAGGCCGTCATTCACGACAACGTCTACATCGGGCAGCAGAGCAATCTGCGTGGCTGCGTGATCGGGAAGAACACCGACATCATGCGGGCCGCCCGGATCGAGGACGGCGCCGTCATCGGCGACGAGTGCCTCGTCGGTGAGGAATCGATCGTTCAGGGGAACGTACGCGTCTACCCCTTCAAGACCATCGAGGCCGGCGCCTTCGTCAACACCTCGGTCATCTGGGAGTCCCGCGGGCAGGCCCACCTCTTCGGGGCACGCGGGGTCTCCGGGATCCTGAACGTGGAGATCACGCCCGAGCTGGCGGTACGGCTCGCAGGGGCGTACGCCACGACGTTGAAGAAGGGCGCGACCGTCACCACCGCGCGTGACCACTCCAGGGGTGCCCGCGCCCTGAAACGTGCGGTGATCTCGGCGCTCCAGGCCAGCGCCATCGACGTACGCGACCTGGAGAACGTGCCTCTGCCGGTGGCACGGCAGCAGACCGCTCGGGGAAGCGCCGGCGGGATCATGCTGCGGACAACGCCTGGAGTGCCGGACTCCGTGGACATCATGTTCTTCGACGAGCGCGGTGCGGATCTGTCGCAGGCCGGGCAGCGCAAGCTGGACCGGGTCTTCGCACGTCAGGAGTACCGGCGGGCGTTCCCGGGCGAGATCGGTGACCTCACCTTCCCGGCGAGCGTCTTCGACTCGTACACCGGGTCGTTGCTGCGGAACGTGGACACGTCCGGGATCGCCGAGGCCGGTCTGAAGGTCGTCGTGGACGCCTCCAACGGCAGCGCGGGACTCGTGCTGCCGAGCCTCCTCGGCCGGCTGCAGGTGGATTCGCTGGTGATCAATCCGGGCCTCGACGAGTCGAGGCCCACGGAGTCGGCGGAGACCAGGCGGGCCGGGCTCGTGCGGCTCGGGGAGATCGTGGCGTCGGCACGGGCCGCGTTCGGGGTGCGCTTCGACCCGGTGGGTGAGCGACTGTCGCTCGTCGACGAGCGCGGCCGGATCATCGAGGACGACCGCTCGCTCCTGGTCATGCTCGACCTGGTGGCCGCCGAGCGGCGCTCTGGACGGGTGGCTCTGCCGGTGACGACCACGAGGATCGCCGAGCAGGTCGCCGCGTACCACGGCACGCAGGTGGAGTGGACGACGACGTCGCCCGACGATCTGACCAGGGTCGGACGCGAGGAGTCGACGATCTTCGGCGGCGACGGTCGTGGCGGGTTCATCATTCCGGAGTTCAGCAGCGTCTTCGACGGTGCCGCCGCGTTCGTACGGCTCATCGGTCTGGTGGCGCGTACGCAGCTCACGCTGAGCCAGATCGACGCACGTATCCCGCGGGCGCATGTCCTGCGGCGGGACGTCGCGACGCCGTGGGCCGTGAAGGGGCTCGTGATGCGTCGGGTGGTGGAGGCGGCCGGGGACCGTTCCGTGGACACCACCGACGGGGTACGGGTCGTGGAGGCGGACGGTCGCTGGGTGATGGTCCTGCCCGACCCGGCCGAGGCCGTCACCCATCTGTGGGCCGAGGGGCCGGACGACTCCTCCGCCCAGGCCCTGCTCGACGAGTGGTCGAACGTGGTCGAGAGCGCAGGTCACTGACGGTTGGGGCGGAAGTGGCGGGAGGTGTCCTGCGGACGCCTCCCGGCACTTCGGTGGGGCCATTCGGCGGTAGCACCCCCGACGTGCGACGATGAGCGGCATGTCGCAGCAGCACCCCGTTCGGAGCACCGGATCACCGCCCCCGCGGCCGGACGCATCCATGTCGCTGCTGAACAACGTGATCGACCACGCGCTCGACGACGGATACGCGGAGGCCTCGGCCCGGCGTGAGGCGGAGGGCGGCGGGCTGCCGCGGACGCTGCGGGCCAAGCTCGGCCTGGCGGCCGGCCTCGTGCTCGCGGCGGCGGTGGTGACCGTGGGCGCCGCGGAGGCACGGATCTCCGCACCGGTCGTCGCCAAGGAGCGGCAGGAGCTCATCGGCCGGATCGACGCGGAGACCGCCGCGGCCGACAAGCTGGAGCAGGACGTCGAGAAGATCCGTGCCGAGGTCGGCGAGCGGCAGCGCAAGGCGCTGGAGCAGCACGGCGGTGACCAGGCCGAGCTGGTGGCCCTGCTGTCGGGGGCGACCCCGGTGCACGGTCCGGGCGTGAAGCTCGTGGTCGACGATGCCAAGGACACCGAGCAGGGTGGCGGGGGTCCCCGGGAGAGCAGTGGGTTCTCCGACACGGGCCGGGTCCGTGACCGTGACATGCAGCGGGTCGTCAACGGGCTGTGGGAGTCGGGCGCCGAGGCCGTCTCGATCAATGGTCAGCGGCTGACGTCGCTGTCCGCGATCCGGGCGGCAGGCGACGCCATACTGGTCGACAACAAGCCGCTCGTGCCGCCGTACACGGTGCTCGCGGTGGGGGACGGGCAGCGGCTCAGCACCGCGTTCCAGGACAGCGCCGACGGCCAGTACCTGCACGCGCTGCAGGAGAACTTCGGGATCCGTACCAGCATCTCGGCCGAGACGGACGTGCGTCTGCCGGCCGCGCCGAGCCTGATCGTACGTACAGCAGAGCCGAGGGGAGCCGGGGCCGCCAAGCCCACCGGGCAGGCCACGGCCGACACAGGGAAGGGCACATCTTGATCGCCGTACTGGGCCTGATCGTGGGAGTGGTGGTCGGACTGTTGGTCCGGCCCGAGGTTCCGGCGGTGGTCGAGCCCTATCTTCCGATCGCCGTGGTCGCCGCCCTCGACGCGGTCTTCGGTGGCCTGCGTGCCATGCTCGACGGAATCTTCGTCGACAAGGTCTTCGTGGTCTCCTTCCTGTCGAACGTGGTGGTGGCCGCGCTGATCGTCTTCCTCGGCGACAAGCTGGGTGTCGGCGCGCAGCTGTCGACCGGTGTCGTCGTCGTGCTCGGCATCCGCATCTTCTCCAACGCCGCCGCCATCCGGCGGCACGTGTTCCGGGCGTGACGCGATGAGCAACGACGTGCACCCCGAGACGCCGGAGAACCCGGACGACGACAAGGCGACCCCGTCGACACCCGCCGCCCCCGAGAAGCAGCTGACCGGGCGGCAGCGGCTGGCCGCGGGGCTGTGGCCGCCGCGGGTGAGCCGGGCCCAACTCATCGTCGCCCTGCTGCTGTTCGTCCTCGGTCTGGGTCTTGCCATCCAGGTCCGTTCCACCAGTGACAACAGTGCGTTGCGAGGCGCCCGTCAGGAGGACCTGGTCCGTATCCTCGACGAGCTCGACGACCGTACGCAGCGCCTGGAGGACGAGAAGGCGCGTCTGGAGAACCAGCGCTCCGAGCTGGAGTCCAGCTCGGACCAGGCCGAAGAGGCGCGCAAGCAGACCCAGGAGAAGGAGCAGCAGCTCGGCATCCTGGCCGGCACGGTCGCTGCCGAGGGGCCGGGCATCACGCTGACCGTGGCGGGCGCGGCGGCGGCGGTCGAGTCGGACATGCTCCTCGACGCGATCCAGGAGCTGCGTGCCGCGGGCGCCGAGGCGATCCAGATCAACAACGTACGGGTGGTTGCGGACAGCTACTTCTCCGGTGCGGGAAGCGACATAGAGATCGATGGAACGAAGGTGACCGCTCCGTACGTCTTCAAGGTCATCGGCAAGCCCGAGGATCTCGAGCCGGCGCTCAACATCCCCGGTGGAGTCATACAGACACTGGAGAAGGAGCAGGCCACGGCGACCGTGGCCAAGTCCGAGAAGATCGTTGTGGATGCCTTGCGACCTGCGAAGCGGCCTGACTACGCTCAGTCGTCCTCGCAGTGAGGCGGGGGTGCATGGCGGTCGCGCGACATGGGGAAGACGTTGCGGGGGGTCGCCGCATCACAAGCGTGGTGCGTGGTGGAAACTGTCCGGAGGATACGGACGTTGTGAAGGTGTCCGGGTCGGCAGGTGTGTTCATTCAGGGTTCGTCCTGCCCCACGGGCGGGTCTGTTTCGGTCAAGGGGAATCGCCCGTGAGTTTTTTTGCGAAGTTGTTCGGCAAGAGCGCACGCGAGGACGGCGGCAACGCCAAGCACCGCGCGCCGCGCCATGCCCAGAGCGAGGAACAGGGCGGCGAGCGTCCGCTGTTCCGCGATGAGGTCGGCGGCCAGGGCGGAGATGTCGAGGGAGCGCACGGCGCGTCGTCTGTTGACCCTGCCGGTGCCGGCCGCATAGGTTTCGGGGAACCATCAACCTCAAGTACGGGTGGAGGGTTCACCCCCGATCCGTATGCGACCCAGACCTCCGCGGGTCAGCCGCGGCAGGAGGATGCGTCCATGCCGGTGTGTACGAGGTGCGGTCACCGCAACACCGCGGACAGCCGTTTCTGCTCCCACTGCGGTACGCCGCTGCGGGGCGGGGCGCCCGTGGAGCGCGCGTCCGAGACGACGTCGACGATCTCGATCTCTGGCCTTGAGGCGTACGACGCCGAGGTCACCGGTCAGACGGCCATGCCGTCCCTCTCGCCCGAGGCCCTGGCGGCCGTCGAGGCCCTGCCGGCCGGTTCTGCTCTGCTCGTCGTGCGGCGCGGCCCGAACTCGGGCAGCCGGTTCCTGCTGGACAGCGAGCTGACCACGGCCGGCCGTCACCCGCAGAGCGACATCTTCCTCGACGACTTCACCGTGTCGCGGCGCCACGTCGAGTTCCGGCGGGCGCAGGACGGCAGCTTCACCGTCGCCGACGTCGGCAGCCTCAACGGCACGTACGTCAACCGTGAGCCGATCGAGTCGGTTGTTCTGTCGAACGGTGACGAGGTGCAGATCGGCAAGTACCGGCTGGTCTTCTACTCGAGCCAGCGGGGCGTGTGACGCCTCCGGGAAGCCTTCAGGGAAGGTCCATGCTGCGAACACCGACGGGCGGTGCCGGACACGGCACCGCCACCGCGGGCGACCGGCTGGTCAGCATCGGGACGGTGCTGAACCAACTGCGTGACGAATTTCCCGAAGTGACCATTTCCAAGATCCGGTTCCTGGAGGCAGAGGGGCTCGTCGAGCCCCGGCGGACGGCCTCCGGATACCGGAAGTTCAGCCCGCAGGACGTGGAGCGGCTCGCCCAGATCCTGCGGATGCAGCGGGACCACTATCTTCCGCTGAAGGTCATCCGGGAGCATCTCGACGCCCTTGCCCGGGGTGAGCAGATCAAGCTCCCATCGCCCAGCCCGCAGCGGGATCTGCTCGAGGGGGCCTTGGAACCGGAGGGCGACCGTCCTACCGCCACACGGGTGGGACGGGCCGAGCTCCTCGCCGCCGCCGAGGTGAGCGAGGAGGAGCTCGCGGAGTGGGAGTCGTACGGGCTCATCGCCGCGGGGGCCGAGGGCGGCTATGACGCCGAGACCGTCACGGTCGCCAGACTTGTCGCGGATCTGGGGAGATTCGGTCTGGAACCGAGGCATCTCAGGGCGGTCAAAGCGGCGGCGGACCGGGAGGCGGGTCTGGTCGAACAGGTGGTCGCGCCGCTGCGTCGGCACCGTAACCCGCAGACCAGAGCACATGCGGAGGCCACCGCGAAGGAGCTCGCCGGGCTCTCCATCCGGCTGCACGCGGCACTGGTCCAGACCGCTCTGGGGCTCCGGCTCCCGTGATCTTGTAGGGGCCCGACTACCCAAACCGGTCGGGCACGTCCTAGGGTTGCTGTGTGAACGAGCTCGACGTTGTGGGTGTCCGGGTGGAAATGCCCTCCAACCAGCCGATCGTGCTCCTGCGTGAAGTGGGAGGCGATCGGTACCTCCCCATCTGGATCGGACCGGGTGAGGCGACCGCGATCGCCTTCGCCCAGCAGGGCATGGCCCCCGCCCGGCCGCTGACGCACGACCTCTTCAAGGATGTCCTTGAAGCCGTGGGCCAAGAGCTCACCGAGGTCCGCATCACGGACCTCCGTGAAGGCGTCTTCTACGCGGAGCTGGTCTTTGCCAGCGGCGTCGAGGTGAGCGCCAGGCCCTCCGACGCGATAGCGCTCGCGCTGCGCACCGGGACGCCGATCTACGGCAGTGACGGTGTGCTCGACGACGCCGGTATCGCGATTCCGGACGAGCAGGAGGACGAGGTGGAGAAGTTCCGCGAGTTCCTCGACCAGATCTCCCCCGAGGACTTCGGCTCCAGTAGCCAGTGAGGTCCAGAAGCCACTGAGGCGGGCCGGTCGTGGGCCGGCCGCCGGCCGTCGCGCGCCGGGTGCGGTCAGGGCATTCGAGTAGCCTTTCCCCGGAGAGAGACACGGGAAACCACTCTCAGGGTGATTATCACTCGGCGTGCCGAGTGTGGCGATCGTTGACGCACCCCGAGTGACTGCCTACCTTCGTGTGGGCAGGTCAAGGACGGAGGGTCGGCGTGATGAGCAGCGGCGACGGTACGGCAGGGGGCTCTCTCGGGCGTGCGCCCGGAGAGAACGGTCCGTATCCGCTTCACGGCAGTGCGGGCGACCTCGGTACGGACGTGAGTGCGGGCGCGGCTGCGGCATCCGGGACGGACGTGGTGGGCTACCGCGGTCCGACGGCGTGCGCGGCGGCCGGGATCACCTATCGCCAGCTGGACTACTGGGCGCGCACCGGCCTCGTGGAGCCGAGCGTGCGGCCCGCGTACGGATCCGGCACGCAGCGGCTGTACAGCTTTCGCGACGTCGTCGTTCTCAAGATCGTCAAGCGGTTCCTGGACACCGGGGTCGCGCTGCAGAACATCCGGGCCGCGGTGCAGCATCTGCGCGCACGCGGCTTCCGCGACCTGGAACGCATGACGCTGATGAGCGACGGAGCCACGGTCTACGAGTGCTCCTCGCCGGACGAGGTCGTCGACCTGCTCCAGGGCGGGCAGGGCGTGTTCGGGATCGCGGTGGGCGTGGTCTGGCGCGATGTCGAGGCGGCGCTCTCGCAGCTGCATGGGGAGCGCGTCGACACCGGTGAGACGCTGATCGGCCACAACCCGAGTGACGAGCTCGCGCGGCGGCGGCGGGACCGGGCGGTCTGAGCGTCGGACGGGCTGCACGTGGGGCGGCCTGTGTCGCGCCGGTACGCGCGTGCGGTCGAATGTCAGTGGCGTAGGGGAGCATCGGAGATGTGAGAGCCGCGCCGACGATTCTGCATCTGGACATGGATGCCTTCTTCGCCGCCGCCGAGCAGGCGGCGAAGCCGAGTCTGCGCGGAAAGCCGGTGGTGGTCGGAGGGCTGGGCCCGCGGGGGGTCGTCGCCACCGCCTCGTACGAGGCGCGGCGCTTCGGGGTGCACTCCGCGATGCCGATGGCGCAGGCGCGGCGGCGGGCGCCCAATGCCGCCTATCTCGTGCCGCGCTTCGGCTTCTACCGGGGGATCAGCGAGCAGGTCATGGAGCTGCTCGGGCGGCTGTCACCGCTCGTGGAGCCACTGAGCCTGGACGAGGCCTTCGTCGATCTGGAGGCCGGGGGTGTGGCCGACGACGCCGTGAGCGCGCGGGAGGCCGGTGAGCGGCTGCGCAGGGACATTCTCGCCACCACGGGGCTGACTGGGTCGGTGGGGCTCGCGGGGTCCAAGATGCTGGCGAAGATCGCCTCGGAGGAGGCCAAGCCCGATGGCCTGGTGCTGATCGAGCCGGGGACCGAGCGGGAGCTGCTGGGGCCGAAGTCGGTGCGGATCCTGCCGGGCGTGGGGCCGGCCACCGGTGAGCATCTGCGGCGGGCCGGGATGACGACGGTGTCGGACCTGGCGGAAGCGGGCGAGGACGAGCTTGTACGGCTCCTTGGGCGGGCGCACGGGGCCTCCCTGTACCTGATGGCCCAGGGGTACGACGATCGGCCCGTGGTGGCCGAGAGGGACACGAAGTCGGTGTCGGTGGAGGACACCTTCGACGTGGACCTGCACGACCGGGTACGGATCCGGATCGAGGTGGAGCGGCTGGCCGAGCGGTGCGTGGGGAGGCTGCGGGGCTCGGGCCACTCGGGGCGGACGATCGTGCTGAAGGTGCGGCGGTTCGACTTCTCGACGCTGACGCGTTCCGAGACGCTGCGGGGACCGACGGACGACCCCGTGGTGGTGCGGGAGGCCGCGGGGCGGTTGCTCGAGGGGGTGGACACGACGGGCGGGGTCCGGTTGCTGGGGGTGGGGGTGAGTGGGCTCGCGGACTACACCCAGGAGGATCTGTTCGCCCAGGCGGCGGAGGCGGAGGCCGAGGCGGCGGGGCCGGTGGAGCGGTCCGAGGAAGCGTCATCCATGGAGGCCGCCCCTGAGTCGGCTGCGCCCGCCGAGCGGCGGTGGTCGCCCGGGCACGATGTACGGCATGCGGTGTACGGCGCCGGGTGGGTGCAGGGAAGCGGGGTGGGGCGCGTCACCGTGCGCTTCGAGGAGCCCGGCTCGGCGCCCGGCCGTGTGCGGACGTTTCTCGTGGACGACCCGGAGCTGGAGGCGGGGGAGCCGCTGCCGCTGGTGGGGGTCGAGCCCGGCCTCCGGCCCAGCTTGTCGCTCCCACCCTCCCCCTGAGCTTCGCCAGGGGGCACCCCCGTCTCTCTTGGCTCGCCGGGGCGACGGAGATTCCGGTCCCCCGTGGGTCTGCCGAGCCCCCGACGGCTGCCGGAGGGTGTGCGGGCGTGCCTGCTCCCGGTCCGGCGGACCGGGAGCCGTCAGGTCTCCTCCTGGCCCGCCAGACGGCCGAAGTCGCGGTCCGGGGGTGGTGGCGGGAGGGAGATGTTGTAGTGGCGGTAGAGCTGGAGCTCCTGCTCGGGGGAGAGGTGGCGGCCCACGCCGAAGTCCGGGGCGTCCTTGATCAGGGACCGGTCGTACGGGATGTGGAGGCCGTCCTTGGCCAGCTCGCTCGGCTCCAGGGGGACGAAGGCGTCCCGGCTGAAGAGGCCGGTGCGGACCGCGGCCCACTCCGGGACTCCGGTCGCGTCGTCCAGGTACACCTCGTCCACGGTGCCGATCTTGTGCCCCTCGCGGTCGTACGCCTTGCGGCCGATCAGGCTGCGCGGATCGATGTCGGTCTGCACGGTCCCTCCAACAGGTCGCAACTGCTCTAAGACTACGAAAGTGCACATCTGGGATGTCGGCCACTTGAGCGATGGCTCCGGGAACCTCGCTGGTAGGCTGGCTGTGGCTGTCGACCCTGTGCGGGAGAGTCCTCCGGAGAAACCTTTCGGAGGCGCCGAAGGAGCAAATCCTCCCCGGAATCTCTCAGGCCCCTGTACCGCACGGACGAGGTCACTCTGGAAAGCAGGGCGGACGTCCGACGGCATCCGCTCTCACCGACGGTGAAAGCCGGCGAGCCCCTTTGGCGTGCCGGTGAAACTCTCAGGTTGAGATGACAGAGGGGGAGGCCGTCCGGGCACCCGCGCCGTTGGTGCCCCTCGCAGGTCGTGACGACCAGGAGGCCTCCGTACATGACCGCCAACCGCATTCCGCTCTCCGAACTCGAACAGGGCATCCCGTTCGAGCAGCGGCACATCGGGCCCGACGCCGAAGCACGGGCCAAGATGCTCGCGCAGGTCGGCTACGGCTCCCTCGACGAGCTCACGGCCGCCGCCGTGCCGGACGTGATCAAGAACGCCGAGGCGCTCGGTCTGCCCTCGGCCCGTACCGAGGCCGAGGTCCTCGCCGAGCTGCGTGAGCTCGCCGACCGCAACCAGGTCCTCGCCCCGATGATCGGCCTGGGTTACTACGGCACCTTCACCCCGCCGGTGATCCTCCGCAACGTCATGGAGAACCCGGCCTGGTACACGGCGTACACGCCCTACCAGCCGGAGATCTCGCAGGGCCGTCTGGAGGCGCTGCTCAACTTCCAGACCATGGTCGCCGACCTCACCGGTCTGCCCACCTCCGGTGCCTCCCTGCTCGACGAGGGCACCGCGGCCGCCGAGGCCATGGCGCTCTCCCGCCGCGTCGGCAAGGTCAGGAACGGTGTCTTCCTCGTCGACGCCGACGCCCTGCCGCAGACCATCGCCGTCATCGAGACCCGCGCCGAGCCGACCGGTGTCGAGGTCGTCGTCGCGGACCTGTCCGAGGGCATCCCCGCCGAGCTCGCCGAGCGCGGTGTCTTCGGGGTGCTCATCCAGTACCCGGGCGCTTCCGGTGCCGTCCGCGACATCAAGCCGCTGATCGACGCCGCCCACGAGCTCGGCGCCATCGTCACCGTCGCCGCCGACCTGCTCGCGCTGACCCTGCTGACCTCGCCGGGCGCGCTCGGTGCCGACATCGCCGTCGGTACCACCCAGCGCTTCGGCGTCCCGATGGGCTTCGGTGGTCCGCACGCCGGCTACATGGCCGTCCAGGACAAGCACGCCCGCTCGCTCCCCGGCCGCCTCGTCGGTGTCTCCGTCGACGCCGACGGCAACCGGGCGTACCGCCTGGCGCTGCAGACCCGTGAGCAGCACATCCGCCGCGAGAAGGCCACCAGCAACATCTGCACCGCGCAGGTGCTGCTCGCCGTCATGGCCGGCATGTACGCCGTCTACCACGGCCCCGACGGTCTCAAGGGCATCGCCCAGCGCACCCACCGGTACGCGGCGATCCTCGCCCAGGGCCTGAAGGCCGGCGGTGTCGAGGTCGTCCACGGCGACTTCTTCGACACCCTCACCGTCCGCGTGCCCGGCAAGGCCGCCGAGGCCGTCGCCGCCGCACGCGAGACCGGCGTCAACCTGTACCTCGTCGACGCCGACCATGTGTCGATCTCCTGCGACGAGACCACCGGGCGCGCCCAGCTCGCCGCCGTGTGGGCCGCCTTCGGTGTCGACGCCGACATCGACGCCCTGGACGCCGCCACCGAGGACGCGCTGCCCGCCGAGCTCCTGCGCTCGGACACGTACATGACCCACCCGGTCTTCCACGCGCACCGCTCCGAGACGTCGATGCTGCGCTACCTGCGCAAGCTCGCCGACCGCGACTACGCGCTCGACCGCGGCATGATCCCGCTCGGCTCCTGCACCATGAAGCTGAACGCGACCACCGAGATGGAGCCGGTCACCTGGCCCGAGTTCGGGCAGATCCACCCCTTCGCCCCCATCGAGCAGGCGCAGGGCTACCTCACGCTCATCACCGAGCTCGAGGAGCGTCTCGCCGAGGTCACCGGCTACGACAAGGTGTCGATCCAGCCGAACGCCGGTTCGCAGGGCGAGCTGGCCGGCCTGCTGGCCGTCCGCGCCTACCACCGCGCCAACGGCGACGAGCAGCGCACCGTCTGCCTCATCCCGTCCTCCGCGCACGGCACCAACGCCGCCTCCGCGGTCATGGCCGGCATGAAGGTCGTCGTCGTCAAGACCGCCGACGACGGCGAGGTCGACGTCGCGGACCTGCGCGCCAAGATCGAGCAGTACCGCGACGAGCTGTCCGTGCTGATGATCACCTACCCGTCCACTCACGGTGTGTTCGAGGAGCACGTCGCCGACATCTGCGCCGAGGTGCACGACGCCGGCGGCCAGGTGTACGTCGACGGCGCCAACCTCAACGCGCTGGTCGGTCTGGCCAAGCCGGGCAAGTTCGGCGGCGACGTCTCGCACCTGAACCTGCACAAGACCTTCTGCATCCCGCACGGCGGCGGCGGCCCGGGCGTCGGTCCGGTCGGTGTGCGCGCGCACCTCGCGCCGTACCTGCCGAACCACCCGCTGCAGCCCACCGCCGGTCCGGAGACGGGCGTCGGCCCGATCTCGGCCGCCCCGTGGGGCTCGGCCGGCATTCTGCCGATCTCGTGGTCGTACGTGCGTCTGATGGGTGGCGAGGGCCTGAAGCGCGCCACGCAGGTGGCCGTCCTCGCCGCGAACTACATCGCCAAGCGCCTCGAGCCGCACTACCCGGTGCTCTACACCGGTCCGGCCGGTCTGGTCGCCCACGAGTGCATCGTCGACCTGCGCCCGCTGTCCAAGTCGACCGGTGTCAGCGTCGACGACATCGCCAAGCGCCTGATCGACTACGGCTTCCACGCGCCGACGATGTCGTTCCCGGTGGCCGGCACCCTGATGATCGAGCCGACCGAGTCCGAGGACCTGACCGAGCTCGACCGCTTTTGCGACACGATGATCGCGATCCGCGGCGAGATCGAGAAGGTCGCGTCGGGTGAGTGGCCGGCGGAGGACAACCCGCTGCGCAACGCCCCGCACACCGCGGCGGCGCTGGGCGGCGAGTGGAGCCACGCGTACACCCGTGACGAGGCGGTCTTCCCGGCCGGTGTCTCGGCCGCGGACAAGTACTGGCCGCCGGTCCGCCGGATCGACGGTGCGTTCGGTGACCGCAACCTGGTCTGCTCCTGCCCGCCGCTGGACGAGTACGACAACTGAGTACGGCCGCGAGCGCGAGCATGAGCTGAGCGCCGTCGGCAACCGGGCATGAGTCAGGGCCGGTTCGGAGAGTTCTCCGGGCCGGCCCTTGGCGTGTTCCCTCGTACGGTGTGGTGCCCGACGTGCCCTGTCGTCAGGCGGCGGTCGTCACCCGGCCCGCCGTCAACGGGCGGTGCGGGGCGATGATCTGTCCGTCCGGCAGCAGTTCACCGGTGTCCTCGAAGAGCAGGACCCCGTTGCACAGCAGGCTCCAGCCCTGCTCCGGGTGGTGCGCCATCGGTCGTGCCGCCTCCCGGTCGGCGGAGTGGGCGGTGGGACAGGCAGGCTGGTGCTGGCACATGGATGGGTTCTTTCGCTGCGTCGTGGTGTCTGTCGTCCTGCGGCTCGATGCGGTGCTCATGGCCGCCCCCCGTTGTCGGTTCGGTTGGTCCAGTGTTCCCCTACGGACGTCGATCCGCAGGTATTTCACTGCAGCTCTTCCTACTGCATGAAGACGTATCACCCGCGCGGGCGGTTCAACTCAACTGGGCGGTCTCTTCGGATGGTTCGGGGTAGTCCAGGCGGGCTAGTCCGTCCGGGGCGGGGTGTTCGACAGCGGTGTTCGGGCGGCTTTTTCGGGCGGCGTTCGGGCAGTGCGGCGCCCCGCGGCCCGGTCGGCCCGCGGGGCGTGCACGCTTCGGATGAGCTTCGGGTGCGGTGGTTCAGGCCGGCGCCGGAGTGCCGAACAGCGGTGGCGGCGCGAGGCGCAGGGTCAGGACGGGCAGCAGGTCGGCGACCCGGTGCGGACGGTGGGAGGCGATACCGGGCGGCGCCGGGGCGAGCGGGACGAGGAGGTCGGTGGGTGCGGGCGAGGCTGATGCCCCGTCGGCTTCCGTGTCCCCGTGGAGCCACAGCGTCAGCATGTACAGCTCCGGTACGGAGAGCAGGCGCGGCTGGTACGTCGTGGGCAGCGTCTCGGCCTGGAGCAGGGCGCGTTCGGTGGCGGTGACGTACGGACCTTCGAAGAAGTGCGAGAAGGACCAGCCGTCGGGCGTGAGCATGGTGTCGGCGGCGGCGACGGCCCGGTCGGTGCCCCGGATCAGGAAGCGCCAGCCGACGAGCCGTGTGCGCGGCGCCTGCCCGGACGGGACGACCTGGTCCCGTACGTCGAGGACATGGACGGGCAGGGGCAGCTCGGGGCTCAGCGGGCCCTGGGCGGCCCGGAGGGCGGGAGTTCGAGCCTCGCGGACGGCGGTGGGGGAACCGAGGGCCGCGAGGACGCTGCGCAGGGCCGGCGCGGGGGCCGGGGAGGGTCGGAGCATGATGGGTCGCCTCTCACTCAGGAGACACGGTGATGCGTGGGCAGGTACGACGGCGCTGTGGGCTGCCGGAGAGGGGCCATGAAGCCATGGCCGGGCGCCAACACTCTGCCTCGTTCGCGGAGTTTATACGAGACGTGTTCACACGTTGTTTCCGCTAGCGGTCGCCGATATTGCGAGCAAGACGTCATCCGGCCTTGTTCCAGGGGTGATTCGCAGCATTTGTCGTGAGAGCACTTCGCCTGCCTGCGGCTTCGCCACCGCTGCGGACGGCTAAATATCGACTCCATGCTTTCCGCGATTATGTCGGTGGAATATGTCCATTGCCGAGTGACCGCGGGATGTGCCGGGCGATTGCTCAATCCAGCCTACCTGGCGGCGGGGTGGCTCCGCAGGCGTTATGGATCAGTCGGCTGGGCATCATCGTCCGTGACGCGCGCGGCCGTCGCCGTGGCCGCCCAATCGGGGAGGGACGCTTCGATGGGGGAGAAGGTCGTGGCAGACGGGTTCGGCCTGTCCGATCGGCAGAGATACCGCAGGAAGCTCCAGCAGTGCCTGGCGGGGCTCGCGAGGCTCCTGGCGGAGAAGAGGTTCGACCGTCCGCGGAATCTGATGGGCCTGGAGATCGAACTCAATCTCGCGGGCGTGGACGGGATGCCACGGATGGTGAATGGCGAGGTCCTCGAGCGCATCGCGAGCCCGGATTTCCAGACGGAACTCGGAATGTTCAACCTCGAAGTGAACATCGCTCCGCACCGTCTCGGAGGCCGCGTATTCGACCGGCTCGCGGAGGAGTTGAGGACCGGTCTGGGATACGCCGACCGCAAGGCCCGAGAGGTCGACGCCGGCGTCATCATGATCGGAATTCTGCCGACTCTCTCGCAGAACGATCTCGTCTTCGAGAACCTTTCGGCCGTCGACCGGTACACCCTGCTCAACGACCAGATCGTCGCCGCCCGGGGCGAGGACTTCAGCCTCGACATCCAGGGAGTGGAGCGGCTCACCTGCACGTCCACGTCGATCGTGCCGGAGGCCGCCTGCACCTCCGTGCAGTTGCACCTCCAGGTCACCCCGGCCCGCTTCGCCGCGGTGTGGAACGCGGCCCAGGCCGTGGCGGCGGTCCAGATCGCCGTCGGCGCCAACTCGCCGTTCCTCTTCGGCCGGGAGCTCTGGCGGGAGTCCCGTCCGCCGCTGTTCCAACAGGCCACGGACACCCGGCCACCGGAGCTCCAGGCGCAAGGGGTGCGGCCCCGCACCTGGTTCGGGGAGCGGTGGGTGGATTCGGCGTACGACCTCTTCGAGGAGAACCTGCGGTACTTCCCGCCACTGCTGCCGATATGCGACGAGGAGGACCCGCTCCTCGTCCTCGACCAGGGCGGGGTGCCGCGCCTGCAGGAACTTGTCCTGCACAACGGGACGGTCTACCGCTGGAACCGGCCGGTCTACGGCTGGGTGGACGGGGTCCCGCATCTGCGTGTGGAGAACCGGGTGTTGCCGGCCGGACCGACGGTCACCGACGTCGTCGCCAACGCGGCCTTCTACTACGGGCTGGTCCGGGCGCTGGCCGAGGAGCCCCGGCCGGTGTGGAAGAAGCTGGCGTTCGAGGACGCCGCCGCGAACTTCGACGCCGCCTGTCGCCACGGGATCGAGGCGGAGCTGCGCTGGCCCCGGCCCGGGCGCTCGGGAGGGGTCTCGACGGTGTCCGCAGTACGTCTCGTCCTCGACGAACTGCTCCCGCTGGCGGCGTCGGGGCTCGACGCCTGGCACATCGAGCCGGCCGACCGCGACTTCTATCTGGGCGTGATCGAGGAGCGCTGTCGTGGTCGGGTCAACGGTGCCTCCTGGCAGGCCGAGACCTTCCGGCGGGCACGGGAGTCCGGTCTCGACCGGGAGGCGGCCCTGGCGGCCACGACCCGACGGTACGCCGAGCTGATGCGCGGCGGCGAACCGGTGCACCGGTGGCCGGTGGGCATCGAGTAGAGATCCACCGGGCCCCTGGGGTGGCGCCGTGCCCGGGATCGAGGCGGCCCCCGACCCCGGAACGGCGCCCGGCCCGCGATCGAGCAGAAGTCCCCCGCCCCCCGGAATGGCGCCCGGCGGGGCCCTTCACGCATGATCTCCGTACCCGGAACGCGATGGGGAAGTGGAGACAGGTGTGGTGTCGGAGCAACGAGTGGTCGCCGATTCTCTTCCCCCCGACGGCCTGCCGCGCCGGGTTCTGCGGTCCGAGACCCTGATCGTCCTGGCGCTCTCGCTCGGTGCGAGCGCGGTGTCGTCCTTCATCAGCTTCGTCGGCTCGCTGACCAAGCCCGGTGGGCTCAAGGAACAGGCGGCGACGCTCAACGGCTCGTTCGCCCCCGGGCGGCCCTGGCTCGATCTGACCTGGCAGCTCTTCGGCATCGCCTCCGCGCTGATGCCGGTCCTGCTCGTCGCGCACCTGCTGCTGCGGGAGGGCTCCGGGCTGCGGGCGATCGGCTTCGACCGGACCCGGCCCTGGCCGGACCTCGGACGGGGCGCGCTGGTGGCCGCCGTGATCGGGAGCGCCGGCCTCGCGTTCTACCTGGGGGCTCGGGCGACCGGCTTCAATCTGACCGTGGTGCCGGAGTCGCTGCCGGACGTGTGGTGGAAGTACCCGGTCCTGATCCTTTCGGCGATCCAGAACTCCGTACTGGAAGAAGTCATCGTCGTCGGCTATCTGCTGCGCCGACTCGGGCAGTTGGGGTGGACGCCGATGGCCGCGCTGGTGGCGAGCTCGGTGCTGCGCGGTTCGTACCACCTGTACCAGGGGATCGGCGGCTTCGTCGGCAACGTCGTGATGGGCGTCGTCTTCGTGCTGCTCTACCGCCGTTGGGGGCGTGTGGGCCCGCTGGTGGTGGCGCACGCGCTGCTCGACATCGTGGCCTTCGTCGGCTACGGCTTGCTGGCCGGAAAGGTGGGCTGGCTGCCCACCATGTAGACGGGGAATGACAGAAGGGGCGTACGGCGAGGGCCGTGCGCCCCTTTCTGCGTACCCGGGGCCCGGCGTCCGGGGTGGTGGCTCAGGCGTGCAGTTCGCCGTCGATGACGGTGACCGCATGGCCGGTCAGCAGGGTGCGGTCGCCCCGCAGCCGGGTGTGGACGATGCCCGTGCGGGCGCCGCCCTGGAACCCGGTCAGATCGTCGCGGCCGAAGCGCGCGGACCAGAACGGGGCCAGCGCGGTGTGGGCGCTGCCGGTGACCGGGTCCTCGTCGATGCCGACGCCCGGGAAGAAGCCGCGCGAGACGAAGTCGTAGCCGCGCTCGGGCCGTTCGGCCGCGGCGGTCGCGATGACACCCCGGTCGGAGAGGTGCGCCAGAGCCGCGAAGTCCGGCGTCAGGGACCGGACGGTCGCCTCGTCGCGCAGCTCGACGACGAGGTCCCCGATGTGAGCAGCGGTGTCGTGGACGGAAACGGCCTCCGCGCCCAGCGCCTTCTCCAGGCCGTCCGGGGCCGGCACCGGGGTCAGCGTGGAGGTCGGGAAGTCCAGCGTGATGGTGCCGTCCTGCGCGGCGGTGGCGCTCAGGATGCCGCAGCGGGCGGCGAAACGGACGGTTCCGGTCGCCGTGCCGGTCGTGTGCAGGACGTGGGCGGTGGCGAGGGTGGCGTGGCCGCACATGTCGACCTCGGTGGCGGGGGTGAACCAGCGCAGGGCCCAGTCGGCCTCGCCGCCGGGCGGCAGCGGGTGCGCGAAGGCCGTCTCGGAGAGGTTGACCTCGGCGGCCACCTTCTGGAGCCAGTGGTCGTCGGGGAAGGAGTCGAGGAGGAGGACCCCTGCCGGATTGCCGGAGAAGGGGCGGTCGGTGAACGCGTCGACGATTCGGATCCGCATGGCACGGAACGTACCGGCGCCGTAAAGCCGCAGGCCAAGGCCAATCCGGGACGACTGGACCGATCGAGTGTTGGCAAACGAAGTATTCCGATATATCGTTGACGCATCGCGACAGTTCAACGATATACCCGATGGAAGGAGCGTTGCGATGCGTTCACATGGACACGGACATGGCGATTGCGGACCCGGCCCTCGTGGGCGGGGAGACTCTCGCGGTGACTTCGAGGGGCGGCGTGCCGCCTTCGGGCAGTTCGGGCCGGGATTCGGCGGCGGACCGTGGGGCGGAGGCCCCTTCGGAGGCGGCAGGGGTCGAGGAGGCGGCCGGGGACGGGCGCGGCGCGGAGATGTGCGCGCCTCGATCCTGACGCTGCTGAAGGATCGGCCGATGCACGGTTACGAGATGATCCAGGAGATCGGGGAGCGCAGTGGCGGGGCGTGGAGGCCCAGCCCCGGCTCGGTCTACCCGACCCTGCAGCTCCTCGAGGACGAGGGGTTGATCGCCAGCGAGAGCGAGGGCGGCAAGAAGCTGTTCGCGCTCACCGAAGCCGGCCGTGCCGAGGCCGAGTCGGGGCCCGAGGCCCCCTGGGAGGAGGCCGGGCGCGGTGTCGACTGGGAGGCCATGAACGAGGTCCGGCAGGCCGGCTTCGGTCTGATGGAGGCGTTCGGCCAGGTTTGGAAGACCGGCAGCACCGAGCAGCGGCAGAAGGCCATCACGGTCATCAACGAAGCCCGTAAGAAGCTGTACCTGATCCTGGCCGACGAGCACTGAGTCGACCGGGCAGGGGGAGGGCCGCACGGCACAGCGCCGTGTGGCCCTCCCGTCTGTGCGTCGGTCGGCGGACGGCTTGCTCAGACCACCAGGCCTGCCAGCTTCCGCAGCGACTCGTTCAGTGCCGCGGTGGCCGAGTCCTTCAGCTTGCCCGCCATCAGGGAGACGGCCGCGCCGGTGAACTCGCCGTCGATCCTGACCGTGGTGGCGTCCCCGTCCGCCGCGAGCGAGTAGCGCGTGCCGACGTTGACCCCCATCGGGCCCTTGCCCCGGATGGCCAGCACCCGGGTGGTCTCCAGCTCCTCGACCGTCCAGGTCACCTCGGCGGGGAAGCCCATCAGCTTCATGTTCTCCGCGAAGGTGGCGCCCTGCTCGAGCGTGGCCGGACCGCCGTTCGGGAAGTTGGTGTGGGTGGCGTTCCACTCGCCGTACGAGGTGAAGTCCGTCAGCTGCGCCCAGACCTTCTCGGCCGGCGCATCGATCCGTGCCTCCGCGCTGACTTCGGCCATACGACCACCCCTTCACGGGTTCGCGTGTTCTCGTCGGTCTTCGGTGTCGACGGAACGTAGCCGCGCGGCCCTCAACATTCAATACTGATGAACCGTCAGTTCTTCGACTTCGCCGATCCACCACATCTGTGCGGAGTCGAACCAGTCGGAGGCCCGTGGTCCACCGCCCTCGTCATGGCAGAGGAACGCGGCCCAGAAGAGATCGGCCGGCAGCGCTTCCCGCGGTGCGTACACGCGGTAGACGTACTGCCGCCCGTCGACCGCGAGCAGGGCGACCATCCAGAACATACTCACAGGACGAAACGGGAGCGCGCCGTGGTTGCATTCGGGGCGCAGGGCAAGGCGGCGCGCGCCCCCACGGGGCGAACACCCGAAATCTCCTCCGCAGGGATGAGGGACCGTGCGCCCGTGCCCAACTCACGTGGGATGCGGACATGCTCCTCCGCGGGGATGTTCCGGCCGCCCGGGGCTGATGAGGTGGGAGGGTGCATAGTCCTGTCCCTCGCGTGCCCCGGCAGCCCGTGGCCCGCCGCCCGGAAATCCAGCTCAGTCGCCTGACCGCCGAACTCGCGACGGTCGTGGCGAGCGCGCGCCGCAGAGCCCTGCGCGACGGGGACCGGCAGATCGACACCGCCCATCTGCTCCACTCCCTCGTCGAATCCGATCCCGAGGTCGGCGCCGCCTTCGCGGGCGGGCCGCAGCTCGCCCGCGTCCTCGGCTATCTCGTCCAGCGCTCCATCGGCTACGGCCTGCGGTGGCAGGGTTCCGTGGAGGACTCCGGCACGCTGGGTGCCGTACGCGACGCCGATCCGGCGGCGGCCGGCTGGTCGCCCGCCGCGGCCGCCGCGATGGACCGCGCCGGAGAGCGGGCCGCGCTGCGCGGCGAGCCGCGCGCGCGTGGCCTCGATCTCCTGGCCGTGATCGCCGAGGATCCCGACAGCCGGGCGGTCGAGGTGCTCGGCCGGGCGGGGGTCGATCCGCTCGTTCTCGCCGACCGGATCGGGGAGCTGTCTCAACAGGTGTAACGGGGGTTACGCACCTGACTCGGTCCTGTCATGATGGCCCGATGCACGCGTCTCAGGGGAGAAGCGCCGGCCTGGGACTCGCCCTGGCCTCGGCCTTCGCATTCGGTGGTTCAGGTGTGGCGGCGAAGCCGCTGATCGAGGCAGGCCTCGATCCGCTCCACGTGGTGTGGCTCCGGGTGGCCGGCGCCGCCCTCGTCATGCTGCCGGTCGCCTGGCGCCACCGCGACCTGCTCCGTCGCAGGCCCGTGCTCCTCGTCGGCTTCGGACTCCTCGCCGTCGCGGGCGTCCAGGCCTTCTACTTCGCCTCGATCTCCCGGATCCCCGTCGGGGTCGCGCTGCTCATCGAGTACCTCGCCCCCGCCCTCGTCCTCGGCTGGGTCCGTTTCGTCCAGCGCCGACCGGTCACCCGCGCCGCCGCGCTCGGCGTCGTCCTCGCCGTCGGCGGTCTGGCATGCGTGGTGCAGGTCTGGTCGGGGCTCAGCTTCGACCTGCTCGGGCTGCTGCTCGCACTCGGTGCCGCCTGCTGCCAGGTCGGCTACTTCGTCCTCTCCGACCACGGCGGCGACGAGTCCGACCCCGTCGACCCGCTGGGTGTGATCGCGTACGGACTTCTCATCGGCGCACTCGTGCTCACCGTCGTCGCCCGGCCGTGGGGGATGGACTGGTCCCTGCTCGCCGGCGACGCCGACATGAACGGCACGGGAGTGGCCGCCTGGCTGCTCCTCGGGTGGATCGTGCTGATCGCCACCGTCCTCGCCTACGTCACCGGGATCGTATCGGTGCGCAGGCTCTCGCCTCAGGTGGCCGGTGTCGTCGCCTGCCTGGAGGCCGTGATCGCGACCGTACTGGCCTGGGTGCTGCTCGGTGAGCACTTGGCGGCGCCCCAGATCATCGGCGGCGCGGTCGTGCTCGTCGGCGCGTTCATCGCCCAGTCGTCGACACCGAAGCCGGCCTCGGCGGAGCCGGTGGCCGGGTCGGAGGCCGAGGCCGAGCCCGGCACCGGGTCCGGGGCGAGCGACCTCGAAGCCGAGTTGTCCGCCGGCCGAACCGCCTCGTAAGGTGACGATCATGCATTCGACCGTGCTTCCGCCCCCTGCCGCTTAGGCGCGGGCAGCACTCTCTCTGACGAAGACCGGGCTCGGGCAGTCCCCGAGCGGTTCGTCGCTGCCCGCGTGCGGATTCGAGCGACCACACCACCCCGTCTTCACACGGAGAAGCACGTGTCGAACTCCTCCTCCACGTCCGCGGCAGCCATGCCTGCCATCGGGCGGAGCCTCCTCTATCTGATCGTCGCCGGCGTCGCCTGGGGCACCGCCGGGGCCGCGGCCTCGCTGATGTTCAGGGTCAGTGACATGGGCCCGCTGGCGCTGTCCTTCTGGCGCTGCGTCGGCGGCCTGGTCCTGCTGCTCGGGGCGCTGGCCCTGCGGCCCGGACGACCCGCCGCCGAGGCGGCGGAACCGCGCAGGCGACGGCTGATCCGCATCCTCGGTACGGGGATCGGGCTGACCGTCTTCCAGAGCGCCTACTTCGCCGCCGTGGAAACGACCGGGCTGGCCGTCGGAACGGTCGTCACGCTCGGCGCGGGGCCCGTGCTCATCGCGCTCGGCGCCAGGCTCACCATGGGCGAACGGCTCGGTGGCGGTGGCGCGGCCGCCGTCGGCGGGGCGCTCGCCGGACTGGCCGTCCTCGTTCTGGGCGGCGAGAGCGGCGAGGTCAGGCCGCTCGGCGTGGGCCTCGCGGTGCTCTCGGCCGCCGGATACGCGGCGATCACCCTGCTCACGCGGTGGCTCGGCCGTGACGGCGGCGGCTCCGACGCGCTGTCGACGACCACCTGGGCCTTCGCCGTCGGAGCGGTGGGACTGCTGCCGATGGCGGCCGTCGAGGGTCTGTTCCCGCACACCGAACAGCCCGTGCAGGTGCTCGGACTGCTGGTGTACGTGGCTGCGGTACCGACCGCGCTCGCCTACGCGCTCTATTTCGCCGGGGCGGCGGTGGTCCGTGCGGCGACCGTGTCCGTGATCATGCTGCTCGAGCCGGTGAGCGCGGCGGCGATCGCGGTGACGGTACTGGGGGAGGAGCTGACCGCCGCCACCGTGGTGGGCACGTTGTTGCTGCTCACGGCGGTGACCGGACTCGCCTTCGCGGAGGCGCGGGACGCCGCGGTGCGGCGGGCGGAGGCTGCGGCGGTGTAGCCGGTGGGGGCGGGCAGGGCCCGTCAGGGGCCGCCCGGGGCCCGCCCCACCCCCTACGCGCGGCGGCGCACCTGGTGAGCCGCCGCCTCGGCGTCACCTCGCCCCGCCCTCGCCGTCAGGCCCTCGACGATGCGGTCCTGGACCGGCTCCGGCTTGTGGTTCGCGTACTTGAACTTCGCCCGGACCTCCGTCACGTCGAGGCGCAGCACCCGCAGCCCCGACAGGAGCCGCCCGAAGGGCGGCTCGGCCGCCGTGACCGGGGCAGTACCGCCGTCGGGCTGGAAGTGGGAGACCTGGCGGTTCAGCAACTCCGCCTTCTCCGCCGGATCGTCGACCACATGCGCCGTGCAGCGCAGCTGGACCGCGGCGTAGAAGGACGTGGGGGTGCCGTGCTCGGCCGGGGCGCCCTCCGGGGCGGCCCACGGGCCGGGCACGAAGGCGTAGTCGTCGACCACGCTGAGCAGGACCGTCGGATTCTGCTCCAAGGCCCGCCAGAGGGGGTTGGGGCGGGCGAGGTGGGCCAGGACCTGCCCGTGGGGGCCGGGCTCGGAGTCGTACAGGAAGTGCATCGGCTGCACCCACGGCGGTTCGCCGGGCAGTCCGTTCACGGCGAGCTGGCCGAAGTCGTGGCGAGCCAGCCAGTCCCGCCACTCCCGGTCCTCATGGGGGGCGTCCCAGGGATGGATCAGCATGGCGCGGCCCTCAGAGGACGGAGAGGTAGTCGGGCAGGGCGATGGCCGGGTCGTGGTCGTCGGCCGGGATCGGCGTGCCGTAGGTCTTCCGTACGGGGATCACACCGCTCCAGTGCGGGAGGGTCGCGTCCTCCGGCTCGTCGTTCGGGCCGCCGGTGCGGACCTTGGCGGAGACCTCGTCGAGGTCGAGGCGCAGGACGGCGGTGGCCGCGAGCTCCTTGGCGTTGGCGGGGCGGGAGTCGTAGGAGCGGCCCGGCACGACATGGTCGACCAGGGCGTCGAGGGCGGTGCGCAGCTCCTCGGGATCGGTGACCTGGCGGGCGGTGCCGTGGACCACGACCGAGCGATAGTTGATCGAGTGGTGGAAGGCGGACCGGGCCAGGACGAGACCGTCGACATGGGTCACCGTCAGGCAGACGGGCAGGCCGGGTGCCTCTTCTCCGCCGGGAGCCTTGGCGCCGCCGGCGCCCGCCATGCGGAGCGGGCGTGAACCGGTGGAGCCGTGGACGTAGAGGCGATCGCCGATCCGGCCGTAGAGCGTCGGCAGCACGACGGGGGCGCCGTCGCGGACGAAGCCGAGGTGGCAGACGTAGGCCTCGTCGAGTATCGAGTGCACCGTCGCACGGTCGTACGAAGCGCGGTGGCGGGAACGGGTGGGGATGGTCCGCTCGGTCGGCTCGTAGGAATCCGTCATGGCGCTCTCCATTGCACTAGTGCATAATGTCTTTTGTGCTAGGAGAGTATCGGATCGAGGGTCGACGCGCATCGGAGATCGCTGCCAGCGTCGAACGCGGGGTGGCGGACGGGGTGCTGGAGCCTGGCCAACTGCTGCCGCCCATGAGGGAGTTGGCGGTCACGCTCGGCGTGAACCCGAACACGGTCGCGGCCGCGTACCGGACCCTGCGGGAACGGGGGGTCATCGAGACGGACGGGCGACGCGGCAGTCGGGTGAGGCCCAGGCCCGCGACGACGGCCCGTGGGTCGATCCGGGTGGAGGCCCCCGCAGGCGTACGGGACGTGGGCAAGGGCAATCCGGACCCGGCCCTGCTGCCGTCGCTGGGCGAGGCGCTCGCCGAGGCGGCTCGGCGTGAGGCCGAGCGGCCCGGGATGTACGCCGAGGGCCCTGTCGACGAAGGGTTCTCCCGGCTCGCGCGGGCCGCGCTGGACGCCGACGGGGTCCCCGACGGGCCGGTCGCGGTCGCCTCCGGGTCGCTCGACGCCATAGAACGGGTGCTGGCCGTCCACCTCAGGGCGGGGGACGCGGTCGCCGTCGAGGACCCGGGGTGGGGGAGCCTGCTCGACCTCGTGCCGGCCCTCGGGCTGCGGGCCGTGCCGGTCGCGGTCGACGACGAGGGGCCGCTGCCGGCGGCGGTGGAGGGTGCGCTGCGGGAGGGCGTTCGGGCGGTGATCGTCACCGACCGGGCGCAGAACCCGACCGGTGCGGCCATCGGCGCGGCCCGTGCCGCCGCCTTGCGCCGGATCCTCGCCGACCATCCGGACGTGCTGCTCGTCGAGGACGACCACGGTCACGGGATCGTCGACCTGCCGCTGCATCCGCTGGCGGGGGTGACTCGCCACTGGGCCTTCGTGCGCTCGGTGGCCAAGGCGTACGGGCCGGATCTGCGGATCGCCGCCTTCACCGGCGACGCGGAGACCGTCGACCGGGTCCTCGGGCGCCAGCGACTCGGCCCCGGCTGGGTCAGCAGGCTGCTCCAGCGCACCGTCGCGCACCTGTGGGCGACGGGGGCGGTGGACCCGGTGGCGGTCGCAAGCTCCTACGCGGAGCGGCGGGACGGGCTCGTGCGCGCGTTGCGGCGGCGGGGCGTCGAGGCGCACGGGCGGAGCGGGATGAACGTATGGGTACCGGTCTCGGACGAGACGGGCGCCGTGACCCGACTGCTCGGCGCGGGCTGGGCGGTGGCCCCGGGGGCCCGCTTCCGTCTGGCCACGGGCCCGGCCGTCCGGCTGACCGTCTCCGGCCTGACCCCCGCCGACGTCGAGGCCCTGGCCGACGCGGTCGCGGGGGCGGCGGGGCCGGCGCCGGCGCGGAGTTACGGCTGACGGGGGCGGGGGCGGGGGCGGGGGCGGGGGTCGAGCTCTGTCGGTTCGGGCCGCGCTCGGTGCCTTCCGAATGGCGGCGCCCTACGAGTGCCGGGTCGCCGTCGCTGTCGGCGCGGGAGCGGGCGCGGGCGTGGGTGCGGTGGGCTCGGGTGCGGTGGGCTCGGGTGGGGTGGCGGAGGCGTGGATGGGGCTGGGGGCGAGGGTGCGGGGGCGCGTCTGAGTCAGGGCCGCGCCTGCCAGGACGATGACGGCGCCCACCGGGGTGTTCCAGCTGAGCTGCTCGTTCAGCAGGGCCACGCCCGCCGCCGTGGCGATGACCGGGATGAAGTACGTGACCATGGCCGCCGTCGTCGGGCCGACCTCCGCGACCACGCCGTACTGCAGCAGCATCGCGTACCCCGTGCCCAGCGCTCCCAGGGCGATCACCGCGAGCAGGGGAACGATCTCGATCGACGACGGGAGTGACGTGAACAGGGGTGTCACCACCGCCAGTTGCAGCGTCGCCAGGCCCACCTGGGACCCGGCGAGGGAGAGGTTCGACGCGCCCGTGCCGGTCAGTGTGCGGCGGACGTAGATCCAGCCCACCGCGTAGCTGAACGAGGCGAGCAGCGCGAGCATCGTGCCCGTGACGTCCAGACCGGAGAAGCCCTGCCAGGCGCCGAGCACCGTCAGTACACCGATGAAGCCGATGCCCAGACCCGCCGCACGCACCCGCGTCGGGCGGTCCTCGGAGAGCGCCACGAGCGACAGGAGCATGCCCCACAGCGGTGTCGTGGCGTTGCAGATGCCCGCCAGCGTCGAGGGGATCGTCAGCTCCGCGTACGAGAACAGCGAGAACGGCAGGGCGTTCAGCAGGAACGCGGCCACCGTCAGGTGCAGCCACGTCCGGCGACCGCGCGGCAGCCGCTCGCGCTTCAGCAGCATGGCGACGGCCAGCACCGCCGTACCGAACAGGAGACGGCCGAAGGTCACCTGGAACGGTGCGAAGCCCTCCGTGCCGACCTTGATGAAGAGGAAGCTGAAGCCCCAGATCAGGGCCAGTACACCGAAGCGAATCCGCCAATCGACCATCATGGGATCCAGAGTGAGGGCTGCCATCTCGTAGAACAAGCGAGATTAATTGAATCCGTTCCCTTAGCATTGCTTACATGTTGAACCTGGAGCGCTTGCGGACCCTGGACGCCGTCGCACGGCACGGCTCCGTCAGCGGAGCCGCCGACGGGCTGCACGTCACCACCTCGGCCGTCTCGCAGCAGCTGTCCAAGCTGGAGCGGGAGATCGGCCAGCAGTTGCTCGCCAAGAACGGCCGGGGCGTGCGGCTCACCGACGCCGGGCTGCTCCTCGCCGAGCACGCTGCGCGCATCCTCTCCCAGGTCGAGGTCGCGCAGGCCGACATCGAGGCGCAGCGCGGACAGGTCGTGGGCGAGGTCCGGATCGCTGCCTTCCCCACGGCCGCGCGGGGACTGCTGCCCGCCGCCCTCGTCGCGCTGCGCAGCGCCCATCCCGAGCTGCGGGTGAGGACCGCAGAGCTGGAGCCGGAGCAGAGCATCCGCGAGGTGCTGCGGGGCGATGCCGACCTCGCGATCGTCCTCGACTGGAGCAACAAGCGGGCACCCGTGCCCGGCGGGCTGGAGCGGGCTCCCCTCCTCGACGACGCGGCGGATGTCGCCATGCCGGCCCACCACCCGCTCGCCGCGCGCGACGAGGTGGACCTCGTGGACTTCGGTGACGAGGAGTGGGTCTCCTGGCCGGAGGGCGAGTTCTGCCACGACTGGCTGCTGTTCACCCTGCGCTCGCAGGGCATGGAGCCGCGCATCGCCCACTTCGCGGCGGAGCACCACACCCAGCTCGCGCTGGTCGCCGCGGGATTCGGGGTGTGCGTCACGCCGCGGCTCGGGCGGGGCCCCACCCCGGAGGGGATCGCGTTCGTCCCCGTACGGCAGAAGATGCGCCGGCACATCTACGCGACCTGGCGCAGTGACGCCGACCGGCGGCCCTCGATCCGGGCGGCGGTCGAGGCGCTCCGGAGCGCGGGGGAGCCCCTGAGCAGCTGACGACACCGAGGGCAGCGGGGAGCCGGTCGGGCGGGCGCGGCCGAGCGGTCCGGTGTCCGGAGGCGGGCGCGGGTCCGAGCGGCATGGTGCCACGGGCTTGAGCGCGCCGCCCCCTCCACCCGTCAAGCCCTCAGAGCGTCGCCAGTTTGCGGAAGTCCCACGACGCGACCGCGTCCGGCGTCAGCTTCAGCCATGCGTGCCGACCGTCGTGCGGCATCGTGGCCAGGCCGAAGTTCTTCGCGGCGAAGAGCTGTTCGGGGACGTCGAGTTCGGGGCACGGTTCGCCGGTGCGCGGGGCTTCGCCGACGAAGACCACCGTGCCCGACAGCTCGGCGCCCCGCAGCTCCCCGTACTCCTCGCCGTCGTCCACCACCACCGCGATCCGGGGGTCGGCGCGCAGCTCCGCCCAGCGGCGGCTCCGGGTGATCGAGTAGAGCCAGAGCGAGGTCCCGTCCCAGACGAACCAGAGCGCGCCGACATGCGGGCGGCCGTCGGCCGAGACGGTCGCCACGCGGCAGGTGCGCTTCTCGGTCAGGAAGGTGTCCAGCTCGGCCGGGGCCATCATGATCCGGCGTCCTCGGCGCTGCGTGACGGTCATCGCCCGCCCCCTTCTAAGATTCTGATGAAGTGTCAGAAATCATGGAGGCTCTTCCCTCCTGGGGCAAGGGTGGCTAACCTCGCCCGCCCGGAGGACGACGCAGGGGGGACCATGGCCGGCACACATCACTTGGCGCAGCTCCAGGAGCAGCTCGACCCCGCCGGCACGGTGCTGCTCACCGTCGAGTGCCAGGAGGGCGTCGTGGGCCGGAACAGCGCGCTGCCCGAACTCGCCGCCGCCGCACGCGCGTCGGGCGTGCTCCAGAACGTCGCCCGGCTCGTCGCCGCCGCTCACGAGGCCGATGTGCAGGTGCTGCACGCGGTCGCCGAGCGCCGGCCGGACGGACGCGGCGCCAACAGCAACGCCCGGCTGTTCCGGGCCGCCGCCCGACTCCCCGTACAGCAGCACAGCGGCAGCACGGCGGTAAAGGTCGCCGAGCCGATCCAGGTCGCGGACCAGGACCTGGTCGTACGACGGCTGCACGGCCTCTCGCCCCTCGCCGGGACCGACGTCGACCCGGTGCTGCGCAACCTCGGCTGCCGCACGCTCGTCGTCACCGGCGTCTCCGCCAACGTGGCCATCCCCAACGCCGTCTTCGACGCGGTCAACCTCGGCTACACCGTGGTCGTACCCGGAGACGCCATCGCGGGGGTGCCGGCCGACTACACCCCCGCGATGATCCGTCACACGCTCGCGCTCGTCTCCACCATCGCCACCACCGAAGAGGTGCTGGGCTGCTGGAAGAGCCCCCGGCGGGTCACGCGAGCGTGATCGAGTCCCCGTCGACCTTGATCGGCGTCGGCGGCAGCGGGGACGTGGCGGGACCGCCCTTCACGCTGCCGTCCGAGGCGTCGAACAGGCTCTGGTGGCACGGGCAGGTGATGACCCCGTCGGCGACCTTGCTCACCGCACAGCCCTGATGGGTGCACTTGGACGAGAACGCCTTGAACTCACCGGCCGTAGGCTGGGTGATCACCACCCCCTGACCGTCCAGCACCTTGCCGCCGCCCACCGGGATGTCCGCGGTCTTCGCCAAGGGCGCGCCCGGCTCCTTCGCGACGCCCGCCGCGCCGCCGCCGCCCGAGTCGCCGTCCGCACCGCAGGCGGTGAGTACGGCCACCAGACCCGCGCCGCCCGCTGCCGAGACCACCGTCCGGCGTGCCACTCCACTCATGTGCTCCCCTTGCCTTTCGATCACATCGAGGCGATCACCCTGTCAGGAGTCAGTACGCGCGAGCGCCCCGAAACGTTCAGCGTTGGACGGCATTGCCAGCGCGGCCCGCACCTCGCCCGCCAGAGCGACGGGGTCACCGGCCGGAACCGTCGGATAGGACCGGTGTCCGCGCGCCCAGGCGTCGTCACGCGCGAACCAGTCGATGGCGACGGGAGCGGTGCCGTTCACCAGCGCGGTGTCGAGGCTCGCGAAGTACGCCGCCCAGCGCGGCGCGTAGACGTCCTGGACCAGCCCCGCCCACTCCCGGTTGGCATAGTCGTGCAGACCGCCCGTCTCACTCGGCACCCGGTCGCCCCACGTGGTGAGGATCGAGCGGGCGTCGTACTCCAGCCGATCGCGCTCGGCGGGGTCGGCGCCCCAGGAGCGGGCGTCGGCGAGCCATGGACCGAGCAGGAACCGACGATCAGAGCCGACCAGCCGCCCGAGCAGCTCCTCGTCGGCGTTCCACTCGCCCACCAGCGCCCGGAAGCCCTCCAGATCCTTCGCGTCGTACGCCGCCTTGATACGCGGCAGCAGGACGCGGCCGCGGTTGGTCAGCGCCTGCCGCGCCACGTCGACGAGGTCGAAGCGGTACGCGTCCGTGGTCCGCAGCTCGGGAGCCACCTGGAGCAGCTCCGCGAGCGCCCGCTCCACCGTGGCGGCGGAGTAGCGCATGGCGGTCGGGCTCCATCGGGCCGCCCTGGTCGTCGTCAGACTCGGGCGCGCGGCGAACAGACTGTCCTGCGGCTCGCTCCACGTACCGGTACGTGCGCCGTACGGGCCGAGGCGCAGCTGCTCCCAAGCGGCGGCCGCGTGCGGGTCGGCACCGCCGTAGCGCCGGGCGGCGTATGAGGCGAACCAGGCCTGCTGGTCGATCGGTTCCGGCTGCCAGGCCAGTTCGGTGAACAGATCGAAGGCGGCGGGGTTCCCGCCGGTGCCCTCCGGGAGGTAGGCGATGCCGCGCAGCGCGCTGTCCGGCTCGGCCAGCCACGCGTGGAAACGGCTCACCCACGCGCCGGTGTTGGCGCCGAGGCTGGTGTGTCCGCCGAAGTTGGGGATCGAACCGAAGGCGTACGGAGTACCGCCCCACTGCTTCTCGCGGTCGAGGCCGTCGTAGCGGTCGGAGAGTCCGTCGACGATCAGCACCCGACTGCGGTCCACGCCGCTCAGGAGGGTCGTGGTCGGGTTCGCCTGCCAGCCGAGCATGACCCAGGTGGCGCCGGGATGGGCGGCCTCCAGGGCCCGTTGGACGGCGCCGGCCGCGCTCGGGACGTCGACCGGTCCCGGGGTGCCGCCCTCGTGCAGCAGATCCATCTTGAACATGTCGCTGGCGCCGAACTGCCGCTCCTGGAAGCGGTAGTAGGCGGCGGCCAGCCGGTCGAAGACGGGTCCGGTGGGGTCCAGCCAGTCGGGGCGGTCGAATCCCACCCACCTGCCCTGCGGGACGGTGACCGCACCCGGGTTCCGGGCGGCGAAGCCCGGCGGCACGGTGCCGAAGAAGCCCGGCAGCACCGGGGTCATCCCCAGCGAGCGCAGATGGCCCGCGATCCGGCGTCCCAGCGCCGCGCGGGCCTCGATGAGCTGCGTGGAGACCGGGCCCGCGAAGCCCGACACGTTCTGCAGCAGCCACCAGGCCTGATGGGCCGGGCCCGGGATCCACGCGCGCAACTCGGCCGCGCTGTAACCGAACTGCTGGAGCGCCCGGTAGTAGGGGTACTCGGCTCCCGTCGGGACGAAGACCTCGTTCACGCCGTGCAGGGCCATCAGGTCGATCTGGTGCCGGTACGAGGCGAAGTCGCGGTAGGCGCCGGAGTAGCCCTCGTCGGTGTCGTTCAGGGCGTAGCGGTGCGGCACGCTCGCCGAGCGGGTGACAGTGCCGGGGACCGCGGGGAGCGTCGCGGGCAGTCGGCCCAGGCTGTCCCCGGGCCACCCGATGTCGACACCGGCGACCCGCTCCAGATACCAGCCCACCCCGGTGAGCAGTGTGGCCGGCGAGGTGCCCTGCACACGGATCGCTCCGGGCGTCCCGGACACCGAGAAGAAGTCGCCGGAGGCGGGCCGCTCGACCGCCAGCAAGGTGAACTGGGCGGCCCGGGAGGACAGCAGCCGCTCCAGGCTCGCCCGGGCGGGCGCCGGGTCGAAGGCGGGGGCGATGGCTGGGGCGTTCGCGCGGTCGACGGCGGCTGGGGCGTTCGCGGGGTTGGGGGCGGCGGGGACGCGCGCGGGCGCGCTCGCGGAATCCGCGCGTGCAGAGGCCGGGGAGCGGGTGGACGCATGATCGGCAGCCATGGAGGGGGTGGGCGCCGGCACCAGTAGGGTGCCGGTCGCGGTCAGCGCGAGTGCGGCCAGCGTCCGCCGGCATCGAAGGACCAGGTCGGTGCCCATCTGGCTCCCTGCTCGGAGTGATCGACGAATGGTGCGATCACTGTCCGCCGACCGGTGTCGCCGCGGGCGCAGGCGGAGCCGAGGACACCGCGGCGCTCATCCTTGCGGGTGCACGGGACGGCGCAGCCATCCAGCCGCACGGTTCCCGGACCTCGCCGGCGGCACAGCGGGCGAGGCGATGGCCATGGGTTTCGTCACAGATCGTCCGCGGTTCCGGTCGTCTCGCCGCCGGTCACAGGTCCTTGGCCGTTCCGGGGACAGCGGCACCGCAGTCGTCGGGCAGGGTACGGACGACCAGTTCGAAGGCCGCTTCGAGCGAGTCGGTCTCGCCGATGTTCCCCCCTTCGGGGCCCCGGACCCAGTACTGCCCCGGGGCGAAGGTGTACACCTGCCCCCCGACGCGGGCGGCGGGCAGGCCGGTGCAGCGGCTGAAGTACATGACACCGTGGCTGACCCCGGGGAAGAGTCCCCGCAGGCGAGGTTGTGCGTACGCGGCGCGGGCCATGGCCGGGTCGACCAGATCCTGGGTCTCCTCGAGGTAGTGGCGCCACGCCGCGGCCACGAGGTCGGCCGGGTGATCGTGATCAGTCACATGCGTCATAGGGCTTCACCGTAGGGGCACTCGGCGGATCGAGCGGCGGAAGAACGATTCCCTTACGCCGTCGTGTCCGTCGGCTCCTCGTCGGAGCCGATGATCGACTCCTCCAGCTTGCGCAGCAGTCGTGCGAGCTGGCGGCGTTCGGAGGGTGAGAGTCCGCCGAGCATCCGGCGCTCGTTGTCGAGATGCTCGGCGAACACGGTGTCCACCGTGGCGAGGCCCTTGTCGGTGAGGCGGGAGTAGACGACCCGGCGGTCGTCGGCGTCCCGTTCGCGGACGATGAGGCCGTCCTTCTCCAGGCGGTCGATGCGCAGGGTCACACCGGCCGAGGACACCAGACCGGAGTCGGCGAGCTGGCCCGCGGTCAGCCGGTGCGGATGCCCCGCCCGGCGCAGTGCGGTGAGGACGTCGAAGCCGGCCACGGACAGGCCATGACGCTCGATCGACGCCGTGAGTCGGGTGCTGTAGCGCAGGAAGGAACGGTGGAGGCGGGCGAGGACCTCCAGCGGGCTGGTGTCCAGCTCCGGCCTCTCCCGCGCCCAGTCCTCGATCACCCGCGCGACGGCGTCGCGGTCCGACGGCTTCGATACAGCCATGCTCTTCCCCTCGTCCGGCGTCGTCCCCCGCCTTCACCTCAGCGCTGAGAATCTTAGCGCTGAGGTGAAAGTGCGAGGCAGCCGCTCTGCCGGACGCCTCAGGCGTTGAGCTCCTCCAGCGTCCGTCCCTTGGTCTCGACGGCGAAGCAGGCGATGGCCACGCCCACCGCGGCCACCACCGCGAGCTGCAGGAAGACGAGGGTCAGGCTGCCGCCCGCTCCGATGATCGCGCCGACGGTCACGGGGCCGAGGATGACGCCGAGCCGGTTCCACACGCCACCGAACGCGGCGCCCTTGGCTCGGTTGGAGGTGGGATACAGCTCGGGCGAGTACAGGTAGAGCCCCGCGTTGACCGCGTAGAGGAAGAAGGTCGTGCAGGAGGCGAAGACCGCCACCTGGCCGCCCGAGGTCGCGCCGGCCAGGGCGAGCACACCCAGCGAGAGCATGGTGCCGACGAGCGCGCCCATCAGGGCGGGCCTGCGGCCGATGCGGTCGATCAGGAGCGCGACGATGAGGGTGCCGAGCAGGCCGGTCACATTGCTGAGCAGCGTGTAGACGAGCGCGGTGGTCAGGTCCAGGCCGAACGTCTTCGTGTAGAGCGAGGGCAGCCAGGTGGAGATGCCGTGGTTGACGTAGTAGGCGACGAACCACAGACCCGAGAGGACCATCGTCCGTCGGAGGTAGCGTCCCCGGAACAGGTCGCCAAGCCGGCCGTGGGACGTCTCGTCGGTCAGGTTCGCGGCGGGAGCGGGCAGCGCCTCGGCGGTGGAACGGGCCACCTCCGCCTCGATGCGCGCGATGACCTCCTCCGCCTCCTGGGTGCGTCCGCGGGCCAGCAGCCAGCGCGGGGACTCGGCGACCTGGCGGGGGAGTGCGGCGGCGAGCAGCACCGGGATGGTGCCGATGAGGAACATCGCGCGCCAGCCGAACTGGGGGACCACCCATACGGCCACCAGCGTGGCCGCCGCGAGTCCGGCGGGGAAGATCATCTCGTACAGCAGGACGAACCGGCCCCGCTTGTCGGAGCGGGCGATCTCGTTGATGTAGGTCGCGGCGACGGGCACGACTCCGCCGATGCCGAGTCCCTGGACGAACCGGAAGAGCGAGAACGTCTCGATGCTGCCGGAGAACGCGACGGCGAGGCTGGCGAGACCGGTGACACCGACGCCCAGGGCGACGGTGCGGACGCGGCCGATCCGGTCGCCCAGCCAGCCGGCCGCGAGGGCGCCGAGCAGCATCCCGATGGAGGCGGAGGTCACCGCGAGGGTGGCCTGCCCGGTGGTCAGGTGCCACTCCTTCATCAGCACGGGCAACGCGGACGCGGCCAGCAGCTGATCGAACGCCTCGAAGAAGGTGACGGCGCCGATCAGGAACCGGACCTTGACGTGCCACCGGGAGTGCGGAAGTCGTTCAAGTCGCGCGGCTATCGAGCCGATGGCCTGCTTGCCGGCCACAGTCGTCATGGAGGGGTCCTTCCGCGGGCAGGGGAGTTGCCGAGACAGTAGGGGGCCATATCTAAGCGGTCAATGGTTAAGCGCCTAGAGATTTCTGTCTCGCGGGCCCGGTAGCCATCATCGGCTCCGTGAAGGCCGTGCTCAAGGCCGATTCGGCAACGATCTCGACTCGGGGGCTTGTCGAGAAATAGTTAAGCGCTTAGATTTCTAGTGCTTCGACGATTCCGACCAGGATCGCGCCGGACTCCGTCCGTGCCCGGAGCCAACTCCCCTTCCGCCGCCCGCCCGGAGGTCCACCCGTGCCGCTCCTTCCCACCGACATCCTGATCGCGGGCCAGTGGCGACGCGGTGCCGGCGAGCCCGTCGACACCGTCGATCCGGCGACCGGACGCGTGCTCGCCACCGTGCACTCCGCCTCCGCCGCCGAGGTCGCCGAAGCGGCCGAAGCCGCGGCGGAAGCGGTGGCGGACCCCGCCTGGCGGGACATGCTCGCCCACGAGCGCGCCCGGCTGCTGCACCGGATCGCCGAGCTGACCGAAGAAGCGGCGCCCGAGCTCGCCGCCGTGCAGACCGCCGACACCGGCAAGACGCTCACCGAGACCCGGGCCCTGGCGCTCAGTGCGGCGGGCACGTTCCGGTACATGGCCGCCGCCCTGGAGACGGCCGAGGACGCGGTCACGCCGTCCCGCGGCCCGTACGTCACCATGAGCGTGTACGAGCCGATCGGAGTGGTCGGCGCGATCAACCCGTGGAACTCCCCGGTCGCCAGCGACGCGCAGAAGATCGCCCCCGCGCTCGCCGCCGGCAACGCCGTCCTCCTCAAGCCCGCCGCCTGGACCCCCCTGGTCTCCCTCGCCCTCGGGCGGCTGATCACCCGGGCGCTCGACGAGTTCGGCCTGCCTGCCGCACTCCTTTCGGTGCTGCCCGGCAGCGGGAGGATCGTCGGCGACGCCCTCGTACGCCACCCTCTCGTCGCCCGGATCGGCTTCACCGGAGGCACCGAGACCGGCCGGTCCATCGCCGCGATCGCCGGTGAGAAGCTCGTCCCCGCCTCGCTGGAACTGGGCGGCAAGTCGCCGACCATCGTGCGCGTTGACGCCGACATCGAGCAGGCCCTGGCCGGAGTGCTGTTCGGGATCTTCTCGTCCAGCGGCCAGTCCTGCATCGCCGGCTCGCGGCTCTTCGTGGCACGCGAGATCTACGACACCTTCGTCGGCGAGCTCGTCGAGCGGGTACGCAAGCTGCGCGTCGGCCCCGGCACCGATCCGGCCACCCAGGTCGGCCCCCTGGTGCACCACCGCCACCGTGACTCCGTCGCCGCCTACGTCGACCTCGCCCGCTCCGAAGGGGCGCGCGTGCTGTGCGGCGGCTCGGCACCCCAGGGGGAGCGGTACCAGGACGGCGCGTACTACCTCCCGACCGTCCTGGACGGCCTCGCCAACACCTCCCGCACCTGCCAGGAGGAGATCTTCGGCCCGGTCCTCGTCGCCCTGCCCTACGACGACGAGGACGACCTGGTCCGCCAGGCCAACGACTCCGTCTACGGACTGGCCTGCGGCATCTGGACCCGTGACCTGCGCGCCGCCTGGCGGATCGCTCGCCGGATCGAGGCCGGCACCGTCTGGATCAACACGTACAAGCAGTTCAGCGCCTCCACGCCGTTCAGCGGATGGAAGGACAGCGGCCTCGGTACGGAGAAGGGCCGGGACGCGATCCGCGCCTACCAGCGACAGAAGTCCCTGTACTGGGGCACCTCCGACCTTCCCCTGCCCTGGGCCAACTGACCCGGCACGCCCGCCCGTCTGGAGAGACTCATGCACCACACACCGCCAGGTCCGATCGCCCGGCTCCGCTCACTGCGCTCCGTCGAGCTGTACACCCCGGCCTTCACCGAGGCCGCCGGCTTCTACGAGGACGTCTGGGGCCTCGAAACCGTGGAGTCCGACACGGGGACACGCTGGCTGCGCGGCACGAGCGACGAACACCACGTCCTCCAGCTGACCGAGCGTGAGCGCGTCGGCCTCGGCCGGATCTCCTTCGCCGTCGGAACCCCGGCCGAGGTGGACGAGGCGGCCCGGCGCCTGGAGGCGCGCTCCCTCGTCCCCGTCTTCGGCCCCGGACCGCTGGATCAGGCAGGCGGCGGATACGGGCTGCGGTTCACCGACCCCGAAGGGCGCCTCATCGAGATCAGCGCCCACGTCGAGGCGGTCGTCCCGCGCGGACGCGACGGCGCCGTGCCCGTCGGGGTCACCCACGCCGTGCTCAACACCGTCGACATCGACGCCGCCGTCGCCTTCTACTGCGATGTGCTCGGCCTGCGCGTCTCCGACTGGTCCGAGCACCAGATGGCGTTCCTGCGCTGCAACGCCGACCACCACTGCATCGCGTTCAACCAGGCCGAGTGGACCTCGCTCAACCACGTGGCGTACGAGATGAGCTCGGTCGACCACTTCATGCGCGGCCTCGGCCGGCTCCGCCACCACGGCATCACCCCCCAGTGGGGACCCGGCCGCCACGGTCCCGGGAACAACACCTTCTCCTACTTCACCGACCCCTCCGGACTGGTCTGCGAGTACACCTCCGAGGTCGCCCAGATCGTCGAGGACGCGTGGATCGCCCGCGTCTGGCGGCGGGTCCCGGACCTGTCCGACCTGTGGGGGACGGCGGGTCCGCCGTCGAAGGAGATCCGCTGCCACATGGCGGGCGCGCCGGACCCCGGCCCGCTCGCTCCCGTCGACGCCCAGGAGGTCACCGTATGAGCACCGTACGCAAGGTCGGCATCGTCGGCTGGGGTGCGATCGGCCGGATCGTCGGCACCGCGCTCGCCGCGGGCGACGTGAGCGGCGCAGAGCTCGAGTGCGTCGTCGACAACCGCCCGCTCGGCGAGGCCTCCCCGGCCCCGCAGGTCCCCTTCGAAGAAGCGCTGGACCGCTGCGACCTGATCGTGGAGGCGGCGGGCCAGGGAGTCGTACGGGAATGGGGCGAGCGGGTGCTGGCCTCCGGCACCGACCTGCTGATCGCCTCGACCGGGGCGCTGACCGACGACGAGCTGGCGAAGCGACTGCTCGCCGCGGGCCCGGGCCGGGTGTACTTCACCGGCGGTGCCGTCGGCGGTCTCGACCTGCTTCAGGCGGCCCGCTCGCTGGGGCCCCTGAGCGAGGTCCGGCTCACCACCACGAAGCTGCCCTCGACCCTCGAACAGCCGTGGATGGACGAGGAGTTGCTCGGCCGGATGCGGACGGCGACCGGCCCGGTCGAGGTCATGACCGGAACGGCCCGCGAGGTTCCGGTCAAGTTCCCGAAGTCGACGAACGTGGCCGCCTCGGTCGCGCTGGCCGTCGGCGACCTGGACGCTGTGCGGGTCCGGGTCGTCGCCGATCCAGCGGCGCACCACACCCGCCACCTCGTCGAAGCGGCCGGCGCGCACGGGAGGTACCGCTTCGAGGTCGCGCACCTGCCGGACCCGGGCAACCCGGCGACCAGCCAGGTAGTGCCGTACGCGGTACTGCGCAGCCTCGCCGCGCTCGCCGGACGGACGGGACAGATCCTGTGAGCGTCGACGTCCTCGCCGCCGTCTCCACGGACGTCCACGTCGAGGAGGCCGGTGACCATGGTCCCCTGCTCCTGTGCCTGCACGGCATCGGCTCCTCGTCGGCCGCCTTCGCCCCGCAGCTCGCGGAACTCTCCGCGTACGCACGGGTCGTCGCCTGGGACGCCCCCGGCTACGCCTCGTCGCCCGACCCCGAAGTCACCCTCACCCTCGACGACTTCGCGGACCTGGCGGCAGGACTGATCCGCGAGCGCGGCGGAAGCGCCCATGTGCTCGGCGTCTCCTGGGGCGGTGTGATCGCCCTGCGGCTCGCCGCCCGCCACCCGGATCTGGTCGCCTCGCTGATCGTCGCCGACTCCAGCCCCGGCTCCGGCACGGACGAGAAGAAGGCGGCGGCCATGCGGGCCCGCGCCACCGAGCTGGCCGAACTCGGCCCGCCCGCCTTCGCCGCGGCCCGCGGACCACGCCTGGTGTCGCCCGGAGCCCCGGCCGAACTGGTCCGGCGGGTCGTCGACACCATGGCGGCCTCGGTGCGGCTGCCGGGCTACGCGTACGCCGCCGAGTCCATGGCATCGGCCGACCTCCGCGCCGAACTGCCCTCGATCGCCGCGCCCTCGCTCGTCCTCTGCGGCGACCAGGACCAGGTCACCGGTATCGAGGCGAGCCAGGCCATCGCCGGTGCCCTCCACAAGACCGCCTTCGTGATCGTCAAGGACGCCGGTCACCTGGCCAATCAGGAGCAGCCCGGGCGCTTCAACGCCTGGATCCTCTCCCATCTCCGTATCACCGCACGCATCCCCGAATAGGAGTTGTCTCCCATGCCTCTGACCACCACCGAGTACGACAACGGCGGCGACCTCGCCGCCTACACCGACGCGCTCATCGCCACCAGGGCCTCCCGGGTGGCCGACTTCGACACCCTGTCCTTCCAGGAGAAGGCCGGCTCGCAGTTCCGCCGGGGCCAGATCCGGTATGTCGGCTCGGGTGCCACCGGCAACCACGAGAACGACAGCCGGATCATCCCGTCCGGTGGGTTCACCTTCTCCAACATGCTGCTTCCGCCCGGTGCCGAGGGCCCGGCCCACACCCACCACGACGTCGAAGAGGCCTTCTTCGTCCTCGAGGGCGAGGTCAAGGTCGGCATTCACCGCGGCCCCGACGAGGTCGAGTACCGGACGCTCGGATACCGCGACATGATCGTCGTCCCGGCCGGCGTGACCCGTTCCCTGAAGAACGAGGGGGACACCGACGCCCTCTTCTGCGTCGTCATCGGCACGCAGAAGCCGCAGGTGCCGACGTACCCGGAGTACTCGCCGATGCACGGCGTCACCCGTGGCTGACCTGCCCCCGGCCGACGTACGCACCGTCGTCGTCACCGGAGCGGGCCGTGGTCTGGGACTGGCCATGGCCCGCCGGGCGGGCGAGGACGGCTTCCGAGTCGTCGTCGCCGAAGTGGAGCGGGAGCGGGGCGAACACGCGGCCGCGGAGCTGTGCGCGGAGGGCATCGACGCCCGCTTCGTACGCTGCGACGTCGCCGACCCGGACTCGGTGGCCGCGCTGGCGGCCGCCGTGCGGGAGATCGGCCCGCTGTACGGCCTGGTCAACAACGCGGCGCTCGCCAACGGCGTGGGCGGCAAGGAGTTCCAGGACATCGACATCGAGGTGTGGGACCGGCTGATGACGGTCAACGCCCGCGGCCCCTGGCTGGTCTCCAAGGCCCTGTACCCACTCCTCGCGACGCCGGGCCGGATCGTCAACATCGCCTCGGACGCCGCGCTCTACGGCTCCCCGCGCCTCGCCCACTACATCGCCTCCAAGGGAGCCGTCATCGCCCTCACCCGGGCCATGGCGCGCGAACTCGGCGACAAGGGGATCACCGTCAACGCGGTCGCCCCCGGCCTCACCGAGTGCGAGGCGACCGAGACCGTGCCCGCCGAGCGGCACGACCTCTACCGCATGAACCGCGCCGTCTCCCGGCCGCAGCAGCCCGACGACCTCACCGGGATCGTCTCCTACCTGCTCGGCGAGGAGTCCCGCTATCTGACCGGACAGGTGATCGCCGTCAACGGCGGCTTCACCATGAACTGAAGCGCAGGAGAAACCGCTATGGATCTGGGCCTCGCCGACCGCACCATCGTGGTCACCGGCGGCAGCTCGGGCGTCGGCCTGGCCACGGTCCGCGCCCTGCTCGACGAGGGCGCCCGCGTCGCCACCTGCGGCCGTGACGCCGACCGTCTCGCCAAGGCGGCTGCCCGGCTCGGGGCCGGGCGCGACCGCCTGTTCACCGGCGCGTGCGACGTACGGGACGCCGACGCCGTGGACCGCTTCGTGCGCAGCGCCGCAGACGCGTTCGGCGGCGTCGACGGACTCGTCAACAACGCCGGACAGTCCCGTATGAAGGGGCTCGACGATTCGACGGCCGAGGACTGGCGCGACGAACTGGAGCTCAAGTTCGCCGGGGTGCTGAACCCGCTGCGCGCCGCGCGCCCGTACCTCGCCCGCTCCGAAGCGGCGAGCATCGTCAACATCAACGCGGTCCTCGCCAAGCAGCCCGAGCCCCGCCTGATCACCACCAGCGCCGCCCGCGCCGGCATCCTCAACCTCTCCAAGTCCCTGTCGGCCGAACTGGCCGGCGACGGCATCCGGGTCAACTCCGTGTGCCTGGGACTCATCGACACCGGCCAGTGGACCCGCCGCCACGCCGCGGCCGCCACCGGCACGAGCTACGAGGACTGGCAGGCGGAACTGGCCGCCGACCGGGGCGTCGCCCTCGGCCGGCTCGGCCGGGCGGAAGAGGTCGCGTACGCCGTCGTCACCCTGCTCTCGCCCCGCGCCTCGTACATCACCGGCACCAGCATCGACGTGTGCGGCGGCGTCGGCCGTTCCATCCTCTGAGGAGACACCATGCGTTACGACAACGGAGGCGATCTCCTCGTCGCCGTCCTGCGCGAACTGGGCATCGACACCGTCTTCGGCATCGTCAGCGTGCACAACCTGCCGCTCGTCGAGGCCGTCGACCGCGAACTGCGCTTCGTTCCCGTACGCCACGAGGCATCGGCCGTGAACGCCGCCGACGCCTACGGACGGGCCCGCGGCTCCCTCGGCTGCGCCCTGACCTCCACGGGAACCGGCGCCGGAAACGCCGCCGGATCGCTGATCGAGTCGCTGAGCGCCGGCAGCTCCGTGCTGCACGTCACCGGCCAGATCGAGAGCGAATTCCTGGGCAGCGGACGGGGGTTCATCCACGAAACCAAGGACCAGCTCGGCATGTTGACCGCCGTGTCGGCCCACGCGGCGACCGTGCCCGACACCGAGAGGGCGGGCCGCATCCTGCGCGAGGCCGCGCGTGCCGCGCTCGGCGAGCCCGGCGGAACCGGCGGACCGGCGAGCGTGGAATGGCCCATCGACCTCCAGTACGCGCCCCAGACCGACGGTCTCGCCGTTCCCGGCCACCCGGCCGTGCCCGCCCCCACGGACGGTGAACTGGCCGCCGCCGGCGAGCTACTGGCCTCCGCCCGCCGCCCGCTCGTCTGGGCCGGCGGCGGCGCGACCGCGGCCCGCCCCGAACTCACCCGCCTCCTGGAGGCGACCGGAGCGGGACTGCTCACCTCCAACTCCGGGCGCGGCACGGTGCCCGAGGACCACGAACAGGTCATCGGCAACTTCGCCACCACCCCCGCCGTGCGGGCCCTGCTCGCCGACGCGGACGTGCTGGTCACCATCGGCACCCACTTCCGCTCCAACGAGACCGCCGACTACACGCTGGACCTGCCCGCCGCGCACATACAGATCGACATCGACGCGGCGGCGCTCGGCCGGGTCTACCCGGTCGCGCACCCCCTGCACGGCGATGCCGCGCCCACCCTGGCCGCCCTGACCCGGCACGCCGTACCCGCCGAGGACGGCTGGCGGGACCGCGTCCGCGCCGTACGCGCCGACGTACGGGCCACGCTCCACGACAACATCGGCCCGCAGGCCGCGATCTGTGACGCCATCCGCGCCGCGCTGCCGCGCGAGGCGGTCGTCGCCCGCGACGTGACCATCCCGTCCAGCAGCTGGGGCAACCGCCTGCTGGAGATGTACGACCCGCGGGACAACGTCTTCCCTCGCGGTGGCGGCATCGGCCAGGGCCTCGGCATGGGGATCGGCGCCGCGCTCGCGCGGCCCGACGCGCCCACCGTCGTCCTCGCCGGTGACGGCGGACTCGCGGTGCACCTGGGCGAACTGCTCACCCTCGCCCAGGAGCGCCCCCGGCTCACCCTGATCGTCTTCAACGACGGCGGGTACGGCGTGCTCCGCAACATGCAGGACCGCCACAGCGAGCGACGCTCCGGCGTCGACCTGGTGACACCCGACTTCGAACTGCTCGCCCGCGCCTGCGGCCTGCCGTACCTGCGGATCGCCGCCGAGGAGCACGCGGCACCGGTCATCACCGAGGCCGTCTCCTCGGACGGGCCGACGCTCGTCGAGGTCGACCTCGCGGCCCTGGGCCCGATGAAGAACCCGTTCACCCCACCCGTGAGGATCCCGGGCCGGTAATCCGGTCCCGTACTGCCTATCGCCGGTAAGGAGGCACCAGGCCATGAGCGAGAACCCGCTGCAGTTGATCGTCCACCGCATGACATGGGAGGCCGAGGGCGTACTGTCCGTCGAGCTTGCCCACCTCGACGGCAAACCCCTGCCCGCCTGGACGCCCGGCGCCCATATCGACGTGCACGTCGGCGGCCAGATCCGCCAGTACAGCCTGTGCGGCGACCCGCACGACCAGGGTGCGTACCGGATCGGCGTCCTCAACGAGCCTTCCTCACGCGGCGGTTCGCGCCACGTGCACACGAAGCTGCGCCCCGGCCAGTCCGTCACGGTCTCCGAACCGCGCAACCACTTCGCCCTGGAGGACGCCGGCTCGTACGTCTTCGTCGCCGGCGGCATCGGGATCACCCCCCTCCTCGCGATGGCCCGCGAGGCTGCCCGCCGGGGCGCCGAGTGGCGCATGGTCTACGGCGGACGGAGCCGGGCCTCGATGGCCTTCACCTCCGAACTCGCCCTGCTCGGCGGCGATGTGACGCTCGTCCCGCAGGACGAGCTGGGCCACATCGACCTGGACGCGGTGCTCACCGGGCTGCCCGACGGCGCGCTCGTGTACTCGTGCGGACCCGAACCCCTCCTCGCGGCCGTGGAGGAACGAGCCCCGGAAGGCCGACTGCGACTGGAGCGGTTCGCCGCGCCCACCGTGGAACGCACCGAAGGAGACGAGGAGTTCGAGGTCGAGTGCCGCACCTCGGGCCTGACGCTCAGAGTCGGCGCCGACACATCGATCCTCGACGCCGCGGAGAGCGCCGGGCTCAGCGTGAACAGCTCCTGCCGCGACGGCATCTGCGGGTCCTGCGAGACCCGGGTGCTCGACGGCACGCCCGACCACCGCGACTTCCTGCTCAGCGAGGCGGAGCAGAGCGCCGGCGCCACCATGATGATCTGCGTCTCGCGGTGCGCCTCCGGCCGGCTCGTCCTCGATCTGTGACCCTTCCCCCCCGCCTTCTCAGGAGAGAACGTGACCGACACCTGGCCGTACCTGGACGTCCACCAGTCCCGTACGCACGAGCCCACGCCGTACGAGTACAAGCTCGCCGCCACCCTCGAAGAGGTCTTCACCCAGGAGGGCCACGAGCTGGCCGACGTGGTGCGCGGCCTCAACGCCCGCAAGGTGCACACCGCCGACGGCACGCCGTGGACCGAGGAGTCCTTCCGCGCCGAGATGAACCGACTGGGAGCCTGACATGACGCTGTCGTCCACCGCCACCGCGGACCGCATCTACGCCACCGGTCTGCGCAACCAGTGGCATCCCGTCGTCCCCTCGCACTTCGTCGCCCCCGGCGCGATGCGCAAGGTGACCGCGCTCGGCGAGCAGTGGCTGCTGTTCCGCCGCTCCGACGGAGCGCTCTCCATGCTCGCCGACCGCTGCCCGCACCGCGGAGCGCCCCTGTCGCTGGGCAAGCACCTCGGCGACCGGGTGGCCTGCTGGTACCACGGCGTCGAGGTCGGCTCCGACGGCACGGTGACCTCGGTGCCCGGTCTGCCCGGCTGCAACCTGGAGGGCAAGAAGCTGGTCACCTCGCTGCCCGTGCGCGAGGTCGGCGGCGCGATCCTCGCCTATTTCGGCGACGAGGAGCACCCCGAGCCGGCGGAGCTCACGCTCCCCGAGCCGCTGACGGACCCGGCGGTGGACGCGTTCCTCTGCTACGCCGAGTGGGACGTGCCGTGGCGCTACGCCGTGGAGAACCTGCTCGACCCCATGCACGGCGCCTTCCTCCACCACGAGTCGCACACCATGTTCGCCGGTGACACGACCGCCAAGTTCCGCATCCGGGAGACCGAGCGCGGCTACTTCTTCGAGAAGACCGACCAGCGGGGCGTCAACTTCGACTGGGTCGAGCTGTGCCGTACGGGCGTCGACTGGGTCGACCTGTCCATCCCGTACCCGCCGTCGGCCGGCCCGGGCGGACCGTTCGGGATCGTGGGCATGGTCTGCCCCGTCGACGAGCAGCGCTCCGGTGTCTTCTTCTGGCGCTACCGCCGCGTCGAGGACTGGCAGCGCGCGTCCTGGCGCTTCCTGTACAGGACGCTCATCGAGAAGCGGCACTGGGAGGTCCTGGAACAGGACCGCGTGATGCTGGAGGCGATGCCCGCCGACGCCGACCAGCGGGAGAACCTGTACCAACACGATCTGGGCGTGGTGCGGCTGCGCAGGCTCTACCGCGCGGAGGCCGAGGCTCAGGCGTCGTCCGGCACCTGAGCCGCCGGTCGCTCGGCTCTCACCCGCCCGGACGAGTCGTTCGGCGTCCAGCGGCGATCCGCGATCGCCCGGAAGGGCGACCGCGACGAGGCTGAAGCACCAGGCCCGGGCCCGGACGGAGCTGGTGCCACCCTCGGCCGCGCCGGGCCTTCGTTCTGCGGGGTCGGCCAAGGCTGCCTAGTGTCATGGGATGGAGCACACGGACAGTGCCCGGCCCATCGACCCGGAGGTGCGCGATGCCGGAGCTGTTTATCGGAGGCACGTGGGAAGCCGCTGCCGACGGTCGCACGCGGGAGATCCGCTGCCCGGCGGACGGCACCCTGGTCGCCACCGTGGACGAGGGTGGTCCCAAGGACGCGGCGGCGGCCGTCGCCGCCGCCCGCGAGGCGTTCGACAGCGGGCCGTGGCCCGCCACGCCAGCCGCCGAGCGCGGACGGCTCCTGGTGCGCGTCGCCGATCTGCTGGAACGTGACAAGGCGGCCTTCGCCCGTGCCGAGTCCCTGGACACCGGCAAGCGGCTCGTCGAGTCCGAGTACGACATGGACGACATCGCGGCCTGCTTCCGCTACTTCGGCAATCTGACCGCGTCGGGCGGCGCCGACCGGATCGTCGCCACCGGCAACCCGGAGGCGGACAGCCGGGTGGTGCACGAACCGGTCGGGGTGTGCGCACTGATCACCCCATGGAACTATCCGCTGCTGCAGACCGCGTGGAAGGTCGCACCGGCCCTCGGGGCGGGCAACACGTTCGTACTGAAGCCGAGCGAACTGACCCCGCACACCGCGATCCTGCTGATGCGGCTGCTGACCGAGGCGGGGCTGCCGCCAGGGGTCGGAAACCTGATCCTGGGGACGGGCGCCGAGGCCGGCGCGCCGCTCACCGAGGATCCCCGCGTGGATCTGGTGTCGTTCACCGGCGGTCTGGCCACCGGCCGCCGGATCATGGCGGCGGCAGCGCCAACGGTGAAGAAGGTCGCCCTGGAGCTCGGCGGCAAGAACCCGAACATCGTCTTCGCGGACGCGGACTTCGAGGCGGCTGTCGACTACGCGCTGATGGCCGTCTTCCTGCACTCCGGGCAGGTCTGCTCGGCAGGTGCCCGGCTCCTCGTGGAGGACTCACTGCACGACGCCTTCGTCGACGAGATCGTGGCCCGCGCGCGGGCCATCCCGATGGGCGGCCCGTTCGACGAGAACGCGCGGACGGGGCCGCTGATCTCGGCAGCGCACCGCGACAAGGTGGAGGCGTACGTGGCCGCGGGCCTGGCCGAGGGCGCGGTGCTGCGCTGTGGTGGGGCGCGGCCGACGGAACCGGAACTCGCCGACGGCTACTACTATCCGCCGACCGTGCTTGACGAATGCACGCCCGGGATGTCGGTGGTCCGTGACGAGTCGTTCGGCCCGGTGCTCACGGTCGAGCGGTTCGGCAGTGAGGCCGAGGCCGTCGCAGTCGCCAACGACACCGTGTACGGCCTCGCGGGTGCGGTCTGGTCGCAGGACACCGGCCGCGCACACCGGGTCGCGTCCCGGCTCCGCGCGGGCACCGTGTGGATCAACGACTTCCATCCGTACGTGCCGCAGGCGGAGTGGGGCGGCATGAAGCAGTCCGGCTTCGGTCGTGAACTGGGGCCGGCGGGACTCGCCGAATACCAGGAGACCAAGCACATCTGGCGCAACCTCGCCCCCAAGGCGCAGAGGTGGTTCGAGTGACCGCACAGCCGACAGGCCAGGACCAGCCCGGCGCCGGCGACGGCGCCCCGCACGACGACGACTCGGTGACCGAGCTCGGCTACCGGCCCGAACTGAAGCGCACGCTGGGCAACTTCCACACCTTCGCCGCGGGGATCAGCTACATCTCGATCCTGACCGGCACCTTCCAGCTGTTCTACTTCGGAATCGCCTTCGGCGGCCCGGCGTACTGGTGGTCGTGGCCGATGGTGTTCGTCGGCCAGCTGATGGTGGCACTGTGCTTCTGCGAGCTGGCGGCGCGCTATCCGGTCGCCGGCTCGGTCTACAACTGGGCGAAGAAGATGGGCGGCCCGCACGTGGGCTGGCTCGGCGGCTGGATGATGATGACGGCCACCATGGTGACCCTGTCGGCCGTGGCCCTCGCGTACCAGATCACGCTGCCGCAGATCGACCCCTGGTTCCAGTTCGTCGGTGACGGCAGCGGTGCGAACGACGCCGCGGCCAACGCGGTCCTGCTGGGCTCGGTGCTGATCCTCTTCTCCACAATGGTCAACGCCTTCGGCGTACAGCTGATGGCGCGGATCAACTCGGCGGGCGTCTTCATCGAGCTGATCGCCGCCGTGGCTCTGATCATCTTCTTCGCCGCGCACATCACCCGTGGACCCGCCACGGTGCTCACCGACACGTGGGGCCTGGGCAGCGGGGATCCGCTCGGCTACCTCGGGGCGTTCCTCACCGCGTCACTCGCGTCGGCGTACGTGATGTACGGCTTCGACACGGCCTCCTCGCTCGGCGAGGAGTCCCACAACCCGAGCCGGAACGCGCCGCGCGCGATTCTGCGGGCTCTCATCGCGTCCTTCGTCCTCGGTGGTCTCATCCTGCTGTTCGCGCTGATGGCGGTGCCGGATCTGCAGGCCAAGGAGCTGAGCACAGGCGGCCTGCAGTACGTGGTGCTGGAGACGCTCGGGGCGACGATCGGTGAGATCTTCCTGTGGTGCGTGGTCGTCGCGATCACCGTGTGCGTGCTGGCCGTCCAAGCGGCGGGCATCCGGCTGATGTTCGCGATGGCACGGGACAACAACCTGCCCGCCGGATCGGTTCTCGCCAAGGTGAGCCCGCGCTTTCGGACCCCGGTGATCCCCGCCGTCGTGATCGGCGTGGTGGGTGTGGTCATCCTGGTCATCAACATCAACCAGCCGCAGATCTTCTCGGTGATCACCAGCATCGCGATCATCATGATCTATGTGGCGTACCTCCTGGTCACCGTCCCGATGCTGATCCAGCGACTGCGGGGGAACTGGAAACCCCGCGAGGGAGCCTTCTCGCTCGGCCGTTTCGGACTGCCGATCAACATCCTGGCGGTGCTGTGGGGCGCCGCCATGTCCCTGAACCTGGCCTGGCCCCGTGCCGATGTCTACAACGCGACCGGGCCCCAGCACTGGTACCTGCGCTGGGGTGCGTTCCTGTTCGTCGGCATCGTGGCGCTCGGCGGCTTCGCCTACTACTGGTTCGTGCAGCGGCACCGCACGGGCGTGCTGGCCGAACACCGCGCCGACGCCCCCTGACCCACGCCCCTTCCCCCGCCACGGGGACATCCCGCACTGGAGAGACCATGCCCGCACAGCCCTCTGAGGCCGAGTTCGACTACGTGGTGGTCGGCGGGGGCACCGCCGGGGCCGTCGTCGCGGCCCGCCTGTCGGAGGATCCCGGTGTCAGCGTCTGCCTGCTGGAGGCGGGCCCGTCCGACGAGGGCGACGAGAACATCCTGCGGCTGGACCGGTGGATGGCGCTGCTGGAGTCCGGTTACGACTGGGACTACCCGGTGGAGCCGCAGGAGAACGGCAACAGCTTCATGCGCCACGCCCGTGCCAAGGTGCTCGGCGGCTGCTCGTCGCACAACTCGTGCATCGCCTTCTGGGCGCCGGCCGAGGACCTCGACGAGTGGGGCGCGATGGGGTGCTCGGGCTGGAGCGCGGCCGACTGCTTCCCGCTGTACCAGCGGCTGGAGACCAACGACGGCCCCGGCGACCACCACGGCCGCTCCGGTCCCGTGACGATCCGCTCGGTGCCGCCCCGGGACCCGTGCGGCCGGGCGCTGTTGGCGGCCTGCGCGGCGAGCAGCATCCCGACCGTGCCGTTCAACTCCGGCCGCACGGTGGTGCGCGGAGCGAACTGGTTCCAGATCAACTGCCGCGAGGACGGGACCCGTTCGTCCGCCTCGGTGTCGTATCTGCATCCCGTGATGGGCAAGCGGCCCCATCTGGAGGTACGCACTGGGGTGCAGGCGAGGCGGTTGCTCTTCGACGGCGCGCGCTGCTCGGGTGTGGAGTACCTGCAGCCGGACGCCGTGCATGTCGACTCCGTACGGGCGCGGCGCGAGGTGATCGTCTCCTGCGGGGCGATCGACTCGCCGAAGCTGCTGATGCTGTCGGGCATCGGACCCGCCGCCCATCTGCGCGACAACGGGGTGGAGGTACGGGTGGATTCCCCCGGTGTCGGCTCACACCTCCAGGACCATCCCGAGGGGGTGATCATGTGGGAGGCGAAGCAGCCCATGGTCACCTCGTCCACGCAGTGGTGGGAGATCGGGATCTTCGCGGACACCGAACCGGGTCTTGACCGGCCGGATCTGATGTTCCACTACGGTTCGGTCCCGTTCGACATGAACACCTACCGCCGCGGCTATCCGACCACCGACAACGCCTTCTGCCTGACGCCGAACGTCACCCGCGCCCGCTCCGAGGGCACGGTCCGGTTGCGCAGCCGTGACTTCCGGGACAAGCCGAAGGTCGACCCGCGCTACTTCACCCACGAGCACGACATCCGGGTGATGATCCGCGGACTGCGGCTGGCGCGTGAGATCGCGGCGCATGCGCCGCTCGCCGACTGGAAGGGGGCGGAGCTGGCGCCCGGACCCGACGCCACGACCGACGAGGAGCTTTTCTCCTACATCCGCGAGACGCACAACACGGTCTACCACCCGGCGGGCACTGTACGGATGGGTGCCGAGCGTGACGCCACCTCGCCCCTCGACCCGCAGCTGCGGGTCAAGGGGGTGCAGGGGCTACGGGTGGCGGACGCCTCGGTCATGCCGTTCCTGCCCGCGGTCAATCCGTGCATCACCACGATGATGATCGGCGAGAAGTGTTCGGACATGATCCGGTCCGGACAGTGACCGCGACCCGCTTGCAACGCAGGCCCCGCCGGGGGCCGTACAGCCTGGCGAAATGCTTACAGAAGTGACAGCGACCCGCTATGTCACCCCTCTGCGTGAGGGCGGGTCGCTCCCGGGCATCGTCGAGGCCGACGAAGCTGCGGCCGGATGGCAGAGGCCCCTCGAGGCGTGGCCGCCGACAGCTGGAACTGCTCGGCGGGCGCGGCGGCGGCTCCGCGGAGGTCGCCCAGGGCGCGGTGGTGTCCCCGCCGCCGACCTCAGCGCCCTCCTCGCCGGCCTGCCCCGCCACGACCATGGACAGCGCCCGGTCCAGCCACGCGCGCTCCGCGCTGCGGAACTCCGGAGGGCAGCCGAGCAGAGAGTCCGTACCGGCTGGGATGGACGGACAGTTGTCCGTCCCGCCTTGGTGAGGTGTCGACGGTCTCGCGGGCGGTTCGAGGGAAGAGTGGTCAGACGTGGGGCAGGGAGAAGGGGACATGCCCAGTGGCACGACCGGTGGTGTCGAGGAGTCGGCCCATGCGTTTGCGGGAGTGGAGAAACACGGTGCGGTCACTGACCTTCAGATTCGGGAAGCGTTCCGCGAGCTGTGCTTCGAAGGGGTCGATGGCGTGCAGGCCGCGGAGCCAGACCATCACGAGCAGGTTGTCGGAGCCGCTGACGGACACGGCGAGGCGGACCTCCTCCATCCGCGCCAGCGCGTTGCCCGTGGCTTCGAGGTGGGTGTGGGGGACCGCTGTGCGGTAGAGCACTACCGCCGAGAGCCCCGCGAGGGGATGCGCCAGGTCGCAGCGGAAGGTGATGTCACCGTCCCGGATCATCCGCTGGAGCCGGCGGCGGGCGGTGTGTTCGCTCATCCCGGCCGCCGCCCCGAGGTCGGTGTAGCCGAGGCGTCCGTCGACGCCGAGAGCCGCCAGCAGGGCTTGGTCCTCCGGCGTGGACGGGTGGTGCATGTGGGCGCTGTACACGGTCGGGCGTGAGGTGCGCGGAGTGGAGAGCTCCGCGTGCCCGGCGGGCTCCATGGCCCGCATCCGCCAGTCGCCGCCCTCGCTGTAGAGGGTGATGCCGAGCCGCGTACGGGTGGACCGTACCCCGTCCAGACCGCCGATCAGGCCGTGGACCGAGCGGCCGAGGGCGGGCAGGTCGGCGGCGGCGACCGACGCCAGGAGATCGAAGTCGCCCGCGGCCTCGTCGACGCTGAAGACCCAGGGCATCTCAGCCAGGGCGATGCTGACCGATTCGAGCGCCCGCGGCCGGCACCTCACCTCGATGTAGGCGACCGTGGCCGACTTCGCCGCGTCGTACGCGGTGACCCAGGCCAGACCGCTCGCGCGCAGTCGTTCCCAGCGGCGGGCCGCCGTGGTCGCGTCCACGCCGAGTGCGCGGCCGATCCGGGACCACGGCGCCCGGGGGGCGGCCTGTAGAGCGTCGACGAGAGCCAGGTCCAGTTCGGAGAAGTGGACGGCCGCATCCAGGCCGCGGGAATCGGGCGTCACGGCTCTTCCCGAGATGTTTTCCTGCAAATCTTCATGGATTTCGGTCACAGACCGGATCGTAGGGGCACTTCCGGCCGATGCTCAGTTTCGGCCATGGCGATGAGGAGTGCCACGTGTCTGCTCCGTCCCCGCAGTCCGCCCGGAAAACCGTCCGGATCACGATCGTCCTGTTGTTCGCCGCCTGGCTGGTCGACTACGCCGACCGGCTCGTCATCAACCTTGTCCTGCCTTTGCTCGGTGCCGAGTTCGACCTGAGCCGAGGGCAGCAGGGTCTGATCGTCTCGGTGTTCTTCCTCGCCTACGCCCTCGCCCAGATACCCGGCGGGATGCTCGCCGACCGGTACGGAGCGAAGCGGATCACGCTCTGGGCCCTGCTGGCCTGGTCCGTGTTCACCGCTCTGACCGGCTTCGCCTGGTCGTTCGCCGTCCTGCTCGTCATGCGGTTCGCGTTCGGCGCCGCCGAAGGCATCTTCCCGCCCGCCTCGCTGAAGGTCCTCGTCGAGCGGACCACGCCGGAGGAACGGATGGGCGCCAACGGCCTGATCATGAGCTCCAACGCCGTCGCCGGCGTCCTCACCCCGCTCCTCGTCGCTCCCCTGATCGCCGCCTTCGGCTGGCGCTCGGCGTTCTTCTCGACGGCGGCGCTCGGTGTCTTCGTCCTGGTGGCGGTACGGATGTGGCTCCCCGCGCCGCTGTCCCGCACGGAGCCGGAGACCCGTACCGCCCGCCTGGGCGTGGGCGGCGTTCTGAGGCTGGGCGTGATCTGGCGCTTCAGCACCATGATGTTCGGCTACAGCGCGATCGTCTGGGGCCTCAACACCTGGGTTCCCTCCTACATCAGCGAAGAGCACGGAGTCCCGCTCTCCTCGGCCGGAGCCCTCGTGGCGATCCCTGCCCTTGCCGCAGCCGGGGCGATCGTCGTCGGCGGCCGGGTTTCGGACCGGCTCGGCGGCCATCACCGCAAGGTGCTCGTGCCCAGCATGACGGTGGCCGCCGCCGCGCTGCTCCTCATGTCCTTCTCGCCCTCGCTCACCGGTTTCGTCGTCTTCGGCACGCTCGCCTCCATCGCCGTCTCCCTCTGCTACATGCCCATCCTCGCCGTCCCGCTGAGCGGACTGGCACCGGAGTACGTCGGCGTGGGCAGCGCGGTGATCGTCTTCGGCGGCCAGGTGGCAGGCATGGTCGCCCCGCCCGTCATCGGCATGCTCGCCGACGCCTTCTCCTTCCAGGTGGCCTTCGCCTCCCTGGTGCTCGGCGCCGTCATCGCCACCGCGATGGCCCTCCTGACCCCACAGGACGCCGCCTCCTTCCGGACCGCCACCGGCGTGTCCGACCCCGCGCCCGCAAAGGAGTACTCATGACCGCCGCCTCCGTGACGCGCCTGCTGTCCGGTTTCCCGGACCGGCTGCCCGGCCTGCGCTCCGTCTACGAGGACCTGCACGCCCATCCCGAGCTGTCCTTCCAGGAATTCCGCACCGCCGAAGTCGTCGCCGACCGGCTGCGAAAGCAGGGCTGGGAGGTCACCGAGGGCGTCGGGGGCACCGGCGTCGTCGGGATCCTGGCCAACGGCGAGGGCTCCGTGGTCCTGCTCCGCGCCGACATGGACGGGCTCCCGGTCCAGGAGCGGACGGGACTGCCGTACGCCTCCCACGAGACCGCCGTCGACGGCGAGGGCAACGAGGTGCCCGTGATGCACGCCTGTGGCCACGACATGCACGTCACCTGTCTCCTCGGCGCGACCGCCCAACTCGCCGCCAGTCGTGCGGAATGGCGCGGTACGGTCGTCGCCGTGTTCCAGCCCGCCGAGGAGGTCGGCGGGGCACTGACGATGATCGAGGACGGCTTCCTGGAGCGTTTCCCGCGCGCCGACGTCTGCCTGGGCCAGCATGTGGCCCCCGCCCCCGTCGGGTTCGTCGGCACCCGGCCCGGACCGGTGATGGCCGCCTCCGACAGCCTGCGCGTCCGCCTCTTCGGCCGCGGAGGCCACGGGTCCACCCCCGAGACCACCGTCGACCCGATCGTCATGGCCGCCGCGGTCGTCATGCGGCTGCAGACGGTCGTCTCCCGGGAGGTGGGGGCGGCACAGACCGCCGTGGTGACCGTCGGCTCGCTGCACTCGGGCACCAAGGAGAACATCATCCCCGACACCGCCGACCTGCGGATCAACGTCCGCTCCACGACTCCCGCGGTGCGGGACCGGGTCCTGGCGGCTGTCGAACGGATCGTGCGCGCCGAAGCAGCCGCCTCAGGCGCCCCGAAGGACCCCGAGGTCGCTGGGCTCAACTCCTTCCCCGTCACCGTCAATGACGACCGGGCCACCGGCACCGTACTGACCGCGATCGCCGAAGTCCTCGGCCCAGAGCGGGTCTTCACCCTGCCCCAGACCCTCACCGGCAGCGAGGACTTCGGTGTCTTCGGCACGGCCCTCGGCGTTCCCTCGGTCTTCTGGCACTTCGGCGGCGCCGACCCCGCCCTCTTCCAGCACATCGACCCCGAAGCCCTGCTGACGGACGGCCTGCCCGACACGATCCCCGCCAACCACTCCCCGTACTTCGCCCCTGTACCCGACCCCACGATCCGGACCGGCGTGACAGCCCTGCTCGCGGCGGCCACCCCATGGCTGTGCACCGAGGACGACCGAGCCGGCGCCCGTCAGGAGATGTGACGTGCCCCTCGACCCGAACATCGCCTCCTTCCTTCGAAACCTCCCGCGCCCCGACGCCCCGCAGCACGGGGAGGACGAGGTCGCTCGGGCCAGGGCCCGGCTGCGGGCGCTGACCGTCGACCAGTCCGACCCGGGCACGAGGCTCGAGGTCGCGGCGGTGACCTCCACCGTGCCGGCCGGGTTCGTCCCCGCTCGCGTCTACCGTCCGCACGCCGTGACGCCCGTGCCGACGGTGGTGTACCTGCACGGCGGTGGCTGGGTGCTCGGCGACCTCGACACCCATGACGTCCACGCCCGAACCCTGTGCAACGACCTCGACGCCGTCGTCGTGAGCGTCGACTACCGGCTCGCGCCCGAGCACCGCTTCCCCGCCGCCGTCCACGACGCGTACACCGCCCTCACCTGGGTCGCCCAGCGCCCGGAAGACTTCGGCGGCGACGCCTCCCGGCTGGTCGTCGCCGGGGACAGCGCCGGGGCCACCCTGTCAGCCGTCTGCGCACAGCGGGCCCACGCCGAGGGGCTGGACCTCGCCGCCCAACTACTGGTCTACCCCAGTACGGACATGGCCGGCGCGTACGCGTCGCGGGTCGAGAACGGCGAGGGCTACTTCCTCACCACCGCGGAGCTGCACTGGTTCTTCGAGCAGTACCTCGGAGTGAGCCACCCGGATCCCGCAGCCGCGGAGTTCGGCTCCGACCCGCGGGTCGCGCCCCTGCGTGCCGAGAACCTGGCCGGTCTCGCTCCGGCCGTCGTGGCCACCGCGGAGTACGACCCGCTGCGCGACGAGGGAGACGCGTACGCCGAAGCACTGCGCCGCGCCGGTGTACGTGTCGAGCACCGGCGGTTCGACGGTCTCGTCCACGGCTTCTACGGCATGGACCATCTCAGCCCCGTCGCCGCCGAGGCGACGGCCTGGATCAACACCGCCCTCAAACGGCTGATCGGCTGAGACCCGCCCGTACCGCCACGAGACCACCCCCGTTCTCCTCCACCCGGAAAGGGTTCCGCATGAACGCGTACGACTCCAGCAACGATCTCGCCTACCTCAGCGCCACCGCGGCACGACGGCTCTTCGAGGCACGCGAGCTGTCTCCGGTCGAGCTGATGCGCGCGGTCATCGAGCGCGCGGAGCAGACCGAGCCGCTCGTCAACGCCTTCACCGAGCAGCTCTTCGACCAGGCACTCGAAGAGGCCCGGCACGCCGAGGACCGCTTCCTCGGCAAAGGCGGCCTGACACCGCGCCCGCTGGAAGGCATCCCCGTCGCCACCAAGGAGAAGCATGCCATCGCCGGGCGCTCCCTCACCGAGGGCTCGCTCGTCAACGTCAGCAACACCGCCACCGAGAACGCCCCGGTGATCGACCGCATCCTGGACGCCGGCGGCATCATCCACGCCCGCACCGCCACTCCCGAGTTCTCCATCGCCACCTTCACGCACAGCCGCCTGTGGGGGATCACCCGCAACCCATGGAATCCCCAGTTCACCCCCGGCGGCTCGTCCGGCGGCGCGGGTGCCTCCCTCGCGGCCGGCACCGCACTGCTCGCCTCCGCCTCCGACATCGGCGGCTCCACCCGCATTCCCGCCGCCTTCACCGGCACCGTCGGCTACAAGGCCCCCTACGGCCGGATTCCCGGCGTCGCACCGCTGTCCGCCGACCACTACCGCGGCGACGGCCCCATGGCACGGACCGTGGACGACTGCGTCACCTTCGCCAACGTCCTGGCCGGCCCCGACCCGCGCGACCACGTGTCGCTGCGCCCGAAGCTCGTCCTGCCGACCGAGTACGACACGGTCGCGGGGATGCGCATCGCGCTGTGCGTCCGCCTGGGCGCGTACGACGTCCACCCGGAGGTCGAGGCCAACACCCGCGAGGTCGCCCGCGCCCTCACCGACGCGGGCGCGGACGTCGAGGAGATCGAACTCCCGTGGACCAAGGGCGACATCCTCATCAGCCTCGCGGCGCACTTCTCCACCATCTTCGGCGCCCTCGTCTCCGAGATCGAAGCGAATCACCGGGACCGGATGTCGGCCTACGCGGCAGCCTTCGCGGACACCATGGCCGTCGCCCGTGAGAGCGTTACCTACCTCGACGGCCTGCGCGTCGAGACCCGACTGCAGCGCGAGCTGGGCGAGGCGATGGCGCCCTTCGACGCACTCATCTGCCCGACGACGGCCGTCCCGGGCCTGCCCGCCGGCGACGACCTCCTGGACCGCCTGGTGGTCAACGGCGAGGACCACGGCGAGCCCCTGTGGGCGACGATGACCGTCCCCTTCAACATCAACAACCGCTGTCCCGTCCTCAACGTCCCCAGCGGCCACTCCAGCTGGGGCCTGCCCACGGGCATCCAGATCGTCGGCCACACCTACGACGACCCGACCGTCTTCCGCATCGGCAAGGCCCTGGAACAGCTCCGTCCCTTCAGCTACACGCCAGACCACAGGCCGATCGTCGAGTCGGCGACCTTGTAAGGTCGTGAGCCGGTCAGGGCTCCCAGCGCAGATTTCGCCCCACTGGCCAGCCGAACCGTTGGCTCATCGTTCTCGTGACGAGATGCTCGCGCTCCCGCCGCGGCGCCGCTTCCGCAAGGACGCCGTGCTGATCGTGGTCGGCACCCTGGCGCCGACCCGCGATCACACCGTGGCTGAACAGCCGAAGAACTATCGGTACTCGACGAACCATCAGGTGGTCGTGGACGCCGACACCCGGCTGGTGGTCGTGCTCGTCCGGCCACTGCCGGGCAACCGCAATGACTACCGGGCCTGGGCCGAGTCCGGCGTGAAGGAAGCCGTCGGGAAGACCATAACGATCGCCGACGGCGGCTACCGCGGAACGGGACTGGTCATCCCTCACCGCCGTCGCAGCGGGGGCGAAGAGCTCCCCGACTGGAAGCAGGCGCACGACAAGAGCCACAGGCAGGTCCGGGCCCTTGTCGAGCACGTCCTTGCCCGCATGAAGACCAGGAAGATCTTGCGCGACTGCCGCCTCCGCGGCGACGGCGTGCACCACGCGATGCGCGGCATAGCCCGCCTGCACAACCTGAACCTCGCCGGACAGGCGAACCGGTCACCCTGCGGCCGTTGACATGAGCTGCCGGTGAACGAGCCGACCCACGCCGGACCCGAGGTCATTTCGTCTGCTGGCGGGCCTGCTTCACCTCGCGGTCGACAGCCCAGGCGTCAGCGACCGGCCCGAGGTGGCCGAGCTTGTCGGGGTTGATCACCGAGCGGATGGTCTGGATCTGCCCATCGAGCACATCGAGGGCCAAGATGTGGAGCACCTTGCCGTCCCGGTCGCGGAAGATCGCTCCAGGCTGGCCGTTGAGCTCGTGCGGCTCGAAGGACACGTCGATCCGGGCCATCCGGGGGAAGACCGAGGCGAGCAGCCGGGCCACGTTCTCGGCACCGATGACGGCCCTGGCCAGCTGCGGGGCCTTGCCGCCGCCGTCCCCGACCATCGACACGTCGGCGGCGAGCAGATCCCGCAGGCCGACGACATCGCCTTCGCGGAGGGCGTCGAAGAATCGCGTTGCCAGCTCCTGCCGTTCCTGACGGTCCGCTACGAACCGGGGCCGTCCGGCCTGCATGTGCCGCCGCGCCCGTACCAGCAGCTGCCGGCACGCCGCCTCCGACCGCTCCACCGCCGAGGCGACCTCGTCGAAGCCGAAGCCGAACACCTCCCGCAGCACGAACACCGACCGCTCCAGCGGGCTGAGCCGCTCCAGGAGCAGCAGCGCCGCCATCGACACAGAGTCGGCCAGTTCCGCTGAGCGTGCCGGATCCTGATAGGGATCGGTGAGCAGCGGCTCGGGGAACCACGGCCCGACGTACTCCTCCCGCCTCACCCGTGCGGAGCGCAGCACGTCGATCGAGATCCGCGTCACCGTGGCGGACAAGAAGGCCTTGGTCGACGTGGGCCGGGTCGCCGAGCTGTCGAAGCGCAGCCAGGTCTCCTGTACCGCGTCCTCGGCCTCACCCACGCTGCCCAGAATCCGGTACGCGATCGAGAACAGCAGCGGCCGCAGCTCCTCGAACTCCTCGACCTTGCTCACGCCGACTCCCCCTCGCAGTCCTCCCGTCCGCCGTACTCTTCGGCGCGGGCATCTTCTGGTGATCATCTGGTCCACCGGCGGCGCAGAGCAAGGCCCCATGGGCCCGGAGCCCGCGGCCCGGGCCCGCCGGTGACGACGACCGTTTCAGTGGAACTGCCCGACCTCGTAGTCGCCGGCCGGCTGCTGGGTGATGACGTTCAGCCGGTTCACCGCGTTCATGAAGGACACCAACATCACCAGGGCCGTGAGCTGCTCCTCGTCGTAGTGCTCGCCGGCACGCGCCCAGACCTCGTCGCTGACCCCGCCGGCCGCGTCCGCGACCCGGGTCCCCTGCTCCGCCAGCTCCAGCGCGACGCGTTCCGCCTCGGTGAAGACCGTGGCCTCCCGCCACGCCGCAACCAGGTTCAGCCGCACCGGGGCCTCCCCGGCGGCGGCGGCCTCCTTCGTGTGCATGTCGATGCAGACGGCGCAGCCGTTGATCTGGCTCACGCGCAGCGCCACCAACTCCTGCGTCGCGGCCGGCAGCGGAGATTCCTTGAGCGCCTTGCCCGCCGACATGAAGTACTTGAGGGCCTTGTCGGGGTTCGGGCTGGCGAAGTAGTTCAGTCGCGCGTCCATCGTGTGCTCCTCCGTGGTCGTCAGTGGCTACACCCCCTGAGACGAGGTAGCCCGACGCCCTGTGACACGGACGCGTGTGACCCACGTCTCCTGCTGCTGGGGTGTTCGGAGACGCACAGGCGGGATTGCTGTCTCGTCAGTGGTGCGGGCAATCCCCGATCAAGGAGCTGATGATGAACCTCACGCTGCGGATCACTGTTGGCCCCTGCCTGACTGGACGGCAGTGCCAAGATGTTCGTGCCCAAGGAGAAGACGGCCGGCATGGGCACCGCCACCCGATGGGTCGAGGACTCCAGCCCCGGCGCCCTCCAGGCCATCAGCGCTTTGAGTCGCCTCATCGGGCACGTCGACTCCTCCGGTGGCCGTCGCGCAGGCGGACAAGTAGGCGAGCTCCCCGGGCTCCTCGGTCCGGACGGTGGTAGTTCGGCTACCGTCGGCATGCCGTCGTGCAGATGGGGTCCGGCGCGGGATGGATCCATCAGGCCCTGCCTGCCGTGGCAGGCGATGTGTGCCCAGGCGTGCGAGGTCGGAGCGGCGCGGACAGCGTCGCGAGTGGCGTTCGGTCCGTCAAGTACCCATCCCTGAAGGCTCCCTCCTCAGCGGAGGCCGCACGCGTCGCGGGCCGGTCGAGGACTTCCCCTCGCTGCTCCCCGGGCACGTGCGGCACGATCCGGACGCCGGCGCGGCGCCGGAGGAACCTGGTGACGCAAGGCGGGGCAGACGCTCGCGATTCCGCGGGCGGTGCACAGAGTGTCCCGGCGCTCACTGGTGTGGGCGGCGGCCATGATGCGGCCCCGACCTCTTGGTCCAGTACTCCGAGATCCAGGCGCCGGCCACCGCAGCTTGGAGGAGGGGCGGCGCGCCCCCCGCCCCAGCAAGTGGCCGCCCGCAGCAGCCACAAGAGGCGCGCACGAATGCCGCGTCCCGCCGACCTGAGCCATTTGAAGCCTCCGGAGGCGGCGGACGACGACACCGAGCTGGACGACGCATGCTCTACGGCCCCGCACGGCCGCACAGGTGATGCGGCCCCGCACGGCCGCACAGGTGATGCGGCCTGGACAGCGTTGCGGTTCCCCCACACACGGGTTCATCCGGTGTGCTCGGCGGAGCTACTCGTGTGGAGCGCCTCCCGGAGTGAGGCGGGGCCCGCGTCCGCCGCGGCCCCAGCACTCTGCCTCGTCTACACCCTGGAGCCCAGGAAAGGGGGTGTCAGGGGGCGGTGGATCAGGGTCCTGCGAGGTGTGGTTCGGGGTGGTTGGGCGGGGCGGTGGTGGCGTGGTTCTCGGGGTTCCCAGTGCGTAAGCAGGACCGCCGCGAGCATCGGGCCGCAGGTCAGGAGTATGAATGTCATGACCTGGCCGCCGCCCGAGGTGGGCCCTGCCGGGCCGGCTGCTGCGCCGTGCGTGGTGCCGCGTTCAGGAGGTGCTGAACGGCCTGGGAGCGGTTTGCGAGTCTGAGGCGTCGTCCGTGCCGGGGCCACCAGTCGAGGACGGCGAGGAAGCCGGAGTCGCAGAAGGTGACCCGGGAGGTGTCCAGCACGAGGCCGGTGTAGCCGCCTTCGGCTGCCGAGGCCAGGAGCGCCCGCAGCGGGGCGGCACCGTAGTGGTCGATCTCCCCGGTGAGGTGGAGGACCAGGGTGGTGCCGAGGGTGGTGCGGGAGCGAACGAGTATGACGCCGGGCGCGGTGTCCGCGCCCGAGTCGTGCATGAGAGGAGGGGTGGGGGTCGTGAGAGGGGAGGGCAGTATCCGGGTGGTGCTTGAGGTATTCACGTCTCCATCAACGGCCTTCGCCTGATGCCGGGGAACGAGGCACGCGGCGCGTTCACCCCATGTGACCAGCATCGATCCCGGCAAGGGGGAAAGATTCCACCCGGATGAGGCAGTCAAACGTACGGGAGGTGATCGATGTCCCAGGCCCTGCTTCACCTCTCCCGGGCAGGGCGCAGGAGGTGCCACGCGCACCGGCGGTACGGGCGCCGCCGTGGGGGCCGAGGTTCTCGGTGGTTGCCCCCTCGGACCGCGGATCTGCCTTCTCGGTCGGACCTGTGGGCGCCGGGTGGGGTGGGGCGGGCCGGAGCAGGCTGAGGGCCACGGAACCGGCGAGGACGATGACGATGACCGCGAGGCTGACCGGTGAAGGAATCTCCGGGATGCTCGTGCTGATCGTCCCTATCGCTCCCCGGTACGATCGCTCGGCCTTATGGGGCAGGGGCGCTGCGCTGCTCGCTGAGGTTCGGATCGAAGCCGCCTCGCCCGTGGCCTGGGGGTGCCCGATCCGGCGAGTGCCGCCGGCACCGGGCAGTGCGACGGTTGGTGCCGGGTCGTAGGCTGCGGCCATGACCCAGAAGATCCAGACTTCGGCGCCCCGCGACGCTTTCGACCTGCTCATGGCCGGTAACCAGCGCTTCGTTGCCGGCACCTCTGAGCACCCGAACCAGGACGCGGCCCGCCGCACCGAGACCGCACCCGCCCAGCAGCCCTTCGCCGTGCTGTTCGGATGCTCCGACTCCCGGCTGGCCGCCGAGATCATCTTCGACCGCGGTCTGGGCGACCTGTTCGTGGTCCGCACTGCCGGACATGTCGCCGGGACGGAAGTGCTCGGTTCCATAGAGTTCGGAGTGAGCGTTCTCAACGCGCCGCTCGTCGTCGTCCTCGGCCACGACTCGTGCGGCGCCGTCGCCGCGGCCTGCTCCGCTCTCAAGGACGGGCAGACGCCGGGCGGCTTCGTCCGGGACGTGGTCGAGCGGGTGACCCCGAGCGTGCTGGCAGCCCGCGCCGCCGGACGCGAGACGCCCGAGGAGATCCTGGCCGAGCACATCGAGCACACCGTAGACCTGCTGCTGGAACGCTCCCGCATCCTGGCCGAGCGGGTGGCCGACGGCCGCCTCGGCGTCGTGGGGCTCTCCTACCGCTTGACCGACGGCAGCGCACAGCTTGTCGCGGCCCGCGGCCTGGACGCGGGGGTTCCCACCGCGTCCTGACCGCCCCCGGTCACGCCACGGCCGACCGCGCGCCCGGCCCAACGGCTTTTGAGGGAGCGTTGTGAAAGTCGACCCGTGCCATCACAGCTAGCTTGATCGCTGCCCCGAAGATTGATCACCAACTGGTTCGTGCCACCGGATCTGAGCCAGTGGGAGCCGATGGAATGCTTGCGTTGACGGAGGTCGCCGACGACCCGCCGGCCGACTACCGCCCCGAAGGACGGTTTCCACGTCCTTCGGCACACCTACGCCTCGATCATGTTGGAACCGGAGAGTCCGTCGTGGCCCTGGCTCGGTGGCTCGGACACTGCTCGCCGGCGATCACCCTCGGTTACTATGCTCACTTCATGCCGGAAGCCGGCAGCAAGGGGCGCGGCACCATCGACGGTCTGCTTGGGGAGCGGGGAGACCGGCTCGCCGGCCGAAACTCCCCAGATTCTCCCCAGCGCCGTTGACCGGTGATTCCTGCCTCTACGCCCCGGAGAAGTTGGCCGTGGATTGTAAGGCTGAAGAGATGGGTGGCCTGGGAAAGTGTTGGAAGAGGTCGTAGCGACCCGCTATGTCACGCCTTTGCGTGAGGGCGGCTCGCTCCCCGGGATCGTCGAGGCCGACGACCTCGGCACGTACGTCATGAAGTTCACCGGCGCCGGGCAGGGGCGCAAGACACTCGTCGCCGAGGTGATCTGCGGGCAGCTCGCCCGCCGGCTCGGGCTGCGTGTGCCCGAGCTCGTCGCCATCGGGCTCGACCCCGTCATCGGGCTCTCCGAGCCCGACCAGGAGGTCCAGGAGCTGCTGAAGGCGAGTGGCGGGCTCAACCTCGGGATGGACTACCTTCCCGGCTCGCTGGGCTTCGACCCGCTGGCGTACGAGGTGGACCCGAAGGAGGCGGGGAAGGTCGTCTGGTTCGACGCGGTGATCAACAACGTCGACCGGTCCTGGCGCAACCCGAACATGCTGGTCTGGCACGGCGACCTGTGGCTGATCGACCACGGCGCCACGATGATCTGGCACCACAACTGGCGGGGCGCCCAGGCCTCCGCCGCGAAGCCGTACGACGCCTCCGACCACGCCCTCGCGCCCTTCTCGCCGGACGTCGCCGCCGCGGCGGCCGAGCTGGCCCCCCTGGTGACACGGGAGCTGCTCGAGGAGGTCGCCGCCGACGTCCCCGACGAGTGGCTCGTGGACGAGCCCGGTTTCGAGAGCACCGACGCGCTGCGCGCCGCGTACGTGGAGGCGCTGCTGCCGCGCGCCGCGACCATCCACGAGCGGATCACCCTCGGACCGCGGGTCGAGCGCGGGCCGGCGCAGCCGCCCGGCTGGCTCGCCGAACGTCTCGCCCCCCGGCCGCACTCCGCCCAGAAGGACCGCACCACGTGACCGACCGCGATGTCTTCGAGTACGCGCTGCTGCGCGTCGTGCCACGCGTCGAGCGCGGCGAGTTCTTCAACGCGGGCGTGGTGGTCTACTGCCGGGCGAAATCCTTCGTCGCCGCCCGCACCCACCTCGACGAGGCCAAGCTCAGGGTGCTCGACCCCGGTGCCGACGTGACCGGCGTCCGGGCCGCGCTGCACGCGGTCGAGGGGGTCTGCCTGGGCGGTGAGGACGCCGGCCAGGCGGCCCGTGACGACGCCGGACGGCGCTTCCGCTGGCTGATCGCGCCCCGCTCCACGGTCGTCCAGCCGGGCCCGGTGCACACCGGTCTGACGGCCGACCCGGAGGCCGAGGTCGAAAGACTGCTCGATCTGCTGGTGCGCTGAGCGCCGTCCGGTGTGGCGCGGAGTGACGCTGTGCACCCGGTGGGCCGTTGACACCGGGTGCCAGGGCTTCTAGCGTCTCGTCTGCGGAAGGTACTAAGCGGTCGCTCATGTGTGGGACGCACCGTGCGGGCCGCATCCATGGATGATCCAAGGGCGAGGAGAACCAGCATGTCGACCACCGAGCAGCGCGTAGCCGTCGTCACCGGCGCGGCGCGGGGCATTGGCGCCGCGACCGCGGTACGGCTGGCCGCGGAGGGCCGCGCCGTCGCCGTACTCGACCTCGACGAGGCGGCCTGCAAGGACACCGTCGAGAAGATCAAGGCCGCCGGTGGCACCGCCATCGCCGTCGGCTGCGACGTCTCCGACAGCGCTCAGGTGGAGGCCGCCGTCGCGCGCGTCGCCGCCGAGCTCGGCGCCCCGACGATCCTCGTCAACAACGCCGGCGTGCTCCGCGACAACCTGCTGTTCAAGATGAGCGAGTCCGACTGGGACATGGTCATGAACGTGCACCTCAAGGGCGCGTTCCTGATGGCCAAGGCGTGCCAGAAGCACATGGTGGACGCGGGCTTCGGCCGGATCGTCTCGCTCTCCTCGTCCTCCGCGCTCGGCAACCGCGGCCAGGCGAACTACTCGGCCGTCAAGGCCGGTCTGCAGGGCTTCACCAAGACCCTCGCCAAGGAACTCGGCAAGTTCAACATCACGGCGAACGCCGTCGCCCCGGGCTTCATCGTCACCGAGATGACCGCGCAGACCGCCGAGCGTGTCGGCATGGGCTTCGAGGACTTCCAGGCCGCGGCCGCCTCCATGATTCCGGTGCAGCGCGTCGGCAAGCCCGAGGACATCGCCAACGCCATCGCCTTCTTCACGGGTGACGACGCCGGCTTCGTCTCCGGCCAGGTCCTGTACGTGGCCGGCGGCCCGCTCAACTGACGCTTCGAGCGGGAAGAAGGAGACGTACATGAGCACGAAGGAACTGCCCGCGCTTTCCGGCAAGGTCGCTCTGGTCACCGGCGCCAGCCGGGGCATCGGCTACGGCGTCGCCGAGGCGCTGGTCGCCCGCGGCGACCGTGTGTGCATCACCGGCCGGGGCGAGGAGGCCCTCAAGGAGGCCGTCGAGCGCCTCGGAGCCGACCGGGTCATCGCCGTGCCCGGCAAGGCCCACGACGAGGCCCACCAGGCCGCTGCGGTCGATGCCACGATGGAGGCGTTCGGCCGGGTCGACTTCCTGGTGAACAACGCCGGGACGAACCCGGTCTTCGGACCGATCGCCGAACTGGACCTGAACGTCGCCCGCAAGGTCTACGAGACGAATGTGATCTCGGCGCTGGGGTTCGCCCAGCTGACCTGGCGCGCCTGGCAGAAGGATCATGGCGGCGCGATCGTGAACATCGCCTCGATCGCCGGCATCTCCGCCTCGCCGTTCATCGGCGCGTACGGGATGAGCAAGGCGGCCATGGTCAATCTGACCCTCCAGCTGGCGCACGAATTCGCGCCGGTGGTGCGGGTCAACGCGATCGCCCCGGCCGTCGTCAAGACCAAGTTCGCCCAGGCCCTCTACGAGGGTCGGGAGGCCGAGGCGGCGGCCGCGTACCCGCTCGGCCGGCTGGGGGTCCCGGAGGACATCGGTGGCGCGGCCGCGTTCCTCACCTCCGACCAGTCGGACTGGATCACCGGCCAGACGCTGGTGGTCGACGGGGGTCTTTTCCTCAACTCCGGCGTCGAGTGACCGATAACCGGACACTTTCCTGAATTCCTGACCGGTTTGACCCCGGTTAATCGTTGAATGCCTCAAGTGCCCCGTCAGGGTCGAACATTGACCTGGCGGGGCGCTGCGGTATGGTCGGCCGACCCATGGCTGAACGAGGAGCGTGCACGTGTTCAACCGGACCAGTCTGCAGGCCGCTGCAGCCCTTGCGTCCATATCCCTGGTATCCGGATGCAGCCTGTTTTCGGACGGTGAATCCACCGGGGAGCAGAGAATCGTCGTCGGCACGACGAGTTCTCCCACCACGCTTGATCCGGCAGCCGCTTGGGACAATTCCTGGGAGCTGTACCGAAATGTCTTCCAGACGCTGGTGAGTTTTCCGACCGGCAGTACGACCCCGCAGTCCGATGCCGCCGACTGCAAATTCTCCGACACCGCCAGCCGGATCTTCGAGTGCAAGCTCGTCGACGGCCTGACGTTCTCGAACGGGCACAAACTGGACGCCAAGGCGGTCCAGTACTCCATCGAGCGCATCCGTACGATCAACGCCGACGGTGGCCCCAACGGGATGCTCGGCTCGCTCGACAAGATCGAGACCGTGGACGACCGTACGGTCGTCTTCAAGCTGAACAAGCCCGACGCGACCTTCCCCTTCGTTCTCGCGACGCCGGCCATGTCCCTGGTGGACCCGGCCGAGTACCCCGCCGACAAGCTCCGTGAGGACGGCAAGCTCACCGGCTCCGGTCCTTACGTCCTCGACGAATACGTCGAGGGCGACAAGGCCGAGCTGACCAAGAACCCCACCTACAAGGGGTTCGCGGACCGCAAGAACGGCGGCGTGACCATTCGGTACTTCAAGGAGTCCGAGGCCATGGTCACCGCGCTGCGGGAGGAGGAGATCGACGCCACCTACCGGGGTCTCACCGCCGAGGAGGTCGTCGAACTCCAGGAGGACACCCCGGCGAACGAGAAGCTCCAGCTCGTGGAGTCGACCGGCGCCGACATCCGCTACCTCGTCTTCAACGCGCGGAACTCCACGGTCGCCAAGGAGCCGGTCCGCAAGGCGATCGCCCAGATCGTCGACCGCGAGGAACTGGTCGACAAGGCGTACAAGGGCACGGCCGAGCCGCTGTACTCCATGGTCCCCAAGGGCATCGCCGGGCACACCACGGAGTTCTTCGACGCCTTCGGCGAGCCCAGCGTCACGAAGGCCAAGTCGATCCTGCGCGAGGCCGGGATCACCAAGCCGGTCGAGCTGACCTTCTGGTACACCACCGACCGGTACGGCTCCGGCACCGCGCTCGAGTTCACCGAGCTCAAGCGGCAGCTGGACGCGTCGGGGCTCTTCAAGGTGACCCTGCGCAGCAAGCCGTGGAAGGAGTTCGCGGCCGACTACCAGAAGGGCGAGTACCCCGTCTTCGGTCGCGGCTGGTTCCCCGACTTCCCGGACGCGGACAACTTCATCGCCCCGTTCGTCGGCAAGCAGAACGCGCTGGGGACGCCGTACGTGAGCCCCCGCATCACCGACGAGATCCTGCCGAAGTCGCGGCGCGAGAGCGACCGCGGCGCCGCCGCCGAGGAGTTCAAGGAGGCGCAGGAGATCATGGTGGACGACGTCCGGCTCCTCCCGCTGTGGCAGGGCAAGCTCTACATCGCCGCCGGTGAGGACATCGCGGGCGGCGAGCGCGCGCTCGACCCGCAGACCGTCATGCAGATGTGGGAACTCAGCCGCAGGACCAGCTGGTAGCGGCATTGTCAGTGGCCCCCGGTAGGTTCTTCAGCACGTAAGAAGACATGGCCTACCGGAGGTTGTTGACGTGACCGACACCGACATGCTGCCCGAGTCCTGGCGCGGCGTCCTCGGCGACGAGCTGCAGAAGCCGTACTTCAAGCAGCTCACCGAGTTCGTCGAGGAGGAGCGGGCGAAGGGGCCGGTCTACCCGCCGCGCGACGAGGTCTTCGCGGCCCTCGCCGCCACCCCGTACGACAAGGTGAAGGTCCTGGTCCTCGGCCAGGACCCGTACCACGGAGAAGGGCAGGGGCACGGCCTCTGCTTCTCCGTCCGGCCCGGTGTCAAGACCCCGCCGTCCCTCCGCAACATCTACAAGGAGATGAAGGAGGAGCTCGGGCACCCGGTGCCGGACAACGGCTATCTGATGCCGTGGGCCGAGCAGGGTGTGCTGCTGCTCAACGCGGTCCTCACCGTCCGCGCCGGCGAGGCCAACTCGCACAAGGGCCAGGGCTGGGAGAAGTTCACGGACGCGGTGATCTCCGCCGTGGCGTCCCGGCCGGACCCGGCCGTCTTCGTGCTGTGGGGGAACTACGCCCAGAAGAAGCTCCCCCTGATCGACGAGGAGCGCCACGTGGTGGTGAAGGGCGCGCACCCCTCGCCGCTGTCGGCGAAGAAGTTCTTCGGCTCCCACCCCTTCACCCAGATCAACGAGGCGATCGCGGCCCAGGGCCACGAGGCGATCGACTGGCGCATCCCCGACCTGGGCTGACGCCGCCGGGTCGCTCTCCGGGCGGGCGTCTGAGCCCGCCCGGCTGACAGGGCCCGCCCGGCGCCCGAGCCTGATCCGGTTCGGGGGTCGCTGCGGCTAGCGTCGGGTCTCCCGGACGGAGATCGCGTGGAGGCCGCAGTGACCGAGCAGCAGCAGATGTCGGACGACGGCGTCATGACCAGGATCGGTCAGACGACGATGCTGCTCCACGGCGGGGACCGGGAGGAGGCGCGCAATCGTTTCGGGGATCTGTGGGCGCAGATCGGTCCCGAGGGGGACCCCCTGCACCGCTGCACCCTCGCGCACTACATGGCGGATGCGCAGGACGACCCGGACGTCGAGCTGGCCTGGGACCTGCGGGCCCTTCTGGCGGCCGAGGAGCTCGGCGAGGAGCGGCCGGCCGAGCACGACTCCGCGGTCGCCCTGAGGGCGCTGTACCCCTCCCTTCACCTCAACCTGGCCGCCGACTATCTGAAGCTGCAGCGGCCCGACGCGGCCCGGGTCCATCTGGACCGGGCCCGCGCGGCAGCGGACACGCTGGACGACGACGGATACGGCAACGGCGTGCGCGCGGCGATCGAGCGCCTGGAGGTGCGGCTCCGCGCGCGATAGCCCCGGTGCCGGTCTCGCGTCCCGTACGTACCGCGGCAGATCCTGCCCTGGTCGCTGCCGGGGCGCCGGCATCCGTACGCTCACCGAACGCGCAGAGGTCCGCCCGGGAGCGGGGCGGCTCGGGGCACGTCACGCCGCCGCCGTCCCCCTCGGGCCGTCAGTCGCCCGTGGCTCCGTCGATCCGCTCGCGCAGCAGGTCCGCGTGGCCGTTGTGACGCGCGTACTCCTCGATCATGTGGGTGTAGATCCAGCGCAGGTTGAACGTCTCCCCGCTGCGGTGCTCGCCCTTGGCCAGATCGTCGAGGTGGTGCGCCGCGGCGAGCTCGCGGGCCCGTGCGATCTCGCCCTGCCAGGTCGCGTACGCCTCGTCCCAGGTGTCCGCCCCGGTGAGGTGGAAGGCGCGGTCGCGGTCCTCCTCGGTGCTGTAGATCCGCCCCGGCCGCTCTCCGGCCAGCACCCGCCGGAACCAGCCGCGTTCCACCTCTGCCATGTGGCGGACCAGGCCGAGCAGGCTGAGGTTCGACGGTGACGCGGAGGCGGTGCGCAGCTGCGGCTCGGTCAGTCCCTCGCATTTCAGGGCGAGCGTCCGGCGGTGGTAGTCCAGCCAGCCCTCGAGCATCTCGCGCTCGCCCGCGGTGGCCGACGGTTCGGTGCGTGCGGTGTGTTCCACGGAGGTCATGCCGGGCATCGTCGCCGGTGGCCGCGGTGAGCGCCAGGGGGCCCGGCGCGGATCAGCCGCCGAGCATTCCACGCAGCAACTCGTCGAAGCCGACGCGCAGTTCGTCCCGGCTCGGTACGGCGGAGTGGAAGGAGCCCGCGGCGCAGGAGAACATCAGCCCCTCGCACCAGGCGATCAGGGACAGCGCGTGCCGCTCGGGGGAGGGGGAGCCGGCGTCCGCCATCATCGCGATCAGCGGCCCGTGGAACGCCGCCCCCGCCGCGTCGAAGAACGTGCGCAGCTCGGGGCGGCGGGTGGCCTCCAGGGCGAGTTCGTAGCGGGAGACGAGCAGCGCGCGGTGGTCGGTGAGATACCGGTGCAGGGCGAGCGAGAGGGCGTCCACCAGGTCCCCGGCACCGGCGTCCGGGCCCGGCATCTCGTGCGGGGTGAGAACGCGGGCCTCCAGCTCGACCTGGCGGCGGACCGCCGTCTCCAGCAGCGCTTGGCGGGTGCGGGCGTGGTTGGAGGTCGAGCCCTGCGGCAGCCCCGCCCGCTCGTCGACCGCCCGATGGGTGAGCCCGCGCATCCCGCGTTCGACGAGGAGGTCGAGGGCGGCGTCCCCGATCCGCTCGGCGCGCGAGCCGGTCGCGGGGGGAGGGGCGGTGGCCGGGGAGTCCGGAGCGGCGGAGTCGGGGGCGGGCCGGGGGGTGCGTGCGGTCATGGGCACAACCTACTACCGGCCTGACTACACCTGTAGTACGTTCGAGGCGTCACTACAGCTGTAGTTTCCGAGGGAGCAGTCATGGAACAGCACCGTGCCGTCGTCATCGGGGCCGGCATCGGCGGGCTCACCGCCGCCGTCGCCCTCCACCGACGCGGCTGGAACGTCACCGTCCTCGAACGCGCCGCCGCACTCACCCCCGTCGGCGCAGGCATCGGCCTCGCCCCCAACTCCCAACGCGCCCTGGACGTCATCGGGCTCGGCGACCGCGTCCGTGAACTGTCCGCCTGGCAGGGCGACGGCGGAATGCGAGCCCCCGACGGCCGCTGGCTCGCCCGCACCAGCGCCAAGGCCGCCGCCGCACGCTTCGGCGGACCTCTCGTCCTGCTCCACCGCGCCACCCTCGTCGAGATCCTCCTCTCGGCCCTCCCTGACGGAGTCGTACGGACCGGGGTGGCCGCGTCCCTCGCCGACCCCGGCGGCGACGACAGGCCCGCCGTCGTCCGCACCCCCGACGGGGACATCGAGGCCGAACTCGTCCTCGGCGCCGACGGCATCCACTCCACGGTCCGCCGCGCCCTCTTCCCCGACCACAAGGGTCCCGAGTACTCCGGCTTCACCACCTGGCGCGTCGTCGTACCCGCCCCCGAACGCCCCTTCCCGCCGCACGAGACCTGGGGCCCCGGCCGCCTCTGGGGAACCCAGCCCCTCAAGGACGGCCGCACCTACGCCTACGCGATGGCCGCCGCCCCCGAAGGAGCCCGCGCCCCCGACGACGAGAAGGCCGAACTCCTGCGCCTCTTCGGCGACTGGCACCACCCCGTGCCCGAGATCCTCGCCGCCGTCGATCCCGACGGCGTCCTGCGCCACGACGTCCACCACATGCCCACACCGCTGCCCGCCTTCCACCACGGGCGCGTCGCACTGCTCGGCGACGCCGCGCACGCCATGGAGCCCACCCTCGGGCAGGGCGGCAACCAGGCCATCGAGGACGCGATCGTCCTCGCCCACCACGCAGGCCCGGGACTTCGCCCGAGCCGGTCACTCGCCGCGTACACCGCCGACCGGCTGCCGCGCACCACGGCGATCGTCCGCAAGGCCGCCCGGACCGGCCGGCTCGCCCTCCTTGCAGCCCCGCCCGCCGTCGCCCTGCGCAACGCGCTCATCACCGCCGTCTCCCGCTTCGGACCCGGCCTCGTCCTGCGCGGGTTCGACGGCATCGCGGACTGGCGGCCGCCGTCGGCCGCCGACCGCGCGCGAGTAAGCTGACCGGCGCTTACGACAGATCACCCAGCGCTAAGGGAGACCCCGTGAAGGTCGGCTGCATCGGACTCGGCGACATCGCGCAGAAGGCATATCTCCCGGTCCTCGCCGCCCTCCCCGGGGTCGAACTCCATCTGCAGACACGGACGGAGGCCACCCTGGAGCGGGTCGCCGAGACCCACCACGTGCCGGCCGTGCGGCGCCACAGCGACCTCGACTCACTGATCTCCGCAGGCCTCGACGCCGCGTTCGTACATGCGCCGACCGCCGCGCACGCCGAGATCGTCACCCGGCTCCTCCAGGCCGGGGTGGCGACCTATGTCGACAAGCCCCTGGCGTACGAGTACGCCGAATCCGAGCGGCTCGTGGAGCTGGCCGAAGACCGCGCGGTGAGCCTGGCCGTCGGCTTCAACCGCCGCCTGGCACCCAGCTATGCGCAGTGCCTGGACCATCCGCGCGAACTCATCCTCATGCAGAAGAACCGGATCGGACTGCCCGAGGACCCGCGCACCCTCGTCCTCGACGACTTCATCCACGTCGTCGACACCCTCCGCTTCCTTCTGCCGGGAGAGGTGGAGCACACGGACGTACGGGCCCGGATCCGCGACGGACTCATGCAGCACGTGGTGCTCCAGCTCTCCGGCGACGGATTCACCGCCATCGGGATGATGAACCGGATGAACGGTTCCACCGAGGAGATCCTGGAGGTGTCGGGCCAGGACACCAAGCGTCAGGTCCTCAACCTCGCGGACGTCGTGGACCACAAGGGCCAGCCCACCGTCCGGCGACGCGGGGACTGGGTGCCGGTGGCCCGCCAGCGCGGCATCGAACAGGCCGTCCTCGCCTTCCTCGACGCCGTACGAGCGGGCAGGCAGCTCAGCGCCCGGGACGCTCTGTCGACCCACGAGCTGTGCGAGCGCGTCGTGCGCGAGGCTCTGATGCAGGCCTCCTGAGCGCGCCCATGCCCTCGGCGGCGCACAGTACGGCGAGCACGGTCAGGGCGCCGTACAGTGGCCAGTCGCCGAACCGCGCGTAGCCCGTGGTCGTCCGCGCGAGGGGCACGTCGTAGACGGCCGCCGCGCTGCGGTCGGTGTCCAGCGTCGTACCGATCCGACGCCCGTCGGGGCCGTACACGGCGCTCACGCCGGTCAGCGTGGCGTGCACCATCGGACGGCCGGACTCCGCCGCGCGCAGCGCCGCGAGCGAGGCGTGCTGGGCGGGCGCCCAGCTGTGCTGGAACGTCGAGGTCGCCGACTGGGCGATCAGCACGTCCGCGCCGTCGCGGGTCAGGCGGCGTGACATGTCGGGGAAGGCCGACTCGAAGCAGACCAGCGGCCCGATCCGCAGCGCCGCGTCGGCTCCGTCGGCCGGAAGGCTCATCACCACGGGCTCGGTGCCACGCCGCCGGTCCTCGCCCGCCGCCTTGCCGACCGATGTCGCCCAGCCCAGGACCGGGCGCAGCGGGATGTACTCGCCGAACGGCACGAGCCGCATCTTGTCGTAGCGGTCGCCGGTGGGACCCTGCTCCCCGATCAGCACGGCGCTCTTGAAGATGCCCGGCCGGTCGGAGCGGCGGGCGTCCACATTGACGAGGATGGGCGCGTCCACCGCACGGGAGAGGGCTGTCAACCGGGCCGTGAGGTCGGGGCGGGTCGCCAGATCGGCGCCGACGCTGCTCTCGCCCCAGACGACCAGATCCAGGTCCTGGCCGACCAGTTCACGCGTCAACTCCTCGCCCCGCGCGAACCGCCGCTCGGCGCCACCGGATCCGTCGTACACGCCCGGCTGTACGACGGCGATCCGCGCCGTCCCCTGCTCCCGAGGTGGCCCGGCACCCCACCAGACCACGCCCACCGTGAGCGCGCACACCACGAGTCCCACCAGGGCCGCCATCCGAACGGCGGCCGCCGACACCACGAGAAGCGCCACGGCCGTGTTGACCGCCACCACCAGCAGGGAGACGAGCCAGACGCCGCCGACGGAGGCCAGCCGCAGTGCCGGCGCGACCTCCCACTGACTCGCGCCCAACAGACCCCACGGCCCGCCCAAGGCCTCCCAGGAACGGACCAGTTCGATCAGCAGCCAGCCGGACGGGACGACCAGGAGCGCGGCGGCGGCACGTGTTCCGGACGGCCCGTCCCCGAGCATCGCCCGCACCAGCCACCCCCAGGGCACCCACAACAGACCGAGCAGCGCGGCCAGTACGAGAAGGAAGACGTGCAGGCTCGGCATCAGCCAGTGGTGCATCGCCACCATGAAGCCGATACCGCCCAGCCAGCCCTCCAGGGCGGCACGGCGCGCGGTGGGCGCGGTACGGAGCAGCAGCAGCCACGGGACGAGGGCGACGTAGGCGAACCACCAGAGGGCGGGCGCCGGGAAGGCGAGCGCGGGCAGGGCGCCCGCGACGACCGCGAGCGCGGCGCGGGCGCCGCGATGCGGTGTCTGCGGGGTGCGGGACCGCGCGCCCTCGGACGGCCCGCCCCCTGCGGGGGCTCCGGCTCCCGCGCCTGCCCCGTCCTCGGCTGCCGTACGTGTCCGGCGCGGGCGCCGGGAACCGGCACCGGGCCCGTGCTCCGCGCCGGTGCCGCGCCTGCCGAACGCAATTCCCACGCAGCGCCTCCAGGTGTCGCCTCCAGTGTGCGCCGCGCACCCCCGGCCCCGCCCCTAGACGCGACGCCACTTCTCCCGTACGACGACCGAGTGGAGCCGCCATCCGTCGTCCGTCCGGAGCAGGGAGAACGTGTAACGGCCGCCGCAGACGAAGTCCTCGCCCGACTCGAAGCGCATCGGGTTCACATAGTCGGCCCGGACCTCGGCCGAGTCCCCCGAGTAGCCGCCGAGGTCCTGAATGGTCACCCGGCGATTCACGATCAGGTGCTGGCGCACCGGGAAGAGCCGCATCGTCTCCTCGAGCCAGTCGGCGACCTCGGCCGCCGGGCCCTCGACACCGCCGGAATCGCGGTAGTCGGCCCTGCCGTCGCGCGTGAACAGCGCCCGGTAGCCCGTCCAGTCGGAGTCGTCCACGGCCACCGCGTACCCGGTGACGAGGTCGTCGATGGCAAGCCGGTCCATCACGGTCGCGAGATCCACGCGCTGTGTCATCGGCACAGTGTCGGGCAGGGGGAGGCGCGGGGCCAAGAGCCGTGCGGCGAGGGCGTGGTCGGATCCCGGTCATACTTTGCGTCATGCGCATCGACATCGATCCCGCCCTGAGCGACCGGAACACCTTCTACCGACTGCTCACCGCCACCGTCGTGCCCCGGCCCATCGCCTGGATCTCCACGACCTCGGCCGACGGGACCGACAATCTGGCCCCGCACTCCTTCTTCACGATCTCGTCGGTGACTCCGCCGGTGGTCCAGTTCACCTCGGTGGGCCGCAAGGACTCGCTGCGCAACATCGAGGACACCGGGGCCTTCGTGGTGAACTTCGCGCCCGAGCCGCTCTTCGAGCAGATCAACGCCACGGCGACGGACTTTCCGCGCGGGGTGAGCGAGTTCGACGCCTGTGGCGTGGAACGCGAGCCGAGCCTGCGGGTCAAGCCGCCGCGGGTGGCGCACGCGCCGGTGGCGCTGGAGTGCGAGCTGCACAGCACCCTGCGGATCGGGGACTCGACCGTCGTCTTCGGGCGGGTGGTGCACGCGGCCGTGGACGAGTCCGTGATGGTGGACGGCCACCCCGAGATCACGCTCATGCGCCCGCTGACCCGGCTCGGCCGGAACGAGTGGGGGACGCTCGGCGGAATCCAGGAGATCGCCCGGGTCCCGTACGACTCCCGGACGTGACGAGAGCGGTGCGCGACGCCTGCTAGGCGGCCTCCCACCGGTGGGGCCGGCCGCCGCGCCACTCCACCAGATGCGGATCGTCGAGGATCATGTCGGCGTCCTCGAGTCCGGCTCGGCGCAGGAACTCGACGAGGTCGGTGTCATTGTGCGCGAGGCCCACGATCTGCCCGCGGACGGTGACGCGCCGCCCGCCGTCGGGGGAGGGGCGGTGGATGACGATGGGTGCTTGCCAGGCCATGGTTCCAGGGTGCGACGAGCCCCCGGATCCCGCCCGGCGGATCCCGCCGGGCGGTGGAGAGGCCCGCGCGGTCGGGAGGCCCGGTCCGTGGAGAGGCCCGGTCCGTGGAGAGGCCCGGTCCGTGGAGAGGCCCGGTCCGTGGAGGGGCACGGAACCAGTTCACACGGGGTGTGAACGGAACGCCTCGACACGGCGGGTGCGCACGCTCGCCGCTCTCCCCTCCCCGGCGGGAGGATCGTCGCGTCCCTTCGGTAGGGGCGCACCAGAGAAGAGCCGCCGGAAAACCCCCCGAGTCCGGCGACCCGTCCCGATCGGCGCGGAACCCGGTCCCCACCCGAACGGACATGAGCCCGTCCGCGCGCCGGCGGTCGATCGACCACCGGCGCCCGCGGACGGGCTCCGGTCTGTGCGAGGCCCGAGGTCAGTGCCCGGACTCGCCCGCGTGGGGGCTCAGGACATCCGTGCCGACAAGGATGAACAGAACGATGCCGAGCAGGATCCGGTAGATCACGAACGGCATGAAGCTCTTGGTCGTGATGAACTTCATGAACCAGGCGATCACCGCGTATCCGACGACGAACGCGATGATGGTCGCGAAGATCGTCGGACCCCAGGACACATGGCCCTCGCCGGCGTCCTTCAGCTCGTAGGCGCCCGAGGCGAGCACCGCCGGGATGGCCAGCAGGAACGAGTACCGGGCCGCCGCCTCGCGGGTGTAGCCCATGAGCAGACCGCCGGAGATCGTCGCGCCGGAGCGGGAGACGCCGGGGATCAGGGCCATCGCCTGGCAGACGCCGAAGATCAGGCCGTCCTTCACTCCGAGGTCCTTGAGCGTCTTGCGCTCGCGGACGACGCGGTGCCGCCCGCCGATCTCGTCGCGGGCGGCGAGGCGGTCGGCGACGCCGAGGACGATGCCCATCACGATGAGGGTCGTGGCGATCAGCCGCAGATCACGGAACGGGCCCTCGATCTGGTCCTTGAGCGTCACGCCCAGCACACCGATCGGGATCGAGCCGACGATGACCAGCCAACCCATCTGGGCGTCGTGGTCGCTGCGCATGGACTTGTCACGCAGCGAGCGGAACCAGGCGGAGACGATCCGCGCGATGTCCTTGCGGAAGTAGATCAGGACGGCCGTCTCCGTGCCGATCTGGGTGATCGCGGTGAAGGCCGCGCCGGGGTCCTCCCAGCCGGCGAAGGCTGCGGTGAGGCGGAGGTGCGCGCTGGAGGAGATGGGAAGGAACTCCGTCAGCCCCTGGACGAGTCCGAGGATGAATGATTCGAACCAACTCATGGGGCTAGGGCCGTCCCGAATGTGCTCGTGCGGTCAGAAAGGGCGGTCGGATCGGAGATCCACCGCCGGTCGCTGCGCAGCGTACCGTCCCCGGATGAAGGCCCCGATCTCAGGTCTCCACGGGGCCGGTCGTCGTCCATCCCGGGGTTCGCACATGGTGGGTCAGGCTCGCCGCGTCCGCCTCGTCACCGCAGCAGGCGCACACGACGCGGGGGCTGAGGATCTCGCCGCAGCTGTGCTCCAGGACCACCGGACGGTCCTTCTCGTTCAGGTGGCGGTCGCCCCAGGCCATGAGCGTGAGCAGCACCGGCTGCAGCTCCTGGCCCGCCGGAGTGGCCCGGTACTCGAAGCGCCGCGGACGTTCGCTGTACGGCACCTTCTCCAGGATTCCGGCCTCCACCAGGCGCTTCAGACGGGCGGTGAGGATGTCGCGTGGGGCACCGGTGTTCCGCGCGATCCGGTCGAAGCGGCGGACGCCGAGCGAGATCTCGCGCAGGACGAGCAGCGAGTACTTCTCGCCGACGAGGGTGAGGGCGTCGGCGATCGAGCAAGGGCGGGGGGCTGCCTTCATGGGCTCAGCCTAAGGCAGGTCGAGGAGAGGGTTTGAGAATCCAACCGACTGGGCTATGTTACTGCCAAGTGTTGGATCCAGTTTTCCAACTCACCAGGTGATCGAGGAGCCGTCATCATGCGCGACGCCGTCATCGTCGAAGCAGTCCGCACGCCCATGGGCAGGGGGAAGGCGCACGGCGCCCTGGCCGAGGTCCACCCCGTCGCCCTGCTCTCCCACACCCTCGGCGCGCTGATCGAACGCACCGGCATCGACCCCGCCTCCGTCGACGACGTCATCGGTGGAACGGTCGACCAGGTCGGCGAGCAGGCCATGAACACCACCCGCTATGCCTGGCTGGGCGCGGGCTTCCCCGATTCCGTGCCCGCCACCACCGTCGACCGGCAGTGCGGCTCCTCCCAGCAGGCCGTGCACTTCGCGGCCCAGGGCGTGCTCTCGGGGGCGTACGACATCGCCGTCGCCTGCGGGGTCGAGTCCATGAGCCGCGTCCCGATGTGGTCGAACGTGCCGCCCGGAGCGGACCCCTTCGGCCCCGGGGTCGCCGAGCGGTACCCCGAGGGTCTGGTTCCGCAGGGCATCAGCGCGGAGCTGATCGCCGCGAAGTGGTCGATCGGGCGCGAGGCGATGGACGAGTTCGCCGCCGCCTCGCACACGAAGGCCGCCCGGAGCTGGGAGTCCGGTCTCTTCGACGCCGAGGTCGTCCCGTACGGAGACGTCCGCCGCGACGAGTCGGTGCGGCCCACGACCACGCCCGAGGTCCTTGCCGGGCTCCGGCCCGCGTTCCAGGACCCGGTCTTCGCCGAGCGATTCCCGCAGATCGACTGGTCGGTGACCGCGGGCAACAGCAGCCCGACCAACGACGGCGCCTCCGCCGTGCTCGTGATGGCGGCGGACACCGCGGAGCGGCTCGGGCTCCGCCCGCTGGCCCGCCTGCACAGCTTCGCGGTGACCGGCTCCGACCCGCTGCTGATGCTGACCGGCGTGATCCCGGCGACGGAGAAGGTGCTGCGCAAGGCCGGGCTCGGCCTCGACGACATCGATCTCTTCGAGATCAACGAGGCGTTCGCGAGCGTCGTGCTCGCCTGGCAGCAGGAGACCGGCGCCGACCCGGCCAAGGTCAACGTCCACGGCGGCGCCATCGCGCTCGGCCACCCCCTCGGCGCCAGCGGCACCCGGCTGACGACCACCCTGGTCCACGCCCTGCGAGCCCGTGGCGCCCGGTACGGCCTCCAGGCGATGTGCGAGGCGGGTGGCCTGGCGAACGCGATGATCGTCGAGGCGCTCTGAGGGGCCTCGCGGCGGGCATACGGGCGGGGCCGCCTCCCGCGGGCCGGCGAAGCGCGCCGGCGCCACGGCCCGGTGAGCGGCTCGGCGCCTTGGGCCAGGGGTGCACGCGGGCCCGGTGAGGCGGCTCGGTGCCTTGGGCCAAGCGTCCACGCGGGGCCGGCGCCGGGCCAGGCGTCCACGCGGGGCCGGCGGCTTGGGTCAGGCGTCCACGCGGGGCCGGCGCCTTGGGCCAGGCGTCCACGCGGGGCGGGCGGCTGCGCCGCGCCGTCCGCCGGTCGGTCGGGCGCGTCGGGGCACGGCGTCCCGGCGTCCTCGTGGGGCCAGGAGTTGCCCCGCCCCACCGCTGCCCGGGGCCGGGCGCCCTACGGCACCCCCCTCCGCGCCCTAGCCCTCTCGCGAAGCTCCCACGCCCGCCAGCGGGCGGGGCTCGGTCCGCTGGGTCGGTTCAGCCGGGGCCGTCCGCAGGCCGTGGCGCTTGCGCCAGGCGACGGTCGCCGCGGCGAGGCCGGACACGACGATGAAGCCCATCGAGATCAGAAAGGCGGGCGAGGTCGGCGAGGCGGCCTCGCTGCCCGCCACCACGTACGCGGCTGTGTTGGGGATCGTGCCGATCGCCGTCGCCAGGAGGAACGGCGCGTACCCCATCCGGGAGACCGCCGCGCAGTAGTTGGCGGCGGCGAACGGCACCCCGGGGAAGAGCCGGATCGCCAGCATCGAGCGGAAGCCGTGCCGGCTCAGTTGCCCGTCCGCCGCCTTCAGCCAGCGCCCCCGCAGCAGCGGCCGCAGCGCGCCCTGCCCCAGAACGCGCCCCAGGGTGAACGAGATTCCCGCCCCCAGGACCGTCCCGGCCACCGCCGCCGCCAGTCCCGCCTGGGCGCCGAAGAGCGCACCCGCCGCCAGGTTCAGGATCGGCCGCGGTACGAAGGCGGCCGTGCACGCCCCGTAGGCGAGTCCGAACACCACCACCGCGCCCGCGCCGCTCATCTGCGGCGGCCAGCCCGCCGACAGCAGCCGCTGGGGCTCGTACAGCACCACGGTCGTCGCCGCTGCGGCGAGGAGCACCGCGAGCAGGGACAGCCGCGACCAGGGCGACAGCAGAGCCCGGGAGCAGCGCAGTGCGAGGGAGCCCGGCGGCCGGGTGACGGGGTCGAGCATCCGGGGAGAGTAACCGACGGACACATGTGATCGCCGTAATGTCCGTCATCGGCCGTACTCTGGGCCGCATGACGACCGCCGTGCCCGCTGGGCCCGCCGTGCCCGACAGCGCTCTCGCCGACAGCGTGCTCGCCCGCCTCACCGAGCTCTATCCGACGGCCGGCGATCCCTTCCGGGCGCAGGAGATGGTCGCGTACATGAAGGGTGTCGCCCCCTTTTTGGGCATCCGCACCCCCGAGCGGCGCGCCCTGTCCCGGACGGTCCTCGACGGCACCCCGCGCCCCGACGAGGCCGACTGCGCCGCCGTCGCGCTGCGCTGCTTCGCGCTCCCCGAGCGCGAGTACCACTACTTCGCCGTCGACTACCTGCGCCGGCACGTCAAGCGCTGCTCCTCCGGCTTCCTGCCCGTCGCCCTTCGGCTTGTCACCACCGAATCCTGGTGGGACACCGTCGACCTCCTCGCCGCCCATGTGGTCGGTGGGCTCGTCGCGGCCGATCCGGCGCTCGCCGCGCGGATGGACGAGTGGATCGAGGACGACGACCCGTGGGTCGCGCGCTCCGCGCTGCTGCACCAACTCACGTTCAAGGACGGGACCGACAGCGAGCGGCTGTTCGCGTACTGCCTGCGCCGGGCCGGCGACACCGACTTCTTCCTCCGCAAGGCGATCGGCTGGTCCCTGCGCGAGTACGCGAAGACCGGCCCCGACGAGGTCCGCGCGTTCGTCGAGGAGAACCGGGACCGCCTTGCCCCGCTCTCCGTACGCGAGGCGCTCAAGCACCTCTGAACTCGCCTGCGGCAGAAAATCGTTCGACGGCGACCGGCTCGTCACGGGATGATCGTGGACATGTTCCGGTACGCCTTCCTCGAAGCACGGCCCGCAGTCGCGGCCGCGCCGAAGGCTGCCGTCGCGCCCGTCGCCGCCGCTGCGTTCGCAGCCGCCGCGCTCGCGGCCGTCGCACTCGACGGCGCCCGAAGCTGACCCTCCCCGGCTCGTCCGGCGGACCCCACAGGGGGAGGGTCGGTCCGGCCCCGGGGTCCCCTCACACGCTTCGAGCTCAAGGAACGAGCGAACCATGTCCAAGACGGCATACGTGCGTACCAAGCCGCACCTCAACATCGGCACCATGGGCCACGTCGACCACGGCAAGACCACCTTGACCGCCGCCATCACCAAGGTCCTCAGCGAGCGCGGGACCGGCAGCCCCACTTCCTATGTTTCGTTCGCCCAAATCGACCGCGCGCCCGAGGAGGCCCAGCGCGGCATCACGATCAACATCGCGCACGTCGAGTACGAGACCGACACCCGCCACTACGCCCATGTCGACATGCCCGGCCACGCCGACTACGTCAAGAACATGGTCACCGGCGCCGCCCAGCTCGACGGGGCCATCCTCGTCGTCTCCGCGCTCGACGGGATCATGCCGCAGACGGCCGAGCACGTCCTGCTCGCCCGCCAGGTCGGCGTGGACCACATCGTGGTCGCGCTCAACAAGGCCGACGCGGGCGACGACGAGCTGACCGACCTCGTCGAGCTGGAGGTACGGGAGCTGCTGACCGCACACGGCTACGGCGGCGACTCCGTTCCCGTCGTCCGGGTGTCGGGGCTCAAGGCCCTTGAGGGCGACCCGCGTTGGACGGCGGCGATCGAGGCGCTGCTCGACGCGGTGGACACCTATGTACCCATGCCCGTGCGGTACGTGGACGCGCCCTTCCTGATGTCCGTCGAGAACGTCCTCACCATCACCGGCCGCGGCACCGTCGTCACGGGCGCCGTCGAGCGCGGGACGGTGCGGGTCGGCGACCGCGTGGAGGTGCTGGGCGCGGAGACCGAGACGGTCGTCACCGGGGTCGAGACGTTCGGCAAGCCGATGGAGTCGGCCGAGGCCGGCGACAACGTCGCGCTCCTGCTGCGTGGTGTCGCTCGTGACTCGGTCCGCCGCGGGCATGTGGTGGCGGCGCCGGGCAGCGTCGTACCGAGTCGGCGGTTCACCGCGCAGGTCTACGTCCTGTCGGGCAAGGAGGGTGGTCGCACCACCCCCGTCTCGACCGGCTACCGGCCGCAGTTCTACATCCGGACCGCGGACGTCGTCGGCGACGTCGACCTCGGTGAGACGGTGGTCGCGCGCCCGGGCGACACGGTCACCATGACCGTCGAACTCGGCCGTGACGTCCCGCTGGAGGCGGGACTCGGCTTCGCGATCCGTGAGGGCGGCCGTACGGTCGGCGCCGGCACGGTCACGAACGTCGGCTGAGCGCCCGGTCGGGTAGAGGCCCGCATTCCGCACCCCGCGGAATGCGGGCCCAACTCCCTTTGCCACACTCGGATCATGACGCGGACAGCACTGGTTCTGGGTTCGGGCGGAATGACGGGCGCGGGCTGGGCGACGGGCGTGCTGCACGGCCTGGCGGAGGCAGGGACCGACCTGTCCACCGCGGATCTGATCATCGGCAGCTCGGCGGGCGCGGTCGTCGCCACACAGCTCGCCTCCGACACGTCCACCGTCGCGGAGCTGTACGAGAGCCAGCTGGACGACGGTCCCGGAGAGCCGGCCGGCCGCCTCGGCGCCGGAACGATCCTCCGCTACGCGATCGCCGTTCTGACCTCCCGTACCCCCGAGGCGTACGGGCGCAAGCTCGGCCGGCTCGCGCTCGGAGCCACGACGGTCGACGAGGCCACGCGCCGTGACACCATCGCCCGCCGCCTCGCTCCGGTGGTCCGGTGGCCGGAGCGCCGGCTGCTCGTCACGGCCGTCGACGCGCTCACCGGCGAGCTCAGGACGTACGACAAGGACGGCGGCGCCGCGCTCCTCGACGCCGTCACCGCGAGCTGTGCCATTCCGGGGCTCTGGCCGCCCGCCACCATCGACGGACGTCGCTGGATCGACGGGGGAGTTCACTCCACCTCCAACGCGCACCTCGCCGCCGGGTACGACAGCGTCGTCGTCATCGCGCCCAGTGGATCAGGCAGCAAGATCATCATCTCCCCGGCCCGCCAAGGCGCGGCGCTCGCCGCGGCGGGCGCCCGGGTCGAGGTCATCACCCCGGACGCGGACTCCAAGGCGGCCTTCGGCCGCAACCCCCTCGACCCGAGCCGCCGGGGCCCCGCGGCCCGCGCCGGACATGCCCAGGCCGCGGCCCACGCGGAGGCGGTCCGGGCCCTGTGGGCACAATGAGAGCGTGAACGAGCAGATACCCGTCATCCGGGACGTCGACCGGGGAACCGCCAAGCTCATGCCCGATGTCGACCGGGACCGGGCCTGGCTGCTCACCGTCGACGGCGCGCCGCAGTCCTACGTGGACCTCGACGAGCCGACCCATCTCGAGTTCGAGTACGCCCGTCGGCTCGCCCATGTGGTCGACAGCTTCGCCGACGAGGGCGCGCCTCTCGCCGTCCTGCACCTCGGCGGCGGGGCGCTCACCCTGCCCCGCTACGTGGCCGCGACCCGCCCCGGCTCCCGCCAGGACGTGGTCGAGGCCGACCGGGGACTTCTCGACCTGGTGACGGAACAGCTCCCGCTGCCCGACGGCGCGGGGGTCGCCCTGCACGCCGCGGACGCCCGGGGCTGGCTGGAAGCCGCGCCCGACGCCTCCGTGGACGTGCTGATCGCCGACGTCTTCGGCGGCTCGCGTGTACCCGCCCATCTGACCTCCGTCGAGTACGCGCGGGAGGCCCGGCGGGTGCTGCGCCCGGGCGGTGTCTACGCGGCCAACCTCGCCGACGGTGCGCCGTTCGCCTTCCTCCGCTCCCAGCTGGCGACGTTCGCGGGCGTCTTCACGGAGCTGGCCCTGATCGCCGAACCGGCCGTGCTGCGTGGCCGCCGCTTCGGCAACGCGGTCCTCGTCGCCTCCGACCACGAGATCGACACGGCCCGTCTGGCCCGGCGCGCGGCCGGGGACGCCTTCCCCGCGCGCGTGGAGTACGGAGCCACCCTGACCCGCTTCACGGGATCCGCCCGCCCCGTGAACGACACGGACGCGGTCCCGTCCCCCGTCCCGCCGGACGGATCCTTCAGCATCGGCTGACCCCTCCCGCGAGCCTCAGGCGCCCGGGTGCGCCGTCGGGGTCGCCACGGCCGTGCTCGGTGCGGCGGTCTTCGCGGGGGCGGCGGAACCGCCCACCTCCTTCGTACGCCGCCTCAGGTTCCGGACGTCCGGGACCAGCAGGACCAGGGCCGTCACCACCACGATCAGCGTCGCCGAGCCCCACAGCGCCCCACTGCGGCCGAAGAGGCCCTCCGCCGGGCCCGCGAGCGCCGTGGACAGCGGCAGCATGGCCGTCGAGCCGAACCAGTCGTACGCGGACACCCGCGACAGCTTCTCCTCCGGGATCTCCTGGTGCAGCGTCGTCATCCACGCCACGCCGAACACCTCGATCGCCACACCGCTGACGAACATCGCGGCCGAGAGCCCCACCACGTCGAGCGGGACCGCGAGCGCCGCCGACGGCAGGGCGATCGGGAACACGCCCAGGGTGCCCACGAGCAGCATCCGGCGGGGTTTCCAGCGCATCATCAGCAGCGCGCCTGCGAGCGTGCCCACTCCGAAGAAGGCCAGGGCGATTCCCCAGGGCCTGGCACCGCCGAGCTGGTCCCGGGCCACCAACGGCCCGTAGACGGACTCCGCCGCGCCGACGAGCGCCACGACGATGGAGAACTGGGCCACGATGGACCACAGCCAGGGCCGTCCGATGAACTCGTGCCAGCCCTCGCGCAGATCGGCGAGCAGGCCGCCTCCCGCCTCGCGCTTCGCGATGTGGCTGACGTCGAGGAAGGCGCGCATCGCGCCGGCGACCGCGAAGGCCGCCGCGTCGATCGCGAGGACCCAGCCGGGGCCGACCGCGGCGATCATCGCGCCGCCGAGCGCCGCGCCGCCGATGCCGGCGCCGTGCATCGCCATCCGGAACAGGGCGAAGGCACGACTGACCTGCTCGCCGCTGACGCTGGACATCAACATGCCCTCGGCCGCCGGGTTGAAGAACGCCTGGCCCGTTCCGCACAGCGCGGTCAGCACCATCATCTGCCACAGCTGCGGGTCGCCCGTGAGGACGAGCACGGCGAAGACGCCCTGGGAGACGAAGTTGAGGGCGTTGGCGGCGACCATCACCCGGTGCCGGGGTATCCGGTCCGCGACCGCGCCGCCGATGAGCAGGAACAGCACGAGCGGGACGATGCGGGCCGCCGCCACCAGGCCCACGTCACCGCCGTCCCCGCCGGACTCCATCACGGCGAACGCCGTCGCGATCAGGGCACCGTGGGTGCCCAGGTTGGTGACCATCGCGGCGGCGGTCAGCAGCAGATAGTTGCGCCCCGCCCACTCGGGACGGCGGGAGAGCAGCGGGGGGCGGGGGGAGGCGGCGGGAATTCTCACTCCGGGACTATCCCCGTCGCCGCCGCCTCCTGCCAAACCGATATCCGGACGACCTCGCCCGGTACGGCCTCCGTCAGGACGAGGCCGGGGCCAGTCGCACCGTCGAGAGGATCTGCTGGATCGTCGCGTCCGGCAGCTCGTCCTTGACCCCGTCGGCCGCGTAGAGCACGAACGACGAGAAGTCACCGGCGGAGTTCTTGAAGGAGAACGCGATGGACTTGCCGTCCGACTCGCACTTGTTCCGCTTCTTGATCCCCGGGGCGGTGGCCGTCGACATGCTGCCGACGAGCCCGGACTTGGTGGTGAACGGCACAGCCTTGGTGATCTTGATGGTGCCCTTGGGCATGTGCTGCGCGTAGCCCGCCCACACCCAGTTGCCGGCCTCGTTGAACGCCGCTTCCTCGGTGTTCTTCGCGCCCTGGCCGCCCTTGGTGCCCGCGGTGCTCAGGCCCCAGGTCTCCTCGGTGCCGTTCTTGTCGGTGTCGAACGTGCACCACTTGCTCTTGAAGCGCGCGGGCGCGGACATGGTGACGACCGGCGAGCCGTCGCCCTTCTTCTCGTCCTCGAAGAAGGTGATCGAGCCGGGCTTCAGCAGCTCCCACTCCGGCGGTACGTCGAAGAGCGTGCCGTACTTGGGATTGTGGACGACCTTCCAGCCCGGGATCGTCGGCTGCTGCTGGGCGTCGTCGCGCGGGTTGTCGATCGGAGGCGACGACTGCTGGTTGCCGGGGGCCGACGAGGACGTCGAGGGCTTCGGGTCGCCGCCGGCATCGGTCTTCTTCTCGTCGTCCTTGCCGAGGACCAGGAACCCCGTGACGCCGGCGGCGACGACCACGGCGGTCGCGGCGACGATGGCGATGATCGTCGTCTGCTTCTTCTTGCCGTCACCGGGACCGCCCGGCTGCGGCGGCGCGCCCGGCACCTGGTACTGCGGCACGGTCGGCTGCTGGTACGGGTTGGGCTGCTGGTACCCAGGCTGGGCCGGCTGCGTCGGCGGCTGCTGCGGATAGCCCGGCTGCGTCGGCGGCTGCTGAGGGTATCCGGGCTGCTGTTGGTACCCCGGCTGCTGATAGGGGTTCGGCTGCTGGTAACCCGACTGCTGGTACGGGTTCTGACTCTGGTCCTGCGGGTTCTGCTCGCCCCCGGGCGGCTGCTGTCCTGGCCACATGGCCAGTAACCATAGAGGTGTGGCGGGAACCCTGCTACGCCCGCCCCCATGCGGGTGCGCGGAGGCGGGGATGGCCTTCTCTGCTACTCGCGGGTAACATCGCGCCATGAGCGCAGACCAGATGTCCGTCGGCGAGATGCTCGCCGCCACGGTTCCCATGGCCAGGACCCTCAACCTCGAGTTCCTGGAGACCACTTCCGAGCGTGCCGTCGTCCGCCTGCCGGACCAGGCCGACTACCACAACCACGTCGGCGGCCCGCACGCCGGAGCCATGTTCACGCTGGCCGAGTCCGCCAGCGGTGCCATCGTCCTGGCCGCCTTCGGCGACCAGCTGAGCCGCGCGGTGCCGCTCGCCGTCACCGCCGAGATCGGCTACAAGAAGCTCGCGATGGGCGTCGTCACGGCCACCGCCACCCTCGGCCGCCCGGCCGCCGACGTCGTCGCCGAGCTCGACGCCGGCGCGCGCCCGGAGTTCCCTGTCCACATCGCGATCACGCGCGAGGACGGTGCGGTGACCGGCGAGATGACGGTCGTCTGGACCCTGCGCCCGAACGCCTGACACATCGCCGCGAGCCGCCCCCGCACGCCAATTCGGGTGCGGGGGCGGCCGTGTCGGCCGGAATGCGACGAAAAAATGACAAGCTGTCACGCATAGTGCGCTCACCGCGTATACGCGGCATCCGCCTTGTGCGAAGGAGCAGCGCATTGTCAGACGCCGATTCCCGTGAGCCGAAACCGCCGGCCCACGGCCCCGAGGCCGACCCGACCCGCGAAGCGGGCGCGCGTCGCGCACGCTCCGGACCGGCGCGGGCCCATGCCGAGGGACGTCTGCCGCGTAGGACCGCTCTGTGGTTGCTCGGCGGGGCCGTCGCCGCCGCTGCAGCCGTGGCCGTACCGGCACATGCGAAGCCGGCACACGCGAACCAGGCGCGACCCGACCCGGCGCGACCCGACCCGGAACGACCGAACCCGGCGCGCCGCCGGGTCGAGCGGGTCGACGAACTCCTCGCGGCGCTCACGCTCGAGGAGAAGGTCTCCCTGCTGCACGGCGCCGCCGACCCGAAGGGCCTCGGCCAGGCCGGATACGTACCCGGTGTGGCGCGGCTCGGCCTGCCGCCGCTGCGGCTCGCCGACGGCCCGGCAGGGGTGCGCGTGAAGCTCGCCGCCACCGCTCTTCCCGCGCCCGTCATGCTCGCCGCCGCGTTCGATCCCGACCTCGCCCGCGCCTACGGCGGGGTCATCGGCCGTGAGGGACGCGCGCTCGGCCAGGACGTGCTGCTCTCCCCGATGGTCAACCTGATCCGCACGCCGTACGCGGGACGGAACTTCGAGACCTTCTCCGAGGACCCGCTGCTCTCCGCAGACCTCGTCGCCGAGGAGATCCGCGGCATCCAGGACGAGGGTCTGATCGCCACGGTCAAGCACTTCGCCCTCAACAACCAGGAGAAGGACCGGACGACCCTCGACGTACGGGCCGACGAGCAGACCCTCCACGAGACCGAGCTACGCGGCTTCGAGGCCGCCGTCGCCGCCGGCGTGGGGTCCGTCATGGCCGCGTACAACAAGGTCGACGGTGTGTACTCCACCGAGAACGCGGCGCTCCTGACCGATGTGCTGCGCACCCGCTGGGGCTTCGACGGCTGGGTGATGAGCGACTGGGGTGCCACGCACAGCACCGCGCCCGCCCTCGAAGCCGGACTCGACATGGAGATGCCGAGGGGCGCACGCTACGGCGACGCGCTGAAGAAGGCGGTGCGGGACGGACTGGTGACCGAGGCGACCGTCGACCGGGCCGTGCGCCGCATCCTGTCCGTACGGGCGCGGTTCGGCCTCCTCGACGAGGCCACCAGGCCGGACCGGGACGCGGCGGCGGGCGCCGCCGTCGCCCTGCGCGTCGCCACTGCCGGAGCCACCCTGCTGCGCAACAAGGGTGGGATGTTGCCGCTCACCGGCCCCGCCGCTCGCTCGCTCGCCGTCATCGGCCCCACCGGCACGCTCCCCTTCGTCAGCGGCGGCGGCAGCGCCTTCGTGGTCCCCGACTCCGCCGTCCGCCCCCTCGACGCCATCCGGGACCGGGCCGGCGCCGACGCCACCGTCACCTACGCTCTCGGCGAGGACCTCTTCGGCCGGCCGCTGCCCGCCACGGAGCCCCCGACCGACCTGGAGAACCGCACCGTCGCCGCCAAGGCCACCTGGACCTACGAGGGCACCCTCACCGTCTCCGAGACCGACCGCTGGACCTTCCATCTCCACCACAGCGGCGCCCGGCCCCTCGTCACCCTGGACTCCACCGAGCTCTTCCCCGTCGTCCCGGGCGCACCCGAGCAGCTCCCGGGAGGACTGCTGAGCCGCGCTCCGGACGGTCTCTCCGTCCGCCGCGACACCGTCGAGCTCACCGCGGGCACCCACCGCCTGACCGTCACCGCCCGCGGCGGCGCCGGCGGCCAGGTCCTCCGGCTCCGTGCGATCAGCGACTCCCAGCGGGAGGAGGACTTCGCGGAGGCCGTCGGTGCGGCCCGCGCCGCGCGGAGCGTCGTCTTCTTCGCGTACGAGGACGCCACCGAGGGCCAGGACCGCACGAGCCTGGCGCTACCCGGCAACCAGGAGACCCTGATCGACGCGGTGACCGCCGCCAACCCCCGTACGACCGTCGTCCTCAACACGTCGTCCGCCGTCACCATGCCCTGGCTGGAGAGCAGCGCCGCCGTGCTGCAGATGTACTACCCCGGGCAGGAGGGCGCCGCCGCGACCACGGCCGTCCTCTTCGGCGACGCCGACCCCGGCGGACGGCTCACCCAGACCTTCCCCGCCGCCGAGGACCGGCACCCCACGGCGGGCGACCCGCTCCGCTACCCGGGGCGGGACGGGATCCAGGAGTACAGCGAGGGCGTCCACGTCGGCCACCGCTGGTACGACGCCAAGAGGGTGGAGCCGCTGTTCCCCTTCGGGCACGGGCTCTCGTACACCACGTTCCGGTACGACGGCCTGACGGTCGAGGCCGCCGACGACGGCGGACTCGCGGTCACCTTCACCGTGCGGAACACCGGCGGCCGGGCCGGGATCGAGGTGGCCCAGGTCTACCTCGGCCCCTCGCCCCACCTCGCCGCGCTCGGCGTCGACCAGCCGCGCCGGATCCTGGCCGGGTACCGGCGCCTGGAGCTGGCGCCGGGTGAGCGGCGTCGTGTGACCGTGCCCATCGCCGCCCGCACCCTCTCCTCCTGGGACATCGCACGGCACGACTGGGTGCTCGGGACGGGCCGGCGCCCGGTCGTGGTGGGAGCCTCCTCACGTGATACCCGGCTTCGCGCGGAGGTCGTGGTGAGACCCCTGTGACCAGGTAGGCTGCCTCGGCGTGCGCGACGCGGCGCGCGCCTCGACACGGGAGGAATCCGCGTTGCACGTCCAGGAGTGGCTGGAGACGATCCCCGCGGTCGCCGTCTACGCGCTGGTGGGAGTGGTGATCGGGCTGGAGAGCCTGGGCATCCCGCTGCCCGGCGAGATCGTCCTCGTGAGCTCGGCCCTGCTGGCCTCGCAGCACGGCGACATCAATCCGTACGTCCTCGGCGCCTGCGCCACGGCCGGCGCGATCATCGGCGACTCGATCGGGTACGCGATCGGCCGCAAGGGCGGGCGGCCGTTGCTCGCCTGGCTGGGGAAGAAGTTCCCGAAGCACTTCAGCGAGGCCAACATCGGGCTGGCCGAGCGGTCCTTCGAGAAGTGGGGCATGTGGGCGGTCTTCTTCGGCCGCTTCGTCGCTCTGCTGCGGATCTTCGCCGGACCGCTCGCGGGTGTGCTGAAGATGCCGTACTGGAAGTTCGCCATCGCCAATGTCTTCGGCGGCATCCTCTGGGCGGGCGGCACGACGGCCGTCATCTACTCGGTGGGCATCGTCGCCGAGGCCTGGCTCAAGCGCTTCTCCTGGCTCGGCCTGGTGCTCGCCGTCGTGGTCGGCCTCTCCTCGATGCTGATCCTGAAGAACCGCGCGAAGAAGGCCGCAGCCAAGGCGGAATCCTCGGCCGAACCCGCCCCGGAGCCCGTCCCGGCGACCGTCGCGGACTGACCGGGCCGGAGACTTCGCCGTGTCCGCTCCGCCGCTCTCAGTCCTCGAAGGCCTCGGCGTGGCCCTTGGCCAGGTGCAGGTACATCTCCGCGTTGAGACGGATCCCGG
>NZ_JBVIUJ010000001.1:90709-643838 GCF_055596705.1 Streptomyces sp. NPDC039609
CCCTTCGCCGTGTCCGCTCCGCCGCTCTCAGTCCTCGAAGGCCTCGGCGTGGCCCTTGGCCAGGTGCAGGTACATCTCCGCGTTGAGACGGATCCCGGCCTGCTCCTCCTCGGTCAGCGGGCGCCGGACCTTGGCCGGGACGCCCGCGACCAGCGAACCCGGCGGGATCTCCATGCCCTGGGGGACGAGCGCCTGCGCGGCGATGAGCGAACCGGCACCGACACGGGCCCCGTTCAGGATCGTGGCACCCATGCCGACCAGGACGTCGTCCTCGATCGTGCAGCCGTGGACGGTCGCGTTGTGGCCGACCGTCACACGCTCGCCGATCGTGACCGGGTAGCCGGGGTCGACATGGACCGTGCAGTTGTCCTGGATGTTGGAGTCCTCGCCGACGACGACCGGACCGCAGTCCGCCCGGAGCACCGCGTGGTACCAGACGCTCGCGCGGGCGCCGAGCGTGACCTCGCCGAGCACGACGGAGGTCGGCGCGGTGAAGGCGGTCGGATCGACCTGCGGCTCCTTGCCGCCCACGCCCTTGATCAACGCCTCTGTCATCGTTCGCTCCTGATCCTTCGTCGTTGCGTCACGCCCTGCGGGGGCAATCTAGCCCCCGCCTGATGACGGACATCACAGGGCACCCCCGTGATCAGGTACGACGGTGAGGACTACCGTGTCCGGGTGCCCAAGAACAGAAACACGTTCTCCTCTCTCGCCGCCTGGCGGCGCCGGGTTCTCGCCCGTGCCGTGCAGGGCGGATGGCGCTGGGTGCAGGAGGCCGGTTCCGTGACCGCGGAGAGCCCCGGACGGCTGCGCTTCCGCCGGCTCGGCGCGGGCACCCGACTCGCCTTCCCGCAGGGCACCGTCTTCGGCGAGCAGTGGATCGAGATCGGCGAGTGCTGCATCATCGCCGAGCAGGTCACCCTGACCGCCGGGATGCTGCCGGGGCTCGACCTCGGCCCCGACACGGTCCTGACCCTGGGGAACGGCGTCGTCCTGGGGCGCGGCAGCCATGTCATCGCGGACACGACGGTGACGATCGGCTCGGACACCTACTGCGGTCCGTACGTCTACATCACCTCGACCAATCACAGCTACGACGATCCCGACGAGCCGGTCGGCAGGCAGTGGCCGCGCTCCGAGCCGGTCGAGATCGGCCCGGGCTGCTGGCTGGGCACGGGTGCGGTGATCCTGCCGGGCGCCAAGCTCGGCCGGAACGTGGTGGTCGCCGCGGGCGCGGTCGTACGGGGCGAGGTTCCGGACCACTCGGTGGTGGCCGGCGCCCCGGCGAAGGTCGTGCGCAGCTGGGACCCGGAGCTGGGCTGGCAGCCGCCGCTTCGGACACCGGCGCCGGTACCTGTCCCGGACGGCGTGACGCACGAGCAGCTCGCCGCGCTGGCGGCCTGGGACCTCGCGGAGGGGTGACGCCGGCGCGGGCGTCAAGCGTGGGGGCGTCCGGCCCGACCGTCGTCCGGCCCGACCGTCGACCGGGCCGACCGTCGACCGGCGTGACCCTTGACGGTCCGGCCGCCCTGGCCCGACCGTCGACCGGGCTGACGGTTGACCGGGCCAGGCGCGGCCTGACCGCTGACCGGCCCGACCGTTGACGGGTCCGGCCCGCCCGGCCCCGACCGTCGCCCGGCCCGACCGTCGACCGGTCCGGCTGCGCCTGGCGAGCTCCGACCGCGTGCTGCTGTCCGGGGCCCGTCGTCAGCCCGTCGCGAGCAGCACCGTGCCGACCAGCGCGAGGCCCGCGCCCGCCGCCTGTACCGCCCGCAACCGTTCCTTGAGCACCCCGCGCGCGGCCAGCGCCGTCACCACCGGGTAGAGGTTGGCCAGGACGGCGGCGACGGTGACCGGACCGTTCTGCGCCGCGATCGAGTACGTGCCGTTGGCGGCGACGTCCGCGAGGCCGACGAAGGCGAGCGCCGGGAGGGCCGCCCACACGACCTTCATGCCCCCACCGCCCTCGGGCAGCGCCCGGCCGCCCCGCTTCACGGAGACGTAGAGGGCGCCACCGCCCACCGCCACATTGGTGACGCGCTGCACGAACAGGGCGAGGAACAGGCCGGTGAGGGTCGTGGACGCCTCCGCGATCAGGGCCATCACCGAGCCGAACCCGAAGGCCGCGACCACGGTGAGGAGCACCGCCTGCCGCTGCACCGGGGCGCCGCGCAGCTCCGGTCCGCCGGCCAGGACGATGCCCACGACCGCCACGCCGATCCCGGCGAACTGGAGCAGCCCCGGCCGGTCGCCGATGAGCAGGCCCACCGACACGGGCACCACGACGCCGAGCGAGCCGAGCGGGGAGACCACGCCCATCGGGCCGAGGGCCAGGGCCTTGTAGAAGGCGAGCATGGCCACCGGGCCGACCACACCCGCGGCGACCGCGTACCAGAGCTGGGGGCCGATCTCGCTCCAGCCGCCGGTGGCGACGACGATGGCGCCGAGGACCACGACCGCGATGGTCTGCGAGGCGACGACGACCGTCAGCGCGGGCATGCGCCGGGTGAGCAGCCCCCCGCCGAAATCGGCCAGTCCCCAGAGCAGGGCGGTGGCCAGGGCGAACAGCGCGGTCATGGAATCCTCGCAGGGTGGTGGTCTCGCAGTACAGTGCGGTGTACAGCTGAGTACACCGCGATAGACCACACGGTAGTTCAGTCTGTTGAACTCTGTCATCCAAAATATTGGACGGAATGTGTCGGACCTCGATCAGCTCACGCAGTCGCTCGCGCGGAACCTGAAGCGGTGGCGCAACGAGCGCGGTTTCACTCTGGACGCGCTCGCCGCACGGGCCGGGGTCAGCCGCGGCATGATCATCCAGATCGAGCAGGCCCGCACCAACCCCAGCGTCGGCACCACGGTGAAGCTGGCCGACGCGCTCGGCATCTCGATCACGACCCTCCTCGACTACGAGCAGGGCCCGCACGTCCGCCTCGTTCCGCCCGAGCAGGCTGTGCGCATGTGGTCCACGTCCACGGGCAGCCACACCAAGCTCCTGGTCGGCACCGAGGCGCGCGGCCCGCTGGAGCTCTGGTCCTGGACGCTGATGCCCGGCGACGGCAGCGCATCCGACCCGCACCCCGACGGCACGACCGAACTGCTGCACGTCACGGAGGGCGAGCTCACCCTCGTCGTGGAGGGCGAGGAGCACCGGATCCCGGCCGGCACCTCGGCCGTCTTCGAGGCCAATGTGCCGCACGCCTACCGCAACGACGGCACGGACAAGGCCGAGATGACCATGGCGGTCTCCATCCCGCCCGCACGCTGAGACGATCAAACCCGGGGAACGGGCGCCTTGTTAGCGTGTCGTCCATGCGCGCACCCATCGGAGACTTCGACAACGCCGTTCCCGCCCCCGAGTGCCTCGACCAGCTCACGGAGCCGGTCGCCGCCGCGGTACGCGCCTGGCGGGGAGCCGTCCCGGCCGACCAGCTGCTGTACGTGGACACCGACCCGGAGATCGCCGACACGGCCGTCTTCGTCGAGCACTACGGGCCCCGGCTGCTCGACCAGTCCGCGAACTGCGTGATCGTCGCCGGGAAGCGCGGCGAGGAGACCACCCTGGCCGCCTGCGTGGTGCGCTCTGCCACCAGGGTCGACGTCAACGGAGTCGTCCGCAAGCACCTGGGATCCCGCAAGGCGCGGTTCGCGGCGACGGAGACCGCGACCGGCGAGAGCGGCATGGAGTACGGGGGCATCACCCCGATCGGACTCCCCGCCGACTGGCCCGTCCTCGTCGACGCCACCGTCGTCGACACCGAATGGGTCCTCGTCGGCAGCGGCCGACGGCGCGGCAAGCTCATCGTGCCGGGCAAGGCCTTCGCCCAACTGCCCGGCGCCGTCGTCCTGGAGAGCCTCGGCGTCAGCTGAGGCGTGGTGGAGGGGTACGGCTCAGGCGGGAGCCCGAGGGGCCTCGTCCCACACGACGCACGGGCTCGAAGGGTACGGTCTCGGGCGAGGCGCGGGCTCGAGGGCCTCGGCTCAGGCGAGGCGCGGGATCTCGATCGCGGGGCAGCGGTCCATGACCATGTCGAGGCCCGCCTCGCGGGTCCGGTCGTACGCCGCGTCGTCGATCACGCCGAGCTGGAACCACACCGCCTTGGCGCCGATGGCGGCCGCCTCGTCCGCGATCTGTCCCGCGTGCTCGCTGTTGACGAAGACATCGACCACGTCGACCGGGAAGGGGATGTCGGCGAGCGAGGCGTAACCCTGCTCGCCGTGCACCGTCTCCGCCTTCGGATGGACGGGCACGATTCGCTTGCCGAAGCGCTGCAGTACGGCGGCCACGCCGTACGCCGCGCGCGCCCGGTTCGACGACAGGCCCACGACCGCCCAGGTGTCGCCCGTCGCGGTCAGGATCTTCCGTACGGTGTCCGACTCGGTGGTCGCGGTCTCGACGCTCATCTGCTGCCTCCTGTGGCTCGTCGCTGTCCAGAACGAGCCGGGGTCCCCGGTGATTCCCTGTCGGTCGTGTCAGGTGTCCCAGGCCCGCCGTTCGTCCTCGCGCGGGGACTCGACCAGCGTCGGGGCGCCCGGGCCGAAGGTCATCACCGGCCGGGACGGGTCCCAGGGCCGCCATCCCGGGTCGCCGGTCGCGGCGAACCGCGTCCAGGCCCCGTGCATCGCCGCCGCCAGCTCGCGTGGGGCGTCCGGGCCGGTGAGCGCCACCGCCTCGGGCCGGTCCAAGGTGTCGAAGACGAAGGCGATCTCCAGGGCATGGCAGGCGCCGAGGCCCATCACCGGGGAACGCCAGCCGAACTCGTACACATGGGTCGAGCCGGGACCCGTTGGCCGGGCGTCCGCCACTCGGTTCAGCGGCACGCGCAGCAGCTTGTCGGTCGCGAGCGCCCCGAGCAGCTCGCCCGGCGTCTCGCCGGGCCGGTTCGCCCGGTACGCGCGCGTGGTCCGCGACGGCACCTCGGTCCTCCACAGCGCCACCCTCAGCGCGAGGCGGCTCAGCCGCTCGGTCAGCCGGCTGGGCACGAACCACAGGCGGTACTCCTCGGTGTTCGTCCCCATCAGCAGATCGACCTCCGCCGACGCCCCGTCGCGCAGTGCCTCGGCCGGGTCACGGGGGAGCACCTCGCCGTCGACGGCGATCTGGAAGGAGTGCCCACCCGTCAGCGGCGAGCCCTTCCCTGTCACCGCGGTCTGCGCGTCGAGGAGCCGGTCGCGGGGTACGGCGGACAGCGCCCGCGCGGTCGCCTCGACGCCCAGGTGCGAGGCGATGGCCTCGGTCGTCCGGCGGGCCCGTTCGAGCGGCAGCGCGGTCGGCGCCCCGCTCTGGAGCACGGCGCGCCGGAACAGCCCCTTGGCGAGCGGGGAGGCGAGCAGCGCGGCGATCGAGATCGCGCCCGCCGACTCGCCGAAGACCGTCACGCGCTCCGGGTCGCCGCCGAAGGCCGCGATGTTCTCCCGTACCCAGGTCAGAGCGGCCAGCTGGTCACGCAGCCCCAGATTGGCCGGGGCGTCGGGGAACACCCCGAACCCCTCGATGCCGAGCCGGTAGTTGAGCGAGACGAGCACGACACCGTCGCGGGCGAACGCAGCCCCGTCGTAGACGGGGACGGACGACGAACCATGGACGAGCGAACCACCGTGGATCCAGACCATGACCGGTCGGCTCCCGGCCCCGCCCTCCCAGGGGGCCCAGACGTTGAGGTTGAGACAGTTCTCGCCCTCGACGTCCGGATCCGGGAGCAGCGCGTCCAGGGGCGGGGCGTACGGGCGCTTGGGCGCCGTCGCCCCGAAGGCGACCGCCTCGCGCACGCCGTCCCAGTGCTCGACGGCCTCGGGCGCCCCGAAGCGCAGCGGACCCACGGGGGCCCGGGCGTACGGGACACCGAGGAAGGAGGCCACACCGCCTTCCAGGGAGCCCCGCAGGACACCGTCACACGTGGTCACCAGCGGACCGGCACCAACGGACATCGGTTCAGCCCCCTCCTCGGCGCGACGCGCCGTGCTCAGACCGCGGACACCAGCGCCCGCTTCAGGACCTTGCCGGTCGGTCCGAGCGGCAGCTCGTCGACGAACCGGACCACCCGCGGGTACTTGTGACGACCGAGACGCTCCTTCGACCATGCGACGAGCTCCTCCGCCGTGACCACGCCGGCGCCGGCGCGCCGGACGATCACCGCGCAGACCTCCTCGCCCTTAGCGTCGTCGGGGATGCCGATCACCGCGACCTCGGAGACGGCCGGGTGGCGGACCAGGACCTCCTCGACCTCGCGCGGGTAGATGTTGAAGCCGCCCCGGATCACGAGGTCCTTCTTCCGGTCCACGATGCTCAGGAACCCGTCCTCGTCACGGACCCCGAGGTCCCCGGTGCGGAACCAGCCGTCGACCACCGCAGCGGCCGTCGCCTCCGGGTCGTCGAGATACCCCGCGAAGACGTTGTGCCCGCGCACCACCACCTCGCCGATCTCGCCGTCCGCGAGCAACCGGACCTCGTCGTCCACAGCCGAGTCCGCGATCCCGATCTCGACACCCCAGACGGGGTGTCCGACCGTCCCGGGGCGCCGTCCGATGTGCGGCTGGTTGAAGGTGGCGACCGGCGAGGTCTCGGTGAGGCCGTAGCCCTCCAGGACCTGGGTCGCGAACGTCTCCTCGAACCTTTCGAGCACGGCCACCGGGAGCGCCGAGCCACCCGAGACCGCGGCGCGCAGCGCCACCGGCCCGGAGCCCGACACGGCCGCCGCCTCCACCAGGGCGTGGTACATCGTCGGAACGCCCATGAAGACGGTGACGCCCTCACCGGCCAGCACCTCAAGCGCCGCGGCCCCGGTGAACCGGGGCATCAGGACCAGCGTGGCCCCGACCCGCAGCGTCCCGTTCATGGCGCACGTCTGCCCGTAGCTGTGGAAGAGCGGCAGACAGCCGAGCACCACGTCCTCCGCGCCCAGACCCAGCAGGTCCTGCGAGGTCACGGAGGCGTTCAGCACGATGTTGAGGTGTGTGAGCCGGGCGCCCTTCGGCCGTCCCGTCGTTCCGCTCGTGTAGAGGATCACGGCCGTGTCGGAGGGTTCGGCCGGCTCGGGGGCGCGCAGCGGCTCGGCCGCCGAGGGGGCGCCCTGCAGCGCATGCACCCCGGCGGCCCGCGCCGCCTCCTCGGCCACCGGCCACAGCGGTCCGCCGCTGACGATCGCCACCGCCTTGCTGTGCTCCAGGACGTACTGGACCTCCTCGGCCACCAGGAGCGCGTGCACCGGCACGACCGTCGCGCCCGCGGCCAGCGCGCCGTAGTACACCCGCAGGAACTCCGTGGTGTTCGGCAGGAGCACCGCGACCCGGTCGCCCGGCTTCACGCCCGCGGCGCGCAGCCCGGCGGCGCAGCGGAGCGCCCCGCCCCACAGTTCCCTGTACGTCACCCGGGCCGCGCCCTCCACCACCGCGATCCGGTCGGGGAAGTGGCGGGCGGACTCGCCCAGGACGTTGGCGACGCTCAGTGACATGGCACGCTCCAGGAAACACCGCGTTGACAATCGCTTGACACGAGACAGAATCCGTCGCCAGGCCGGTCGGGCACCATGTGCATCTGCCCACCATGTGACCGACGGAGCTGGGCAGCGGCCCCCTGTGACCGACCGGGGCGTGGCATTCGCCAAATTCCGGCGTTACGGTGCGGACATGACGCACGGCCCCCCGACACCTCCCGGCAGGAGGCCCCGCCCCACGACGCCGGGAGACGCGGCGCGCGGATCCACGACGCTCGGAGACGGCGCGGCGCATGGCTCCGAGACGTCTGGAGGCGCGGCGCGCGGATCCGCGACGTCCGGTTCCGCGGCACGCGGCTCCACGTCGTCCGGTTCCATGGCGCGTGGCTCCGCGACGTCCGGCTCGACGACTCCCGGAGGCCGGGGCGCGCACACCCCCGTCGGCTCCGCCACCGGCGCGCTGCGCCACACCCTCGCCACCGCGCTGATCGACGACCTCGATCGCCTCACCGACCGGGCCGTCGACGACATCCGCGCCCACAGCGGTACGTACGCCTCCGGAACCCCCGTCACACGCGAGGAGCTGTGGAGGTTCGTCCGCGACAACCTGCTGCGAGCCCTGGAGGACTTCGGCGGACTGGCCCCCACCGGCGGAGACTTCGAGGACGCCGCCCGCGCGACCGGCCGCCGCCGGGCCGAGCAGAACGTCCCGCTCGACACCGTTCTGCGCGCCTACCGCCGGGGCGGCCGCGTCCTGTGGCTGGTGATGGCCGAGCATCTGCGGACCAGGCCGGGCCGGGATTCCGACAGTCGCGACACCGAACTCGACGTCGCCGGCGCGGTCTGGGAGACCATCGACCGCTACTCGGTCGTCATGTCCGACGCGTACCGCCTGACCCAGCTGGAGATGCAGAGCCGCCAGGACACCCGCCGGGTCGCCCTCTTCGAGGCGCTGCTCGACGGCCGCGCCGACGACCCGGCCGTCGCCACGGCAGCCTCCGCCGCGCTCGGCGTGCCGCAGCAGGACCGGTACGTCGTGGTGGTCGCCGCCCAGGACCCGGCCGCCCCGCCCCATCCGGCACCCGTCCTCGAGGCGCACGGCATGTGGTCGTTCTGGCGCCCCCGCGGCGGCCGCTACGCAGGCATCGTCCGGCTGCCGCGCGGCGCGGAGGCCCACAGCACCCTGCTCGACCTGCTCCGGCACCGGACGGGCGCGACCGCCGGGGTCTCCCCGGAGTTCGACCGGCTCGCACAGGCCGGCCGGGCACTGCGACTGGCCGAGGAGACCCTCCGTACGCTCCCCACGGGCAGCGGCGAGGCGGCGACGTTCGACGACCGGCTCGCCGAGGTGCTGCTCAGCGGCCGGGGGGACATCTCCGAGCGGATCGTGACCGTCCACCTCGGACCCGTCCTGGCCACCGGCGGCGAACGAGCCGCCCTCCTCGAGACCCTCCGGGTCTGGTTGGACAACGGCTGCTCGGCGGCCCGGGCCGCCGAGCAGCTCTACTGCCACCGCAACACGGTCCTCAACCGCATCAGCCGTATCTCGGAGCTCACCGGCCGTTCCAGCGAGTCGGGTGCCACCCGCCTCGGCTGGTCCCTGGCCCTGAGGGCGCTGCCCCTCGCCGACCTCGGCGACCCGGCCGACGCCGGAGATTTCGGGGACCTCGGTGGACCGGGCGACTTCGGTGGCTTCGCCGGCCTCGGCGCGGAGCCCGAGCGGGCGCCGGGGGACTGACGGCGGGGAGCACGGGCGCGGGCGCATAGGGTGGCGGGATGCAGGAGCAGTACCGCACGCTCGCCCGCGAGGGTGTGCACGAGACCGAGATCAACCGATCGCGCTTCATCTGCGCGCTGGCACCCGTCGCGACCGAGCAGGAGGCGCAGGAGTTCGTCGCGCGCATCCGCAAGGAGCACCCGACCGCCACGCACAACTGCTTCGCGTACGTCATCGGCGCCGACGCCGCCGTCCAGAAGGCGAGCGACGACGGCGAGCCCGGCGGCACGGCGGGTGTCCCGATGCTCCAGATGCTCATGCGGCGGGAGGTGCGGTACGTCGCCGCGGTCGTGACCCGCTACTACGGTGGCGTGAAGCTCGGCGCGGGCGGTCTGATCAGGGCGTACGGCGGCGTGGTCGGCGAGGCCCTGGACGCGCTCGGCACGATCACCCGGCAGCGCTTCCGTCTCGCCACCGTCACCGTCGACCACCAGCGCGCGGGCAAGCTGGAGAACGACCTGCGGGCGACCGGGCGCGCGGTCCGTGAGGTGACGTACGCCGAGGGCGTCACCATCGAGATCGGCCTGCCGGACGCGGACGTGGCGGATTTCCGCGCCTGGCTCGCGGACGCGACGGCCGGCACGGCCACGCTGGAGCTCGGCGGCGAGGCGTACGGCGATGCCTGAGCGCGTCATCCGCCGCGGGCACCCGTCCGCGACCCCGGACCTTCCGCATGTCCCCGGGATTCCCGCATCCCCTGGGATTCCCGAAGCCCCGACCGATGTCCGACCCCACCGATACGCTCCTGGATCATGAGATTCCTGCATACGTCGGACTGGCACCTGGGGCGGTCGTTCCACCGGGTCGGCCTGCTCGACGCCCAGTCCGCGTTCCTCGACCACCTGGTGGCCACGGTGCGCGAGCGTGACGTGGACGCGGTCCTCGTCGCCGGGGATGTCTACGACCGGGCCGTGCCGCCGCTCTCCGCCGTCGAACTCTTCGACACCGCCCTGCACCGGCTCGCCGAGGTCGGAGTGCCGACCGTCATGATCTCCGGGAACCACGACTCGGCGCGCCGCCTCGGGGTCGGTGCCGGGCTCATCGAGCGCGCCGGAATCCATCTGCGGACGGACCCGGCCGGCGTCGGCACGCCCGTCGTGCTCACCGACGCCCATGGAGACGTGGCCCTGTACGGCCTGCCCTACCTCGAACCGGCCCTGGTCCGCGAGCGGTTCGGCGTCACCCAGGCCGGGCACGAGGCGGTCCTCGGCGCTGCCATGGACCGCGTCCGCGCCGACCTCGCGCAGCGGCCCGACTCCACCCGGTCCGTGGTCCTCGCCCACGCCTTCGTCGCCGGCGGCGAACCGAGCGACAGCGAACGGGACATCACCGTCGGCGGCGTCGCCGCCGTCCCCGCCGGAGTCTTCGACGGCGTCGACTACGTGGCCCTCGGCCATCTGCACGGCAGCCAGGCCGTCACCCCGCGCGTGCGCTACTCCGGCTCCCCGCTGGCCTACTCCTTCTCCGAGGTGGATCACCGCAAGACCATGTGGCTGATCGACCTCGGACCCGAGGGCGGGATCGAGGCCGCCGAGCGTGTCGACTGCCCGGTGCCCCGGCCCCTCGCCCGGATCACGGGACGGCTGGACGACCTGCTGGCGGACCCCGCCCTCGTACGGCACGAGCAGTCCTGGGTCGAGGCGACCCTCACGGACCCCGTGCGGCCCGCCGAGCCCATGGCCCGGCTCACCGAGCGCTTCCCGCACACCCTGAACCTGGTCTTCGAGCCCGAGCGCACCGAGGGCGACCCCTTCGCCTCGTACGCACAGCGGCTGCGCGACCGCAGCGACCAGCAGATCGCGGAGGACTTCGTGGCGCACGTCCGCGGCGGCGCGGGACCGGACGGCGCCGAACGGACCGTGCTGTACGGCGCGTTCGACGACGTACGGGTGGACGCGGCGGAGCGCGAGGTGGGCGCCCGGTGAGACTGCACCGCCTTGCCGTCACCGCCTTCGGGCCCTTCGGTACCACCCAGGAGATCGACTTCGACGCCCTGTCCTCCGCGGGGCTCTTCCTGCTCCACGGACCGACCGGGGCGGGCAAGACCTCCGTCCTCGACGCCGTCTGCTTCGCCCTGTACGGCGCCGTGCCGGGCGCGCGGCAGTCCCCGGGAGCCTCGCTCCGCAGCGACCACGCCGCGACCGGCACCTCCACCGAAGTCACCCTCGAACTGACCGTGGGGGACCGGAGACTGGAGATCACCCGACGCCCGGCCCAGCCACGCCCCAAGAAGCGGGGCGGCGGCTTCACCACCGAGAAGGCGCAGAGTTGGCTGCGGGAGTACGACGCCGGCACGGCGGAGTGGACCGGGCTCAGCCGTTCCCACCAGGAGATCGGCGAGGAGATCACCCAGCTCGTCGGCATGAGCCGCGAGCAGTTCTGCCAGGTCGTCCTCCTTCCCCAGGGGGACTTCGCGCGCTTCCTGCGCGCCGACGCCGAGGCCCGCGGCAAGCTGCTCGGGCGGCTCTTCGACACCCGCCGGTTCGCGGCCGTCGAGGAGCGCCTCGCCGATCTGCGGCGCGCCGCCGAGCAGCAGGTACGGGAGGGGGACGAGCGGCTGCTCGCGCTGTCCCACCGGATGGCGCAGGAGACGGGCGGCGCCGTGGTCGAGGAGCGGCCCGGCGAGCCCGGACTCGCCGAGGCCGTCCAGACCCGGGCCGCCGTGGCCCGGTCCGAGGCGCGCGAGGCGCTCGACATCGCCGACTCCGCCGTTTCGGCGGCCGAGTCCCGACAGACGGCAGCCCGCCACGCGCTCGACACCGAACGGGGCCTGGCGGCTCTTCAGGCGCGGCACGCGGAGGCGCGGCGACGGCAGCGGGAACTGGAGGAACGCCGGGCCGAGCGGGACGTGTGGGAGGCGACGCTGGAGCGCGCCCGCGAGGCCGACCGCGTGGCACCCGCCCTCGGACTGCGGGCCGACGCGGAGCGCGAGCACACGGCGGCAGGCTCCGCCCGGGAGCAGATCCGCGGCAGGCTGCCCGCCGAACTGGCCGACGCGGGCGCGGAGCAACTGTCCGCCCTGGAGCGCCGACTCCGCGAGCAGCTCGGCGGCCTCGAGTCCGCGCGGCGCGCCGAGCGGCGCAGCGCCGACATCGCCCAGGAACGCGCCGTTCTGGAGCGCCAGGCCCGCGCCGACGAGGAGATCCTCCAGGACGCGGGCGGCTGGCTCGCAGGGTGGGAGACCCGGCGGGCGGAGCTGACGGCACGCATCGAGGCGGCCCAGGAGGCCGCCGCCCGCGCCGAGCACCTGGCGGGCCGCCTCGAACCCGCCCGCCGCAGGCTGTCGGCGGCCCGCCGCCGCGACGACCTCGCGGAGCGGACGAACACCGCAGAGGCCCGGCTCACGGCGGCCCGCGAGCACCGGAACACGGCCCACGAGGCCTGGCTGGACGTCAAGTCCCGTCGCCTGCAGGGCATCGCGGCCGAGCTGGCCGCCGCCCTCACCCCCGGCGCCCCCTGCCAGGTCTGCGGCTCCGCCGACCATCCGGCCCCCGCCCGCACCGGCGCCGACCACGTCGACCGCACCGCGGAGGACGCGGCCTACGCCGCCTTCACTCGCGCGGAGGAGACCAGGACCACGGCCGAACGCGAGCTCGCGGTCACCCGCGAATCCTGGTCCGCGGCCCGCGCGGAGGTCCTCGCGGGACCCGCTCCCGTGATCCCGACACAGGGCCGCGGCTCTGCCGACGCGGAGCCATTCGCAGGAGTCCTCACGGGCAGTGCCACCGCAACCTCGAGTCAGGGCCACCCGCCCACCGAAGACGAGCCGTCCGCCGTGCACGCCTCCGTCGGGCGGGCCCCGAGCGGCACCGCGGGGGACCGCGAGGGCGCCGCTCCCGTGGCCGACGGCAGGGTCCCGGCGGAAGCGGTGGCGGCCGAGCCCACCGTCTCCGGACTTGCCCGAGAAGTGGAGGAGTTGGCCGCGCGGCATGCCGAGGCGCACTCGCTCGCCGCGCAGACGCACGGGGCGCGTGAGGCGCTCGCGCGGGCCGAGCGGGAGTACGAGAGCAGGGTCGGCGCGCAGCGGGACGCCGAGCGGCGGGTCGCGGGGCGCACCTCGCAGCGTGAGGCGCTCGACCGCGAGCAGGCAGGCCTGGACGCCGAACTGGTCAGAGGCCGTGGCGAGTCCGGGAGCGTCGCCGAGCACGCCTCGCGGCTGGAGCGGAAGATCGCCATCCTGATCGACGCGGCCGAGACCGTACGGGCCGTGGACCTCACCTCCCAGCGGCTCAAGGAGGCCGACGACCGGCTCGCCGACGCCGCCTTCCGCGCCGGTTTCGACACCCCCGCCCAGGCCGCCCGCGCGCTCCTGGAGGACGGCGAGCGCCGCACCCTCCAGCAACGGCTCGACGCCTGGCAGGCGGAGGCCGCCGCCGTCGCCGACCGGCTCGCCGAGCCCGAGACACGGGCCGCCGCCGACCGGCCGCCCGCCGAACCGGCGAGCGCCGAGACTGCGCACACCGCGGCCGAACGGGCCCTGCGGGACGCCACGTCGGCCCTCGCGGTCGTCCGCGAGCGGTGCGCCGAGCTGGCCCGGCTCTCCCGGCAGGCCGACACGGAGGTCCGCCGCCTGGGGCCCCTCCGCGAGGAGTACGAACGGGTCGCCCGGCTCGCCGGCCTCACCGCCGGCACTTCGGCCGAGAACGAACGGAAGATGCGCCTGGAGTCGTACGTACTGGCCGCCCGGCTCGAACAGGTCGCGGCCGCCGCCACCGCCCGCCTCCAGCGCATGTCCTCCGGCCGCTACACCCTGGTGCACTCCGACGCCCGCACCGGCGGTAAGCGCGCAGGACTGGGCCTCCACGTGGTCGACGCCTGGACGGGCAACGAGCGCGACACCGCCACCCTCTCCGGCGGCGAGACCTTCTTCGCCTCCCTGGCGCTCGCACTGGGCCTCGCCGATGTCGTCACCGACGAGTCCGGCGGCGTCCGGCTGGACACCCTCTTCATCGACGAGGGCTTCGGCAGCCTCGACGACCAGACCCTCGACGAGGTGCTCGACGTCCTCGACTCCCTCCGCGAACGGGACCGGAGCGTCGGCATCGTCAGCCACGTGGGCGACCTGCGCCGCCGCATCCCGGCCCAGCTGGAGGTGGTCAAGGAGCGCAGCGGCTCGGCCGTGAGGCTCCGTACGGGAGGCGGACTCAGCGGCTGATCGGGCGCCGCGGGAGGGGCGAGGAGTAGACGACGTTCGTCGTCACCGAGCCGAGCGTGGCGATCTTCCCGGCGATCTCCTCAAGGTGCTTCATGGACCGGGCCGCGACCTTGATCACGAAGCAGTCGTCGCCGGTCACATGGTGCGCCTCCAGGATCTCGGGGGTGGTCCCGACGAGATCGTGGAAGGGCTTGTAGTTGCCGTTGGGGTAGCGCAGCCGGACGAAGGCCAGGATCGGCAGCCCGAGCCTCTCCTGGTCCACCACCGCGGTATACCCGGCGATCACCCCGGCCTCCTCCAGCCTGCGCACCCGCTCGGTCACCGCGGACGCCGACATCGACACGGCCCGCGCCAGCTCGGCGAAGCTGGCCCTGCCCTCGGTCTGCAGGGCCTGGAGGATGCGCCAGTCGGTGGCGTCCGGTGAATATCCGCTCATGAAACGAGATGTAGCAGGGAGATCCCCGGGCGATCAAGAAGTGCCCGGGGATTCTCACCGGTACGAAACGGGCAGCGGGCCGGATTTGCACCCGGCCCCGCCCTCGTTCGGCCCGTTGCCCTGCACCCGTCGGCCTTCGGCCCATGACCCGGCGCGGTACCCGTGGCCCGCGATCAGAGACGCGAGATCTCGTCCACGAGGTCGTCGAGGCCCAGCGGGCCCTGTGACAGTGCCGCCATGTGCCAGGCCTTCGCGTCGAACGCGTCGCCGTGCGCCGCCCGCGCGTTGGCGCGGCCGAGCAGCCAGGCCCGCTCGCCCAGCTTGTAGCCGATCGCCTGGCCCGGCATCGACAGATACCGGGTCATCTCGCTCGCGACGAAGGCCGCCGGCCGGCTGGAGTGCTGCTGGAAGAACTCCTCCGCCAGCTCGGGCGTCCACCGCTCGCCCGGGTGGAAGGGCGAGTCCGCCGGGATCTCCAGCCGCAGGTGCATGCCGATGTCGACGATCACGCGACAGGCGCGCATCATCTGCCCGTCCAGGTAGCCGATCCGCCGCTCGGCGTCCGGCAGGAAGCCGAGCTCGTCCATCAGCCGCTCCGCGTAGAGCGCCCAGCCCTCCGCGTTGGCGCTCACTCCGCCGATCGTCGCCTGGTAGCGGGAGAGCTGATCGGCCACGTGCACCCACTGGGCGATCTGCAGATGGTGGCCCGGGACACCCTCGTGGTACCAGGTCGACACCAGGTCGTACACCGGGAAGCGGGTCTGGCCGTCGACCGGCAGCCAGGTGCGCCCGGGCCGGGAGAAGTCCTCCGAGGGGCCGGTGTAGTAGGGCGCCGCGGCGCCGCCGGGCGGAGCGATGTGCGACTCCACCTTCCGTACCCGCTCGGCGAGTTCGAAGTGGGTGCCGTCGAGCGCCTCGATCGCCTGGTCCATCAGGTTCTGCAGCCAGACCCTGACCTCCTCGACGCCCTCGATGTGCGTGCCGTGCTCGTCCAGGTGCGCCAGGGCCTCCCACGGACCCGCGCCGGGCAGGATGCGCTCCGCTTCGACGCGCATCTCGGCGAGGAGACGGTGGTACTCGGACCATCCGTACGCGTAGGCCTGGTCGAGGTCCAGGTCCGTGCCGTTGAAGTAGCGCGACCACCGCTGGTAGCGCTCGCGGCCCACCGTGTCGGGGGCACCGGCGACCGCGGGGGCGTACACGTCCCGCATCCAGTCCCGCAGCGCGGCGACCGCCCCGGTCGCGCCCGCGGCCGACTCGGCGAGTTCCGTACGCAGTTCGGGACGGAGCGACTCCGGTCCCTGTGCGGCGAACTCCTCGAACCAGCCACGGCCTTCGGCGTCCCCGCCCGACCACTCCGTCAGCTGCTCGATGAAGGTCGCGGTCGGACGGGGCCCGCCCAGAAGCTTGCGCTCGAGTCCGAGGGCGAGCGAGGCGCGATAGCCCTCCAGCGCCGCCGGAACCGCGCGCAGCCGCTGGGCCACGGCCTCCCAGTCCTCTTCGGTCTCCGTGGGCATCACGGTGAACACGATCCGCACGCTGTGCGCGGGGGACCGCATGTTGCTGACCGTGCAGAGGCTTTCATCGGCCTCGTGGACGGCGAGTTCGGCCGTCAGTCGCTCCCGCAGCAGGCGGCCGCAGCGCCGTTCGGCATCGGTGTCCGCGCCGGGCCGCTTCTCGGCCTCGTCGAGCAGGGCCAGGGTGCGGCGGACGAGCTCGGCCACCGTCTCCTGTCCGGCCGGCGAGAAGTCGGGAAGGCGACCTGCGCTTTCCTTGACTCCCAGGTATGTACCGGTGATCGGGTCGAGTTCGATGAGTGCGTCGACGAAGGTGTCGGCGACCTGGCGGGGCAGCGCGCTGCTGGAAGTCGTTGGCATGAGGCTCATCCTCGTGCCTCCGGCGTGCCCGCGTCACCCTCATTCGATCTCAGTCGGCTGACAAATGAGCGCCGGAAGAGGGCGGCAGAAGTGGTCCGCACTCCCACTGCTGGAAGATCAACCGGGTCTCCACGCGGGCCACCTCGCGGCGCGAGGTGAACTCGTCGAGCACGAGTCTTTGCAGGTCGGCGGGGTCGGCCACGGCCACGTGCACGAGATAGTCGTCCGGTCCCGTCAGATGGAACAGCGCCCGGGACTCCGGAAGCGCGCGAATGCGTTCGACGAACGGACCGATCAGTTCGCGCCGGTGCGGGCGGACCTGGACAAGGAGGAGCGCTTCGAGCCCCCGGCCGAGTTTGGCCGAATCCAATCGGAGCCGGTGTCCCAGGATCACTCCCGTGCGGCGGAGCCGCGCCACCCGGTCGAGGCAGGTGGACGGCGCGACGCCGACCTCGGCGGCGAGTTCGCGGTAGGTGGTCCGGGCGTCGTTCTGCAGGAGGCGAAGTATGTGCAGATCGACCGGGTCCAGTACGACAGAATCGGCCATTCGCCGAACGTAGCACGGACATTCGACCCTACTTTCCGGTATCCGTTCACAGTTCCGCCATGTACATGGACTACGACGCCTCCACCCCCAGGGCTCTGGCCACCGAAGCCGTGCACGCCGGCCGCGAAGACCTCGCGGATCTCGGTGTGCACGCCCCGCCGATCGATCTGTCCACGACGTACCCCTCGTACGACACCCGGGCCGAAGCCGCCCGGATCGACGAGTTCGCCACCACGGGAGCCCGCCTCGACGGGCCGCCCGTCTACGCCCGTCTGGACAACCCCACCACCGCCCGCTTCGAGTCGGCGCTCGCCCGGCTGGAGGGGACCGACTCCGCCGTGGCCTTCGCCAGCGGCATGGCGGCGCTCACCGCCGTGCTGCTCGTCCGGGCGAGCCTCGGGCTGCGCCACGTGGTGGCCGTCCGGCCGTTGTACGGCTGCAGCGACCATCTGCTGAACGCCGGCCTGCTGGGCACCGAGGTCACCTGGACCGATCCGGCGGGCATCGCCGAGGCGATCCGTCCGGACACCGGCCTGGTGATGGTGGAGTCCCCCGCCAACCCGACCCTCGCCGAGGTCGACATCCGCGCCGTGGCCCACGCCTGCGGCTCGGTGCCGCTGCTGGTCGACAACACCTTCGCCACTCCGGTGCTCCAGCGGCCGGTCGAGCACGGGGCGCGGATCGTGCTGCACAGCGCGACCAAGTACCTGGGCGGACACGGCGACGTCATGGGCGGCGTGGTGGCCTGTGACGAGGAGTTCGCCCGCTCGCTGCGCCAGGTGCGGTTCGCCACCGGCGGCGTGCTGCACCCGCTGGCCGGCTATCTGCTGCTGCGGGGGCTGTCCACCCTGCCGGTTCGGGTGCGGGCGGCGTCGTCGACGGCCGCGGAGCTGGTCCGGCGGCTGGCCACCGATCCGCGCATCGCCCGGGTCCACTACCCGAAGGTGGGCGGCGCGATGGTCTCGTTCGAGGTGTACGGAGACCCGCACGACGTGATCGCCGGCGTACGGCTGATCACGCCGGCGGTCAGTCTCGGCAGCGTCGACACCCTGATCCAGCACCCGGCCTCCATCAGCCACCGGATCGTGGCCGAGGGAGACCGGCGCTCGGCGGGCGTCAGCGACCGGCTGCTCCGGATGTCGGTCGGTCTGGAGGACGTGGAGGACCTGTGGCGGGATCTGACCCAGGCGCTCAGTGCTCCGCCTGCTGGTACTCCTCGTACGGCAGACGGCTCCGCGTCGGAGTCGCCCCGAGTCGGGCGGTGATGACGAGGGTCCCCTCCTCGATCTGGTAGTCGAGGGGGAGGTTGAGCGCCCGCATCGCGGCGACCATGCCCGTGTTGGAGGACTGGGTCACCGCGTAGACGCTCTCGCATCCGGCCTCGACGGCCATGGCCACAAGACGGCCGAGCAGTTCGGAGCCGATGCCCCGGCGCTGCCAGTCGTCCTCGACCATCAGGGCCACCTCCGTCTCGTCGCCGTCCCACAGCAGATGGCCGAGGGCGACGAGCCGGCCGGAGGCCGTCTGCACGGCGAGGGTGCGGCCGAAGCGGGGGCTGAGGAGGTGGCTGAGATAGCGGTCGGCGTCGCCGACCGGCCCGTGGTAGCGCAGCCCCAGGGTCCGCTCGGAGCAGCGGTCGTGCATGGCGCGGGCCGCGACCAGGTCGCTCTGGTCGGCGCGGCGGACCGTGATCTCGTTGCCCTCGGGCAGGGTGAGGACGTCGTGGCTGCGCGGGATGCGCGGGCCGAGGCGTGCGTCGAGTTCGACGAGTGCGCGAGCGCGGGCGAACTCGGTCGGGGTGAACGGCAGATAGGGTCGCTCGATCGTGATCGCCCCGCCGTTGGGGTCGCGCAGCCGCATCACCGTCTCCTCCAGGACGCCCTCGACCGGTGCGGTCTCTCCGGTGGGTCGGCCGGTCAGGGAGACGGCGGGCAGCGAGTGGATGGTGCACCGACCGAGCAACTGCCGCAGGGCCAGCGGGAGTTCGGCGGCGTCGAGGGCGGTACGGGTGGCGAGGCCGAGCAGCCGGGTCGGGGTGTCCACCAGGTCGTGGGCGTCGGCCCGCTCGATCCAGGTGCTGCTTCCGCCCGCGGCGGCGATCTCGCGGGTGAGTTCGTTGGCCTGGAGGACGGTCGGGGCGCGCAGCAGGAACTCGTCGACCGTGCCCTCGGCGAGCGGATGGGTCTGCAGGGTCAGGATGTCGACCTCGTGGCGGGCCAGCGCGGTGCACAGTGCGGCGAGGCTGCCCGGGGCGTCGCGGACCGTGGTCCGCATCCGCCAGAGGCTCGTCTCGACGGGCTCGCCGGTGCCGGTGTCCGACGGCAGCGGGGAGTGCCCGCTGCCGCCGGGATCACCGGCCGGCGGTGCATGGCTGTGGCGCCGTGCCCACCATGTGTGGAAGGCGGCCGTGGCGATCAGGGCGATCGCCGAGAACACCAGCATGTACGGACCGTCGGCGCCGCGGACGACGGTCTTGGCGATCGTGTCGGCCACCACCACGGCCGTGAACAGGGCGGCCAGCTCGATGAGGTCCCGCCGCCAGTGGTGGGGGCGGCGGGCGCTCTTCGCGGACGTCACATCAGTCATGGCTTCACTGTGACCCAGCGGTGTTGCGTGATCACGAACGCTTTGTGACTGACGGGTTAAGCGCCGATCTGTGGGCTTGTTGACGGTTTCAGACCAGTTGTGTCGCGTCCTGATCGGCCCGGAGGGCCGATTGGTGAAGGGCCTTCCGCAGCCGTCCGGCCTGCACCACGAACTGGGAGGAGCCGCCGCGCTCGGCGACCGCGTCGAGGCCCCCGACCTCGGCCGTCGCTCCGCACCGCTCCACGCAGTCGGCGGCCACGGCCAGCAGTTCTCCGAGCCCGCGCACCGGCTTCTCCGCCGCCAGCAGACCGTGCAGCGTGCCCGCCAGCACCGCCCACGTGGTGGCGCACGCGCCGGTGGCTGCGGCCGTACGGGCCGCGTCCGCGAGGCGGTTGACCTTGACCGTGCCGTCGCCGACGAGCTGCGCGAGGGTCGTGCCGAGGCATTCCGCGTCGAGATCGCCCCGCGCGGCCAGGACGAGGAGCGCGTCCACGGCGGTCAGTCGATCCTCCGCGTGCCGGCAGCCGAGGCCGATCGCCACCGCGAGATGCGTCGCGGGACCGACCGGCCCACCGGACTCCGCCAGCGCCGTCAGACCCCAGGTCACCCCGCGCTGGTCCCACTCGACCCCACCGGCGAGACCCGGCAGCAGCAGGCTCGCCAGGGTCTCCCGGTCATCCGGCAGGACAGCCGGCCCGTTCACCCTTTCGCCGATCCAGTGGTGGCAGCGATGGCTGACCTCGCTCTCGGCGCCTCCCAGCCACTGGAACGCCTGCGGAAACTCTTCCCGTACGGTCCGCCGCTCGCGGATCTTCAGCACGATCCGGTCCGCCAGCCACCACTTCCCCTGCCCCACTTCGGAGCCGCGGGTCAGGAACCGCATTCCCGGCATCAGGGAGGGGTCGGCCGTCAGCCAGTCCGCGAGTCGCTCACCGGCCCTGGTGCCGAGTTCCGCCGCCGCGACCGCCGCGTCCCGGGCCGACGGGTCGGCCTTGCGGACGCGCAGCAACGCCTGGGCGAGGTCCGCCGGGGCCGGTTCGATCCTCGCGTCCCGGTAGGCCCGCAGCCGCTCCACCAGTACCGAAGGATCTATCGCCCCCGTGTGCCGGGTGGGGGTCGCGAGCAGGAACGGGAGCCGGCCCGAACCGATGACGGAGGCGGCCTCCCACAGTCGCGCGTCCACCACCCTGTCCAGCGACTGGTGCACACAGGAGCCGAAGCTGCGATCGTGCACCATGGCGCTGTGAATCACCGAGGGCCGCACCTTCTCCAGCAGGGCGGCGAGGACGACGTCCACGCCGTAGGTGTGGTGCCCGAAGGGGTCCCGCTGCCCTCCGTCCTCCGACGTCCGCATCCAGAACGCGTCGGCGAACGCGGCCGCCACCGCCCGCTTCAGCTCCTCGCGGTGGAGATGGGCATGGCGGACGAGACCGTCCAGCGCACGCTCGAACTCCTCGGGCGCGGTCGTACGTCCCTTGGACACGGTCACCAGTTCCTCGACCAGCTCCGCGACCGTCCCGGCGGGATCCCGCACGGGCCGCAGCTCCGGTACCGGAGGAAGAACCTCCTCGTACGGAAGGCCGTCCCCGAAGTCCGTCGCCCCGCCGAACAGCTCCTCGGCCGTCTGCCGGTGCACGGGGCTCAAGGAGGCGGCGGCACACGCCAGTTCCTCGCGCACGTGCTCGTCCACCTCCGCCAGGTGCCGCCCCACCAGCTTCAGCGCCCGCTCCTGGATACCGGTGTCCTCATGCCCGAACGCGTCCGCGACCAGGGGCAGCAGGTCGGCCGCCGCGCCGGACCGGCGCCGCAACTCCTTGGCGAGCAGCGACAGCTGCGCGCGTACGAGCTTCTTCTCCGGACGGAACAGCACCGGCCCCGACATCTGGGCCAGGTCCTGAACGGAGAGCGAGCCCTCGGCGGCGAGCCCCGCCACGACCTCCTGCGCATGGGCCGCGACGGGTGACGGAGCGTCGGCCGCCATCCCGAGCCACTCGGCCTTCCGGCCGCGGCGCTCCTCCCCGTCCGTGCCGAGCAGCTGGAGCAGCGCGAGCGGGAAGCGCAGATCACGCGGCTTCCCGCCGCGCAGCAGCCGTGCAACGCAGCCGTCCAGCAGCATCGCGCGGTCGAGGACGCCCTCGTCGACCAGCGCCTTGAGCGCGGTGGGCCAGTGGGTGGGGGCCTCCGGTCCCGCCGCCCACGTGAGCCGATCGGGCGTCTCGATCATGTCGAAGATCCGCGGCACCAGGATCGGCGTCTGCGGGTCGGCGCGCAGCTGCTCCAGAAGCCGGGGCCCGGTCACCTCGCCCGTCCAGCCCAGGATGTAGCCGTCCGTCGTCGGAACGGCGCAACCCGAACGCAGGACCAGTTCATGGACCAGCCGGTAGTCGCCCTCCGCCACGGCCGGCCGCTCGGCGAGGCGCTGGGCCACGTCGCCCAGCCACGCGGGCTCACGGTCGGCGAGCACGTCCAGGACGAGGTCCGTGGTCGACCTGCCCCAGTCGTTCAGGTCGCGGCCACCGATCCAGGCCGCCGCGGCCGCCGCACCCGTGTGGCACCCGGCGCCGGCCACCCGCAGCGCGCGCTGGACCCTCGTCTGCTCGTTCCAGCGGGTCCAGCCCCAGCCGCGGACCTCCGTCCGCAGGGCCTTGAGCTCCGCGAGCGCGGTCTTCCGATCGCCGGGTCCCAGCTCCTTCAGCCGTCCGGGAACCGCCTCGTCCCGTCCCGCCCGAACCGTGATCAGCAGCTTGGTCACCGCCCGACCCTCCCGGGCCGCGGTCAGCCGCGCCTTCAGCGCGGCCTCGTCGATGCCGTCGCTCATCGCGCACCTCCGACGGACACGACTCCGGGCGCTGCCCCGCTCACGGCACTCGGCACCGCACCACGCCGGGCCATCCGCACCGCCAGCGCGTGCTTGCACGGCCCCCGGCGGCCCCTGTAGTCAGCCCACCACTGGCACGTACAGCTCAGCACCCCGCCGGACTCCCGTACCTGGTAGCGCCGTTCGCCGGATGCGACCGTCGCCAGTTCACCGTCGATCGCGACCGCTCCCTCCGCGACGAGGGCGCGCGCGGCCACCAGGCGGGGATTGTGCCGTTCGGCACGGTCGGCGTCGTACGGCAGCTCCCGGTGGAAGTACGCCGCGTCGGCCACGTCGTAGCCGACCCGGCCCGCCGTGCCGAGCCGGGTCAGTGCGGCCCGCACCCGGTCCACCGACAACCCCGTCTGCGCCCCCAGTTCGGCGAGATCGATGCGCGGCTCCCAGGCCAGCAGGACCGAGACGAGCTCGGCGTCCTGTGCCGCCTCCTCCGTGGCCAGTGCCTCCAGAACGCCGCCCTCGCCGGAGAAGCCCCGGGAGGCGTCGGGCGACAGGGTGAGCGTCAGGCGCATTCCCGGCAGCGCCACCTCCCAGGCGCTCGCGGTCGCGAAGCCGTCCGGCACGGGACCGTGGACCCGCAGCGCGGTCGCGTGCCGCAGCACCCGTTCGAGCGCCGCCAGCCGGTCCGGACCCGGCAGACAGACGGCGCCCGGCACCGGCCGGGTGGTGGGCCGCAGGGTGCGGCCGTTCTGAACGACCCAGAGGGGACCGGCCCCCCGGCCCTGCGAGCGCGGCAGCGAACGCAGGAACCGCACCGCCTCGGGGCCCGTCAGCTCCGCGCGCAGATCGAACCCGGCGGACACCACCTGCGCTTCGGCGAAACCGCGCAGCCAGCGGTCGGGCAGCGGCACCTTCTTCTCGACGACCGCGCCCTCGAGGGTGGTCACCGCCAACTCGTCGGGGCCGACCCGCAGATGCAGCGGATCGTTGCCCGTCATCCGGGACAGCGCCTCGCGCAGCGGGTTGTTGACGTCGACATTGGTGGTGCCGTGCCCCGTCTCGGCACCGTCCAGCCCCTGGCTGAGCACGTCGAGCCGTGCGTACACCCCGCCGCATCCCGAGAACGACTCGAACCGCAGCCGGTCGCCGTTCCCCGTCACGACCGGGTCCAGTGACCCCGGCCGTATCCGCTGGTAGTAGCGGGCGACCGCCACGTCCGCCACCGCGAGCAGACCGCGCGCGGCGATCTGCGGGGACGTCAGAAAGCCGGAGAAGAAACGGGGATGCGCCTCGGCACCGGCGGGTGTCAGCCCCCCGGAGGTCTCCAGGCCGAGCAGCCGGCCGGCACCGGAGGACTCCAGGGCGGACGGGCGTGAGTAGGCGAGCGCCTGTACGGATCGCGTCATGGAAAGGACGCTAGGACCCACCACTGACAGTCAGCCGGGACCGCGGAGGGCAGGCCGCTCCGCGGGTCCTTCGGCGGCCGTTACGCGGGTGGCCCCGGCCGCCGAGGGAGGCCGCTCCTTGTGCCCCTCGGCCGCCGCGGGAGGTAGCTCCGCGTGCCCCCGACCGCCGCGGGAGGTAGCTCCGCGTGCCCTCCGTCGCGGGGAGGTGGATTCACCGGCCCTCGCCTGCCTACGGCGCGATCCGGGGCCGCGGATACGCGGCCGACCGAGCGGCTCGCACCGCCCGCGCTCACGCCCCGGCGATCGCCCGCAGCGCGTCCAGGTGACGTCGGTACACGGCCTGCCCCTCGGCCGTCAGTGCCAGCCACGTCCGGGGCCTGCGCCCCACCCGGCCCTTGTCCACCGACACGAGACCGGCCTCCTCCAACGCCGCCACCTGCTTGGACAGCGCCGAGTCGGTCACCTCCACCAGATCCCGTACGAACGCGAACTCCGCCTTGTCCAGCGGCGCGAGAGCCGCGACGACCGAGAGCCGTACCGGCGACGTCAGCAGCGGCTCCAGATCGTGGCGGGGGTGCGCGCCCTGCTTCTCCGCGGCGCTCACGCCGTGGGCCTCCGCAGCTCCAGCCACGCCCCGACCGCCGGCGGGAGCGCGCAGCCGACGGCCGCGACCACGGCGAACGGGACGCTGTCCGCCCACACGTTCAACCCCAGGAGCAGGGCCGCCGCGTACAGGGCGCCCCAGGTCCCGATGACGAGACCGTGGCGCAGCCCGAAGCTCCGCCGCACGGCCCGCTGACGGGCCGCGTACACGCTCAACCCGGCCACGACGAGCCCGTAGAGCGTCATCGACACGGCGACGACGAGCGGGCTCCGCCACAGCAGGATGGTCGGCACCAGAGCGAGTTGGGTGGCGCCGAAGACCAGCAGATACCGCCCGTACCAGCCGCTGCGCTTCCGTACCGCGTCCTCCATGGCGCGTGAACGGTGCAATGCCTGTGACGCGTCCGTGTGTGCGGACATGTCCATCCCCCTTGTCCTCGACAGCAACTACTTTCCACTATGGCAAGTAAATGCTGTCGAGGCAATGAGGAAGGGGCTATTGACCGACGCGTCCCGGCTGAAGTGCCTTACTGAAGAGGACCGTTCCGCCCTCCGCGCGGAGTCTGACCGTCAACTCGCCGCTGCCGCCGTCGATGTCGACCTCACCGAAGTACTGCGGGCTCTCCATCGGCGAGAGGTTCGCCCGCTCCGGCGCCCGTACGAAGACCCGCTCCGGGCCGAAGGTGGCGTCCAGCTTGTTGGCCGGGAAGCCGCCCGCGGCCAGCGGGCCGGAGACGAACTCCCAGAACGGCGCGAAGTCCTGGAACGCGGCGCGCTCCGGCGCGTAGTGCTGGGCCGAGGTGTAGTGGACGTCGGCGGTCAGCCACAGGGTGCCGGTGATTCGACGGTGCTTGATGAAGCGCAACAGCTCGGCGATCTGCAGCTCCCGGCCGAGCGGGGCGCCGGGGTCGCCCTGGGCGATCGCCTCGATGTTCGCCGCACCGTCGGGGACGACGAGACCCAGCGGCATGTCGGCGGCGAGCACCTTCCACACCGCCCGTGAGCGGCTCAGCTCCCGCTTGAGCCAGGCCAGCTGCTCGGCGCCGAGGATGCCCGTGGTGTCGTCCCCCTGCCGGCCGGGGGAGTTGGCGTTGCGGTACGAACGCATGTCGAGCACGAAGACGTCGAGCAGCGGACCGTAGCGCACCACCCGGTGCATCCGGCCTTCCGCGGCGCCACCGCGCGCGTGGAGCGTGGAGACGGGGAAGTACTCGGCGAACGCCTGCGAGGCACGAGCCGCGAGCACGTCCACGTCCTTCTCCGTGTAGCGGGCGTCGTCCAGGATCTGGCCGGGGTACCAGTTGTTGCGCACCTCGTGGTCGTCCCACTGCACGATCGACGGCACCTGCGCGTTGAAGGCGCGCACGTTGTGGTCGAGGAGGTTGTAGCGGAAGTTGCCTCGGTACTCGTCAAGCGTCTCCGCGACCTTCGCCTTCTCCGGCGTCGTGACGTTCCGCCAGATCCGTCCGTCGGGCAGGGTCACGCTCGGCTGGATGGGGCCGTCCGCGTAGATCGTGTCGCCGCTGCACAGGAAGAAGTCCGGGTTCAGCCGGCGCATCTCCTCGTACGCCCGGAAACCGCCGATGTCCGGGTTGATGCCCCAGCCCTGTCCGGCGATGTCGCCCGACCAGAGGAAGCGCACCCCGTCGCGGCGCCGGGCCGGAGCCGTACGGAACGTGCCGACGACCGGTTCGCCGGTTCGGCGCGGGTCGTCCGGGTCCGCGAGCGTGACCCGGTAGTGGATCTGCTCGCCCGCGGGCAGCCCGCGCAACGCCGTCGTCCCGGTGAAGTCACTGCCCGCGCCGAGCAGGGGCCCGAAGTGGCGGTGCGTACGGCGGAACGATTCGCTCGTCGAGGTCTCCACGATCATCCGGGCGGGCCGGTCCGAACGGACCCAGACCAGACCCGAGGAGGCGGTCACATCACCCGTCTGCACGCCCCACGCGGCCCGCGGCCGACCCGAGAGCGCCAGCGCCGGGGCGGCGGCCGCGGTACCGCCGAGGGTGAGCGCCGCCGACGCGGCGAGCGAGCCGCGCAGCACGCTGCGGCGGGCGGGGGACGGGCCGCCGGGGACGGAGTAGGACATCGAAGCGCCTCCAAGTGCTGGATCGGGTGGGTTCGTTGTGCCGCCCTCATGCCTAACGGCAGGGGGCGGCGGACACACGAACCCCGCGTGAACAGACCGGAGTCGGCCCCGTTCGGCCCAACCGCCGACCCGGCCGGGCCGACGGGGGAGCGGCTGGGTGGGGGCAGGCGCGCCCGCCGGCGCGCCTGCCCCGTCGGCCGCTAGCCGCACGCCCCCGCCGCCAGCCCCACCCCCCGCTCGATCTCGGACGGCGTCAGATGGGCGTAACCGATCACCAACCGGACGTCGCCGTCCGTGGAGCGGGCGGTGCCGTACTCCTCCAGGGGGCGCAGGGCGACACCGGCGGCCGCAGCCCGCTCCACGAAGCGCGCGCCGGGGCCGTAGCGCTCCGGCACGCGCGCGATGATGTGCAGCCCGGCGGCGATCCCGCTCACCTCGGTGCCAGGGAAGTGCTTCTCCAGGGCTGCGACCAGCGCGTCCCGCCGTTCCCGGTACGCACGCTGGCAGCGGCGCAGCTGCCGGTCGTAGCCGCCGCTCGTCACGAACTCCGTGAGCAACGCCTGGTCCAGGGCGGGGTTCCCGAGGTCCATCGTCCTTTTCCGCTCCACGACCTCCGCGACCAGCTCCTCCGGCACCAGCATCCAGCCGAGCCGCAGTCCGGGCGCGAGTGACTTGCTCACGGAGCCGGTGTACGCGACCCGTTCCGGATCGAGCCCCTGCAGTGCGCCGACGGGCGCCCGGTCGTAGCGGAAGTCCCCGTCGTAGTCGTCCTCCAGGACATAGCCGTCCACCGACCGGGCCCAGTCGAGGAGTGCGGCGCGACGCGGCGCCGAGTAGGAGATCCCGGTGGGGAACTGGTGGGAGGGGGTCGTCACGACCGCCCGTACCCCCGACGCGGTGAGCGGACCGGGCAGCAGCCCCTCCTCGTCCGTCGGCAGCCACACCGTCTCGAGACCGGTCGAGGCGAAGAGCCGGTCGTGCTCCCGGCTGCCGGGGTCCTCGATTCCGATGGTCCGCATCCCACGCGCCGCCAGGACGAAGCCGAGCAGCGTCGACGCCTGCGCCACGCCCGAGCACACCACGAGACGTTCGGGATCGGCCACCACCCCGCGCCGACGGGCGAGCATCCCGGCGAGCGCGGTCCGGAGCTCCGGCAGTCCCCGCGGATCGGGATAGCCCAGCGCGCGATGCGGAAGGGAGGACAGCACCGACCGCTGGGCCGCCGACCAGGCGGCGCGCGGGAAGAGCGAGAGATCGGGCGTCCCGGGACGGAAGTCCACCTGGACGCCCGGCGTGCGCGGCACCCGATCCCGCGCGGCCTGGGACGTGGCCGCCCGCACCGCCTCGCCCACCCAGGTGCCCGAACCGCGGTCGCTGCGCAGATAGCCCTCGGCGGTGAGCTGCTCGTACGCCTCCGTCACCAGGCCGCGCGAGACACCGAGATCGGCCGCCAGTTCACGGCTCGACGGCATCCGCGTCCCCGCCGTGAGGCGACCGCTCCGCACCGCCTCGCGCAACGCCTCCTGAAGCGCCCGCCCGCGCCGCCGCACCGGCGCACCCGCCGTGGGGAGCAGCAACTCCCACGCCGTGTAGGCCCGCATCCAGGATGTCCCCCTCCCACCCGGCGTCCTGGACTCCTCGCCATTCACGACACCACCCCCTACGCCTTCGTCATCGCGACCGAACCCCCGACCGCACCTCGATCCTGCCGGACTCGTACGGCATGGGAGCGCCCCCGCGTGGCGACCGACCTTCCTGGGAGCAGGGTCAGGGCGGCGGACCCACATCTTTCGCTCGACAGCCGCGAACGGCAGCCGAGCTCCACCCTGGCGGATCCGATGGCGCACGGCATCGTGCGTGTCCGTGATCGCGAGCCTGACGGCGAGTGTTGACGCCGTCCGATTAGGCTGCCCCCGTCGGCCGACTCGTCCAGGTGAAGTCGCCCCCCGGCCCGACAACCACCTCAAGAACACCTAGGAACCACTGTGGAGTTTGACGCCGTCCGCGCCGAGCTCACCGCCACCGGGGAGCTGCCGGGCCTCGGCGCGGCGCTCGGCCGGCTCGACTCGCTGCTCGTCAGGGACGGTGCCCACTGGATCGTGGCCCGCGACGGAGCACGGGTCGAGGCGGGCCGCCTGTCCGGGGACAGGAGCATCGTCTTCGACATCCGGCACGGCTGGCGGCTGCCAGGGTCGGAGCGGGTGTACGTCACCCCCGTCCCGGACGGCGGCCTCGCCCTGAGCGGGGGCGACTCCGTCACCCTCCACGAGGCGGACGGAAGCGTCCGGTGGACCTTCTCGCACCCCGCATGGCCGAGCGGAGCCTACGGCGCCTGCGCCCCCGACCCCTCCGGGACCGCCCTGCTCGCGGTCGTCCAGCCCAGCGTCGAGACCGAACGAAACGAAGTCCTCGTGGTCCTGGACCTGGCGACCGGCGCCGTGCTGGCGTCCAGCACGCTCCCGACGCACTGGGGGACGTACGCGTTCCAGCAGCCGCTCGGCCCGGCCGCCACCCGGGAGGCCTTCCTCAACGCGGCGCAGGGGCAGGAGGAGGCGTACTCCCTGCTCGTCGCCGCCACGCGGGAGTGCCTGGCGATCACTCGGGTCGGAGGCCACGACGAGCCCTTCACGGGAAGCAGCCTGCGTTCCGGCGCCTTTCTGACGCTCGCCGTCGCCGGGGAGCAGCTCACCCGGTACGACACGCCGGCCGGCCCCCGGGCCGTGGTGGAGGCGGCCGATGTCCTCCCGGACGGACTCGTCTTCATGGGGCAGCCGGGCTTCCTCGACGAGGGACGGATCCTGGCGGCGGTCGGCGAGGATCCTTGGGAGGAGGAGTGCCGTCACGTCCTGCTCGACGCCGACGACCTGCGCCCCCGGGCCGAGGTCGCATATCCGCCGGGCACCGAGGTGACGACCCGCACGCTGCCCCTCGGTGACGGCACCTGGCTGACGTTAGACGACGACACGGTCCACCGCTGGCACACCGCCTGACGCCCGGCCCGCGCCCGCCGCCTCCTGGCCGTGCCCGGAAGGTCCGGGCAAGTGGTCCCCGAAGACGTAGGGGAAGTGGACCTTAAACCGGGCCGCCCCGCTTCCTAGCGTCGGGGCATGAACGCGAACTCCCTGCGGGGCGCCGTCCTCGTGACGGTCGCCTACGCGCTCGTCGGCGCCTCCTTCACTGCCAACAGCCTTCTCGGCGACTACCCGTACGCGGGCGGCCAGGCCCTGCGCTACGGCGCCGCATGTCTTCTCCTGCTCCCCTTCCTCGGCCCCGGCGGGCTCGTTCCGCTCCGGGCGCTCGGTGCCCGGCAGTGGGTGCGCCTGGCCGTGCTCGCCGGTGTCGGGATGGTCGGCTTCAATCTCGCGGTTCTCGCCGCCGAGCGCACCGCGGAGCCCGCCGTCCCCGGTGTCCTGGTCGGCTGCGCCCCCGTGGTCGTGGCCGTGCTCGTGCCGCTGCTCGACGGGCGCAGGCCCGCTCGGCCGGTCCTTCACGGTGCGCTGCTCGTCGCCGCTGGTGCTTTCACCGTCCAGGGGTGGGGCCGTACCGATCTGCCCGGCCTCTCCTACTCCGTAGGAGCCCTGGCGGGCGAGGTGGGATTCACCGTCCTCGCCGTGCCCGTTCTCCGCCCGCTCGGGCCGAAGCTGCTCACGGCCGTCGTCTGCGGTGTCGCCGCCGTCGAGTCGGCCCTCATCGGACTTGTCGTGGACGGCGGCGCGTTCCTGCGGGTCCCGACGGCCGTGGAGAGCGGCGCCCTGGTCTGGCAGGCCGCCCTGGCCACGGTCGTCGGCTTCGTCCTCTTCTACATGGGGGTCCAGCGGATCGGCATGGAGCGCGCCACCCTGTTCACCGGCGCGATCCCGGTCGCCGCCGCGCTGACCGCGGTGCTCGTCTCCGCCGGCGGATTCGGCCTCCCGCAGGCCGCCGGCAGCGTCCTGGTGGGCGCCGGAGCCGCTCTCGGGACGGGCCTGTTCACGCGGACGACGCCGTCAGCTGCTGCCGTCGAGGATCACCCGCGCGACGAGCGCGGGGTCGTCGTTCATGGGTACGTGACCACAGCCGGGCAGCCGCACCAACCGGGCCCCGGGCATCGTGTGCTTGGCCCGGATGCCTTGTCGGCGCAGCAGCAGCCGGTCGCGGGTGCCCCAGGCGATGGTGACCGGCACGGCCGAGACGTCGTCACCGAACAGCACGGTCCGGCCGGCCTCCAGTGTCTCCCGGAAGCCGGTGGCCTCGCGCAGGGCGAGAGTCTCGGCGACCACCGCCTCGGGTGAGCGGCGCCCCGGACGTGCGTAGATCGTGCTCGTCAGCGCCGTACGCCCGGCGGCGCTGCGGGAGAGCCGCTCGATCAGGGGCACGGGCATCGAGAGCGCGGCGGCCCGCATCGCGCGCAGCGTACCGAAGGCGTACCGGCGTTCGCTCTCCGACCAGAACCCGGCCGGGGAGAGCGCGGTGACCGAGCGCACCTGCTTCTCCCGGCCGAGCTCGAGGGAGAGGAGCCCGCCGAGGGAGTTGCCCGCCACATGCGGCCGTTCGATCCCGAGAGCCTCGCAGAAGGCACTGAGCACCGGAACGACCGTCGACAGGTTGTAGTCGAAGCCCTCCGGCAACGCGGGCGAGGTGCCGAAACCGGGCAGGTCGACGGCCACGACATCGCGCTCGGCGGCGAGGATGTCGAGGACCGGCTCCCACGCCTGCCAGTGGTGACCGATGCCGTGGAGCAGCAGCAAAGGCTCACCCGCGCCCCTGCGTTCGTATGTCAGGGATACGGGCCGCGGACCGCGCGGGGATTCGATCGTGAACGAGATCTGCTCGGACATACGCCTGACTCCCTGACTTAGACACCCTGTCAGCAAGAATTACCGCTCAGTAGCCAGGAGTTCAAGGGCTCCGGCAGAACTGGACAGACTTCGGCCGGTCGGCTGGGATGGGGGAGTGGCGACCGACACCCTGACCGATGTCTTCGAAGAACACCGGCCGATGCTCATCGGCGTGGCCTACCGCATGCTCGGCCGCGTCGCCGACGCCGAGGACGTGGTCCAGGAGGCGTGGCTGCGCTGGACAGCAGCGGACCGCGGCGACGTCCGCGAGCCACGCGCCTTCCTCGTACGGATCACCACCCGCCTCGCGCTCGACCGGCTGCGCCAGGTCCAGGCGCGCCGCGAGTCGTACGTCGGGCCATGGCTCCCCGAACCCGTCGTCACGGACTTCGGACCCGCCGTCCCCGACACCGCCGAGCGTGCCATGCTCGCCGACTCCGTCTCGGTCGCCGTGCTCGTCGTCCTCGAATCCCTCTCGCCGCTGGAACGCGCGGTCTTCGTGCTTCGCGAGGCCTTCGGCTTCCCCTACGGGGAGATCGCCACCGCCCTCGACCGCTCCGAGGCCGCCGTCCGTCAGCTCGCCGGCCGGGCCCGCCGCCATGTCGACGAGGGCAGGCCGCGCTACGACGTCGACCCGGCCGAGAGGCGCGACCTCACCGAGCGTTTCCTCGCCGCCGCTGCTGGCGGGGACCTCGAACAACTCCTCGACCTGCTCGCGCCCGACGTCCGCCTCGTCGGCGACAGCGGCGGCAAGTCCAAGGCGCCCCTGCGGATCATCGAGAGCGCGGACAAGGTGGGCCGCTTCCTCCTCGCCGTCAGCCAGGACGCGGAGAACCTCTACGAGTTCCGCTCCGTGGAGTTCAACGCGGGCCCCGCGCTGCTGGTCCTCGTCGACGGCAAGCCCGACTCGGTCTTCCAGATCGAGGCACGGGACGGGCGTATCCAGTGCGTCTATATCGTTCGAAACCCGGACAAACTTCACGCGGTGGGTATCGACTGACTCGTCGGCACCCCTCACATGCCCCGTCTCCGGTCCGGAGGCGGGGCACTTTGCTGCGCGGGGCTCACGACGGCGCGAACGTCCTGTGAACGATCTACGCCAGAGGGCCGCATTCACGGGCATCCGGGTCAGGATTGGTCTTGACCAAGGGGGTGTGCCGCCTTATGGTCGCAGAGATAGTGCAGGAACCTTTAATAAACAAGGGCGCGGAAAACCGCCGGGGACACGGCGATTGCGGAGGATCAGGGTGGGGACCACGCAGCTGGAGACGGTGCCGGAGCCTAAGTACTGGCACCTCAAGACCGTGATCGGCGAAGCGCTCGACTCCGACTTCGCGGTCGGCGAGATCCTTCCCAACGAGCGCGAGCTCGCCGCGCGCTTCGGCGTCGCCCGGGCCACGCTCCGCCAGGCCCTGGAGCAGCTGGAGCTCGAGGGCCGGCTGCAGCGCCGACGAGGCGTCGGCACCACCGTCGCCCCGCCCCGCGTCGGTGTGGACGTCTCCACCACGCAGCACAGCTGGCCTGGTGTGGCCGAGGAGACCTGGCAGTCCGTGGACTCCGCCACCGCCGTGGCCCCCGCCTCCGTCGTACGCCTCCTGGACATCGAGCCCGACGAGCAGGTGCACGTCGTGCGCCGCCTGCGCGTCACGCAGGGCCAGCCGGTCGCGGCCGAGCTCCTGTACGTGCCGTCCGGCTCCGTCCCCGAGCTGACCGCGATCGACACCCCGTCCGGCCCGGCCCGCGCCCGCAGCGTGCTGCGCGAGCTGCAGCGCCTCGCCCTGGACGGCCAGGACCGCGCCGTGGAGCTCGGCTCCGCCCGCGCCGACGACGCCAAGGAACTGGACCGCCTCCCGGGCGCCCCGGTCCTCGTCGTCACGACCCGCTACCTCTCCGAGGGCCGCACGGCCGCGGTCTCGGTGGCCACGTACCGCGCCGACACCTGCCGACTGACGTTCGGCGACTCGGGCGACCTGGTGATGGCGTCCTGAGGTAACCGACCACCGGCTTCGGCACACCCACCGAGCCCGTGAGCGGCACCGCCGAGGCGGTCCACTCACGGGCTCGCGGCGTTTCGGGCGGGGCGGAGTGTGGTCCTGGGCCGGCCGTGGACCTGGGCCACCGGGCGTCGGCGGCGCTTCGGGCGGGGCGCCCTCCTCCTGGGCCGCAGTGGTCCGCGTACCGGGCCGAGCTCGCGGCCCGAACCCGTCAGCGACGGGCCGTCACCGTGCCCTCCACCGCGAAGAGTTGTTCCTCCACGTGGTCCAGGGCCAGGCGCAACGCGCCCGTTCCCACCGCCGCCTCGCCCAGCATCGACAGGACCACGCGCGGGGGGCGCAGGCAGAAGCGGGCCAGTTCGTCGCGCAGGGGCTGCAGGACGCCGTCCAGGCCGGCCGCCCAGCCGCCGATCACCACCAGCTCGGGGTCGAGCGCGAGCACCAGCGCGGCCACGTCGTGCACCAGACGCTGGGTGAAGCGCTCCACCGCCGCCTCCGCCTGCGCGTCGCCCTGCCGGGCCAGCGCGAAGACCTCGGTGACCGCCTGCTCGTCCAACGGGTGCAGCGGCTCGTCCGTCGTCGACAGCAGGTGCTCGGGGGTGACCCCCTGGCCGAGCAGATGCAGCGCACCGATCTCCCCGGCCGCCCCGCCGTAACCGCGGTGCAGACGACCCCCGATCAGCGAGCCCGCGCCCGGGCTCAGTCCGGCGAGTACGAAGACGATGTCGTCGGAGTCGGTCGCCGCGCCCTTCCAGTGCTCCGCGACCGCCGCCGCGTTCGCGTCGTTCTCCACCAGCACCGGGCACCGGAACGACCGCCGCAGCCGCTCGCCGAGCGCCAGGCCCGTCCAGCCCGGCAGCGCCGTGCCGAGCCGGACCGTGCCGTCCGCTTCGACGATTCCGGGCGTGCCGACACCGACCGCCCGCAGGTTGGAGCGGGCCACCCCGGCCCTGCGCAGCACATCCGCGACGACCGTGCGGACCCGATCCAGTCGCTCGTCCTCCGGCGCGGTCTCCGAGACCTCACGGGCCCCTGCGCCGATGATCCGCCCGTCGAGACCGGAGAGAAGCGCCGCGACGCGGTGCGGGCCGATCTCGATGCCCAGCAGATGCCCGGCCTCCGCACGGAAGCGGAACCTCCGCGCGGGCCGTCCCTGCCGCCTGGCCTCGCCCTCCTCGGGCGCCGCCTCGACGACGAGACCTCCGACGATGAGCCCCTCGACCACGCCCTCGACCGTCGGCCGGGACAGCCCGGTGATCCGGGTCAGGTCCGTGAGCGTGAGCGCGTCGGCGCCCCGCAGAGCATGGAGTACCACCGCGGAGTTGATCCGCCGCAGCAGAGAAGGATCCCCGCCGGTCAGCCGCCCCACAGTGTGTCCTTCCAGCTCGTACGCGTGTCTGGCGGATGTTACTCAATGGACCGGAGGGGGGCGAGTGGCGCCCGTGCTCGACGGCGGCGGGCAGGCGGCCTGACGGGGCGCCGGCTGTCAGAGCCGGCCGGTTTACTGAACCCATGACGCTCGCACAGCACCTCACCGCCGTCGATCTGCTGCGCGCCCGCGCGTTCCCCGCCGAGGGGTACCACATGACCGAGTTAGCCGCCGAAGACCCCACGGAGGATCAGGCGGAGGCCGAACGGGAAGCGCTCGCGCTGCTCCTCGAGGCCCGCTGGGGCCCGCCGCACCTGGTGGGTCTGTCCGGACTGCTCGCCCGCGTCGGCGCGGGCGAGGCGATACCGGAGCCCTGGGCGCTGATCTGCACCTCGGTGCCCGACGTCCAGCTCTGGCACGTGGACGCCCGCTGGGTGGTGCTCGGCCTCGCGCCGTCCGGCGAGGGGGAGTTCCAGCTCCTGGCCTGGGTCACCGAGACCGACCCACCGTGACCGACGGCCGCGAGTCCGCACCGCCCGTCGGCAACGCCCGACGATCCGCCGCGCGCAGGCACGACGCCTACGCCCGACGATCCGCCGTACCCAGGCCCCTACGTCGATGCCCGACGATCCGCCGCGCCCCGGCCCCTACGCCTCCACCCGACCATCCGCCGTACCTACGCCTGTACGTCGACGCCCGACGATCCGCCGCGCCCCGGCCCCTACGTCGACGCCCGACGATCCGCCGCGCCCCGGCCCCTACGCCTCCACCCGACCATCCGCCGTACCCACGCCTGGACGCCTTCGCCTACGCCCGCCGGTCCGGAACGCCCGCCGCCTCGCGCAGGCGCGCGTACTCCTCCGCCATCGCCGTCGGCGTCCAGTGCGCGTTCAGCCCGCTCGGGTTGGGCAGTGCCCACACGCGGGTCTCCCCGATCGTCCGCTGCTGCGGACCGACGACGGCGCCGCGCTCCCCGAACGCCGTCCGGTACGCCGTGATGCCGACCACCGCCAGCCATCGCGGACGCAGGCGCCCGACCCGTTCGGTCAGCAGCCTGCCACCCTCCCTGAACTCCTCGCCGCTCAGTTCGTCGGCCCGCGCGGTCGCCCGCGCCACGACGTTCGTGATGCCGAGTCCGTACGAGAGCAACTCCTCCTGCTCCGCAGGCTTCAGCAGCCGCGGCGTGAAGCCGGACAGTTCGAGCACCGGCCAGAAGCGGTTGCCGGGACGCGCGAAGTGGTGGCCCGTCGCAGCCGACATCAGCCCCGGATTGATCCCGCAGAAGAGGACGGAAAGGCCGCCCGCGGCCACGTCGGGGATGACGCGGTCGCGGGCGGCCTCGAGCTCCTGCGGTGTGAACCGGGTCAGAGGATCGACCCGGGGGTGTACGCGGCGGCCTCCGGGTGCTGCTTGACGATCTCCTCGATACGGGAGACCACGGCGGCGACCTGGTCGGCGGCGGCGCCGGTGAACGACAGTTTGTCCGCCATCAGCGCGTCGAGCTGCGCGCGGTCGAGCGGGATCCGCTCGTCGGCGGCCAGCTTGTCGAGCAGCTCGTTGCGCTCGGCGCCCTGCTCGCGCATGGCGAGGGCCGAGGCGACGGCGTTCTCCTTGATGGCCTCGTGGGCGAGCTCGCGGCCCACCCCGGCGCGGACGGCGCCCATGAGGACCTTGGTCGTGGCGAGGAAGGGGAGGTAGCGGTCCAGCTCGCGGGCGACGACGGCCGGGAACGCGCCGAACTCGTCGAGCACGGTCAGGAAGGTCTCCAGGAGGCCGTCGAGCGCGAAGAACGCGTCCGGCAGCGCGACCCGGCGGACCACGGAGCAGGAGACGTCGCCCTCGTTCCACTGGTCGCCGGCCAGCTCGCCGGTCATCGACGCGTAGCCGCGCAGGATGACCATGAGGCCGTTGACGCGCTCGCAGGAGCGGGTGTTCATCTTGTGCGGCATCGCGGAGGAGCCGACCTGGCCGGGCTTGAAGCCTTCGGTGACCAGCTCGTGGCCGGCCATCAGACGGATCGTCTTGGCGACCGACGACGGTGCGGCGGCCAGCTGCACGAGCCCGGTGACCACGTCGTAGTCGAGCGAGCGCGGGTAGACCTGCCCGACCGACGTGAAGGCGTGCGCGAAGCCGAGGTGCCCGGCGATGCGCTGCTCCAGGTCAGCCAGCTTGGCCGCGTCGCCGCCGAGCAGGTCGAGCATGTCCTGGGCGGTGCCGACCGGGCCCTTGATGCCGCGCAGCGGGTAGCGGGCGATCAGCTCCTCCAGACGGCCGTAGGCGACGAGCAGCTCGTCGGCGGCCGTGGCGAAACGCTTGCCGAGGGTCGTGGCCTGGGCGGCGACGTTGTGGGAGCGGCCGGCCATGACGAGCTCGGCGTACTCGCCGGACAGCTTGCCGAGGCGGGCCAGGACGGCGACCGCGCGGTCCCGCATCAGCTCGAGCGAGAGCCGGATCTGCAGCTGCTCGACGTTCTCGGTGAGGTCGCGGGAGGTCATGCCCTTGTGGACGTGCTCGTGACCGGCGAGGGCGTTGAACTCCTCGATCCGGGCCTTCACATCGTGGCGGGTGACCTTCTCGCGCTCGGCGATGGAGCCGAGGTCGACCTGGTCGAGCACGCGCTCGTAGTCGGCGAGGGCCGCGTCGGGGACCTCGATCCCGAGGTCCTTCTGGGCACGCAGCACGGCGAGCCACAGCTGACGCTCCAGCTTCACCTTCTGCTCGGGGGACCAGAGGACGGCGAGCTCCGCGGAGGCGTAGCGGCCGGCCAGGACATTGGGGATACGGGGCTTCGCAGTCACAGCAGTCACGTGGACAGATTCTACTGGCGGATTCTGCAGGCCAGCGCCACCGTCTGGTTTGTCTCTTGCTACGAGACGCCCGTCACGCGCGCGTGCGCCAGGGGGTGTCGGGCGGATCGGAGCGGGACACGACCTAAGCCGTCGGAGGCTCGTACGGCAGCAGCTCGGGCCGCTTGGCAGGGCGGCCGTCGCCGGAGGAGCGGCCGGTCAGCCGTCGTCCGATCCACGGGCCGAGGTGCTCCCTGGCGAACCGCGCGTCACCGAGACGGCGGGTCACCCAGCCGGGCGGCACGCCCGGCGGGAGGGGAGTGCGCCAGTCGTTCTCGGGGGCGAGGCCCAGGCTCTCCCACACGGCCTCGGCCACGCGCCGGTGGCCCTCGTCGGTCAGATGGAGCCGGTCGACGTCCCACATGCGCGGGTCGCCGAGCGCGGGCGCTCCGTACAGGTCGACCACCAGGGCGCCGTGCCGGGCGGCGAGCTCGTCGACGTAGTCGAAGAGCTCCTCCATGCGCGGCCGGAAGCGCTCCATGACGGGGCCGTTGCGGCCCGGGCTGCGCATCAGGACCAGCTGCCCGCAGGAGGGTGCCAGCTTCTCGACCGCCTCGGTGAGCAGACCCCGTACCCGGCCCATGTCGCACTTCGGCCGCAGCGTGTCGTTCAGACCGCCGACCAGGGTCACCACGTCCGCCTTCATGGCGGCGGCCAGGTCGACCTGCTCCTCGACGATCTGTCCGATGAGCTTCCCCCGTACCGCGAGGTTCGCGTACCGGAAGTCGGGGGTGCGGGCGGCCAACCGGGCCGCGAGGAGGTCCGCCCACCCCCGATAGGTCCCGTCGGGCAGCCGGTCCGACATTCCTTCGGTGAAACTGTCGCCGACGGCGACCAGACTTGTGTAGGTGGCATTCATTTCCATGACGGGCCGATCATACCGTCTGGTATGCGGATGCCGATCCGCCCGAGCCCCCGGGACGCGCACGCGTCCCGGGGGCTCCGGACCATCACCGCTACGGCGCGGTCGGCCGACCGACCAGCTCCCGCAGGACGTCCTCCATCGTGACGAGGCCGGCCAGCTTGCCGTCGTCGTCCAGGACGGCCGCCACGTGTGTACGACTGCGGCGCATCGCCGTCAGTACGTCGTCCATCGGCGTGGCCGCCCGGACCCGGGCGATCGGCCGCATGGCCGATACAGGGAAGGGGAGGTCGCGCGGTGTCGCGTCCAGGGCGTCCTTCACATGCAGGTAGCCCAGGATCCGGCGGCTCGTGTCGACCACCGGGAAGCGGGAGAAGCCGGACGCGGCGGAAAGCTCCTCCAGCTCCTCGGGCGTCGTGCCGACCGCCGCGTACACGACCTTCTCCACCGGCATGACCACGTCCCGCACCGCGCGGCGGCCCAGTTCGAGGGCGTCGTGCAGGCGCTCCGCCGTACGGTCGTCGAGCAGCCCGGTGACGCCCGCGTCGGTGACCATCCTGGCCAGCTCGTCGTCGGAGAAGGTCGCCGAGACCTCGTCCTTGACCTCCACCCGCAGCAGCTTCAGGATCGCGTTGGCGAAGGCGTTGATCGTGAAGATCACCGGACGGAGCGCCCGGGTGAGCGCCACCAGCGGCGGGCCGAGGATCAGTGCGGTACGCGTCGGTTCCGCCAGCGCGATGTTCTTCGGGACCATCTCGCCGAGCAGCATGTGCAGATAGGTCGCCAGCGCCAGCGCGATCACGAACGAGATCGGGTGCACCAGGCCGTGCGGCACGCCGACCGCGTCGAAGACGGGTTCGAGCAGATGCGCGATGGCGGGCTCGGCGACGATGCCGAGCACCAGGGTGGACAGCGTGATGCCGAGCTGCGCCGCGGCGAGCAGCGCCGACACATGTTCGAGACCCCAGATGACGCTGCGCGCCCGCCGGTCACCGGACTCGGCCGCCGGCTCGATCTGGCTGCGGCGTACGGAGATCAGGGCGAACTCCGCGCCGACGAAGAAGGCGTTCACGACCAGGGTCAGAAAGCCGATCAGCAGCTGGATCGCGATCATCGGCCCGTCTCCTCGGTCTCCTGGGACCCCTCGGCGGACGGCGCGTGCATCAGCACCCGCGCGGCCCGGCGCCCGGAGGCGTCCACCACGTCCAGCTCCCAGCCGGCCAGCTCGACACTGTCGCCGACGGCGGGGATCCGCCCCAGCTCCGTGGCGAGGACACCGGCCAGCGTCTCGTACGGCCCGTCCGGCACCCGCAGGCCGATGGCCTCCAGCTGGTCCGTGCGCGCGGCGCCGTCGGCGGACCAGAGCTCGCGCCCGTCCGCGTCCGTGCCCGCCCGCGCGAGGTCCGGAGTCTCGTGCGGATCGTGCTCGTCGCGCACCTCGCCGACGACCTCCTCGACGATGTCCTCCAGCGTCGCTACGCCGGCCGTACCGCCGTACTCGTCGATGACGACCGCCATCGTCTGCTTGCCGGACAGCCGGTCGAGCAGTCGGTCGACCGTCAGCGTCTCCGGGACGAGCAGCGGTTCGCGCAACATGTCCCCGATGCGACGGCGCGGCCGCTCGTCGGCCGGTATCGCCAGGACGTCCTTGATGTGGGCGATGCCCACCACCGCGTCGAGGCTGCCCCGGTAGACGGGGAAGCGGGACAGGCCGGTCGCGCGGGTCGCGTTGGCGACGTCCTCGGCGGTGGCCTGCACCTCCAGGGCGGTGACCTGGACGCGCGGGGTCATCACGTTCTCCGCGGTCAGTTCGGCCAGGTTCAGGGTGCGGACGAACAGTTCGGCGGTGTCCGCCTCCAGAGCGCCCTCCTTGGCGGAGTGGCGGGCCAGCGCGACGAGTTCCTTCGGGGAGCGGGCCGAGGCCAGCTCCTCGGTCGGCTCCATGCCGAGCCGGCGCAGGATCCGGTTGGCGGTGTTGTTGAGATGGCTGATCAGCGGCTTGAACGCGGCGGTGAAGACCCGCATGGGGGTCGCCACCCGCTTGGCGATCGCCAGCGGCGCGGAGATCGCCCAGTTCTTCGGGACCAGCTCGCCGACGACCATCAGGACGACGGTCGACAGGACGGTGCCGATGACCAGGGCGACCGAGGACGCGACCGAGGCGGAGATGCCGAGGTCCTCGAGCGGACCGCGGATCAGCTTGGCGATCGAGGGCTCGGAGAGCATGCCGACGATCAGGTTGGTGACGGTGATACCGAGCTGGGCGCCGGAGAGCTGGAAGGTGAGCGACTTGACGGCCTTGAGGGCGCTCGCCGCGCCCCGCTCGCCCCGCTCCACGGCCTGTTCGAGCTCGGACCGCTCGACCGTGGTGAGCGAGAACTCGGCCGCGACGAAGGCACCACACGCGAGCGCGAGCAGCAGCGCCACCACGAGCAGAAGCACTTCGATCATCGGTTCACCTCCGTCCCATGATCAGTCACGGGCAGAGGGATCGCGCGCTTGGTACTGGGAGGCTCGCCCATGGGCGGACGCTCACACCTTTCGATCGTGCGGGAGGGAAGAAGTACCCATGGTAAAGGACGGGCAAAGCGGCCTCACCCGCGTGGGGTGGCCGACAGAGGCTTCACCCAGCGGGTCCACTGCTGCTGGGGGCCGTACTCCGCCGCACGCCAGGCGTGCTGCCCGAGTTCGTTGTGGTCGAGGACCATGGCGTCCGCCCGCCGCCCGCCGAGTCGTACGAAACGCTCCTCGGCCGCCGCGAGCAGTGCCCCGCCCACGCCCCGGCGACGGTGGTCCGGGTGGACGGCGAGCCGGTAGAGATGGCAGCGCCAGCCGTCGAAGCCGGCGATCACCGTGCCGGCGAGCTCGTCGCCGCGCTCGGCGAGGATCAGGGCGTCGGGGTCGCGGGCGATGAGCCGGTCGATGCCGGCACGGTCGTCGCTGATGCTGGTGCCCTCGGCGGCCACCTTCCAGAAGGCGAGGACGGCGTCGAGGTCGGCAGGGGTCGCGGTTCGGATACGCGGTTCGGTCATGATCCGCATCCCACCACCGGCTCGGGCAGGCCGTCGACCCTGTTTCGCCATACGGGCGGACAGCAGTCCAGGCCTGCCCGGAGGGGCAGGCCTGGACGTCACGGCCGGGCCTCAGGGCCCGTGCTTCGCGATCAGACGAGGTCGAACCGGTCCAGCTCCATGACCTTGGTCCACGCCGCGACGAAGTCGTTCACGAACTTCTCCTTCGCGTCGTCGCTCGCGTAGACCTCCGCGAGCGCGCGCAGCTCGGAGTTCGAGCCGAAGACCAGGTCGGCACGGGTGCCGGTCCACTTGACCTCGCCCGCCGCGTCGCGGCCCTCGAACTCGTCCTGCGCCGAGGACGTCGACTTCCACGTCGTGCCCAGGTCGAGCAGGTTGACGAAGAAGTCGTTGGACAGCGTGCCCGGCCTGTTCGTCAGGACGCCGTGCTTGGACTGGGCGTGGTTGGCGCCCAGGACACGGAGGCCGCCGACGAGGACCGTCAGCTCGGGGGCGCTCAGGGTCAGCAGGTTCGCCTTGTCGAGCAGCAGGTACTCGGCCGGAAGACGGTTGCCCTTGCCGACGTAGTTGCGGAAGCCGTCGGCGGCCGGCTCGAGCGCGGCGAACGACTCGACGTCCGTCTGCTCCTGAGCGGCGTCGACACGGCCCGGCGTGAACGGCACCTCGACGTCGTGGCCGCCGTCCTTGGCCGCCTTCTCGACAGCCGCGGAGCCGGCGAGCACGATCAGGTCGGCCAGCGAGACCTGCTTGCCGCCGGCGGAGTTGAAGGACTCCTGGACGCCCTCGAGCGTACGCAGCACCTGCGCCAGCTCGTCCGGGTTGTTGACCTCCCAGTTGCGCTGCGGCTCCAGGCGGATGCGGCCGCCGTTGGCGCCGCCGCGCTTGTCGCTGCCGCGGAAGGAGGAGGCCGCGGCCCAGGCCGCGGAGACCAGCTGGGTGACCGTGAGGTCCGAGCCGAGGATCTGCTCCTTGAGGGAGGCGATGTCCGCCGCGTCGATCAGCTCGCCCTCGCGCGCCGGCAGCGGGTCCTGCCACAGCAGCACCTCGGAGGGGACCTCCGGGCCGAGGTAGCGCACGGCCGGGCCCATGTCACGGTGCGTCAGCTTGTACCAGGCGCGGGCGAAGGCGTCCGCGAACTGCTCCGGGTTCTCGTAGAAGCGGCGCGAGATCTGCTCGTAGACCGGGTCGAAGCGCAGCGACAGGTCGGTGGTGAGCATCGTCGGGCGGTGCTTCTTCGACGCGTCGTGGGCGTCGGGGATGATCTCCTCGGAGTCCTTCGCGACCCACTGGTGAGCACCGGCCGGGCTCTTCGTGAGCTCGTAGTCGTACTCGAAGAGGTGCTTGAAGAAGTCGTGGCTCCACTGCGCGGGCGTGGTGGTCCAGGTGACCTCGAGGCCACTGGTGATCGCGTCGCCGCCCTTGCCGGTGCCGTAGGCGTTCGCCCAGCCGAGGCCCTGGGCCTCGAGCGGCGCGGCCTCGGGGTCGGCGCCGACGTTCTCCGCCGGGCCGGCGCCGTGCGCCTTGCCGAAGGTGTGACCACCGGCGATGAGGGCGACGGTCTCCTCGTCGTTCATCGCCATGCGGCGGAAGGTCTCGCGGATGTCGCGGGCCGCGGCGATCGGGTCCGGGTTGCCGTTGGGGCCCTCGGGGTTGACGTAGATGAGGCCCATCTGGACCGCACCGAGCGGGCTCTCCAGCTCGCGGTCACCGGTGTAGCGCTCGTCGCCGAGCCAGGTGGTCTCGGGGCCCCAGTACACGTCCTCGTCGGGCTCCCACACGTCGGCGCGGCCGCCGGCGAAGCCGAAGGTCTTGAAGCCCATCGACTCCAGGGCGACGTTGCCGGTGAGGATCATGAGGTCGGCCCAGGAGATGGACTGGCCGTACTTCTGCTTGACCGGCCACAGCAGGCGGCGGGCCTTGTCGAGGTTGCCGTTGTCCGGCCAGCTGTTCAGCGGCGCGAAGCGCTGCTGGCCGGCGCCGGCGCCGCCGCGGCCGTCGCTGATGCGGTACGTACCGGCGCTGTGCCAGGCCATACGGATCATGAGCGGGCCGTAGTTGCCGAAGTCCGCGGGCCACCAGTCCTGCGAGGTGGTCAGGACCTCCGCGATGTCGCGCTTGACGGCCGCGAGGTCGAGGCCCTCGAACGCCTCGGCGTAGTCGAACTCCTCACCGAGCGGGTTCGCCACGGCGGGGTTCTTGGCAAGGATCTTCAGATTGAGCCGCTCCGGCCACCACTGGCGGTTTCCGCCGCCCTGGGTCGGGTGCGCGGCGCGCGCGGTGTGCGCGACCGGGCAGCCACCCGTCCCCTCGGCTTTCGCGTCGGTGACGACTGCATCGTGGTTCTCGGACATGGGAATCCTTCCGGACGGGGCGGATCGCGGTGCTCAGCCGGGGCGACTCCGGAGGCGGTTGTGCCACCCGACCGGAGCCATCTTGTCCCTTGGCTATTGCCGGAATAGATCCTACGATAGACAGAGTCCAAGTCAAGAAGCACGCCAACCCTCTATCCCATCGGAAGCCTGACGTCCCCTGGTGAACGTCGTGTGTCCCGCCGAAGTCCGAGCTGAATGGGTGAACCGACATGAGCGACCTGCTGGAGCGACTGCGTGGGCGTGGCTGGCGGATGACCTCGCAGCGGCGTGTCGTCGCGGAGGTGCTCGACGGCGACCATGTGCACCTCACGGCCGACGAGGTGCACGTCCGCGCGGCCCGACGGCTCCCCGAGATCTCCCGGGCGACGGTCTACAACACCCTGGGAGAGCTGGTCTCCCTCGGTGAGGTCATCGAGGTCTCCACCGAAGGCCGCGCCAAGCGGTACGACCCGAACGCCCACCAGCCGCACCAGCACCTCGTCTGCGCCGGCTGCGGCACCATCCGTGACGTCCACCCGACCGGCGATCTCCTGGCCGACCTCCCGGCGGAGGAGCGGTTCGGCTTCGCGGTGTCCGAGGTCGAGGTCACCTACCGAGGGCTGTGCCCCTCCTGCGCCTAGCCTGCCCGAGGCCGCCTCAGCCCGTGCGCAGCTCCTCGATCACCGGTCCGAATGTCTCCATGGCGTTGTCCATGACGGTGACGTACGAGAATCCGTACCGCTCGCGCTGCTCGCGCAGCTGGTCGGCGATCTCCCGCACGCTGCCGACGACGAGCAACGGGAGCTCCAGCACCTGTTCCTCGCTCAGATGGGACACGTACGGCATGAACTCGGCCACCGCCGCCGCCCGGTCGTCGGTCACGACGACTCGCTGAAGGAGCAGATTCAGCTCGGCCGGAGCGACGCGGTCGGCCTCCTTCTCGAAGCGGCGGTACGTGGCCACCCGCTCGTCCATCTCCTCGGGGGACAGGACCTCCACGCGGCCGGCCTCGGTGCGTCCGCCGGTGAACGCCATGACGTCGGCGTGGCGGGCGGCGAGACGCAGCACGCGGTCGCCGTTGCCTCCGATCAGCAGCGGCGGGCGATTCCCGTCCTCGGCGCCCAGGATCCGGTCCAACTCATCGACGGTACGGGTGAGATGGTCGACCCTCCGGCCCGGCGGGAGAAAGTCGATCCCCGCCCGCTCGTGCTCTTCGCGCACATAGCCCGCACCCAGTCCCAGTTCCAGTCGGCCGCCGGTCAGGGCGTTCGTCGTGGTGACCTCGCGGGCCAGCAGCGTCGGATTCCAGAAGCCCGCGTTCAGTACGAAGGTCCCCACGCGCGGCCGCGTCGTGGCCTCGGCGGCGGCCACCAGGGCGGGGAAGGGGGCGGGCATCCCCAGATGGTCCGGAACCAGGATCAGGTCGTAGCCCAGCTCCTCGGCGCGGCGGCAGCGTGCACGCCACTCCTCGCCGGTCCCGGGCGTCAGCATGGTGACCGCGAAGCGGAACGGTAATGCCATGGCGGCTCCCCTTGTCGGTGCTAGCGCACCGGCGCTAGCGTGGTCGTGTGGCCAAGACTCAGCTGAACGTCCGTGTGGACGAAACTACCGCCGACACAGCCCGTCGGCGGGCACAACAGCGCGGAGTGAGCGTCAACCGCTACATCGAGGAGCTCGTCCAGCAGGACGCGGGCGAGTCGGGGCGGGCCTTCGTGGAGGCGGCCGCCGACTTCATGAGGCAGTACGAGGGCGTGTTCTCCGAGGAGTTCGGCTCGGAGCGTGACCTCACCGCATGAGCCTCACGGTCGACATCTCCTGGCTGCTCATGGTCGCCGAACACCAGACGCCCGGCGACCCCCAGGTCACCGACTGGGGCGCGCTCGTCGCCGCGGTCGGCCGGCACGACGCCGAGATCTTCGGCGTGCCCGTCTACAGCGACCCGCACGCCCGCGCCGCCGCCCTGCTCCAACTCCTCCTGCACATCCCGGCCTTGGAGCACTCCAACGCGATGTTCGCCTCGGCCGTGGCCTACGGCTATCTCGTCGCCAGCGGTCTGAAGGTCGTCACCTCGCCCGAACAGGTCCGTGATCTGGCCCGCCTGGTCAAGAAGGGCGAGGCCGACGTCCGCGTCATCGCCGCCGAGCTGCGTCAGTGGAGCCGCTGAGCCGAGAGCGGCGGCGCCGAGCCGAGAGGGGCCCTGGGGCGACAGCCCCTCAGATCCGTCGTGCCGAGCCCAACACGCAGTACGAGGAGGGGAGTCGGGTCCCCTTCTCCGGCACGGTGAACCGGCGGTAGGTGATCGGTTCAAATCCCGCCGCCTCGACCGCCGCCAGCGGATCGCGCGCCGTGTGACAGCCGCCGAACAGCAGCGGCCAGACCGTGCGGTCCAGGGCGCGCTGCGCCCGGGCCATTCCGGGAGACGGTGCCAACCCGTGCTCGAAGAAGCGCAGTTCGGCACCCGGGCGCAGCACGCGGTGCAGCTCGGCGAGCGCGCGCGGCACATCCCGTACGGTGCACAGCACCAGGGAGGCCACCGCCGCGTCGAACGCCTCGCTCTTCACCGGCAGCGCCTCCGCCGCACCCGGCACCACATCCACCGGCACATCGGCGCGCAGGGCGGCATCGGCCGCCAACGTCCGCAGATGGCGTTCGGGTTCGATGGCCACGACCTCGGACACGGTGCCGGGATAGTGCGCGAAGTTCAGCCCGTTCCCGGCGCCGATCTCGATGACCCGACCCGACAGGCCGGTCAGCAACTCCGTACGAAGGGCGCCGATGCCGCCCTTCGTATCCGCGGAGACGCTGAACCGCGCGTAGAAGCGCGCGAAGAGGGGATGGTGGACGGCGTCCCGGGGGACCCGGGTGGAACGCGCGGACATACGCGGACCTCCTCCTCCGACGCTCGACGGCGCAGACACGGACGGACGGGAGGATTCTGCCCGCGTACCGCCCTTCTCAGCCCGACACGAAGCAGAACTCGTTGCCCTCGGGGTCACGCATCACCTGAAAGGCCCCTTGCGGGTCGGTGACGATGCCACCGACACGGGTCGCGCCGAGGGCGGTCGCCTCGTCGGCCGCCGCGTCCAGCTCGGGCGCCTCCAGATCCAGATGGAGCCGGTTCTTGACGACCTTGCCCTCGGGCACCTGCTGGAAGGCGATCCGTACAAAACCGGGCGGCTCGACGTACGACCAGTCGGGGCTCCGGTCGACCGGAGCCCCGCCGAGGAGCCCGGCCCAGAACCGCACCAGAGCCGCCGGATCGGCGCAGTCGAAAACGATCTCCGAAACGTGTGCGCGCATGGCTCCAGCTTACGGAGGTCAGGGCCGCGCGCTCGCGGTGAACCCCTCGGCGTCCCAGACGCCGCCGAGCGCCGGGGCCAGCCACTCGCCCGCGCGCGCCCGGAACGCGGCCGGATCGAGACCGCCCGCGCCCTCCGGTACGGCACCGAGCAGAGGCGCCCCGGCCATCTCCGGCAGTTCGGCCAGGTTGCAGCACGACGCCAGGTCCGGAACGGTCGGCCAGCTGCCGACGACGACGCCGAGCTGCTCGATGCCGCGTGCCGCGAGCGCCTCGGCGGTGAGCTGGGTGGTGTTGAGCGTGCCGAGCCCGGCGGGCACCACGACGAGCACCGGGGCGCCGAGCAGACGGGCCACGTCGGCGAGCGTGCCGCCGTCCTCGTCGAACCGGACCAGAAGCCCGCCCGCACCCTCCACCAGAACCAGATCGTGCTCGGTCGCCAGCTTCGCGGCCGCCTCGGCGACCTCCTCGGGCCCGACCGGCGCCATGCCCGCCCGCCGGGCGGCGGTGGCGGGCGCCAACGGCTCCGGGAACCGCGCCAGTTCGGCCGAGGTCCCCGCCCCGGAGAGCCGTACGACCTCGTCCGCGTCCCCGCGCTCGCCCGGTTCGAGACCGGTCTGGGCGGGCTTGAGCACGGCGACCGACCGGCCCTGGGCCGTGGCGACCGCGGCCACGGCGGCCGTCACGATCGTCTTGCCGATCTCCGTCCCCGAACCGCTGACGACGATGACGGTCATGATGTGTCGAGTCCTCTCTGAGCCCCCGCGCCCGTACGGGCGCGGGGTCGTCCGAAACGCCGGCCCGCATCCGGGCCCGATGGGCACCGACAGGGACCGGGTTTCCCTTGCTCCGGGCGCGGCCCGGTAGGTCAGCCCGCCACCGCGGCCGCGCGCACCGCGGCACAGATACGGGCCAGGTCCGCGTCGCCGGTCACGAACGGCGGCATCGTGTAGATCAGGTCGCGGAACGGCCGCAGCCACACGCCCGCCCGGACCGCCGCCTCGGTGGCCGCGGCCATGTCGACGTCGTGGTCGAGCTGGACGACACCGATGGCGCCGAGGACCCGCACATCCCGGACACCGGGCAGCGAGGCGGCCTCGGCGAGACCCGCGCGGAGCCCCGTCTCGATCCGTTTGACCTCCAGCGCCCAGTCCTGGGACATCAGCAGGTCGAGCGAGGCCAGGGCCACGGCCGAGGCCAGCGGGTTGCCCATGAACGTCGGCCCGTGCGCGAGCACCGGAACCTCGCCGAGCGAGATCCCCTCGGCGATCCGCGTCGTGCAGAGCGTCGCCGCCATCGACAGATAGCCGCCGGTCAGTGCCTTGCCCACACACATCACATCGGGCGAGATCCCGGCGTGGTCGGCGCCGAACAGCGTGCCCGTGCGGCCGAACCCGGTCGCGATCTCGTCGAAGATCAGGAGCACACCGTGCTCGTCGCACGCCTCACGCAGGACGCGCAGGTAGTCGGGCGAGTGGAACCGCATCCCTCCCGCGTTCTGCACCACCGGCTCCACGATCACCGCGGCGATCTCGTCCGCGTGGAGCGCGATCTGCTCCCGCAGCATCTCCGCGTACGACTCCTCGTACGCGGTGGGCGGCGCGTCCACGAACACCTGCTGCTGGAGCACGCCCGACCACAGCTGATGCATCCCGCCCTCGGGGTCGCACAGCGACATCGGCTGCCAGGTGTCACCGTGGTAGCCGCCGCGCCAGGTCAGCATCCGCTGCTTCTCGGGCCGGCCCACCGAGCGCCAGTACTGCAGACACATCTTGGCCGCGACCTCGACGGAGACCGAACCGGAGTCGCTGAGGAAGACATGCTGGAGCGGTGCGGGGGTGATCTCCACCAGACGGGTGGCGAGCCGGACCGCCGGCTCGTGGGTGAGCCCGCCGAACATGACATGGCTCATCCGGTCCAGTTGGCCGTGCGCCGCCTCGTTGAGCACGGGGTGGTTGTAGCCGTGGATCGCCGACCACCACGAGGACATGCCGTCGATCAACTCGTCCTGGCCGTGCACGGGTTCGGCGAGCCGCAGCCGTACCCCGGACGCGGACGCGACGACCAGCGGGTCCGTACGGCCCGGCATGGGGGCGTACGGATGCCAGACGTGCGCCCGGTCCAGGGCGAGCAGTTCGTCGTTACGCATTCGGCGCGAGCTCCGTCCCGGCGCCGCGTCGACGAACGGCCACGAGGTCGGTGCGCGCTCCCGGCACGGCCTCGGCGGCGGGCTCCGCCTCCGGGGCCGCCTCCGCCGCCGGCGCGTGGCCCCCGCACGGCCCACAGCCGCCGCCCGCCTCGGCGTGCGAACCGCAGCCCGCACCCGCCTCGGCCTGCGAACCGCAGCCGGACGAAGCCGCGGAGCCGCACCCACCGGCCGCACCCGCCGCCGCGAGCGCGTCCGCGCGGTGCTTCGGCAGCGTCGTCGTGCCCGCGCCCTCCACCTCGAAGCCCGCGTCCGCGATCATGTCGAGGTCCGCCTGACCGGCCTGGCCCTCGCTCGTCAGATAGTCGCCGAGGAAGATCGAGTTCGCGATGTTCAGCGCGAGCGGCTGCATCGAGCGCAGGTGCACCTCGCGCCCGCCCGCGATCCGGACCTCCACATCCGGGCAGACGAACCGGACCATCGCCAGGATCCGCAGGCAGCGCTGCGGGGTGAGGTTCCACTCCTTCGCGAGCGGAGTGCCCTCGAACGGGATCAGGAAGTTCACCGGCACCGAGTCCGAGTCGAGGTCGCGCAGCGCGTAGACGACGTCGACCAGGTCCTCGTCGCTCTCACCCATGCCCGCGATCAGACCGGAGCAGGCCGACAGACCGGCGGCGTGCGCCTTCTGCACGGTGTCCACCCGGTCCTGGTACGTGTGGGTGGTCGTGATCTCTCCGTACGTCCCCTCGGACGTGTTCAGGTTGTGGTTGTACGCGTCGGCGCCGGCCTCGCGCAGCCGCTCCGCCTGGCCGTCCGAGAGCAGACCGAGGCACGCGCAGACCTCGACGCCCTCGTTCTGCTCCTTGATCGCCTCGATGGTCTTGCCGACCCGGTCCACGTCCCGGTCCGTCGGCCCACGGCCGCTCGCCACCAGACAGACCCGCTTCGCACCGCCCGCGACACCGGCGGCGGCCGCCTGGGAGGCCTCGTCCGGCTTCAGCCAGGTGTACTTGAGGATCCCGGCGGTCGAGCCGAGCCGCTGGGAACAGTACGAGCAGTCCTCCGGGCACAGCCCGGACTTCAGATTGACCAGGTAGTTCAGTTTCACCCGACGCCCGAACCACTGGCGGCGCACCTTGCCGGCCGCGGCCACCACATCGAGCAGTTCGTCGTCGGAGGTCGCCAGCACGGCGAGCGCTTCTTCACGGCTCGGCAGCTCGCGCCGCAGCCCCTTCTCCACCAGCGTGTTCAGCAGGTCCATAAGGGCTGATCCTCGCCTACCGCACACCTCGCGGCCAAGGAGGATCTGAACAAACGAGGCCGTTTGAGGTGTGTGCATGGCCACACCCTGACCTCGGCCCCGGGCGGCTAGGGTCTGTGCGCTGCCTACAAAAGGATCTGCCCCATGCATCGGGACGAGGACACGCGCGGGACGGCGTTCGACTGGACCGACGCCGAGGCGCGCCGCCGCGAGCGGGCGGGGCTCGTCCGCACGCTCAGGCCCCGCGCCGCCGAATCGGACCTGCTCGACCTGGCGAGCAACGACTACCTCGGACTGACCCGCCGGCCGGAGATCACGGAGGCGGCGGCCGAGGCGGCACGCCGCTGGGGCGCGGGCGCCACCGGCTCGCGCCTCGTCACCGGCACCACCCGGCTGCACACCCGCCTGGAGCGCGAACTCGCCGAGTTCTGCGGCTTCGAGGCGGCCCTCGTCTTCTCCTCCGGCTACACCGCCAACCTCGCCGCGCTGACCGCGCTGAGCGGCCGCGACTCGCTGATCGTCTCGGACGCGGGCAACCACGCCTCGATCGTCGACGGCTGCCGGCTCTCGCGCGCCGAGACGGCCGTGGTCCCGCACGCCGACCCCGAAGCGGTTCGCAAGACCCTGCGCGCCCATGAGGGCCGCCGGGCCCTCGCCGTCACCGACTCCGTCTTCTCCGTGGACGGCGACAAGGCGCCACTGACCGAGATCGCCGACGCCTGTCGCGCCCACGGCGCCGCGCTCGTCGTGGACGACGCCCACGGCCTGGGCGTACTCGGCGACGGCGGCCGGGGTGCCCTGGCCGCAGCGGGTCTCGCCGGTGACGAGGACGTCGTCGCCACCCTGACCCTCTCCAAGTCGCTCGGCAGCCAGGGCGGCGCCGTCCTCGGGCCCGCCCGGGTCGTCGAGCACCTGGTCAACGCGGCCCGGACGTTCATCTTCGACACCGGTCTCGCGCCGGCCGCCGCGGGCGCCGCCCTCGCGAGCCTGCGGCTGATCGACGGAGAGCCCGGCCTCGCCGAGCGCGCGCGTACCGTCGCCACCACGCTGCACCGGATGCTCACCGAGGCCGGACTGACCGCCGTCCGCCCGGACGCGGCGGTCGTCTCGGTGCGCGCCCCCTCGCCCGAGGCCGCGCTGCGGTGGGCGGCCGACTGTCGCGAACTGGGCCTCGCCGTGGGCTGCTTCCGGCCCCCGTCGGTCCCGGACGGCATCTCCCGGCTGCGCCTGACGGCACGCGCCGATCTGACGGATGCGCAGATCGACCGGGCGGTGGAGACGATCGTGCGCACCGCGCCTCCGGCTCTCTGAACCGCAGCAGCCCGGCCGCCCAAATACGGTCTCCCGTAGCAGAGTTCACCGCTTCGAGCGACAAATATGCACATATCTTGGTGGATCGCCATACAGGGCGGCACCATCGGTGGCACTCTGACGCGTAGCGCAATCCGGGCCGGGCCCGGTGGGAAAGGGACAGCGTCGCCATGGCAGACCACCAGGAAGCAACCGTCACTCTGCCGAGCGATCCCGCCTCGGTCTCCGCCGCCCGCAGATATGTCGCCGACACCCTGACCGGCTGGGGGCTCGCCGAGGTCGGCGACACCGCCGACACCGTCCGGTTGATCGTCTCGGAACTGGCCACCAACGCCGTCCAGCACACCTTCGGGCAGTCGCCCACCTTCACCGTCGACGTCCGTCTGGAGCGCGAGGAACAGCTCCACATCGGCGTTACGGACAGCCACCCCCGCTGGCCGAAGCGGCTCCCGGCCGCCGTGCAGCAGGACAACGGCCGGGGGATGGTCATTATCCGCTTCCTGACCGCCGAGGCGGGCGGCCGGCTCTCGGTCACCCCGACCAGCGAGGGCGGCAAGACGGTCTGGATCAACCTCCCCTGGACCGCCGCCCCGCACCAGGCGCTCGCTCCTCAGCCGGCCGGCTCCTGAGGGGTGTCCTGCCGGGTCGGGCTCGTGTGCCCTGACACGCACACCCCCTAGCCCCGGGCGAACCCGCCCCGAAGGAGCGCCCGCAGGGACCGCGCCGCCGGACCCGACTCCTCACCGCGATGCGCCACCGAGATCGTCCGGCGGAACGACGTCGGCTCCAGCGCCCGTACACCCAGCGGCGACGCCGCCATCGTGGCGACCATCTCCGGCACCACCGCCACTCCGAGCCCCGCGCTGACCAGCGCGCACACCAGGGCGTACCCGGGCGTCCGGCACACGACCGACGGGGTCGCGCCGGCCCGGGCGAGTGCGCCCTCCACACCCCGCCTCGGTGGATGGTCCGGCGCGCTGCTGATCAACGGCTGCCCGGCGAGCTCGGCGATCGGCAGCCGCCCCGAACCCTCCGCCAGCGCATGGCCCGGCGCCGTGACCAGGACCAACTCCTCGACCAGCAGGGGCTCCAGCGCGACCCCCGGCGGCGGCGGAGCGGGCTCCGCGGGCTCGTAGGTGTGGGTGAGTGCCAGATCGACCTCGCCCTCCGCCACCGCAGCCACCCCGCCCGGCGGCTCGTACTCGGCGACGGTCAGCTCCACGTTCGGATGGGCCCGGCGGAACGCGCTCAGGACCGGTGGCAGCAGATGGATCCCGACGGTGGTGAAGGTACCGACCCGGAGCTGCCCGCCGGAGAGCCCGCTGAGCTGCGCCAGCTCGTGACGCGCCTGCTCCATCTCGTCCAGGACCCGGCGTGCGCGGGTGACGAGTAGTTCACCCGCGGGAGTCAGCCGCGCGCCCCGATGGTGCCGGACGAGGAGCGCGGCGCCCGCCTCCCGTTCCAGTTTGGCGAGCTGCTGCGAGAGCGCGGGCGGGGTGTAGCCGAGCCGGGTGGCGGCCCGGGTGATCGAGCCGTCCTCGGCGACCGCCACCAGCGCCGCGAGTCGCACCAGATCCTGCATAAAGGATTCCTTTGGCCAGACCCAGAAGATCGTGTCTCCACACTAAAGGCTCGCGGCGGGCACGCTGGGGTCATGGACGGACAGCTGATCGCCTTCATCGGGGTCGCGGCCGGCATGGTGGCCATGCCGGGCGCGGACTTCACCGTCGTCGTACGCAGCGCTCTCGCCTCCCGGCGGGCCGGGGTGGCCAGTGCCGTCGGGGTGGCGGGCGGCCTCCTGGTGCACACCGCCCTCGCGGTGGCGGGGCTCGCGGCCGTGCTGATCGCCGTACCTGTGCTCTACCGCGTCCTGCAGATCGCCGGCGGCGTGTACGTCCTCCACCTCGGCGTGCAGGCGTTGCGCGGCGCGCTGCGGGCGACGGGGGAGCTGTCGCCCGACACCGCGGGCGAGGCGAAGGTCTCCCGCGCGCTCCGGCAGGGCTTCCTGGCCAATGTGCTGAACCCGAAGGCACCCGTGCTGTTTCTGAGTCTGCTGCCGCAGTTCGTGCCGGACGGTGTCGCGGTCGTGCCGCGCACGCTGTTGCTCGCGTCGATCGTCGTGCTGCTCGCCCTGCTGTGGTTCCCCCTGGTGGCCGTCCTGGTGGACCGCCTGGGCCACTGGCTGCGTCGTCCGCGGACGGCCAGGACCGTACAGGGGGTGACGGGCGGCGCGCTCGCCGCCCTGGGGCTGACCCTGCTGACGGCTCCCCTCGCGGGGAACTGAGGCCGGTGCGAGAGGATGCGGCGGCGCCACCGCACCCGCGTGACGGCATCGTTCAGCCCGTCATGAGGTCAGCAGGTCACTCGGTCATCGGACCCGGCCGTAGTAGACCTTGGACGACCAGATCCGGTCGAGCTTCACCCAGGAGCCCGTCTTCGGCGAGTGCCAGATCTTGTTGCCCCCGGCGTAGATGCCCACGTGGTACACCCGTCCACCCGAGTGGAAGAAGACCAGGTCACCCTTCTGCCGACTGGAGGCGGAGATGTGCCGGGTCTTGTTGTACTGCTGCTGCGCGGTGCGGGGCAGCGACTTGCCCGCCTTCTTGTACGAGTAGAGCGTGAGCCCCGAGCAGTCGAACCGGGAGGGGCCGGCCGCTCCGTACCTGTAGGGCGATCCCTTCTTGGCCACCGCGACGCTCAGCGCCTTGCCGGCGTGCGCGGTCGCGGCCTGGGCCTCCGACGTGACGCCCGGCGCCAGCATCGTGCCGCCGACGGTGGCGAGGGTGAGAGCCGAGGCGGCTCCGGCCCGGGACAGCAGGGACGGGACATGAATCTGCGCGCTCATGCGCAACCCTTCGTCAGCCGCCTGTGAAGGATGACCTGTCGGGTTCGGACTGGCGAAGTTGCCCGGCCGCGGCTGCGGCTTCACCCCGAGGAACGGCCCCACTGCTCGGTCGTCCCGTACTGCTCGGGTCCTCCACTCCTGCCGATCCACTCCTGTCGACCAGACATCCGGGACAGCGGCAGGACTCGGCGTCCGCCCGGACCGCCCCGCCGCGGTGGCGGGGGCTTGTCGTCGTGAGGGATCTTGACCCACATTCATGGCGAAATCCGAGTTGAAACGACGCTTTGTGAGGCTCCTCACGACTGATCCGTTCGGGTGGACAGGCATGTTTCGTGATCTTCTGAGGTTTGGTCGACGAGCCGCGTACCAGGGGAGAAACACCCGATTCCGCCAGATGCGTACACCTGTTGCGCAACTCACCCCGCACATATGTCGATTCGTCGACTACGCCGAACGGGGGAGGATTTCTATGGTCGTGATACCTCTAGTGGACCTCGACACGACACGCGGATGTGTCAACTCGCGCGGGTTCCGGGCACGGTGACGCGCTCGGCGCGGCGCTCTCCGTCCAACACCCGCAGTGCGCGCGCCAATGTCTCCGCGTGCACGTCGGTCTCACCGCGCACATGCATCACCGTCAAGGCGTCGCGCAGGGCGGTCGCCCGCCCCACCAGGGCCTGAGCCGCTCGCAACGCCCCATAGGTATGCAAGGTTCTGGATGGATTGATGCGCCCCAGGAGATCGACGATTTCGAGATAGGCGTCGACGAACTCGCCCTCGGCGCGCGTCAGCGCGGGCAGCGGCGGCAGCTCGGGAACCATCCCCGGCTCACCTCGCCCCGGCGCCGCCGGACGCCCCACGGTTTTGAATCACATGATCCACCAGGCCGTACGCGGTGGCGGCCGGCGCGTCGAGGATCGTGGTGCGGTCGATGTCGGCGTCGATCCGCTCGCGATCCCGTCCGGTGTGGGTGGCCAGCATCCCGGCCACCATCGCACGCAGCCGGATCAATTCCCGTGCCTGGATGTCGAGATCGCTGGGCTGCCCCTGCAACGGCTCGTCCATCGTGGGCTGCTGGAGCACCACCCGGGCACCGGGCAGCGCGAGCCGCTTCCCGGGCGCGCCGGCCGCGAGCAGCACGGCGGCGGTGGATGCGGCCTGGCCGAGGCAGGTGGTCTCCACGTCGCAGGTGACGACCTGCATCGTGTCGTAGATCGCGGACATCGCGGTGAGCGAACCGCCGGGTGAGTTGATGTAGAGCGAGATGTCCCGGTCCGGGTCGGCGTACTCCAGGTGCAGGAACTGGGCGATGACGTCGTTGGCCGAGGTCTCGTCGATCGGTGTGCCGAGGAAGATGATCCGCTCCTCGAGCAGCTTGGAGTACGGGTCGAGCGTCCGACTGCCGAAGCTGGTGCGCTCGGTGAACTCGGGAAGGACGTAGCGGGCATCCATGGGCGGCCTCCTTGTTCCCTTAAAATGTACAGGACGTACATTCCGTAAGATGAGGAGCATGGCCTATGAGATTCCGGTGACGCAAGCACGCGCAGAGCTCGCCGACCTGATCAACCGCGTGGTGTACGGCAACGAGCGAGTCGTCGTGACCCGGCACGGCAAGCCGCTCGTGGCGCTGGTCTCCGCCGCTGACCTGGAGAAACTCGAAGCGGGGCAGGAGGCCGCCGAGGAACAGGTGGTCAGCTCCGTCTCCACCGTCCGTACCCTCACGTCCGCTCCGGGTGAACAGAGCCGCTTCGGCATCGCGGCCCGCCACCGCGCCCCGGGTACTCCTGACGCATGAGAAAGCCGCGTGCCCCCGTCCGCTACAGCGGGGGCACGCGGCCGTTCGAGAAGGCCGTGCGGAAACGGCACGCAAGAAGGTCGTGCGGAATCGGCGTACAAGGAACGTCGTACGGGCGCGGCGTAACGTGAAGGTCGTACGGGAACGTCGTACGAGAACGGGTGTCAGCCCACCGGTGCCGGTTCGGGGGCCGGGGTCTGTGCCTGCGTGCCCGCCGCCCGCTCGCGCGGCCCGCCGAGCAGCAGCGCGGCCAGACCGGCCACCGCCCATATGCCAAGGACCAGCAGCGGACCGCCCGCCCCGCCGCCGTCGAAGAAGGCGACCGAGCGCAGTGCCGAGCCGCCCGCGCCCGGCGGCAGCCACTGGCCGAGCGCGCCGGCCGGGGCCGGCAGCAGTTCGGGTGCGCTCGCCACACCCGAGAACGGGTTGCCGACCAGGACCATCAGGAGTGCCCCGAGCCCGAGACCGGGCTTGCCGAAGAGCGTGGCGAGCCCCGCGAGCGTCGCACCGATGGCGAGGACGGTCAGCGCGAGGACGCCGGCCTCCGCCCACCAGTCACCGGTGAGCGCCCCGAGCCAGCTGTGGCCGAGTGCGGTGCCGACGATGCCGGCGAGTGCGGCCGCGCCCGTCAGAGCGAGGGCCGCCCGGGTGCGGCGCAGGCCGAGGATCGTGACCAGGACGCCGGAGGCCACGCCGGCCAGGATCAGGGGGAACAGGCTCGACCCGAACGCGCTGCCGCGCGGATCGCTCGCCGGTGCCGGGACGACGTCGGTCACCTTCATCGGGGTGCCGGCCGGGGCCTGGGCGCTGACGGCCTCGCGCAGCAGTCCGGCGACGACCGGGCTCGCGGCGGAAGCGGTCAGCAGTTCGGGGCCCTGCGGCGTGACGATCACCGCGCCGTATACGACCCGGTCCTCGATCGCGGCACGGGCGGCGGCCTCGGAGGCGTAGCGGTGGACCTCGAAGGCCCCGTCGTGCTCGGTGAGGCGCTGCTCCAGGGTGGCGGTGGCGGTGGCGGGCCCCGCGACACCGATCGGCAGGTCGCGCGGGGCGATCCGGGCGGCGGGCCAGGCGAAGGCCGACAGGGCCAGGGCCACGACCACGGGGATCAACACCATCACCGCGAGGGTCTTGCGGGTGGCGGTGGCAGACATGACGTACTCGATTCAAAGAGAAGGATCGTTCGTTTTACGTGAGGGGCTCACTGTCTCTCCGGGGTGGTCGCTTGTCAAGAATGAATGTTCGTTTTAGATTTCGGTCATGGCTCGCGTCTCCCAGGAACACCTCGACGCCCGCCGCCGTCAGATCCTCGACGGCGCCGCGCGCTGCTTTGCCCGCAACGGCTTCCACGCCACGTCGATGGCGGACGTGCTGGCCGAGGTCGGCCTGTCGGCCGGCGCCGTCTACCGCTACTTCCGCGGCAAGGACGAGCTGATCGCGGCTATCGCGGCGGAGGCGTTCGCCGGTATCCGCGGCGCCTTCGAGGAGGCGTCCCGGGCCACCCCGCCGCCCACCCCCGACGTCCTGCTCGGCGCCGTCATGCGGATCTTCCTGGAGGAACGCATCCCGGGCGGGGACCGTCAGGCCTTCGCGCGGCTCATCATCCAGGTCTGGTCCGAGACGCTGCGCGACGAGCACCTGTTCCGGACCCTCGCCGCCGGTTACGACGGGATGCGCGAGGCGTGGACGACGCTCGTCGAGGCGTACCGGGCCAACGGCCTGATGCGCGCCGACGTCCCCGCCGACCATGTGGCCCGGACCATGATCGCCACCGCGCAGGGCTTCATCGCCCAGCAGGCGCTCTTCGGGAACGTCGAGGTCCGCGTCCTCGAGGACGGGCTGCGGGCGCTGATGTCCATGGAGACGCAAAGCCGGAGTTAACGCGCCGGAAAAACTTCCGCCCTAACGTGCAATGTCTGGCCCAGCAGCCCGTCGCCGCAGTTCAACAGCATGTTGAAGATCGGTAACGTCCGCTGCTGTCCGGGAGAGACCGCCCGGTGGACGACTGTGAGGTGGAAGCGTGCAACTGACCCCGCACGAGCAGGAACGGCTGCTCATCCATGTGGCGGCGGACGTGGCCGAGAAGCGCAGAGCACGCGGAGTGAAGCTCAACCACCCCGAGGCCGTCGCCCTGATCACCACGCACATCCTGGAAGGCGCCCGCGACGGCCGCACCGTCGCGGAGCTCATGGCCTCCGGCCGCAAGGTCCTCACCCGGGACGACGTCATGCTCGGGATCCCCGAGATGATCCACGACGTCCAGGTCGAGGCGACCTTCCCCGACGGCACCAAGCTCGTCACCGTCCATGACCCGATCGTGTGACGGGGGAGTACCGCCGATGATTCCCGGAGAAGTCCTTTTCGGTGAAGGGGCCGTCGCCCTCAACGAGGGCCGGTCCGTCACCCGCCTCACCGTCCTGAACGCCGCCGACCGGCCCGTCCAGGTCGGCTCCCACTACCACTTCGCCGAGGCCAATCCCGGTCTGGAGTTCGACCGAGCCGCCGCGCGCGGGCAGCGGCTGCACATCGCCGCCGGTACCGCCGTGCGTTTCGAGCCCGGCATCCCGGTCGAGATCGAACTCGTACCGCTGCGGGGTCACCGCGTCGTCCCCGGACTGCGCGGAGAGACCGCGGGGCCGCTCGACACCCTCGCGGGACCGCTCGACGCGTCCGCCGCCGAGACCGTGGGAACGCGGGAGAAGCCGGCCGCCGACGCCGAGGAGGCCGACCGTGCCTGAGCTGCATCGCGCCGTGTACGCCGATCTGTTCGGCCCCACCACCGGCGACCGTATCCGGCTGGCCGACACCGACCTGCTCGTCGAGATCGAGGAGGACCGATCCGGCGGACCCGGCCGCGCCGGCGACGAGGCCGTCTTCGGCGGGGGCAAGGTCATCCGTGAGTCCATGGGCCAGGCCCGTACGACCCGTGCCGAAGGCGCGCCCGACACCGTCGTGACCGGCGCCGTGATCATCGACCACTGGGGCGTCGTCAAGGCCGACATCGGCATCCGCGACGGCCGGATCACCGCCCTGGGCAAGGCCGGAAACCCCGACACCATGGACGGGGTCCACCCCGATCTGGTCATCGGTCCCGAGACCGAAGTGATCGTCGGCAACGGGAAGATCATGACGGCGGGCGCCATCGACGCCCATGTCCACTTCATCTCGCCCACGGTCGTCGAGCAGGCGCTCGCCACGGGCGTCACCACCCTCGTCGGGGGCGGTACCGGGCCGGCCGAGGGCACCAAGGCCACCACCATCACCCCCGGTCCCTGGCATCTCGCCCGGATGTTCGAGGCGCTCGACACCTTCCCCGTCAACATCGGACTGCTCGGCAAGGGCAACACGATGTCCAGGGAAGCCATGCACTCCCAACTGCGGGGCGGTGCGCTCGGGTTCAAGATCCACGAGGACTGGGGGGCGACCCCGGCCGTCATCGACGCCTGCCTGAGCGTCTGCGAGGAGACCGGAGCTCAACTCGCCATCCACACCGACACCTTGAACGAGGCGGGGTTCGTCGACGACACCCTCGCCGCGATCGCCGGCCGCACGGTCCACGCGTACCACACCGAAGGCGCCGGAGGCGGGCACGCCCCCGACATCATCACCGTCGTGTCCGAGCCGTACATACTGCCCAGCTCGACCAATCCGACTCGGCCGCACACCGTCAACACCATCGAGGAACACCTCGACATGCTGATGGTCTGTCACCACCTCAACCCGGCAGTCCCCGAGGACCTCGCCTTCGCCGAGTCCCGTATCCGCCCCTCGACGATCGCCGCAGAGGACGTCCTGCACGACCTCGGTGCCATCTCGATCATCTCCTCGGACTCGCAGGCCATGGGGCGCGTCGGCGAGGTGATCATGCGCACCTGGCAGACGGCGCATGTGATGAAGAGGCGCCGCGGCGCGCTTCCCGGCGACGGCCGCGCGGACAACCACAGGGCCCGTCGCTATGTCGCCAAGTACACGATCAACCCGGCCGTCGCCCAGGGGATGGACCACCTCATCGGTTCGGTCGAGCCCGGCAAACTCGCGGACCTCGTGCTCTGGGACCCGGCGTTCTTCGGGGTGAAGCCGCAGACCGTGCTCAAGGGCGGCCAGATCGCCTACGCGCAGATGGGTGACGCCAACGCCTCCATCCCCACCCCGCAGCCCGTCCTGCCCCGCCCCATGTTCGGTGCGCTCGGCAAGGCCGCGGCGGCCGGCTCGTTCAACTTCGTCGCCCAGGCGGCGATCGAGGACGACATCACCCAACGGATGGGTGTGAACAAGGAGTTCACGGCGATCGGCAACACCCGACGCGTCACCAAGGCGGACATGCGGGAGAACGACGCGCTGCCCCGGGTCGAGGTCGACGCCGACACCTTCACGGTCACGATCGACGGTGAGCCGGTCGAGCCCGCGCCCGCTGCCGAACTGCCCATGGCCCAGCGCTACTTCCTCTTCTGATGACGAGTCGCGCCGCCCTTCTCGTGCTCGCCGACGGGCGTTTCCCCGCCGGCGGGCACGCCCACTCCGGCGGGGCCGAGGCCGCGGTCAAGGCCGGCCGGATCACCGACGCGGCGAGCCTCGCCGCGTTCTGCCGGGGCCGGCTGCACACCAGCGGCCTCACCGCGGCGGCCCTCGCCGCCGCGGCCGCGCTCGGCCACGACCCGTACGCCCTCGACGCGGCCGCCGACGCCCGCACCCCCTCGCCCGCCCTGCGCGCCGCCGGCCGCAAGCTGGGCCGGCAGATGATGCGGGCCGCCCGAGCCGCCTGGCCCTGCCCCGAACTCGACGCGCTGGCCGCCGCGTTCCCGCGCGGCGCCCACCAGCCCGTCGTCCTCGGCGTCGCCGCCCGCGCCGCCGGGCTCGGCCCCGAGGACGCCGCACACTGCGTCGCGTACGAGACCGTCAGCGGCCCCGCCACCGCCACGGTGCGGCTGCTGAGCCTGGACCCCTTCCAGGCCACCGCCGTCCTCGCCCGCCTCGCCCCCGCCATGGACCGGGTCGCCGAGGAAGCCGCCGCCGCGGCCCGGCAGGGCATCGACGCCCTGCCCGCCGCCTCCGCGCCCCTTCTCGACATCACCGCCGAGCAGCACGCGTCCTGGCCCGTCCGCCTCTTCGCATCCTGAGAACCACTGGAGCCCGCCCATGCACCTCGACCACTCCCACGACCACCTCGGCGCCGTCTCGGCCGACGCCCACCGGCCCGACGGCACCCGGCGCGCACTGCGGATCGGACTCGGCGGACCCGTCGGCTCCGGCAAGACCGCGACCGTCGCCGCGCTCTGCCGAGCCCTGCGCGACCAGCTCTCCATCGCCGTCGTCACCAACGACATCTACACCCGCGAGGACGCCGAGTTCCTGCTCCGCAACGCCGTCCTGCCACCCGAGCGCATCCAGGCCGTCGAGACCGGCGCCTGCCCGCACACCGCGATCCGCGACGACATCTCCGCCAACCTCGAAGCCGTCGAGGAGCTCGAGGACACCGTGGGCCCGCTCGATCTGATCCTGGTCGAGTCCGGTGGCGACAACCTCACCGCCACCTTCTCCAAGGGCCTTGTCGACGCCCAGATCTTCGTCATCGACGTCGCGGGCGGCGACGACATCCCCCGCAAGGGCGGCCCCGGCGTCACCACCGCCGACCTGCTGGTCGTCAACAAGACCGACCTCGCCCCCTACGTCGGCTCCGACCTGGAGCGCATGGCCCGCGACGCCAAGGAGCAGCGCGGCGATCTGCCCGTCGCCTTCACCTCGCTCACCGGCGAGCACGGAGTCGCGCCCGTGGCCGACTGGGTCCGCGCCCGGCTCGCCGCCTGGGCCGCCATCACCACCGCATGAGCCTGCGCGCCACCGCCCGGATCGTCGCCGACGCCGACGGCGGACTGCCGCTCCTGCAGAGCGACGGCCCCCTCGCCCTCCGCCGCACCCGCACCACCGGTCCGTACACCCGCGTCACCGTCGTCGGCGCGATGAGCGCGCCGCTCGGCGGCGACCGGCTCGCGATCGAGACCGAGGTGCGGGACGGGGCGCGGCTCCTGGTCGACTCGGCCGCCGCGACCGTGGCCCTCCCCGGCCGCGCCGCCGAACCCGCCGCGTACGACATCAGGATCACGGTCGGCGACGGCGCCGTGCTGCGCTGGCTGCCCGAACAGCTCGTCTCCGCGTACGGCTCCGACCTGCGGATGCGGACCACCGTCCAGCTCGCCACCACCGCACGGCTCGTGCTTCGGGAGGAGCAGATCCTCGGCCGCCACGGCGAGGAGACCGGCACGCTCCTCACCCGGCTCACCGTCCGCCGCGACGGACGGCCCCTGCTCGACCAGGAGTTGGCGTACGGACCCGGTGCCCGCGGCGGATGGGACGGCGGCGCGGTCCTCGCCGGGAACCGAGCGACCGGACAACTCCTCGTCGTCGACCCCGAGTTCGAGGACAAGCCGGTGGAGCCCCGGCAGCTCGGCGGCAACGCGGTCCTCGCACCGCTCGCCGGACCCGCCGCCCTCGTCACCGTCGTCGCCCGCGACGCTCTCGAACTGCGCCGCACCCTCGACGAGGCGTTGGGAATCCTTGCGCCGTCCTGAGTTCACCGCTCAGCGGTACACCGCTCTCCGGTTATTGGTTCGGCAAAGAAACAGGTGTACGCCCTTTTGCCGTGCGCCGGTGGAACGAAAGGATCCACCGGACAGACCGACACACGGCGCCGCCACGGGGGCAGCGCCGACAGAGGGGGAGGCATCACGTGAGACGCACAGCAGTGCTCGGCTCGGCCGGCACTCTGATAGCGGGCACGCTCATGGCGGGCGCACTGGCAGCACCGACCGCCGCTGCCGACAGCCGCCACCGGCCGGACAGCGAGGCGCGCGGCGTCGCCCTGGCCGCCGAACGGGCGGCCGAGCAGGGCATCGACTGGCAGGACTGCCCGGCCGACTGGGGCCTGGAGAAGCCCATCACCTGCGGCTGGGTCACCGTCCCGGTCGACTACAGCAGGCCGAACGGCAAGCAGATCAAGATCGCCGTCGACCGCATCGGCGCCACCGGCACGCCCGCCGAGCGCCAGGGCGCGTTGCTCTACAACCCGGGCGGCCCTGGCGGTTCCGGCCTGCGCTTCCCGCGCCGGGTCACCACCAAGGCCCCGATCTGGGTGAACACCGCCAAGGCGTACGACTTCGTGGGCTTCGACCCGCGCGGCGTCGGCCACTCGGCGCCCATCTCCTGCGTCGATCCGGCCGAGTTCGTCAAGGGACCCAAGCTCGACCCGGTCCCCGACAACGAGGCCGACAAGCGCGCGCAGCGCAAGCTCGCCGCCGAGTACGCCGAGGGGTGCGCGGAGAAGAGCGGCGACATCCTGCCGTACATCAACACCCTCAACACCGCCCGCGACCTCGACGTCATCCGGGCCGCGCTCGGCGAGAAGAAGCTCAACTTCGTCGGCGTCTCCTACGGCACCTACCTCGGTGCCGTCTACGGCACGCTCTTCCCGACGCACGTCCGCCGCATGGTGCTCGACAGCGTCGTCAACCCTTCGACGCGGAAGATCTGGTACGAGGTCAACCTCGACCAGGACATCGCCTTCGAGGGCCGGCTGAAGGACTGGATGACGTGGGTCGCCCAGCACGACGCCACCTTCCACCTCGGCGACACCTACACCGAGGTCCGGCAGCAGTGGGAGACCCTGCGCGCCGATGCCAAGAAGAAGCCCCTCGGCGGCAAGGTCGGCCCGGCCGAGCTCATCGGGTTCTTCCAGAACGCGCCGTACTACGACTCCATGTGGGTGCCGGTCGCCGAGGCCTGGAGCGCGTACGCCGCCGGTGACCCGCAGCCGCTGATCGACTCGGCGGCCTCCGACCCCACCGACACGGCCGGCAACGCCGCCTCCGAGAACGGCAACGCGGTCTACACCGCCGTCGAGTGCGCCGACGCCCCCTGGCCGACCAGCTGGAAGAAGTGGGACCGCGACAACAGCCGGCTCCACGAGCGGTACCCGTTCATGACCTGGGCCAACGCCTGGATGAACCTGCCCTGCGCCACCTGGTCCACCCCGCGCCAGCGCCCGACCGAGGTGCGGACCGGCAAGGGCCTGCCGCCGGTGCTCATCACCCAGGCCGAGCGCGACGCGGCCACGCCGTACGCCGGAGCGCTCGAGCTGCACAAGCGGTTCAAGGGCTCGCGCCTGATCACCGAGAAGGACGCCGGCTCGCACGGCATCACCAACCTCACCAACCCGTGCCTGAACACCCGGGTGGAGGCCTACCTGCTGTCGGGCAAGCTCGACAGCAAGGACGTGACCTGCGCACCGCACGCCACGCCCCAGCCGTAGTCACCGAGTGACCTTCGAGGGGCGGCCGTCGCGCGACGGTCGCCCCTCGTTCACGCGCGGGCGGCGAGCCAGGCGTCCTCGGCCGCGTAGTCGAAGAAGTCCACCTGGTACTTCACGAGTCCCGGGAACGCCTCCCGCCAGTCCCGCACCGCCAGCTGCGCCGAAAGCCACTCGACCGTCGCCGGCAGGGAGTCCTCGTACGACACCACCGGCCGGTACCCCAGTTCCTTCTCCGCCGCTGCCATGCCGTAGACGACCGGATGGGCCCCGGTCCACGGCGTGAGCCCCACCGTGCCCTCCGGAGGCCCCTCGAAGAGGACCGTCTCGCTCTCCACACCCATCACCGCGTCGATCGCCCGGCCGATCTCCGCCACCGTCGGCGCCTGCGGATCCGCGCCGTTCAGCACCCGGCTGCCCGGGTTCGCCGCCGCCAGCCGGATCAACTCCCCGAGATTGTCCGCGTGGACGGGGTGGAACCGTGAGGCGCCGCCATAGGAGAGGAGGCGCACCGGCCGCCCGTCGAGGGCCCGCTTGACGAACCACAGCTCTCGCGGCCCCGGGCAGTGCAGCCCATGGATCGCCCCTGCCCGCACCACCGTCGTCGGCAGCGCCCCACCCGCCGCGAGCAGCTCACGTTCCAGAGCCACCTTCCGCGTGCCGTACGAAGCGTCACCCGGGGCGACCGTCCGCCAGGACTCCGGGATCGGCACCGGGTAGGCGGGGAAGCCGTCCGGCTCGTCCTGGGTATCGAAGCTGCGGCCGCGCTCGTCCTCGTAGACCGCGCCGCTTGAGATCACCACCGCCGAGCCGATCCGGTCGGCGAGCCCGGTCAACTGCCGTCCGTGCGCGCCGTCGTAGCCGACGATGTCCACCAGCACGTCACAGCCGTCGTCGCCGAGCGCCGCGGCGAGCGCGCCCTTCTCGTTCCGGTCGACGGTCGCCGAACGGACCTCCGCCGGCCATGTCCCGTCCCGGCCGCCGCGCCGCGACGCCGCCGTCACCTCCCAGCCGTCCGCGACGAGCGCCCGCACGGCCGCCCGCCCCACCTGTCCCGTCGCTCCCACCACATACGCGTGTCCCTTGGCCATGGGCGCGACGCTACGGCGGTCATGGTCGTCGCCCCAGGCTCTTTCGCCGTGCGCGGATCCGCCGTCAGCGTCCTCGGCGGGGGAACTTTCGCGGAGCCTTGGCGTTCGCCGCCTTCGCCTGCTCCTCCGCCGCCTTCACCTTGGCCGCGTAGTCGTCGACGTACTCCTGCCCGGACAGCGCCAGGATCTCGTACATGATCTCGTCCGTCACCGCGCGGACCGCGGCCTTCTCGCCCTCCATGCCGGCGTACCGCGAGAAGTCCAGGGGCTCCCCGAACCGGATGGTGACCCGCCTGACCTTGGGCACGACCTGGCCGGGCGGCTGGATCTCGAAGGTTCCCACCATCGCGCACGGGATCACCGGCACGCCGGCCGTGATCGCCATGACCGCGACCCCGACCTTGCCCTTGTAGAGCCTGCCGTCGTGCGAGCGGGTCCCTTCCGGATAGATCCCGAGCAGCTCCCCCTTGGACAGCACCCCGAGCCCCTCGCGGATCGCCGCCTTCCCGGCCTCCTTGCCGGAGCGGTCGACCGGGATCTGCCCGGCGCTGCGGAAGAACGCGGCGGTCAGCCGGCCCTTGAGCCCTGGCCCGGTGAAGTACTCCTGTTTGGCGAGGAAGGTGATCCGCCGCTTGAGCACCACGGGCATCAGGAAATGGTCGGAGAACGACAGATGGTTCCCCGCGACGATCGCCGCGCCCTCCTCCGGGATGTGTTCGAGGCCCTCGATACGAGGCCGGAACAGCAGCCTCAGCAGCGGCCCGAGCAGAACGTACTTCATCAGCTGGTAGAACACCGGCAGCCCCCGTCTCCCTTGAGCATCGCCTATTTGTAACCACTCGCGCGACCGTGGTCCACACTGGAGACGGAGAGTGGACCTTATGGCTGCCGCACACCGACGCATACGGCCCGGCGCAGCCGTCACCGTGCTCCTGTGCGCGGTGATGACCGCCGGATTGTACGGCTGCGCCGACTCCGGCACCCCCGAGCCCACGCCGACCCCGCCCCCGACCCGCGCGCCGACGACTCCCGTGCCCACCCAGGAGACGCGGTCGCCCTTCACCGGTCTGGCGGCCCGTCCCGCCCCCGTGCTCGCCGTCAAGATCGACAACGTGCCCCCGGCCCGCCCGCACACCGGTCTCGGCGCGGCCGATCTCGTCTACGTCGAGCAGGTGGAGGGCGGCCAGACCCGGCTGCTCGCCGTCTACTCCTCCGATCTGCCGGAACGGATCGGACCCGTCCGCAGCGCCCGCGAGTCCGACATCGAGCTGCTGCGCCAGTTCGGCAGGCCCGCGCTCGCCTACTCCGGCTCGCAGGCCGCCCTGAAGCCCCTCCTGCAGGCCGCCCCGCTGTACCCGCTGCCCCCGGAGGACGCCCCCGGCGCCTATCTGCGCGGCGGCGGCCGACCGGCGCCCCACAACCTGTACGTCCTGCCCGGGCGCGCGCTCGCCGCCGCTCCGAACGCCGAGGACGCCAAGGACATCGGCTTCCGCTTCGGTCCCGCCCCCGCGGGCGGGGAGCAGGTCAACGAGCGCACCGTGCGCTTCCCGGCCTCCCGGTACACCTTCACCTGGAACGCGGGGGAGAAGGGCTGGCGGGTGGCGATGGACGGCAGCCCCGCCCGTACCACCGACGAGGGCCAGGTGACGGCGGCCACCGTCGTGGTGCAGCACGTGACCATACGGTCCTCACGGTTCCGCGACGTCCTCGGGAGCGTCTCGCCCTACACCGAGACGGTCGGCAGCGGCACCGCCGTCGTCCTGCGCGACGGAGAGGCCCACGACGCCCGCTGGAGCCGCCCGGCGGCCGAGAAGGGCACGACCTTCACCACACCGGACGGGGCACCCCTGAACTTCGCCCCCGGCCGCACCTGGGTCGTCCTCGCCCCGCGCTGACTTCCCGCGCGGAGTAGCTCCCGCGCAGGGGGGTACCCGCCCGAGACGACCAGGGAGGAGGCCCGTCATGACCGCCGACATCTGGGGCTACGCCGAGACCACGGGGCATGTGCCCGGCACCCGGCTCATCGGATACAGCGTCGAGGCCACCGACGGCTCGATCGGGAAGATCGACGAACACACGGAGGACGTCGGCCGGTCCTATCTCGTCGTGGACACCGGACCGTGGATCCTCGGCCGGCGCGTGCTGCTCCCCGCCGGCCTGGTCACCCGCATCGACACGGAGAACGAGACCGTCCGGCTCTCCTGCACGAAGGAGACCGTCAAGGACTCACCGCCCTTCGAGAGCGGGCAGCACGAGGCCGACGGCGACTTCATCAGGCTGATCGAGTACTACTACAGCAACCGGCACATGTGAGCTCAGGGCTGAGGGCCGGGCCTGCTCGGCCCGCGGCGACGGGCGCCCGCGGGGGCGGAGCTGTCCGCCGCCGCCATACCGATGGTGACCACACCGAGCACGATCCAGCCGAACCAGAGCCAGCCGCTGCTGCCGAGCGCCACCGTGTACGCCGTCGTCAGCACCAGGGCCGCGACGGTGATCACGCTCATCGCCTTCGTGGGACCGGACATCTGTCCGCCTCCTCCCGACAGGGCCGTCCCCCTCATCGTGACCCCTGAGGCGGGCGAAGCGCTACTCCCGCGTCACGCCCACGTCGGACCCGGCCTCAGTCCCGTGTCCCGACCTGCTGCCCACGGGTCCGGAGCGAGGCGAGATACGCGTTGTACGCCTCCAGCTCCTTGTCCCCGTCACGGTCGGCGGCCCGGTCCTTGCGGACGGCCTGCCGCTGCTCGGAGCGGTACCACTGGTACACCAGCGCGATCAGCACCAGCACCGACGGGATCTCGCTGAACGCCCAGGCGATACCGCCCGCCGCGTTCTGGTCGGTGAGCGCGTCGATCCCCAACGAGGCCGGCGGATTCTCGTACGCCTTGATCATCGGCTCGCTCGCCATCATCAGCGCGATGCCGAAGAAGGCGTGGAACGGCATCCCCGCGAAGAGCTCCAGCATCCGCATCACATAACCGGGGCGATGCGGTCCCGGGTCGACCCCGATGATCGGCCAGAAGAAGACCAGGCCGACGGCGAGGAAGTGCACCATCATGGCGATGTGTCCGACCTTCGACCCCATGAGGGTGTCGAAGAGCGGGGTGAAGTAGAAGCCGTACAGGCTCGCGATGAAGAGCGGGATCGTGAACGCGGGATGCGTGATGATCCGCATGTAGCGGCTGTGCAGCAGCATCAGGAGCAGCTCACGCGGGCCCTTGTCGCCCCGGGCCGCGACCGGCAGCGCCCGCAGCGCCAGCGTCACCGGCGCGCCGAGCAGGATCAGGATCGGCGAGAGCATCGAGATGACCATGTGCTGCACCATGTGCACGCTGAACATGACCATGCCGTAGTCGTTCAGCTTGGTGCACATCATCAGTGCGATGGTCAGCACGCCCAGCGTGAAGAGGATCGTCCGGCTGACGGGCCAGGTGTCACCGCGCCTGCGCAGCCGAGCCACGCCCCATCCGTACAGCGCGAGTCCCACGACGCTGCCGATGAGGAAGAACAGGTCCGGCGAGAACTCGAGCCCCCGTCCCAGCGTGAACGGCGGCAGATCCATGGTCATGCCGTGCCCGCTGTGATCCATGTGTGTACTCCTGGAGCCCGATTCGCGCTTGTTGTCCGCACCAGACTAGAACCGCCCCCGTTCGCGGATGCGACCGGGGGCGATTCGTGGTGTCGGTACGGGGGTCAGAGCACGCACTCGGCCTCTGCGTAGCGCTCCGCCGGGACCGTCTTGAGGGTCTCCACGGCCTGGGCCAGCGGGACCATCGTGATCTCCGTGCCGCGCAGCGCGGTCAGCATCCCGAACTCGCCGCGGTGCGCGGCCTCCACCGCGTGCCAGCCGAAGCGGGTGGCGAGGACTCGGTCGTACGCGGTCGGCGTGCCGCCGCGCTGGACGTGACCGAGTATCACCGGGCGGGCTTCCTTGCCGAGCCGCTGCTCCAGCTCGACCGAGAGCTGGTTGGCGATGCCCGTGAAGCGCTCGTGCCCGTACTGGTCCTTGGCGCCGACCTCGAAGTTCATCGAGCCCTCGCGCGGCTTGGCACCTTCGGCCACGACCACGATCGCGAAGCGCTTGCCGGCCTCGAAGCGCTCGCCGACGCGGGCGGTCAGCTCGTCGATGTCGAAGGGGCGCTCGGGCACGACGATCGCGTGGGCGCCCGCGGCCATGCCGGAGTGCAGGGCGATCCAGCCGGTGTGCCGGCCCATGACCTCGACGATCAGGACGCGCTGGTGGGACTCGGCGGTGGTCTTCAGCCGGTCCAGGGCCTCGGTGGCGACGCCGACGGCGGTGTCGAAGCCGAAGGTGACGTCCGTCGAGGCGATGTCGTTGTCGATGGTCTTCGGCACGCCGACGATCGGCAGCCCTGCCTGGGAGAGCAGGTTGGCGGCCTTCAGGGTGCCCTCGCCGCCGATCGGGATGATCGCGTCGAGGCCGAGCTCGGCGACATGGCCCTTGGCACGCTCGACGCCGTCGACGAGGTGGGCCGGCTGGACCCGGGAGGAGCCGAGGATGGTGCCGCCGCGGGCCAGGATGCCGCCCACCGCGTCGAGGTCGAGCTTGCGGTAGTCGGCCTCCAGGAGGCCCTTCCAGCCGTCATGGAAGCCGATGACCTCGTCACCGTGGTCGACGACGGCGCGGTGCACGACGGAACGGATGACGGCGTTCAGACCGGGGCAGTCGCCGCCGGAGGTGAGCACACCAATGCGCATAGCCCAAATACCTTTGCAACGTGGGCCGACTTCCGGACCACGTCGTCCGGTTGGATCCCCGCCACCCTATCGGTGCCGAGTGGCGGGGCCGAACCGGATGTCCGCAGTTTGGACACCGTATTTACTTACGAATCCAATGGGCGTAAGGGCGCTCAGACGTGCACTCCGCCGGACGGTCAGGAAGGCTGCGTCGCGGCGGCGATCCGCTCGGCGCGCAGCGCCTCGTACCAGCGGTCGTCGGTCGGCGGCAGTGCGTTCACGTCGAGGGCCAGCTTCAGGAGCAGGTCCGCGATCTGCGGGTTGCGGGCCATGACGGGGCCGTGCATGTACGTACCGAAGACGGTGTCGTTGTACGCGCCCTCGGTGCCGTCGCCCGTGCCGTTGCCCTTGCCCAGGACCGTTCGGGCGAACGGGCGGGCCGTCGGACCGAGATGGGTGATGCCCTGGTGGTTCTCGAACCCGGTGAGCTGGGGGAGACCGAGTCGCGGGTCGATGTCCGCGAGGACGTCGCCGACGCACCGCTCGCCCTCGCCGCGGGTGGAGATCACGTCGATCAGACCGAGGCCGGGCTCGCGCTCGCCGAGGTCGTTGATGAACTCGTGGCCCAGGATCTGGTACCCGGCGCAGACCGAGAAGATGATCGCGCCGTTGGACGCCGCACGCTCGAGGCCGCCGTCGCGGCGCAGCCGCTCGGCCGCGAGCCGCTGCGGCCGGTCCTCGCCGCCACCGATCAGGTAGATGTCGCCGGAGGTCGGGATCGGCTGGTCGCTGCGGACGTCGACGCGCTGGACGTCCAGTCCGCGCTGGCGGGCGCGGCGCTCGACGACGAGGGCGTTGCCCTGGTCGCCGTACGTGCTGAGCAGGTCCGGGTAGACCCAGACCAGGCGCAGGCTGCTGTCACTCATGCTGCATGTCCTCTACGGGTCAGTTGCCGACGCGGCGGCGGACGTCCTGGAAGGCGGTGTAGTTGGCGATCAGCTCGATCTGTCCCGGCGGGGCGAGCCGAACCGCCTCGTCGAGCGTCTCGCAGACGCGGAACTCCACACCCGCGACCTCCAGGCGGACCGCCAGGTCCAGCTTGCGGTCGCCGATGACCATGATCGGGTGGCCGGCGAGCCGCCCGTAGTCGACGTCCCAGAGCCAGGAGGTGTCCGTGCCGTCGGCGCCGCGCGCGTTGACGGAGAGGATGACCGGGGTCGGCGGCTGGTCGATGAGGGAAAACGTTTCGAGCCACCCCGCCGGGTTCTTCGCGAGCAGCAGCCGCAGGTCACGGTTCTGGAAGGAGACCACGTCGTAGCGGCCGGCCACGGCCTGCACCTGGTACATGCGCTCCAGGGCGACCTGCGGCGGCACGCCGAAGACGGCGGCGACGGCGGCGGAGGTCGCGGCGTTGGCCTTGTTGGCGCGGCCGGGCAGCTGGAGGTGGATCGGCCAGGCCGAACCGTGCGGGTCCAGGACGTGGTCGCCGTTGAGCGCCCAACTCGGCGCCGGGCGGCGGAAACCGCACTCGCCGCAGAACCAGTCGTCACCCGGACGCTGCATCACACCGCCGCACGCGGGGCACGACCAGGCGTCGTCCTTCCACTCCTGACCGGCGGCGACCCACACCACATTGGGGGAGGAGGAGGCGGCCCACACGATCAGCGGGTCGTCGGCGTTGGCGATGACCACGGCCTTCGTGCCGCTCAGACCCTCGCGCCACTTCTCCGCGAGCATCCGGGTCTCGGCGGCGCGGTCGAGCTGGTCGCGCGAGAGGTTGAGGAGCGCGATCGCCTTGGGCGTGGTGTCCCGGGCGACTCCGGCGAGGTACTTCTCGTCGACCTCGATGACGCCGTACTTGGCGTCCGAGCCGCCGGCCAGCGCCGACGTGATGCCCGCGGGCATGTTGGCGCCCAGCGCGTTGGAGACGACGGGGCCGCTGGCCCGCAGCGCCTCGGCGATCAGCCGGGTCGTGGTGGTCTTGCCGTTCGTCGCGGACACCAGGACGACGTCCAGATGCTGCGCGAGCCGACCCAGCAGGTCCGGGTCGAGCCTCAGCGCCACCTTGCCGCCGATGACCGATCCGCTGCCGCGTCCCGCTGCGCGCGACACCGCGGCCGCGGCCTTGCCCGCCGTCACGGCCAGCTTGGCACGCGGCGACAGCGGCTCTGGATTACCGGGGTGTCCTGACATCTTTCTTGTTCCTCCTTGCGTCGGTCCGGGCTCAGCCTATCGAGATCAGCCAGGCGACCCGAACTGCGGCACCCCTGGAACCCTCGCCGAAACGACGAGGTCAACGCGGACCGTACCCTTACGTCCATGCGAAACCGGCCGATCCCCGGCAGTTCCGGCCGCGTCCGAGGCATGACCCTGCTCGGCGACCCGGCGCTGCACACCCCCTGCGAACCCGTCAGCGACTTCGGCCCGGAGCTCGCCCGGCTGATCGAGGACATGTTCGCCACGATGTACGCGGCGAACGGCGTCGGTCTCGCGGCGAACCAGGTGGGAGTGGGGCTGCGCGTCTTCGTGTACGACTGCCCGGACGACGAGGACGTGCGCCATCTCGGGCACCTGGTGAACCCACGCCTGGTGGAGGCGGACGGGGACGTGTTCCGGGGCCCCGAGGGCTGTCTGTCCCTGCCGGGTCTGGAGGCCCCGACCCCCCGCTTCGACCGCGCGGTCGTCGAGGGCGTCCTGATGGACGGCACTCCGGCCCGCGTCGAGGGCACGGGCTTCTTCGCCCGCTGCCTCCAGCACGAGACGGACCACCTGGAGGGCGGCGTCTACGCGGACCATGTGACGGGGTGGCGCAGGTCACGGCTGCTGCGCGCGATCCGCAAGGAGCCGTGGGGGACGGGAGCGGACGCGCTGCGTCACTGACCGCCTTGTCTCCCCGCGCACCTCGGGGTGGGGGTGCCGGGGAACCGCTCGACGACCGGAAGCGCTGCCCGGTGGTCACCGAGCGGGCTCGGCCTGGTCGCCGCTGCGGGCCCGCTGCCATTCGTCGGCCGCCTGGACCATGGCCCGGCCGACGTGCTCGAAGAAGTCACCGATGTCTTGCATGCGGGTGCCGGCGGGTGTCTTCTCGCCGAGGATCCGGGCGCCTTGACGGGCGAAGTCGGCCAGCATGGTGTTCTGGCGGGCGCTGGCCATCCAGCCGCGGAACCAGGCGTCGGCATCGATGACGTACCGGTCGCGCCGCCGACGGGGGTCGCGTTCGCGCCGGATGAGTTCCTGTTGTTCGAGTTCGCCGACGGCCTTGGAGATGGAGGCGGGGCTGACCTGGAGGCGCTGGGCGAGCTCGATGGCGGTCAGGCTGCCACCGTCGGTGACGTACAGGCAGGTCAGTACGCGGGCCGTCATCCGTGCCAGACCCGTGCCGACCATCATCGCGGTGAACTGTTCCTCCATCTCGTGGACGGCCTCGGGGTCGCGTCCGTGCGGGTCGGTGGGGGCGCTCGACGGGGAGGCGGTCGGGGCCGGGGTCGGTTGGCGGCGGCGAGCGCGCCCTTGGGTCGCCTGATGCGCCGCGTCGGCCCGGTAGGCGTGGGGGCCGCCGTTACGAGCCACCTCCCGGGTGATGGTGGAGATGGGGCGGTCCACGCGGCCGGCGATCTCGGTGTAGGTGAGTCCTTCCGCCAGTCCTCCGGCGATCTCCCGCCGCTCCTGCCGGGTCAGTCTGCCTCCGGGCATCGTTCCTGCCTCCCTGTTGCGTCCTCCGGTGGGGCCAGTATTGCGTTCAGAGACAGTTCATTGCAAGAGCGTCATGCTGGATTTACCTTCACCTTCAATGTCATTGCAAGAAGATAGCTTGCTGACCTGCAATGATGGGATTCACGGAGATTTTAGGATTGACGAATTGGTGAAGGCAATTTAGCTTTTACTCATCAGTGAATCAGCGGCACAGTCCGAGCCGCCCGAACGCCGAACCCCTGAAAGGGCGTACGACATGACGACCTCCTTCTCCGCCAAGGCCGGGCTGCTCCTCACCGCGATGGCGCTCGCCGGTGGCGCCCTGGCCGCCCCCGCGGCGGCCGCTCCGTCTCCCTCGGACCGCGCCGCGGTGCAGCGGACGCTCGACGACGCGGTGGCCAAGAGCGGCGCTCCGGGCATCGTCGCCGAAGTCAGCGACCGCCGTGGAAGGTGGTTCGGCTCGGCAGGCGCGTCCGACACCAGGACCGGGCAGAAGCGCAGGCAGTCGGAGCAGTTCCGGATCGGGAGCAGCACCAAGGCGTTCACCGCAGCGGTCGTGCTGCGGCTGGAGGCGGAAGGCAGGCTGAGTCTCGACGACACGGTGGAGCAGTGGCTGCCGGGCCTGGTGGCGGGCAACGGCTACGACGGCCGCAAGATCACCGTCCGGCAGTTGCTCAACCACACCAGCGGCATCTTCAACTACGGCAACGACCCCGAGTTCTTCAAGAAGGGTGTCGGCGCGGAGTGGTTCCGGCACCGCTATGACACCTACACCCCTGAGCAGCTGGTCAGGACAGGCCTGGCCACGCCGCCGCTCTTCGCGCCGGGGGATGCCTTCCTCTACTCCAACACCAACTACTTCCTGGCCGCCATGATCGTAGAGAAGGCGACCGGCAGGACGTTCGGCGAGGAACTCGACCGGCTGGTCCTCCGCCCGCTGAAGCTGAACCGGACCTACCTGCCGGGCACCGAGCCGGAGATCCGCCGGGCGCACCCCCTCCACTACTCCACTCTCTTCTCCTCCGACGCGAAGCCCACGGTCCACGACGCGACGGAGATGAACCAGTCCTTCTCCTGGGCCGCCGGTGGCATCGTCTCGAGCACCGGCGACATGCAGCGCTTCTTCGGCGCGCTGCTCGGTGGACGCCTGCTGCCCGCCGAGCAGCAGCGGGAGATGTTCACGACCGTCGAGACCAAGGGCCCGGTCCCGTGGATCCCCGATACCCGCTACGGCCTGGGTGTGTTCGCGCAGACTCTCCCGTGCGGCGCCACGCTCTGGGGCAACGGGGGCGCGACCTACGGCTCGTGGACGTACGCCATGGGGTCCCGGGACGGCAGGCATCTGCTCACCAGCCAGGTCAACGGCGACTGGAGCGGACTGGGCGTCTTCAACGACCTGCTCGCCGCCGAGTTCTGCCCGACCGAGTCCCGTTAGGCAACGGCAACGGCAACGGCAACGGCAACGGCAACGGCAACGGCAAGGGCAAGGGCCGGTCGTAGCGGGGAGTGGCTGCTCGTCGGCCGAGCCGGGTCAGAACCCCGGCGCCCCGACGCGGTCGGCCGCTTCCGCCAGGCGGCCCCACAGCAGGTCCGCGAGGGCTCGGACCAGCTCGCTTCGCGAGCACGGGCGCTCGCCGAGCCACCAGTCGCCCGCCGCGTGCATCATGCCCACGATGCCGTGACCCCAGATCCGCGCCTGCGCCTCGCCGGCCGGGCCGAGGTCGATGCGCTCGGAGATGACCTGGCCGAGCTCCTCGCCCATCCGCCGCAGCACCGGCGCCGAGTGGCGGCCCACGTCGAAGCCCTGTTCGGTCTGGTGCGTCTCCTCCGCGGGGTGCATCAGGAAACGGTAGACCTGCGGCATCGCCTCGATCGAGGCGAGATACGTGTCGAGCGTGGCCTCGACCCGCCGGCGCCGGTCGGCCGGTGCGTCGAGCGCCGCCCGCAGCGCGGAGAGCAGCGCGTCGGTGTGTCGGGTCGCGAGGGCCCGGTACAGCCCGCCCTTGTCGCCGAAGTGCCGGTAGAGGATCGGCTTGGTGATGCCCGCCTCCGCCGCGATGGCGTTCATCGAGGCCTTGGGGCCGTCCCGGAGCACCACCCGGTCCGCCGCCTCCAACAGTTCGCGGCGCCGCTGATCGGCCGACGACTGCTGGTCGGTGGTCCGGTGTGTGATCTCCATAGCGTGTCTCCCCGCCCGTGCGTATTCCGTGAGGCTGTCGCAACGTAACACCCGACCGGCACCCGGTGCCGCCCGGTCCACCGCAGGTTGACAGCGCCTACCAGCGAGTAACAGACTGCTGTTACCGCAAGTAACGCAGTGCTGGGAGGGAACATGGCCGAGTTCACGCTCGAACTCAACGACGACCAGAAGCAGGTCCGTGACTGGTTGCACGGCTTCGCCGAGGACGTGATGCGCCCCGCCGCCGCCGAGTGGGACGAGCGTGAGGAGACTCCCTGGCCGATCATCCAGGAAGCCGCCAAAATCGGCATCTACTCTCTCGATTTCTATGCCCAGCAGTTCTTCGACCCGACGGGCCTCGGCATTCCGATGGCGATGGAGGAGCTCTTCTGGGGCGACGCGGGCATCGCCCTCTCCATCGTCGGTACCGGCCTCGCCGCCGTCGGTGTCCTCGCCAACGGCACCGAGGAGCAGATCGGCACCTGGATCCCGCAGATGTACGGCGACGTCGACGACGTGAAGGTCGCCGCCTTCTGCTCCTCCGAGCCCGACGCCGGCTCCGACGTCGCCTCGATGCGCACCCGCGCCGTCTACGACGAGGCGAAGGACGAGTGGGTCCTCAACGGCACCAAGACCTGGGCGACCAACGGCGGCATCGCCAACGTCCATGTCGTCGTCGCGGTCGTCGACCCCGAGATCGGCTCCAAGGGGCACGCGTCCTTCATCGTGCCGCCGAACACCCCCGGCCTCTCCCAGGGGCAGAAGTTCCAGAAGCACGGCATCCGCGCCTCGCACACCGCCGAGGTCGTCCTCGAGAACGTCCGCATCCCCGGCCACTGCCTCCTCGGCGGCAAGGAGAAGCTCGACGAGCGTCTCGCCCGGGCCCGCGAGAAGGCGAAGGCGGGCGGCGGCGAGCGTGTGAAGAACGCCGCCATGGCCACCTTCGAGGCCTCCCGACCCGCCGTCGGCGCCATGGCGGTCGGCACCGCCCGCGCCGCCTACGAGGTCGCCCTCGACTACGCCAAGACCCGTGAGCAGTTCGGCCGCCCGATCATCGACAACCAGGGCATCGCCTTCCAGCTCGCCGACATGCGCACCCAGATCGACGCCGCCCGGCTGCTCGTCTGGCGCGCCTCCTGGATGGCGACCGCGGGCAAGCCGTTCACCTCGGCCGAGGGCTCGATGTCCAAGCTGTACGCCAGCGAGGTCGCCAAGAAGGTCACCGGCCAGGCCATCCAGATCCTCGGCGGCAACGGCTTCACCCGGGAGTACCCGGTGGAGCGGATGCACCGTGACGCGGCGATCTACACCATTTTCGAAGGTACGAGCGAGGTCCAGCGCCTGGTCATCGCCCGCACGCTCTCCGGGATGCCGATCCGTTAGGCAGCGGCCCGCACGTGCCGGCCCGTGCCCCTGGTGGGGGCGCGGGCCGACGTGTCGATTCCGGGTGTGGTGGTCGGGTCAGGACCGGGTCATGTCGCGAGGAGGTTGCGCTTCTGGGCCTCGAACTCCTCCTCGGTCAGCACACCCTGGGCCTTCAGGTCCCCCAGCTGCTTGAGCTGCTCGATCTTGGTGCTCATGTCGTCGCCGGGGGGTGCCGGAGCCGGTGCGGGTGGCTGCTGCTGATACTGCTGCTGTTGCTGTCCGTAGTCCTGCTGGGCCCATCGGCCCGCCTGCCGCCGTGACACTCGGTTGGACACCGCGGTGGCGGTGCCGGCGACGACGGCGGTGCGGGCGACGCCGCGAAGAAGTCCGGGCATGGTCAGTCATCTCCCAGGGAGTGCTCGGGGGCCGTATGTGATCGGGAGGTCAGGCCGCCGCCCCTCCGCCGGACTCGGTCGCATCCAGCGAGGCCAGCAGCGCCTGGACGGGAATCCGTCCGTTCGCCACGATCTGCGCGCCGCTGCGCCGCATGGCTCGTGCGAAGGGGGCGGCCCACAGGTTCTCGTACACGATGACCCCGGCGGAGTTGCCCGGCTCCAGCGCGGAACCGGCGTCGTCGACGTCGCTCTGGTCCAGCAGGCCGGACGAGGCGCCCTCGAACACGGTGAGGTCGACCTCGCCCCCGAAGTCTCGCAGCTCCACGGCGGCGACCGAACCGTCCTCGTCCTTGCGGATGAACTGCAGGTCGAGGATGCGGATGATGCCCCGCTCCACCAGGTCGACGAGGAGGGGGAAGCCCTCGCCCGTCATCCGGTTGCCGGGAAACTCCAGGATCAGGTAGTCGACGGGTCCCATGTCCTCGAGTTCCGACAGGTCGTCGCTCATGGCCACTCCTCAAGCGCTCGGGATTCCCGCCTCGACCGGGCCCGGTTGCGGGCGGCCCCCGCCTCGGCGACAGGCGGCCTCCCAGCCATTCCAGCACCGCCCGGGGGCCTCCGCATGTCGTGGGGCGGCGCCGTCACACCACGCAGAACTCGTTGCCCTCCGGGTCCTGGAGCACCACCGCGTAATAGTCCATCCCGTTCGGCTCGTCCATCGTGCGCAGGATCGACGCGCCCAGAGCCGTCAGCCGCGCGACCTCCCCGTCCACGCGGTCGCGCCGCAGCGCGAGCGGCACCTCCCGGCCCCCGCCGACCTTCAGATCCAGATGCAGCCTGTTCTTGCCCGCCTTCGGCTCCGGAACCTGCTGGAACCAGACCCGCGGCCCGGCCCCCTTCGGGTCCACGATGGACTCGGGAAGCTCCCCCGCCCCCTCGGACAGCTCCTCCTCCGGCACCCCGATCGACGCCCAGTACGCCCGCCAGGTCTCATGGCCCTCCGGCGGCGGCTGCGGTACGTAACGCAGGGCCTCCGCCCAGAAACGGACGAGCCTCTGGGGGTCGGCACAGTCGATGGTGAGCTGCAGGGTCATCTCCACGGGTTCCATGGAACGAGCCTCCCAGGCGGCACGGACAATCGGGCCAACAGGCCGGATCCGGCCGGGTGTTCGACCGTACGGCTACCGGTGGGTCGGGCAGTCGTGGAGAATCGGCAAGCCGGTGACGATCAAGGGGGCAACGCACACATGGCAACCACCAACGAGATTCCGGGCCCGGCGGGGCTACCGCTGCTCGGCTCGATGTTCGACCTCAAGAACGACTCGCTCGGCACCTTCCTGAACGCCCAGCGCGCTCACGGGGACGTCGTCCGGATCACCGCGGGCCCGCCCGGTGTCCGCGCCATCGTCTACGGAGTCTTCTCCGCCGAGGGGGCCCAGCAGGTCCTGGCCACCGAATCCTCCAACTTCCGCAAGGACAACGCCTTCTACCAGGAGGTCCGCGAGTCCTTCGGCAACGGTCTGCTGACCAGCCAGGACGAGGACTACCTGCGCCAGCGCCGGCTCGTCCAGCCGCTCTTCACCCGCCGCCGCGTCGACAGCTACGCCGAGGCCGTCGCCGCCGAGGTCGCCCGTGTCACCGAGGCCTGGCGGACCGCCGAGGACTCCACCGTCGACGTCCTCGACGAGATGGCCGGCTTCGCCCTGCGCGCCGTCGCCCGCATCCTCTTCGGTACGGACGTCGAGGAGGCCGTCGACACCGTGGAGCGTGCCTTCCCGGTGATGGGCGACTACGTGCTGCGCCGCGGCTTCTCACCGCTGAACATCCCGCGTGACTGGCCCACCCCCGGCAACCGCCGCGCCCGCGCCGCCCATGAGGAGCTGTACGCCGTCTGCGACCGGATCATCGCCGAGCGCCGGGCGGCCGGTGAGGCCGAGGACGGAGGCCAGGACCTGCTGTCCCTCCTCGCCGAGGCCGAGAGCGCCGAGGACGGCACCTTCGACGCCTCCGAACTGCGCGAGCAGGTCCTCGTGTTCCTGCTCGCGGGACACGAGACGACCGCCACCTCCCTCGGCTTCGCCCTCCACCTGCTCGCCCTCCACCCGGATCAGCAGAAGAGGGCCCACGAGGAGGTCGACCGCGTCCTGGCAGGCCGGGTGCCCGGCGCCGCCGACCTCGACGGGCTGCCCTATCTCACCCAGGTGCTCAAGGAGGCCATGCGGATCTTCCCGGCCGCAGCGGTCATCGGCCGGCGGGCGGTCGAGGCCACCGAGATCGGCGGCCACACCATCCCCGCCGGCGCCGACGTGATCGTCGCCCCCTGGGTCACCCACCGGCACCCCGCGTACTGGGAGGACCCGGAGCGCTTCGACCCCGAGCGCTTCACGCCCGAGGCCGAGGCGAGCCGCCCGCGCTACGCATGGTTCCCCTTCGGAGGCGGTCCGCGCGCCTGCATCGGCCAGCACTTCTCCATGCTGGAGTCGGTGATCGCGCTGGCGATGCTCCTTCAGGCGTTCGAGATCGAGGCGATCGACACCGAGGTGCCGGTCAACGCCGGGATCACCCTCCAGGCGGCGGGCTCGGCCCGCTGCCGGGTCCGGCCCCGAACCGCCTAGGCGAAGGCGCCGGCCCGAACCGTGAGGTCGGACCGGCGCCACGGGTCAGTGACGCGTCGGACCGGCGCCCTGGATCAGTGACGCGTCGAGACGACGACCGTCGCGTACAGCTCGTCCGACGTGACCAACCGCGGCGTCAGGCCGTGCCCGGAGACCGCCTCGACGGCGTCCGCGGCCTGGCGCTCGCTCGTCTCGACCAGCAGATGCCCGCCCGGCGCCAGCCAGTCGGCGGCTTCGGCCGCCACCCTGCGCAGCACGTCGAGGCCGTCCGAGCCGCCGTCGAGCGCGACCAGCGGTTCGTGCTCGCGCGCCTCGGGCGGCAGCAGGCCCACCTCGTCCGTCGGTACGTACGGCACATTGGCGACGAGCACCTCGACCCGACCGCGCAGCTCCTGCGGCAGCGGGGCGAACAGATCACCCTCGAAGACCCGGCCGCCGCGCGGCTCGATGTTGCGACGTGCGCAGCGCACGGCGGCGGGCTCGACGTCCGAGGCGTACACCTCGGCGCCCTCCACGGCCGAGAGCAGCACGGCCCCCGCCGCCCCCGAGCCGCAGCACAGATCGACACACAGCGCCCCCGGCCGGGCCAGGCCCACGGCGTGCTCGACGAGGAACTCGGTCCGCCGCCGAGGTACGAACACCCCGGGATCGACGGAGATGCGCAGTCCGGAGAAGGCCGCCCAGCCCACGACGTGCTCGATGGGCAGACCGGTGGCGCGAAGCTCGACCATCGTGTCGAGTTCGACGGTGCTGTGCGCGGTGGAGAAGAGCAGCTCCGCCTCGTCCTCGGCGAAGACGCAGCCCGCGGCGCGGAGCCGGGAGACGGTGGTGGAACGAAGAGAGTGGGACGGGTCGATCGACATGGAAACCTTCCGGGAAACCGAAGGGGCTCCCGTGGTCACCTCTGTCGGGCTGACCACACGGTCGTCGAGGGGGAGCACCCTGCCTGCATGGCGTTGATGGGTCCCACCTCCTCGGTCGTCCACTGAACTGGAGCCGCACACATTACATGATCGACACCGTGTGGATCACCCGACAGGGTCGCCTGCTCAGGCGGACAGCTGCGTCTCGATCGCCGCGAGGACCTCGGGGGCCTCGGGCTCGGTACGCGGACGGAAGCGGGTGATCTGCCCGTCCTTGCCGATCAGGAACTTCTCGAAGTTCCACTGGACGTCCCCGGACTCGCCCTCGGCGTCGGCGACCTGCGTCAGCTCCGCGTAGAGCGGGTGACGGGCCTCGCCGTTCACATCCGTCTTCTCCAGGAGCGGGAACGTCACGCCGTACGACGTGGAGCAGAAGGTCTGGATCTCCTCGGCGCTGCCGGGCTCCTGCCCCAGGAACTGGTTGCAGGGCACACCGAGGACGGTGAAGCCCTTCTCCCCGTACTCCTTCTGCAGCCGCTCCAGCCCCGCGTACTGCGGCGTCAGACCGCACTTGGAGGCCACATTGACGACCAGGACGGCCTGGTCGCGGTAGTCGGCCAGCGAGATCGGGTCACCGGACAACGTGCGCAGGGGGATGTCGTACACACTCATGAAGAACTCCTCGTCGAGAATCAGGCTGCGATCACAACATGAGTGAAGAACCACTGGCAATCGCCATCGATTCCGCCCCCGGGGGTACGCGGCGGATCGTACGGTGCCGGCTGTGCGGGCGGCCCCTGACCGGTGCGGAATCCCGCCGTACCGGCCTCGGGCCCTCCTGCGACGCCAAGCTCCACCCGACGGGCCCGGACATCCGTACCCGTCGCCACGAGGTCGACCAGGACACCCTTCCCGGCACGTAGCGCGCGCCGTCGTGCTCGGGGGACGCCACGAAGGGCTACAGCTTCCGGAACAGTCCCTCCTGCACCACCGACACCAGGAGCCGGCCCTCGCGGTCGTAGATGCGGCCGCGGGCCAGGCCGCGGCCGCCCGTGGCGATGGGGGACTCCTGGTCGTACAGGAACCACTCGTCCGCGCGGAAGGGCCGGTGGAACCACATCGCGTGGTCCAGCGAGGCCATGTCGAAGCCCCGCGGGCCCCACAGCGGCTCCACCGGGATCCGCACCGCGTCGAGCAGCGTCATGTCCGAGGCGTACGTCAGCGCGCAGGTGTGCACCAGCGGGTCGTCGCCGAGCGGGCCCACCGCGCGCATCCACACCGCGCTGCGCGGGTCGGCGCCCGTGACCTCGTCCTTCGTCCAGCGCAACCGGTCCACGTAGCGGATGTCGAAGGGCTGGCGGCGGGCCATCCGCTCCAGGGCCTCCGGCAGTACGCCCAGATGGTCGCGGATCTCGTCCGCGAGCTTCGGCAGGGTCTCCGGGTCGGTCATGTGCCGCGGCGGCAGCTGGTGCTCGAAGCCGGCCTCCTCCGGCAGGTGGAAGGAGGCCGTCAGGTTGAAGATCGTCCGCCCCTGCTGGACCGCCGTGACCCGACGGGTCGTGAACGAACGCCCGTCCCGCACCCGCTCCACCTGGTACACGATCGGCACGCCCGGCCTGCCGGGCCGCAGGAAGTAGGAGTGCAGCGAGTGCACCGGCCGGTCGCCCTCCGTCGTGCGCCCGGCCGCGACCAGGGCCTGGCCGGCGACCTGCCCGCCGAAGACCCGCTGCAGCGACTCCTGCGGGCTCTGGCCACGGAAGATGTTGACCTCGATCCGCTCCAGATCGAGCAGGTCGACGAGGCTCTCGGCGGGGTTGGTCACCGTCTTCTCCTTAGAGCTGTCCCACGGACGTCACACGGACGATCGCACGGCCCTCTTCGTCGGAGGCCGCGAGATCCACCTCCGCGCTGATGCCCCAGTCATGGTCGCCGTTCGGGTCGGCGAAGGTCTGCCGGACGCGCCACAGGCCGTGCGCCGCGTCCTCCTCGATCGACAGCAGCTTCGGGCCGCGCGCGTCCGGACCCGTCCCCAGGTCCTCGTACTCGTCCCAGTACGCGTCCATCGCCTCGCCCCAGGCGTCCGCGTCCCAGCCGGACTCGGCGTCCATCTCGCCCAGCGCGTCCACGTTGTCCAGGGCCGCCAGCTCCACCCGGCGGAACATCGCGTTGCGCACCAGGACCCGGAAGGCGCGGGCGTTCGCCGTGACCGGCTTGACCTGATCGGCCTTCTCCTGCGCCTCCTCGGCCGTCTCGACCTCCGGGTTCGCCAGCTGCTCCCACTCGTCGAGCAGGGAGGAGTCCACCTGGCGCACCATCTCGCCCAGCCAGGCGATCAGGTCCTCCAGATCCTCGGTCTTCAGGTCGTCCGGGATCGTGTGGTCCAGCGCCTTGTACGCGCTCGCGAGATAGCGCAGCACGATGCCCTCGGTCCGCGCCAGCTCGTACCAGGAGGTGAACTCCGTGAAGGTCAGCGCCCGTTCGTACATGTCACGGATGACGGACTTCGGCGAGACCGGGTGGTCCCCCACCCACGGGTGCGACTTCCGGTACACGTCGTACGCGTGCCAGAGCAGCTCCTCCAGCGGCTTCGGGTACGAGATCTCCTGGAGCCGTTCCATGCGCTCCTCGTACTCGACGCCGTCCGCCTTCATCCGCCCGACCGCCTCGCCGCGCGCCTTGTTCTGCATGGCGGCGAGGATCTGGCGCGGGTCGTCGAGGGTCGACTCGACGACCGACACCATGTCCAGGGCGTACGACGGGGACTCCGGGTCCAGCAGGTCGAACGCGGCGAGCGCGAACGTCGACAGCGGCTGGTTGAGCGCGAAGTCCTGCTGGAGGTCCACGGTCAGCCGGATCGTGCGGCCCTCTGCGTCCGGCTTGTCCAGCTGCTCCACCACCCCGCCGTCGAGGAGCGAGCGGTAGATCGCGATGGCCCGGCGGATGTGCCGCAGCTGCGCCTTGCGCGGCTCGTGGTTGTCCTCCAGGAGCTTGCGCATCGCCTCGAACGCGTTGCCCGGCCGGGCGATCACCGACAGCAGCATGATGTTGGTGACCTTGAAGCGCGAGGTCAGCGGCTCCGGCTCGGAGCCGATCAGCTTCTCGAAGGTGGTGTCGCTCCAGGCGACGAAGCCCTCCGGCGCCTTCTTGCGCACCACCTTGCGGCGCTTCTTCGGGTCGTCGCCGGCCTTGGCGAGCGCCTTCTCGTTCTCGATGACGTGCTCGGGTGCCTGCGCGACCACGAAACCGGCGGTGTCGAAGCCCGCCCGGCCGGCCCGGCCGGCGATCTGGTGGAACTCCCGCGCCCGCAGCGTGCGCACCCGGTTGCCGTCGTACTTCGTCAGCGCCGTGAACAGCACCGTACGGATGGGGACGTTGACACCCACGCCCAGCGTGTCCGTGCCGCAGATGACCTTCAGCAGACCCGCCTGTGCCAGCTTCTCCACCAGGCGCCGGTACTTCGGCAGCATCCCCGCGTGGTGCACACCGATGCCGTGGCGGACGTAACGCGAGAGGTTCTGGCCGAACTTGGTGGTGAAGCGGAAGTTGCCGATCAGCTCGGCGATCTTGTCCTTCTCCTCGCGCGAGCACATGTTGATGCTCATCAGCGACTGCGCCCGCTCGACGGCCTGCGCCTGCGTGAAGTGGACGATGTAGACCGGGGCCTGCTTGGTCTCCAGGAGCTCGGTCAGGGTGTCCGTGATCGGCGTGAGCCGGTACTCGTACGAGAGCGGCACCGGGCGCGTCGCCGAGCGGACCACCGAGGTCGGCTTGCCCGTGCGCCGGGTCAGGTCCTTCTCGAACATCGACACGTCGCCGAGAGTGGCCGACATGAGCACGAACTGCGCCTGGGGGAGTTCCAGGATCGGGATCTGCCAGGCCCAGCCGCGGTCCTGCTCCGCGTAGAAGTGGAACTCGTCCATCACGACCTGGCCGATGTCGGCGTACTTGCCGTCCCGCAGCGCGATGGACGCCAGCACCTCGGCCGTACAGCAGATGATGGGAGCATCGGCGTTCACCGACGCGTCGCCGGTCAGCATGCCGACGTTCTCGGTGCCGAAGAGCTTGCACAGGTCGAAGAACTTCTCCGACACCAGTGCCTTGATCGGCGCGGTGTAGAACGTCACCTGGTCATTCGCGAGCGCCGTGAAGTGCGCACCCGCCGCGACCAGCGACTTTCCCGAGCCGGTCGGGGTGGACAAGATCACGTTCGCACCCGAGACGACCTCGATCAGCGCCTCTTCCTGGGCCGGGTAGAGCGTGATGCCGCGGCCCTCCGCCCATGAGGAGAAAGCCTCGAAGAGGGCGTCGGGGTCGGCGTTCGGCGGGAGCTGATCGATAAGGGTCACGCCCCCATCTTGCCTGGATTCCGACCGGATGAGGGAACCGGCCACCTGCACGAAGATCACGGACGATACGCTGCCTTGTCGACCGGTCGTCAACTGAGCGCCGGCGCGGGAGGAATGGGGCGGGGACGAGCATGATGGGACCGGCGCACTCGCTGTCCGGAGCGGCGGCCTGGCTGGGCGTCGGAGCGGCGGCCGCAGCCGCCGGGCACCCGATGCCCTGGCCGGTGGTCGTCGTCGGGGCGCTCATCTGCGCGGGCGCGGCCCTCGCCCCCGACCTGGACCACAAGTCCGCGACCATCTCGCGCGCTTTCGGTCCGATATCGAAGGGGCTGTGCGAGATCGTCGACAAGCTCTCGTACGCGGTCTACAAGGCCACGCGCTCCACCGCCGACCCCCGGCGGTCGGGCGGGCACCGCACCCTCACCCACACCTGGCTCTGGGCCGTCCTCATCGGCACCGGAGCCTCGGCACTGGCCATCACCGGCGGCCGCTGGGCGGTCCTGGCGATCCTCTTCGTCCACCTCGTACTCGCGGTGGAGGGTCTGCTGTGGCGGGCCGCCCGGATGTCCAGCGACGTCCTCGTCTGGCTGCTCGGCGCCACCAGCGCCTGGATCCTCGCGGGCGTTCTCGACCAGCCCGGCAACGGCGCGGACTGGCTCTTCACCGGCCCGGGGCAGGAGTACCTGTGGCTGGGCCTGCCGATCGTCCTCGGCGCCCTCGTCCACGACATCGGCGACGCGCTGACGGTCTCCGGCTGCCCGATCCTGTGGCCCATCCCGGTGGGGCGCAAGCGGTGGTACCCGGTCGGGCCGCCGAAGGGGATGCGCTTCCGCGCGGGCAGCTGGGTCGAGCTGAAGGTCCTGATGCCGGCGTTCATGCTGCTCGGCGGGGTGGGCGGAGCCTCGGCGCTCGGCTTCTTCTAGCGGGTACGGGACCCCGGGGGCCCGCTTCGGTCGGTCCGGGGGACGCCCAGCGTCGTCACGAGCCGGGCCAGCTCCTCCTGGAAGAGCTTGTCCGGGCTCGCCGTCTGGCGACCGAGATGCCCGTACACCTCCAGTGCCACCAGGCCGTGCAGATGCCCCCAGACGCGCAGGGCCAGCGCGACGCCGGCCGGCGGCAGTTCGGGGAAGGCCGGGCGCACCTTGTCGAGGAGTCCGGCGTCGAAGTCCGACCAGGTGAACGCGCTGTCACGGTAGAGGGGTTCGGTGAACGGCCAGGCTGCCGCGGCGAGCCCGGCGAGGCCGGTGCACACCCGGCGGGCCGCGTCCGGGGCGGGGCCGCCCTCGGGGGCCCGGTAGCCGGGCACGGGGTCGCCGTAGACGAGCCGGAAGCCCTCGGGGTTGGTCAGGGCCCAGGTACGGAAGGCGTCGGCCCAGGCCAGGATCCGGGTGGCCGGGTCCTCGACGGGCGCGTGCGTCCAGGCCGCGTCCACGGCGTCGGCCAGCGCCGAGTACACGTCGTCGATGAGCGTGGTGACCAGGTCGTCGCGCGTGGCGAAGTACCCGTAGATCGCGTTGGCCGTCATGCCCATCTCGCGGGCGATGGCCCGCAGCGTGATGGCGTCCGGACCGCCCGAGGCCATCAGCCGCAGGGCCGTGTGCTTGATCTCGGCCGTGGTCTCGGCCCGCAGCCGCTCACGGCGCCCCCGGCCCGCCGGTGCCGTCCCCGCGTCTGTGCCTGTCCCTGATCTTCCCGTCACGCGGGCACTCTACAGCGTCACTCATGTTCGCGCCGTATGGAAACTGCACGGTGTGAACTTCACGGCGTATAGTTTTCGCACGGCGTTATGTCACAGGTGTGATCACAGGGGAGAGTCATGCACATCGGAGTCATCGGAGCCACCGGCACCATCGGCAGCCGCGTCGTCGCGGAGGCCCTGGAGCGCGGGCATCACATCAGGGCCTTCAGCCGCGACGCCACGGAGGCGGCGGCAGGCGAGACCCGCGAGAACATCACCTGGGGGAGCCTCGACATCCTCGACCCCGACGGCGTCGCTGCCGTCCTGCCCGGGCTCGACGTCCTGATCAGCGCCTTCCAGCCCGGAAACGCGGCGCGGGACCTCACGGACACCGTGCGGCGTTCCATCGCCGACGCCACCGTCTACGCGACCGCGGCGCGGGCCTTGCTGCAGGCGCTGGAGAGTCACCCCCGAACCCGGCTGATCGTGATCGGCGGCGCGGGCAGTCTGGAGGTCGAACCCGGTGTGGTGCTCGCCGACGCGCAGGAGCGGCTGCACGAGACCCTGGACGCCGTCGGGCTGCCTCGCGCCTACGCGGCGGCGGTCCGCGGCCACCGGGACGCCCTCAACGTGCTGCGCACCTCGAACCGTCGGTGGACCTACTTCAGCCCCGCCGAGGACATCGCACCAGGCGAACGCACCGGCCGTTTCCGCGTCGGCGGCGACCAGCCGATCCGGGACGCCGAGGGCCGTAGCCGCGTCTCGGCGGAGGACGCGGCCATGGCGCTGGTCGATGAGGCGGAACTGCCCCGCTTCGTCCAGCGGCGCTTCACGATCGGGTACTGAGGGCGGCGACGAGCCGGTCGGCCCGACGCATGTCGGCCGGTTCGCCGGCTCCGGCCCGCCCGTGCCGATCCCGCCGGCCGGCCCGCCCGAGCCGACGGTCCGACCGGTGCCTGCCGGGCCGGTTCGCGGGCGCCGACGGTCGTTGTCGGCTCGTGAGGCCCGACGGTCCGTGCCGGCTCGCACGCCCTGACACTCCTGTGCCGGCCGGCACGCGCTCAGCGATGTGCCGGTCTTCCCGTGCGGGATCCCGCCGGCCGGCACGCCCCGACGGTCCGATCGACGCGCGCCGTGCCGGTTCGGCGGCGCCGGCGGTCCGTGCCGGCTCGCACGCGCTCACCCGCCCTTGCCGGCCTGTCCGGCCGGCCCGCCCCTGCCCGCGGTCCGCGTCGACATGGCCGGCCCGGCGCGCCCGCCGGGTCAGCCGTGCCAGGAGCGCCAGAGGGCCGCGTACGCGCCGTCCGCCGCCACCAGTTCTTCGTGGCTGCCCAGTTCGCTGATGCGGCCCCCCTCGACCACCGCGATCACATCCGCGTCGTGCGCGGTGTGCAGTCGGTGGGCGATGGCGACGACCGTGCGGCCGTCGAGGACCCGGGCCAGCGAGCGTTCCAGATGGCGCGCCGCCCGCGGGTCGAGGAGCGAGGTCGCCTCGTCCAGGACCAGCGTGTGCGGGTCGGCGAGCACCAGCCGGGCCAGGGCGATCTGCTGGGCCTGCGCCGGGGTGAGCGCGAGCCCGCCCGAGCCGACCTCGGTGTCCAGGCCCTCGTCGAGCGCCCGTGCCCAGCCGTCCGCGTCGACCGCGCCGAGCGCCGCCCACAGCTCGCCGTCCTCGGCGCCCGTGCGGGCGAGCAGCAGGTTGTCGCGGAGCGAGCCGACGAAGACGTGGTGCTCCTGGTTGACCAGGGCCACATGCTCCCGGACCCGCTCGGGCGGCATCTTCGCCAGCTCGGCCGAGCCGAGCGTGACCGATCCGGTCCGCGGGGCGTAGATGCCCGCGAGCAGCCGGCCGAGCGTCGACTTGCCCGCGCCGGACGGGCCGACCAGCGCGAGCCGGGTGCCCGGGGCGACGTCCATCGACACCTGGTGGAGCACGTCGACGCCCTCGCGGTAGCCGAAGCGCACCTCGTCCGCCCGAACGTCCCGTCCCTCGGGGCGCAGGGCCCCGTCCCCCGCGTCCGGCTCGATGTCCCGGACGCCGACGAGCCGGGCCAGTGACACCTGGGCGACCTGCAGCTCGTCGTACCAGCGCAGGATGATCCCGACCGGCTCGACCAGCATCTGGGCGAGCAGCGCGCCCGTGGTCAGCTGCCCGACGTCGATCCAGCCGCGCAGGACGAACACGCCGCCGAGCATCAGGACACCCGCGAGAACGAGCGTGTGCGTGAGGTTCACGACCGGGAAGAGGACCGATCGCAGGAAGAGCGTGTACCTCTCCCACGCGGTCCACTCGGCGATCCGCCGGTCGGAGAGGGCGACCCGGCGTGAACCGAGGCGGTGCGCCTCGACCGTCCGGCCCGCGTCGACGGTCTCCGCGAGCGCCCCCGCGACCGCCGCGTACCTGGCGGCCTCCGAGCGGTACGCCGACGGCGCCCGCTTGAAGTACCACCGGCACCCCACGATCAGCAGCGGCGCTGCGACCAGCAGGGAGAGCGCGAGCGGCGGTGCGGTCACGGCGAGCCCGCCGATCAGCAGACCGGCCCAGACCACGCCGATGGCGAGCTGCGGCACGGCCTCGCGCATCGCGTTGGCGAGCCGGTCGATGTCCGTGGTGATACGGGACAGCAGGTCGCCGGTCCCGGCCCGTTCAAGGACCCCCGGCGGCAGCCCGACCGACCGCACGAGGAAGTCCTCGCGCAGGTCCGCCAGCATCTCCTCGCCCAGCATCGCGCCGCGCAGCCGCACCATCCGTACGAAGAGCGTCTGGACGACGAGGGCGAGCGCGAACAGGGCGACGGTGCGCTCCAGATGGAGGTCCCGCGCCCCCTCCGAGAGCCGTTCGACGAGCGAGCCGAGCAGGTACGGGCCCACCATCGAGGCGGTCACCGCGACCGCGTTGACGGCGATGAGAAGCGCGAACGCCCCACGATGGCGGCTGAGCAGATCGCGTACATAGGTGCGCACGGTCGCGGCCGTGCCCACGGGCAGGGTCGTCGCCGACGTGGGGGCCGCCGGGTCGTACGCCGGTGGCGCCAGGCCGATCATGCCGACTCTCCTTCCAGCTCCGATGCGAGCTTCGACGCGAGCTCGTCCTCCCTCGCCGGGGCTTCGCTCGCGTGGTCTTTCCTCGCCCTGTCGTCCAGGGCCTGTTCGTCTTCGGTGTCCCGGGTCACGACGGCCCGGTAACGCGGCTCGGTACGCAGCAGTTCGCGGTGCGTACCGACCGCCACCACCTCGTCGTCGTGGACGAGGGCAACCCGGTCCGCCCGGTCGAGGAGCAGCGGCGAGGAGGCCAGGACCACCGTCGTACGGCCCTCGCGCAGCCCCCTCACCCCGGCGGCGACGCGCGCCTCGGTGTGCGAGTCGACCGCCGAGGTCGGCTCGTCGAGGACCAGCACCTCCGGGTCGGTCACCAGCGACCGGGCCAGCGCCAGACGCTGGCGCTGACCGCCGGAGAGCGACCGGCCGCGCTCGGTGATCCGGGTCCTCATCGGGTCGCCGTCGGTGTCCACGGACGCCTGCGCGAGCGCGTCGAGGACGTCCCCGCAGCGCGCCGCGGCCAGGGCTTCCTCGGGCCGGACCGCGCCGGAGGAGGGCACGTCGAGCAGCTCGTGGAGCGTGCCGGAGAGCAGGACCGGGTCCTTGTCCTGGACCAGCACGGCGGTACGGGCGGTGTCCAGATCCAGTTCGTCGAGCGGCACCCCGCCGAGCAGGACCGAGGTGTGCCCCTCGCCCGCCTCCGTGGGGTGGCCCCCGAGCCGGTCCGCCAGTCGTCCGGCCGCGTCCGGGTCGCCGCAGACGACCGCCGTGAGGAGGCCGGCGGGGGCGAGCAGCCCGGTGACGGGGTCGTACAGATCACCCGTCGCCCTGCGGTGCACCTCCGCCGTCGTGGTGGTGGTCCGCGCCAGCGACAGCACCCGGGCCGCGCGCTTGGCGGAGGGCCGGGAGAAGGAGTACGCCATGGCGATCTCCTCCACGTGCCGAAGGGGATGCAGCATCAGCGCCACCGCGCCGTAGACGGTGACCAGTTCGCCGACCGCGATCCGCCCGTCGAGCGCGAGCCTCGCCCCGTACGCGAGCACACCCACCAGGAGCAGACCCGGGAGCAGGACCTGTACGGCCGCGATCAGGGCCCACATCCGGGCGCTGCGGACGGCGGCGCGGCGGACCTCCTGGGATGCCGTGCGGTAGCGGGCGAGGAACAGCTCCTCGCCGCCGATGCCGCGCAGCACCCGCAGCCCGGCCACGGTGTCCGAGGCCAGCTCGGTGGCCTTGCCCGCCTTCTCGCGCTGGACGTCGGCCCGACGTGTCGCACGGGGGAGCAGCGGCAGCACCGCGAGGGCGAGGACCGGCACACCGACGGCGACCAGGACACCGAGCGTCGGCTGGTAGACCACCAGGCCCACGCAGACCAGGACCATCGTGAGAGCGGCCGCGGCGAAGCGCGACAGCGCCTCGACGAACCAGCCGATCTTCTCGACGTCGGCAGTGGAGACGGCCACGACCTCGCCCGCGGCGACCCGCCGGGTCAGGACGGACCCGAGCTCGGCGGTCTTGCGGGAGAGCAGCTGCTGGACGCGCGCGGCCGCGGTGATCCAGTTGGTGACGGCGGTGCGGTGGAGCATCATGTCGCCGACCGCGATGGCCGCGCCCAGCATGGCGAGCAGGCCGCCTGCGAGCGCGAGCCGCCCGCCGTCGCGGTCCACGACGGCCTGCACGGCGAGGCCGACGGCGAGGGACAGTCCGGCGATGCCGAGTTGCAGCAGCAGTCCCCACAGGAGGGAGCTGACCTGCCCGCCGAGTTGGTTGCGGCCGAGCCAGAAGAGGAACCGGGTGCCCGAGCGGACATCGGGGATCCCTGGATCGGCATACGGTAGATCGCGAATCTTCATGTCGTCCCAGGGCTTTCCGTGGCTTCGCCGAGTGGCGCAAACCGTGCAAGGTTCGCGCTGCCGGACCCCCTGGAGCAATCGAATTTCTCGCAGAGGCACACAGAACGCGCCAAGGTCGCACGACGCCCTCTGGACGCCTCGAACGCCCCGCGCTTCACTCGCGATCCATGAGACATCAGAAGATCATGAGCATGATCGGTGGGCTCGTCCTGACCGCCGGAGCCCTGCTCACGGCGCAGCCGGCCAACGCGGACGCTCCGGCCGATCCGCCGCCGGCCGAGTTCGGCAGCGACTGGCACGACCCGTTGACCGCCGCACCGCCCGTGACCAAGCCTCCGACCCGCTCCTGCGAGGTCCTGCTGGCAGCGGCTCAGTTCCGCGACTTCACGCCGTACCAAGGGAGTTACGCGCCTCCGAAGGGGTGCGGCACCCGCTGGAGCAAGGTCGTCCTGCGTCTCGAAGGAGAGGTGAAGGGGCGTCAGTACGACCGCCTCGGCCACCTCGCCGTCGGCGGCGTGGAGATCTTCCGCACCTCCACGCCCCAGCCCTCGCCCGACGGCATCCGCTGGTCGGTGGAGAAGGACGTCACCCGCTACCGCGACACCCTCTCCCGCCCTCAGCCGGTCGAGATGCTCATCGGCAATGTCGTGAACGAGACGTACACGGGTGTCATCGACGTCCGGGTCACGCTCACCTTCTTCACCGCGCGGGGCGCGGTGAAGCCGGCGGTGAGGACCCCCGACCGGGTGCTGCCGCTCGACCCCACCGGCCTGACCACTCCGCGCAACACCGAACGCATCCTCGCCGAGGTGCACGCCACCGGCTCCGGCGGCGGCTGCGAGGAGTACTGGTATCTGACCGTCCCCGACGCGGCCCCGTACTCCTGCAAGGCGACCGACGGGCCGTACCGCGAGGTCCGGATCTCCGTCGACGGACGGACGGCGGGCATCGCCGCCCCGTTCCCGACGGTGTGGACGGGCGGCTGGTCCAACCCCTTCCTCTGGTACGTCTCTCCCGGCCCGCGCGCCCTCGACATCCAGCCGATCGTCTACGACCTGACCCCGTTCGCGGGCATCCTCAACGACGGCCGCCGCCACCGGGTCGAGGTGTCCGTCCTGGGTGTCCCCGCCGGTCAGAGCGGCTGGAGCACGCCCACCAACATCCTGCTCTGGCAGGACGAGGGCCGCACCGTGGTGACCGGAGGGCTCGACCGGTACGAGGAGGCCGCGCCGCGCAACTCCTCGGTGCACACACCGGGTTCGGAGCACCGCCTGGACACCGATGGCGGGCACGCGCTCACCGTCGCCGGCCATCTGAACACCTCGCACGGCCGTGTCGACACCACGGTCACCCGAACCCTCGCGAACACCTCCGTGCACCGTTGGGTCGAGGGCGAGAACCCGGACGCGCTCACCGCGCGGTGGACCGACGACGAGACCGTGACCGTCGGGCGCACCAGCACCCGAACCCACCGCACGTACACCATGGACGGTGAGACGACGATCGGCGCCGGCGACCGCCTGCGGACCGTGCTGGCACTCGGCGACCGCGCCCACACCGAGGTCGTGCGGGGCGGCGAGCGGCTCTCCTGGTCACGCCTCGACCACAGTTACGCCGGCGATGCCACGTACACCACCGGTGTGCCCCGCGATCAGCGGCACGCGGTCGGGACGACGTCCGACCGCTACCGGCTCCACGGCTCCGGCGGCTGTTACGACCGCAGTGTGGAGACGGCGCAGGGGATGGTCACGGAGGATCGTCTGCGCTGCTGAGTGGCGTGAAGAGGCTGGTGACGGGCTGGTTTGGAGCAAGGTCCAAGATTTGCATGGATGTTCCATCGGGTCTTCTGTGGAATACACGGCTCCGACATAGTGGCGCGCACTGCGGAAGTTTTTTTCCGCATGACAGAAGTCCGCTACGGAGGAGTGCCCGTGCCGCACGCCGCCCCACCAGCATCGCCCGCGCCGTCCCTCGCGCGCCGCGCAGCCCGTCTGCTGCGCACCTCGCTCTTCGCGCAGGTCGCCTGCGCGCTCCTGCTCGGAATCCTCGTCGGGCGGTTGTGGCCCGAGGCCGCATCGGCCGCCCAACCGCTCGGCGACGGATTCATCCGCCTGATCAAGGCGATGATCGCCCCGCTCGTCTTCTGCGTGGTCGTCGCCGGCATCACCAAGGCGGGCGACCTCAAGGCCTTCGGCCGCATCGGCGTCAAGGCTCTCATCTGGTTCGAGGTCGCCACCACCGTCGCCCTCGTCCTCGGTCTGCTCGCCGGAAACATCTTCGGGCCAGGCACCGGGATGAACATCGACCCGGCCACCCTCGACGCCTCCGCCGTCGACGCCAAGACCGGAGGCGGGGAGCTCCCCTCGACCTCCGAATTCCTGCTGCACTCACTGCCCGACAGCGCGGTCGGCGCCTTCGCCGAGAACTCGCTGCTCCAGGTGCTCGTGCTGTCCTGCCTGGTCGGCGCCGCCCTGCTGCACCTCGGCCAGAGCAAGGTGCCCGCCATCCTGCCCGCCATCGAGCAGGCCCAGGAAGTCGTCTTCGCCGTCGTCGGCTTCATCATGAAGCTCGCCCCGCTCGCGGTCTTCGGCGCCACGGCTCACCTGGTCGGCGAGTACGGTCTCGGCGCGCTCTCCACGTACGGCAAGCTCATCGCCGTCTGTTACGGCGTGGCGCTGCTCTTCCTGCTCGCCCTGGCGCTCGCCCTCAAGGCGCTCACCGGGATCAGCCTCTGGAAGTTCGTCCGCTACACCCGCGAGGAGATGCTCCTCGCGCTGGGCACCGCGTCCAGCGAGACCGTGATGCCGCGGATGATGCAGAAGCTGCGCGCCGCCGGCTGCCGCGACGACGCGGTGGGCCTGGTGCTGCCGACGGGCTACTCGTTCAACCTCGACGGAGCCTCGATCTACCTCTCCGTCGGCACGCTGTTCATCGCCCAGGCCGTCGGTGTGGACCTGAGCATCGGCCAGCAGATCACCGTCGTCCTCGTCCTGATGCTCACCAGCAAGGGCATGGCGGGCGTGCCGGGTTCGGCGTTCCTCGCGCTCTCCGCGACCGCCGCCGCCCTGGGCGTCATCCCGGTCGCGGCCGTGGCCCTGCTGCTCGGCGTCGACCGGATCATGGACGCGATGCGCGTCGCCACGAACCTGCTCGGCAACTGCGCGGCCGTGTTCGTGGTCTCCCGCTGGGAGGGGGCGCTGGACCGGGTGACGGCCAAGGCCGTACTGAACGGTGAGATCCCCTTCGTACCGGAAGAGGCCGACGAGACCGCATCGGCCAAGGAGCCCGCGGACGCCGCCGAGCAGTCCCGGGCGGCACAGCAGCCCGCGAGTTGAGCGACCGCGGGGCCCGGCCGGTGCGAGCCGGGCCCCGCGCCGCTCGCCCTATGCCGGCTTGACCGAATCCACGCCCGACCGTGCCTTCTTCCACTCGCCGCGGGTGAAGTCCGGGATCGGCAGCGGTACGCCCTTGGCCTTGACCGAGGCGTGACTGAGCGGCACCGGAGCCGTCCAGGTCGCCGCGTCGTACACATCGAAGTCGGGGACCAGACCGAGCTGCATGCACTGCATCAGCCGGAAGATCATGATGTAGTCCATCCCGCCGTGCCCGCCCGGCGGATTCGCGTGCTCCTTCCAGAGCCAGTGGTCGAACTCGGTGGCGTACGCCGAGAAGTCGCCCCACTGGTGTCCCTTGTGGTCCGGCTCCACATAGATCCGGGCCGGATAGTCCTCGAAGACGCCCAGGGTCCCGCCCAGACTGTTGATCCGGCTGTACGGGTGCGGGGTCGAGACATCGTGCTCCAGCCGGATCACACGGCCCTTCTCCGTCTGGACCAGGCTGATCGTCCGGTCGGCCCCGATGTACGTCTCCTTCCAGCTCGGGTCGCCCGGCGGCATCTCCTTGGCCCGGTACTCGGCGAGACCGAGCGCCGGTGTCCCGAAGCTGCTGATGCTGACCGCACGGTCGCCCCGGTTGATGTCCATGTAGTTGGCGACCGGACCGAAGCCGTGGTTCGGATAGAGATCGCCCCGCAGCTTGGTGTGCCAGAGCCGGCGCCACGGGCCCTCGTAGTACGTGGGCGAGAACATCAGCTCGCGCAGATCGTGGTTGTACGCGCCCGCGCCGTGCAGCAGAGTCCCGAACTTGCCCGCGTGCGCCATCCGCAGGACCCGCATCTCGTTGCGGCCGTAACAGCAGTTCTCGAGCTGCATGCAGTGGCGTCGGGTCTGCTCGGAGAGGTCGACCAGCTCCCACAGGTCCGGGAGCGTCATCGCGATCGGACACTCCACGCCGACGTGCTTGCCGTTCAGCATCGCCGCCCGCGCCATCTCGACGTGGAGTTCCCAGGGCGTCGCCACATAGACGAAGTCCAGGTCGGAACGCTTGCAAAGGTTCTCGTAGTCGTCCTCGCCATGGGTGTACAGACCTGGGGAGGGCTGTCCGGCGGCGACCACCTTGGCGGCGGCGCGCTCCGCCTTCTCCTTGACCGGGTCGCAGATCGCGACCACCCGCACCCATGAGAGCGCGAGGAAGAGGTCGATCATGCTGCCGCCCCGGTTGCCGAGGCCGACGATGCCGACCCGGACGATGGAGCGCCCCTCGAAGGGGACACCGGCCATGGTGGCGCCTCTGCGCCGGGGAGCCCGGGCGATCTGCTCGGTGGTGTCCGCGGCGGCAGCGGCGGCCCCGGGCGAGGCGGCCTCGGCGTGGCCGGCGCCCAGGGCGCCGAGGCCGATGCCCGCTCCCGCGACCCCGGCCGTGGTCCGCAGGACGGAGCGGCGGCTCGGCGGCTGCGGTGCGTTGTCGTTCATGGAACCTCCAGTAGCTGTGTGCACGGCTGGCTCATGAATCCCGCTCAGGACCCTGGCCGTTGAGACTGGTGGTACGCAAGGGCGCGGATTGGACTCTTGCGACGGGTAGTTGGACTCTTCCATTCCGCATGGCCGCGTCATGCGGACGGCGAGGGCCACTCACCCACATGGGGCAAGGGCCCCCGCCATGTCGCGCAGAGCGTCACGGACGTGTCGCGCGCTCCAAGGCCAGGAGCACATGCTCATAGCTCCGGCCGGTCGCCCGGTCCATACCGATCTCGCACATCCGGTTCGCCGACAGATGCGCGTCGAAGGGGCGCGCCGTCACCTCGGCCGCCTCCCGAGCGGTGGCCGAGGCCGTCAGCTCCGGATGGAGCATTCCCCGGTCGCCGGCGAAGGCACAGCAGCCCGCGTCCTCGGGCACCACGACCTCCTCGGCGCAGGCCCGGGCCAGCGCCGTCAGCTGCTCCTCGTCCCCCAGATGCCGCATGGAGCACGTCGGATGCACCACCGCCGACCCCACCGCACGCCGTACGTCGAGCCGCGGCAGCAGCTCGTCGGCCGCCCACACCAGGGAGTCGAGGATCGTCATCTCGGCGTGCAACTCGCGGTTGTCGTCGGTGAGATACGGAACCACCTCGTGCGCGATACCGAGCGTGCACGAGGAGGCGTCGACGACGAGCGGCAGCCGTCCGCCCGCCGTCCAGCCCCAGGCAGCCTCCACGATCCGGTTGGCCATCACCTCGTTGCCGCGCTCGTACCCCTTGGAGTGCCAGATCGTCGCGCAGCACGTTCCGGACACGTCGTCCGGAATCCACACCGGCCTGCCCGCCCGCGCGGAGAGCGCGACGACCGCCTCGGGGAGCGAGGGGCCCGGCCGGCCCTCCGGCCCGCCGAAGATGCGGTTCACACAGGCCGGGTAGTAGATGGCGACGGCCGCCGGGCGGTGGGTGCGGGGGAGCCGGCGGGCCGCCGCGCCCGGGATCTCCGGCAGCCACTCCGGTACGAGATCGGGGCGCACCGCCTTGCGTGCCAGGCCGGTCGCCGCTGACAGGAGACGGTCCCTGATCCGGTCCGCCGCGGCGACGGCGAGCCGCGCCGATGCCTCCACCGCGCGGAAGTTCCTCGCCGCCAGCGCCGCGACGAACTCCTCGCGCGGCGAGTGCCGCCGATGACGGAAGTCCTTCATCATCGCGCCGGTGTCGATTCCGACGGGGCAGGCCAGCTTGCAGGTGGAGTCGCCGGCGCAGGTGTCCACGGCGTCGTAGCCGTACGCCTCCAGCAGGCTCGCCTCGACGCGGGAGCCGTCGCTCTGTCGCATCATCTCCCGCCGCAGCACGATGCGTTGGCGTGGAGTGGTCGTCAGGTCGTGGCTGGGACACGTCGGTTCGCAGAAGCCGCACTCGATGCAGGGATCGGCGACCGCCTCCACCTTCGGGATCGTCTTCAGACCGCGGAGATGGGCCTGCGGGTCGCGATCGAGGACGATCCGCGGCGCGAGCACCCCGTCGGGATCGATGACTTCCTTGGTCCGCCACATCAGCGCCGCCGCCCTCGGACCCCACTCCAGTTCCAGGAAGGGCGCGATGTTGCGGCCGGTGGCGTGCTCGGCCTTCAGCGAGCCGTCGAACCGCTCGACGGTCAGCTTGCAGAACTCGTCCATGAAGGAGGCGTACCGCTCCACGTCGGCGGGGTCACCGGCGTTGAACGCGAGCAGGAAGTGCAGGTTGCCATGGGCGGCGTGACCGGCGACGGCCGCGTCGAAGCCGTGCCGGGACTGCAGCTCCAGCAGCTCCGCGCAGGCCTCGGCGAGCCGGGCCGGCGGTACGGCGAAGTCCTCGGTGATCAGCGTCGTACCCGAGGGGCGCGAGCCGCCCACGGCGGTCACGAACGCCTTTCGGGCCTTCCAGTACCCGGCGATGGTCCCGGGGTCGCGGGTGAAGGCGTTGCTCACCGAGGCGACGGGCGCGACAAGGTCCAGATCGTCGAGCACGGCTGCCGCCGCTCGCTCGTACGCCTCCTGCGCCGCTGCGTCCGGCGCGCGGAACTCCACGAGCAGCGCCGCCGTCTCCTTCGGCAGCTCCGCCCAGTCCTCCGGCACCCCGGCGACGCGGACCGAGGCGCGCAGGGTGTTGCCGTCCATCAGCTCGACCGCGATCGCCCCGGCGTCGTTGAAGCGCGGTACAGCCGCGGCCGCGGCCGGTAGCGAGGGGAAGAACAGCAGCGCCGTCGAGACCCGCCGGTCCAGGGGCAGGGTGTCGAAGACGACCTCGGAGATGAAACCGAACGTGCCCTCCGAGCCGACCATCAGTCCCCGCAGGATCTGCGCGGGGGTGTCACCGTCCAGGAAGGCGTCGAGGCGATAGCCGTTGGTGTTCTTGATGGCGTACTTGGCGCGGATGCGGGCGACCAGCTCGGGGTCGGCCTCGATCTCGGCCTTCAGCTCCATCAGGCCCGCGCAGAGGCGTGGCTCGGCGCGCGCGAGGTCCGCGTCGGCGGTCGGATCGGCGGTGTCCACCACGGTGCCGCTCGGCAGGACGCAGGTGAGGGAGGCGACGGTCCGGTACGAGTTCCGTGTCGTCCCCGCGGTCATGCCGGAGGCGTTGTTGGCGACGACTCCGCCGATCGTGCAGGCGACGGCGCTCGCCGGGTCGGGCCCGAGGACCCGGCCGTGCCGGGCGAGCGCGGCGTTGGCCCGGACGACCGTGGTGCCGGGGCGGATCCGGGCACGGGCACCGTCGTCGAGCACCTCGACGCCCACCCAGTGCCGGCGCACGTCGACCAGGATGTCCTCTCCCTGGGCCTGCCCGTTGAGGCTGGTCCCGGCCGCCCGGAACACCACCTCGCGGCCCTTGCCATGGGCGTACGAGAGGACCGCGGAGATGTCGTCGATGTCCTCCGCCACCACCACGACCTGCGGGACGAACCGGTAGGGGCTGGCGTCGGAGGCGTACCGCACCAGGTCGGAGACCTTCGAGAGCACCTTGCCGGGGCCGAGGAGCGCGGTCAGCTCCTCCCGCAGGTGCCGTGGCGTGCCGCGGGACTGGAGATCGGGGACCCGGTCCGGGGCCGGGGTCCGTTTCGTGCCCGGACGCAGGGCCTGCGGGTTCGGCTCCAGCAGTGGCATGTCACGGCTCCCCTCGGCGCTGCCTGCGCCTCCTCGGTCAGCAGCGCCGCTCCGGCACGTGGTCGACCAGAGCGGACAGCAGACCTCCGAGCACCTCGCGCTGATCGACGGTCAATGGAGCAAGGATGTCCTCTGCGGCGGCCCGACGGGCGCTTCGCAACGCGCGCAGCGTGGCGCGCCCCGAGTCGGTGACCTCGATCCTGACCACCCGGCGGTTCGTCGGATCGGCGACGCGGCGCACCCGCCCGGCGGCCTCCAGACCGTCCACGAGGCTGGTCACGGCCCGGGGGACGACCTCCAGGCGCTCGGCGAGATCGGCCATCCGGGGCGGATGGTCGTAGTGCGCGACGGTGCGCAGCAGACGAGACTGCGCGGGGGTGATGCCCATCGGCTCCAGCTGCCGCTTCTGGCTGCGCTGCAGGCGTCGAGTGAGGCGCAGCAGCTGCTCGGCGAGGAGGCCGTCGGCGTCGGGGGTGTTCATGGGGGAACACTATCAGGACCATGTTCATTGTGAGTATAGGTAACAATGAGCTATGCTCTGATCGACTTCAGTTCTCTCGCCCCTCGTAGGAGCCCATGCGCCCCCATGAAGAGTCCGAATGGACACCCCCACCGCGCGATCCCGCGCAGCCGAAGGAGCCCACGCAGATGCGGCGCATCCTGCGGCTCTTCCGTCCCTACCGCGGCCGGCTCGCCGTCGTCGGCCTGCTCGTCGGTGCCTCCTCCCTGGTGACGGTGGCTTCGCCCTTCCTACTGAAGGAGATCCTCGACACCGCGATCCCGCAGGGCCGCACCGGGCTGCTCAGTCTGCTCGCCCTCGGCATGATCGTCACCGCCGTGATGACGAGCGTCTTCGGCGTGCTCCAGACCCTCATCTCCACCACCGTCGGCCAGCGGGTGATGCACGACCTGCGCACCGCGGTCTACGCACAGCTGCAGCGGATGCCACTCGCCTTCTTCACGCGTACACGCACGGGCGAGGTCCAGTCCCGGATCGCCAACGACATCGGCGGGATGCAGGCGACGGTCACCTCGACCGCCACCTCCCTCGTCTCGAACCTCACCGCCGTCGTCGCCACCATCGTCGCCATGCTCGCGCTGGACTGGCGCCTCACCGTCGTCTCGCTGCTCCTGCTCCCGGTCTTCGTCTGGATCAGCCGCCGCGTCGGCCGCGAGCGCAAGAAGATCACCACACAGCGCCAGAAGCAGATGGCCGTCATGGCCGCGACCGTCACCGAGTCGCTCTCCGTCAGCGGCATCCTGCTCGGCCGGACCATGGGCCGCGCCGACTCGCTCACGAAGTCCTTCGCCGAGGAGTCCGAGCGCCTCGTCGACCTCGAGGTGCGCTCCTCCATGGCCGGGCGGTGGCGGATGTCCACCATCGGCATCGTCATGGCCGCCATGCCCGCGCTGATCTACTGGGCCGCCGGCTTCGCGCTCCAGTCGGGCGGACCGGCGATCTCGCTGGGCACCCTCGTCGCCTTCGTCTCGCTCCAGCAGGGCCTGTTCCGGCCCGCCGTGAGCCTGCTGTCCACGGGCGTTCAGATCCAGACCTCCCTCGCCCTCTTCCAGCGGATCTTCGAGTATCTCGACCTCCCCGTCGACATCACCGAGTCCGCCGACCCCACCCGGCTGGAGAAGATCAGCGGCGAGGTGGCGTTCGAGAACGTCGACTTCCGCTACGACAGCGAGGCGTCCGGCAAGGCCACGCTCGACTCCATCGACCTGACCGTCCCGGCCGGCGGCAGCCTCGCCGTCGTCGGACCCACCGGCTCCGGCAAGTCCACGCTCAGCTACCTGGTGCCCCGGCTCTACGACGTGACCGGCGGACGGGTGCTGATCGACGGTGTCGACGTCCGCGACCTGGACTTCGACAGCCTCGCCCGGGCCGTCGGCGTCGTCTCCCAGGAGACGTACCTCTTCCACGCCTCCGTCGGCGACAATCTGCGCTTCGCCAAGCCCGACGCCACCGACGAGGAGATCGAGGCCGCGGCCCGCGCCGCCCAGATCCACGACCACATCGCCTCGCTGCCCGAGGGCTACGACACCCTCGTCGGTGAGCGCGGCTACCGCTTCTCCGGCGGCGAGAAGCAGCGCCTCGCCATCGCCCGCACCATCCTGCGCGACCCGCCCGTGCTCATCCTCGACGAGGCGACCAGCGCGCTGGACACCCGTACCGAACACGCCGTGCAGCAGGCCATCGACGCGCTCTCCGCCGGCCGCACCACCATCACCATCGCCCACCGGCTCTCCACCGTCCGGGACGCCGACCAGATCGTGGTCCTCGAAGCCGGCCGGATCGCCGAGCGCGGCACACACGAGGAGCTCCTCGAACGGGACGGCCGGTACGCGGCCCTCGTGCGCCGTGACGAACACACGAACGTGGGAGCGGTTGTTCCCCAGAACGTGTGATCGTTCCGGCTTTCGTTGCTCAACTCCCTTGTGACGGCTGATGATTACGGTGCGCAAGCGACGGGCTGCAGACCGCGATCGCTCACTGTCCCACAGATGCACCCTGCACAAGGAGAACGCACCACCATGAACGTGATCACCAACCTGCTCGCCGGCGTCTTCCACTTCCTGGGCTGGCTCGTCTGACCCTGGTTCGTCCGACTCCGTACGACCGGTACGCGCAGTGCACGGCGCCGTCGGTTCCCCGTCCCAGGGGGCCGGCGGCGCCGCCGCATGTGCGGCTCCGCGGTTTCGCGGGTCTGCCGGGTTAGCGTGCGGCCATGACGCACCGGTCCTGGCAGCCCGAACACCGTCGCCGCCGCCCCCGGCTCACCCGCCGGGGCAAATTCGCGCTGCTCCTCGGCGCGGCCCTCGCGGTGGCGGCCGCGATCACCGTGCCGCTGCTGCTCCGCGGGGAGGACAAGCCCGAGCCTGTCCCCGAGAAGCAGCGGACCCTGCTGATCCCCGAGGGCTTTCGGGCGGGCCAGGTGTACGCGGCCATCGACCGCTCCCTCCGCCTCGCCGAAGGCACCACCCGCAGCGCGGCGGCAGCCCCGGCCACCGCGCTCGAACTGCCCGCGGCAGCGGCGGGAAACCCCGAGGGGTACCTCTTCCCGGCCACGTACCCCGTGGAGGCCGCGACCACCCCCGAGAGCCTGCTGCGCTACATGGTCGACACGGCGGGGAAACGCTTCGGCACTGATCACATCGGCGCGGGCGCCCAACGACAGGGCCTCAGCGTGCACCAGACGGTAATCATCGCCAGCATCGTGCAGGCCGAGGCCGACACCGCCGAGGACATGGGCAAGGTCGCCCGTGTCGTCCACAACCGCCTCGCCAGGGGAATGGCGCTTCAGATGGACTCGACCCTCAATTACGCCCTGGGCCGCTCCACCGTGGACACCACCCATGAGGACACGAAGATCGACAGCCCGTACAACACCTACGAACGTCCTGGGCTGCCGCCGACCCCGATCGGGAACCCCGGTGAGCAGGCGATGGCGGCGTCGGTCGAACCGGCGACGGGTGACTGGCTGTACTTCGTGACCGTGCGGCCGGGGGACACCCGCTTCACCGCCGACTACGCCGAACACCAGGCGAACGTGGCCGAGTTCAACGAGAATCGCCGAGCGGCGAGGGAGGGGTGACCTCGGGCCCGCCGATCACGGCCCAAGCCATGGCACGTCGCCGACAGGCCGACGTCGCCCGTCGGACACCCCTAGGGCGACGTCCGGCAGGAGGACGGGTCCTTGACGACCGCCTCGCAAGCCACAAGGCCTGCTGCGAGCTGCATCGGGGTCGAGTCGCTGCTCACGTCGAGCTGTTGCACCGAGGCCCGCGCTGCGGACTGCGTCGCGAAGGTGAAGCAGTCCCCGTGTACCAGCACGATGTCGGCCGCCGCCCTGACCTTGACCGACCGCACCCCGTCATCCGAGTCCAGCTTCGACCACTGGCCGAAGAGGTCCTCGGCCGTCTTCCGCACCTCGGCGCAGGACGGCTCGCCCCGGCCACCCGTCCCTACCCCTACCGCGTATCCGCCCCCGGCCAGGACCGCGACACCAGCCGTGGCCAGGGCAAACGCCCACCCTCGTCTCATGGCTGATCACCCTAGACCCTGGTCCGGTCCGATCCGGCGCGAATTATCGGACAGGCCCCAGGCTGTTTCCGATGGGGGCTGCGACGGGTTCCCGCTCCAGAAGGCGGCGGATCTCGGTGACGGCGGCGCGACCGGCACGGTTGGCGCCGATCGTGGAGGCCGAAGGGCCGTACCCGACCAGATGGACGCGCTCGTCGCGTACGGCGCGCGTCCCGTCCACCCGGATGCCGCCGCCCGGCTCGCGCAGCCTGAGCGGGGCCAGATGGTCGATCGCGGCACGGAAGCCGGTCGCCCAGAGGATCACGTCCGCGTCCACGGTCCGGCCGTCCGCCCAGGCCACACCGGTCGGGGTGATGTGGTCGAACATGGGGTTGCGGTCCAGGATCCCGCGCGCCCGAGCGCTCTTGATCGCGTCGGTGAGCGGGAGACCGGTGACGGAGACGACGCTCTGCGGCGGCAGCCCCAGCCGCACGCGCTCCTCGACCATGGCGACGGCCGCCCGGCCCTCCATCTCGCCGAACGGTCCCTCGCGGTAGACGGGCTCGCGCCGGGTCACCCATGTCGTCTCCGCCGCGACCTCGGCGATCTCCATCAGATGCTGGGTCCCGGAGGCACCACCACCGACCACGATCACCCGCTGACCGGCGAACTCCTCGGGGCCGGGGTAGTTCGCGGTGTGGAGCTGGCGGCCGCGAAACGTCTCCTGGCCCTGGTAGCGGGGCCAGAAGGGACGGTCCCATGTGCCGGTCGCGTTGATCAGCGCACGGGTGGAGTACATGCCCTCCGAGGTCTCGACGAGAAGCCGGCCGCCCTCGCCCTCGCGGACCGCGCCGACCTCGACGGGCCGGTGGACACGGAGGTCGAAGCGCTCCTCGTACGCCGTGAAGTACGCGCCGATCACCTCGGACGAGGGCCGGCTGTCGTCGGCGCCGGTCAGCTCCATGCCGGGCAGCGCGTGCATCCCATGGACCTTGCCGTAGGTGAGCGAGGGCCAGCGGAACTGCCAGGCGCCGCCGGGGCGGGGGGCGTGATCGAGCACGACGAAGTCGCGATCCGGCTCCAGCCCGGTGCGCCGCAGGTGGTAGGCGGCGGAGAGCCCCGCCTGCCCGGCACCGATCACGACCACGTCGACGTCCCGTACGTCCTGCCCGCGCTCAACCCCGAAATCGTTCACGGTTCCACTAACCGCGGTGGGGGTGCGGATCTTCCCGCCCGCGGTGCCACGGCATGCGGCGCCCGGTGCCCCCCACCCCGGAAGAGGAAACCGAACGCTTGCCGACGGGCCGACACCGTCCCTGTCGGCCGCCGCCCGCCACAAGAAGCGGCGCGCCGCCGGGAGAGGAGGCCGGACGTCCGTTCGCCGCCGGAACACCGAGCAGCGGCGAGGCGGGGGTACTCGGCAGCAGCCCGCGCCGCGAGCTCCGGTGTCAGCGCAGGTGAATCAGGGGGTGAGAGGGCGTCAGCAGCCGCGGGGACAGGCGGCGGAGGCCACCCTCAGCCGCAGGGACGCGCGGCGGAGGCCACCCGCAGCTGGTCGATGTGATCGCGTGGTGAGCAGGGCTGTACGCAACCTGGCGTGAACGGAGCGACCCGTTCCGGTGCTGGTCATCGGTGTCTCGGAGCGTGGACGCGCGATCCCGTGGTACGGACGGCAGGATGCCCCCATGGCATTCACCACCACGGTCCTCACCTTCATCACCGGCACCAACGAAACGGTCACCGACCTGACCTCGGCCTGCACCGATTTCCTCAACCGCGCGGCCCAGGGCGGCGACGGCCTCCTCAACCTCTTCGTCCCCCACGCCACGGCCGGTCTGGCGATCCTCGAGACGGGCGCGGGCAGCGACAAGGACCTCTTGTCCGCGCTCCACCACCTCCTCCCGGCCGACGACCGCTGGCAACACCGCCACGGCTCCCCGGGCCACGGCCGCGACCACGTCCTGCCGGCCCTGGTCCCGCCCCATGCGACGGTGCCGGTGATCAGGGGCGGGCTGGAGCTGGGAACGTGGCAGTCGATCTGCCTGGTGGACACGAACAAGGACAACGCGGAGCGGCAGGTGCGGCTGAGCTTCCTGGGCTGATCGAGCCCGTCACGCTGGTCGGAGCCGCCCGCGGGTTCGATGGTGATGCCGACGGCGACCGCGTTGCCCGGGGACGTCCGGCGGGGCCTCGCGGTCAGTGGGTCGGTAGGGGCCGGGCGTCGGAGGCGCGGGCCCTCCTCCGGTGTCCAGCGCCGTGTGATCGGCGTACGCGCGTTCGGATAACCTGACTGGGCCGGGCGAGCCCGGCTCGGGTACGGGGGCCGCCATGGTGGAACGCAGGGGACGAACGGGCAGAGGCAGAACTCAGGTGAGAGACGGAGACCGGGCGTGTGCCCGTCGCGAGCCCGTTGGGAAGGGTTTCTCGGAACGGGTGGCGCAGGACGCTTGCCTCGGCCCGGCCCCGAGGGCGAGGCGCCGTGGATGACGTCGTGCTCACGGCCGCCGCTCTGTACGTCATCGTTCTCCTACGAGCCGGAGGGACGTTCGCCGTCGGGTGGCTCGCCGGTGCCGGGGCCAGGCGCAGCAGGCTCGCCGGGCGGATCTCCGCGGCCACGTTCATGCGTGCGGAACGCGCGATCCAGCGGTGGGGCGCGCCGGTGGTGGCCATCTCCTTCCTGACCGTCGGTTTTCAGACCGCCGCCAACTTCATCGCCGGCAGCATGCGCATGCCCCTGCGGCGCTATCTCCCCGCACTCTTCGTGGGCGGAGCGGCCTGGGCGCTGGTGTACGCGACCGCCGGGCTCGGGGCACTCGAGATACTGGCGCGACTGTTCGCCGAGCGGACGGCACTCGGGGTCGCCGCGGTCGCCGCCCTCCTCCTCGCGGTGTGCGGTGTGGCGGTGTACCGACGACGCAGGGCCGCTCGGTCCCCGTCCCCCAGCGACGCCGCCGCCGAAGAGTCCTGAGCCCGTCCGGCGCCACGCACGCCGCGCGGCGTGCGTGGCGCCGGACGGTCCCGCGAAGCCGCTCTCCTGCCCCGGTCCGGGCCACCACCCGGGTGGCTTCCCCGTCGTGCCGTCCCTTTTCGTCACCGACGGGGACGGCTCCCGCAGTGTGGCGGGGCCGGGGCGGCCAGGCGCGCGAGCAGGGCGGGGCGGTGGACGTACGAGGGCAACCCGGAACGCCAGGTGCGGCTGACGTTTCTCGGACAGCGACGGGGACGGCTCCCACAGTGTGGCGGGGCCGGGGCGGCCAGGCGCGCGAGCAGGGCGGGGCGGTGGACGTACCAGGGCAACCCGGAACGCCAGGTGCGGCTGACGTTCTCGGACAGCGACGGGTACTGCGAGACCGTGGGCGGGATTTCCCGCCGTACCGAACGGTGCGATGTCCGGCGTCGGCCGGCCGTTCAGCCCCGACGTGAGGGGCCGACGCGGGGCGTACCGCGCCCTTCCGCGTCATGGGCCGCGAGCGCGGCGTGCAGGGTGACCAGATCGGCGCCCCGGGACGCGTCCAGTCCGGTGAGATCCGTCGCCTTGCGCAGGCGGTAGTCCACGGTGTTCGGATGGACCTGGAGCCGGGCTGCTGCCCGGCGACGGTCGAGGCTGCAGGCGAGGAAGGTGCGCAGGGTGGCGAGCAGTTCCGGGCGCGTGTCCAGCGGGTCGAGCAGCGCGGCGAGCCCTTCCCTGGCCGGGCTCGGACGGCTCAGCTGATATTCGAGCAGCACGTCGTCGAGCAGGTACAGTCCGGGCTCGTGGCCGGATGCCTCGGCCACCTCACGTACCTCGCCGGCCAACCGGGCGGCGTCCGCAACGCCCTCCGGTGGCGCGGCGGCCGCCCCGGCCAGCACCTCGGCGCCGCACATCCGGCCCAGTTCGACCACCAGTCGGGAGAGCCGCTCCCGGTCCGCCTGGCCGAACGCGGCGGCCGGCGCCTCGTACGGGACGAGGACCAGCCCTCCGCCGTCCGACAGCACGGACAGCGCAACTCCCGCCGTCTGCCGATGCAGTTCGTTGCGCAGCCGCCGGAGTTTGCGGCGAGCGGCGACCGCGTGGTTCACGCCGGGCACCAGCTCGTCCGGATGCCGTCCCACCGAGATGCTCAGCACCAGGTAGCAAGGTGGCAGACGGATGCCGGCGCGGTCGGCCGCGGCCTTGGGGCTGCCGCCTTCCAGCAGTCGGGACAGCAGCGACTGCAGGGCGACCTGCTGGTCGCCCAGCGCCGTCTGCCGCTCCTGCACGTACCCGGCGGCGACCGCACAGCTCACCAGCCTGAGATACGCGAGCAGCTGACGCTGGACCAGTAACACGTCGCCGATGTCGCCCGGTTCGGCCGCCGGAAAGACATGGGCGGCGCACTCCTCCGCACCGAGGTGATAGGCGCCGACCACGGCCTCCAGCGGCACTCCCTCGTCGGCACGCCGAGCCGACGACTCGCGGATCGCCGCTTGCTCCGACTGATCCGGCGGCTCGCCGGTGCGCAGCATCTCGGCGAAGCTCCGGATGCCGCGCGTCACCTGTTTGGCGATGTCGCCACCGAGCTGTTCCGACGGCAGCCTTCCATAGACGGGCAGCCGTTCGACGAGCCGGACCATGACCGCACGCTCGAGCGCACCGGCCGCAGCCTGGAGCCGGTCGTAGACCGGAACGCCGCCGAAGCGCGGCACCGAGTCGTGTGCCGCGGCGTTGGGTGCGGTCACAATCCACCTCGCAAATCTCTGTTTTCCGCCCTGGAGACGCGACGGCGCACCGCCTCCATCATGTTTCCGGGACATCTCCTACCGGTTGGTAACACGTCAGGCCGGTGGATTGCCAGACGTGGCGGACCGCGGCCGCGTCATGCATCGGATCTCCCCGTACGACCTGACCGCACCCGAGAGCCGCCATGCCCGCACCTCCGCCCGCCGCACAGGAGACCGTCAAACCCCGACTCGCCTTCGCACGGAACCGGCGCCCGGAATCTCCGGGCAGGGAGCCGCCAACCCTCTGCCGGTCGTGCCGTTTTCGAGCCCTCAGGCCGGTCGGCCCCCCACTCAGGAATCGAGGAAGCCATGTCCAAGACGGCAGTTCGTCTGATTTCCATCGCTGTCGCCATCGCGGCCGCCATGACCGCCGCGCCGGCGGCCACCGCCACCGAGTCCGTGCAGGCTGCGACCACGACGACGGCTACGTCCGCCGCGAGCGACCCGTTCTACACCTACGACGGCAGCGAGCCCCTGTCGTCGTTCGCCCCGGGCGCCGTGCTGAAGACGCGGACGCTGCGGTACCACCTCGTCGGCATCCCCACGCCGTTGAGGGCGATCCAGCTGCTCTACCGCAGCACCGACGCCCAGGGACGCCCGGCGGCCAACGTGACCACGGTGGTGCGCAGCCTCACGGGTGACGGAAGCAAGGCCGTGTCGTACCAGTCGTTCTACGACTCGCTGAACCCGGAGGACGGGCCGTCCCGCGCCATCGCCGGCGACCTCACCCTCGGCGGCGTGATCCCCAACGTCGAGGCCGTCTTCATGGCGCCTCTGCTGGCGAAGGGCTACACCCTCGTCATCCCGGACACCCAGGGGCAGCGGGCCGCCTTCGCCGCCGGGCCCGAGTACGGAACCAACACCCTGGACTCGATCCGTGCCGCGACCGGTTCCGCGGAGACGGGGCTGAGCGACAACACCAGGTTCGGTCTCATGGGTTACTCGGGCGGTGCCATCGCCACGAACTGGGCGGCCGCGATGGCACCGGCCTACGCGCCGGACGTGAACCGGAAGTTGGTCGGCTTCGCCGAGGGCGGCCTGCTCGTGACCCCGGCGCACAATCTGAAGTACGTGGACGGCTCCCTCGCGTGGTCGGGCGTCATCCCCATGGCGATCATCGGCGTCTCCCGCTCCTTCGACATCGACGTCAAGCCCTACCTGAGCAGCTACGGCCTGAAGGTGTACGCGGAGCTGGAGAAGGGCTCCATCGTCAACGCCCTCGGCCGCTACCCGGGTCTGACCTGGAAGAAGATGGCGAAGCCCGAGTACGAGAACATCAACTCCGTCCCTGAGATCGTCACGGCGGTGAACCGGATCAACCTCGGCTCCGCCGCGACCCCGACCATCCCCGGGTTCATCGCCCAGGGCGACGCGGGCGTCATGGAGGGAACCTTCAGCAACCGCCCGGGGATCGGCACGGGTGATGGCGTCATGGTCGCCGGTGACGTGCGCGCGCTCGCCCGGCAGTACTGCGCCACCGGCAACACCGCCATCACGTACCGGCAGCACGAGCTGCTCAGCCACGTCGGCGTGCCCGTCATCTGGGCCCCGCTCGCGATGGACTGGCTCGATGCCCGCTTCGCGGGCCGGACGGCCCCGTCCGACTGCGGCCGCATCCCCGCAGGCAACTCGCTGGCACCGGAGGAGCCGACGTCGTCGTCCTGACCCGTGTGGCCCTGCCGCGCGGCTCCGCGCGGCAGGACCACACGCCTGCGACACCCGGCGGGGCGCTTCGCCCTGCGGTCCGACCGTCGGGTCCGCCACGGCCGCCCATGCCAGGCGCCACAGGGCGACGACAGCGTGCGCCGCTGTGCCCCGGGCGGCGAACCTCCGGGCCGACCGATATCGGCCCGGGGCCGGCCGGCGGCGTTGCCCGGGGTCAGTCATGCGGTGGGGCGAGATCGCCGCGCAGCCGCCGGGCACGAAGGACCAGCTCCAGTTCGAAGCGGCGGTCCGGGTCGTCCAGGTCCGCGCCCCACAGCTCACGGAGCTGTCTCAGCCGGTAGCGCACGGTCTGCGGGTGGACCCCGAGCCGGGAGGCCACCTCCGGGGCACCGCCCCGTGTCTCCAGCCAGGCCAGCAGGGTCTCGGCGAGACGGTGGGTGTGGGCCGGGCCACCCGACTCGTCCAGCTGTGCAAGCCGCCGCCGCGCAAGATCGTCGATCAACTCCCCTGCGGGCAGCAGTACCAGGGCTTCGACGTGCTCGGAGCAGTGCAGGAGCCGCCCTCGCGGCAGCAGATCCTCCTCGATCATCCCGACCGCGGCCTCGGCCCAGCGCAGCGACGTCACGGCCTCCGCCAGGGGAACCGACGGGCCGATCGCTCCGGACCAGCCGGCCACCGCCTGGTGCAGCAACTCCGCGCGACCGGGGGCGTCCGGGTCCGGTACGACCAGACGCGGCTGCTCGCCCTCCATGTCGAGCAGCACCCCGTCGCCCACGGCAGGGGCGACAGCCTCCAGGGCGGGGCGAAGCAGCACGGCGACCGCCGCCCTTTCCGGCAGTTGCCAGCCCACGTCGGCCGCGCGGTCGGCGAGGAGGGCGGACGGATCCGTGCGGTGCTCGGCGAGCAGGAGATCGACGAGAAGTCGCTGCCGGCGCAGCCGCTCCCCGGCCTGGCGGGCGACGGCCTCGGCGTACCCGCGTACCGACTGGGCCACCATGACGTCGAGGTACTCGAACGCGGACTCGGCGAGTTCGTACATGGCCGCGGACGGGATGTCGACCTGCTGCCCGATCTCCGCCATGCGCCGCCAGGAAAGGCGCACGCCCAGCCGGTAGATCCCCTGCAAGGAGTCCAGGCTGCGCCCCTGCGCGACCTCACTGCGCCCGAAGTCCTGGAACATCTCGGGGAGGGCGCGAGGCCGGTCCGACCCCGTGGTCATCTGCTCGACGAAGAGCTCCAGGGCGTGCCGGATCGCCACCAGGGCCTTCGGCTCTCCGGACTCGTCGGCGATGAACACCAGACCCGGATAGCTCCGTCGGATCTCGGCCAGGATGTCCTGTGCCAGCTCGGGGACCTGCGCCAGGGCGCGGTCGGCGAACTGCTGAATCCGTTCTTGTGGCACGTCGTGCCACGCTGACGACGCTTCCACAACATCGCTCCTGGATGTCCGGTCCACATGCGCTCGGTCACCGGCCCGCCTCTTCACAACCTAGCCCGCGCCGGAGCCCGGCGTGCTGGTCGTCCCTGAGGCGGGTGGTTCGGGGAACGTGACGAGCGGCACATTCTGCTGCTCGGGTGTGGCGCCGAGAGCGGCGACGATTCCGAAGGCGGCGCCTGCGGCCAGAACGGCGGCGGCGATGCAGGTCAGGAAGGCGGCGAGCAGTCTGGGCATGAGGATGATCGGCCTCTCAGTCGATGAGGTCTGTCACCCAGCGCGCCGGCCCGGTCCGGCGCGGTCAGTATGCGAGGCGCGTTGACAGAAGGTCAAGGGCCGCCTACTTTCGCCGTTCACCGCCACTGTTACTCCTGGGTAAGTCGTTCCTCCCCCCGGACAGGCCGCAATCCGTGCGTGTGGTTCCTTCCCGCGCAGCCCATGAGCCCCTCGCATATCGCACCCGTATCGGAGTACTCGTATGCGTCGTTCAATATCCCCTTTGTCCCTGGTTCTGCTGGGTTCCGGAGTCTTTCTGCTGGTGCTCACCCAGCTCCTCGTCTGGTACGTGGAGCCGCGCGCCAAGCGCACTCCGACCGATGTGAACTCCACGACGGTCTTCCGTGGGCAGGGCAGCTACTTCGACACCGGGTCCGTCGCCACCGTGGACGACCAGACGATCACGATCACCCGCAAGGTGCTGGGGAACGTGGCCGAGAGCGAGCGCAGCGGAAACGCGATCTGGGACGTGTCGACCCAGATCGACACGCCGAAGACACTGCCGCTGGCCGACCCGCGGAAGTCCCTGCAATGGACCACCGAACGCTGGGTGACCGACCGTCGGACGAACCTCCCGGTGCACTGCTGCGAGGAGAAGCCCGGGTTCGAGGGCGAGGCCTACCTGAAGTTCCCGTTCGATGTCGAGAAGCGCGCCTACACCTGGTGGGACAGCACCCTGGGTGCCGCCGTGCCGCTGGAGTTCGAGGAGGTCACCGAGGTCGACGGGCACGAGGGCTACCGCTTCGTCGGCACTGTCGAGGCCACCGCGACAGGCACCCGTATGGTGCCCGGCGTGCTGGTGGGCAGTTCGAAGCCGGGCCAGGTGCTGGCCGAGGAGTGGTATTCCAACGCGAGGATCGAGCTGACCGTGGACCGGCGAACGGGTCGGATCATGAACGCGGTGATCGCGCCGACCAAGACGCTGCGGGCCCCGGGTTCGCAGAAGGACGCGGTCACCCTGCTGTCCAGCGAGCGGCTGGAGTTCACCGACGCGACCCGCCTCGAGCAGGTGAAGCTGGCCTCCGAGGACGGCAGCCGGTTGAAGCTGCTCGGCGAGACCGCGCCCCTCGGGGGCGGGGTCCTTGGCGGCCTGCTCGCCGCCGTCGGCGTTGTGTCGCTGATACGCGGCCGTCGACGGTCGGAACACTCAGAAGGGTGATAAAGCGGCACAGGACCTGCGTCCCGAACTTGTCACCGGGCTGAGTAGCCGGAACGACTTGTCGAACGAAGACTGACGTTACCCCCGAGTAAGAGCAAGGTTGCCGGTGTGAGCGTGCTCCCACCCTCAGGAGTCCGCCATCGGCAAGGTGCTGAGACGGCCGCACCTCCACCGTCCGCGCCTCGATACCCGCAAGACCCGCAGTACCCGCAGGACAGAGCCAGCCCAGCGCTTCATCCCCGGAAGCCCGGCAATCCCCCCACCCGCCTGCCCCCACCCGCCTGCCTCCCGCAGCCGCCTTCTTCCCCCACCCGCCTGCCTCCCGCAGCCGCCGAGTTGGAGCACCTCTATGCCCCAGCGCGCGTCCGCTCTGGCCCTCGGCCAGAAGGACTCCCTCTCCGTCCCCACTCACGTCCGCACCGGCAGCCATGTCGCCGACTCGCTCGCCGCCGACCCGCTCGTCGCATCTCCTGGGACACCACTACCGCGTCCGCGTCGGATCACCTTTCTCGCCCGTCGCGACCTGGCCAACCAGGCCGCCGGCGGATCGGAACTGCTCATCGACCGGATCGCCGACGGCCTGACCTCCGGCGGCCATGAGGTCACGCTCGTGTGCGGCGGCCCGGCCGCCCAACGCGACTACCGGGTGGTCTCCGCGGGAGGTGACGCCGGTCACTTCCTGCGCGCCAGGACGACCTTCGCACGCGAGGTCGGCGACTGCGACCTGCTGGTCGAAGTGTGCAACGGCATGCCGTACCTGGCGCCGCTTTGGCATCGCGGACCAACGTTGTGCCTGGTCAACCACGTGCACACTGATCTTTGGCAGATGCGTTACCCGGGCCCGGCGGCACGGCTGGGACGCAGGCTGGAGCACTGGGCACTGGCCGGCACCCACCGCGACAACCTCATGGTGGCCGTCTCCGAGTCGACCGCCTCCGAGCTGCGTGACATCGGCGTGGCCGCGGACCGCATCCGGATCGTCAACAACGGTGTCGAAGACCCCGGCCCACTGCTGCCCGAGGCCAAGGAACCACTGTTCCTGGCCGTCGGCCGATTGGTGGAGTACAAGCGGATCGACCTGCTCCTCAGGCTGTGGGAGCGGGTCCGCCCCGTCACCGGTGGCCGGCTCGTCGTCGTGGGCGACGGCCCCGAACGGTCACGCCTCGAAGCCATGGCCGGCCCCGGTGTGACGTTCACAGGCCGGGTGTCGGACGCCGAGAAGCACCGGCTGATGTGCGAGGCGTGGCTGCTGCTGCACCCCTCCCTCGTCGAGGGCTGGGGGCTGGTCGTCACCGAGGCGGCCGCCCGGGCCACCCCCGCGATCGGATTCGACATACCCGGCCTGTGCGACTCCATCGAGGACGGGGAGACCGGGGTGCTCGCCCGGGGGGAGAGTTCGTTCGCCGCTGCGTGGTGCGCCCTGTCTCTCAGTACCGAGCGGCGCGCGGCCCTCGGACGTGCCGCCGTGCATCGTGCCAAGCGCTTCCGCTGGAGCGCGACGGTCCGTCAGTTCCAGGCGGTCGCCGCCGAGGCCGTGGCCCGCGCCGCCACCCCGGGACGCGGCAGGAGCGGCCGTGGCTGAGATCACCGAACACGAATTCAAGGATCCGTCGCTGAAGCGATCGGCCGCCCTCTTCCGGGCGTTCATGCGCGAGCCCAGCGATCCCGAACGGTGCTACACCCTGCTGGCCCGCGACTCGGTCGCACAGGTGGCACGGCACATCGACCTGCCCGGCAAGATCGTCGTGGACATCGGCGGTGGCAGCGGCCACTTCACCGAGGAGTTCCGCCGCCGTGGCGCGCAGAGCTACCTCTTCGAGCCCGACCTGCGGGAGCTGAGCGCCCGAGGCCCCGTCACCGAGGGCGCTGTGCTCGCCGACGGATATCTGCTGCCGCTCGCCGACGGGGCGGCGGACGTCTGTTTCTCGTCCAATGTGCTGGAGCACGTGTCGGACCCGCAGACGTTCATCAGCGAGATGGCGCGGGTCACCCGCCCCGGCGGACTGATCTACCTGTCGTTCACCAACTGGCTCTCCCCCTGGGGAGGTCACGAGACCGCGCCGTGGCACTACCTCGGGCCCGACCGCGCCCGCGCACGCTACGCACGGCGCACCGGCCGCGAGGCCAAGCACACGCTCGGCGAGAACCTCTTCCCCGTCCACATCGGTCCCACCCTGCGGCACGTCCGTGGCCGCGACGACGTGCAGGTCGTCACGGCGCGCTCCCGTTACTGGCCATTCCTCGCGAGCACGATCACCCGGGTGCCGGGACTCCGCGAGATCGCCACCTGGAATCTGCTGCTGATTCTCAGGCGAAGCCCATGAGTCTGCGAAGCGAGGAACGGTCATGACCACTACGGTCCAGGCGCCCACCCGGGCGCCGCAGCCCGGCCCGACGCCGTCGGCGGCGCTCGGCGAGCCGCGCGGACGACGCCTGCTGTTCGGCTTCTGGGCCGTCGTGCTGGTGTCGTTCCTCGCGGTGTCACCGGGGAAGATGACGTTCGAGACCAAACTCGGCGTCGCCCTCGACCCCTGGCGCTTCCTCGGCGACCTCGGTTCGCTGTGGAACGGCAACGTGGGCCTCGGCGGCATAGCCAACCAGTACATCGGCTACGCCTTTCCCGCGCTCCCTTACTACGCGTTCATGGACCTGCTGCGGGTTCCGGTGTGGTTGGCCGAACGGCTCTGGCTGTCGATCATCGTGACCGCCGCCTTCTGGGGCGCGCTCAGGCTCGCCGAGCGGCTGCGCGTGGGGACACCCGCGTCCCGGTTCCTGGGCGCTGTGGCGTACGCGCTGTGGCCCACCTTCACGATCGTCATCGGATCGACGTCCGCCGCCGCGCTGCCCGGCGCCCTGCTGCCCTGGGTGCTGCTGCCGCTGACCTCCGCGACGCTGAGCCACCGGATGGCCGCCGCGCGTTCGGCCCTGCTGATCCCCTTCATGGGTGGCGTGAACGCCGCCTCCACGTTGGCCGCGCTGCTGCCCGTGGGGCTCTACCTGCTCAGCCGCCCGCCCGGCCGGCGCCGGCGCGCGCTGCTGGGCTGGTGGATACCGGGAGTTGCGCTGGCCACCGTCTGGTGGGTGGTGCCGCTTCTCCTGCTCGGCATGCACGGCGAGAACTTCATGCCGTACGTCGAGCAGGCCGACACCACCACCGCCACCATGTCCGCGACCGAGCTGCTGCGCGGCGCCGGTAACTGGGTGGCCTATCTGAACTTCGGTGAGGCATGGCTGCCGGCCGGCTGGGCCGTCGCGACCTCCGTCGTCACCATCCTCGGCTCGGCGTTCGCCGCGGCGCTGGGACTCGCGGGTCTGGCCCGGCGGGACCTGCCGGAGCGCCGCTGGCTGCTGCTGACCGTCCTGGCCGTCGTCCTGATCACGCTCGCCGGGTACGGAGGAGCCTTCGGCGGTCCGTTCCACGGGGTCGTCCAGGACTGGCTGAACGGGCCGTTGAAGCCGTTCCGCAACATCTACAAGTTCCAGCCTGGACTGGCCCTCGCGCTCACCCTCGGACTGGTCCATCTGACGGCCGTGCTGTCCGAGAGCAGAGGTTCCCGCGCACTCCGCGGTCGGCGCTGGGTGCCTGCGGCCGCGGCGGTGCTGGTACTGCCCGGCCTGGCGCTCCCGTACGTCAACGGATCGATCCTGCAGCCCGGGGCGTTCACCAAGCTGCCCACCCACTGGGAGCAGGCCGCCGGCTGGCTCGAGGACAACGCCCCCGACAACCGTGCGCTGGTCGTCCCGGCGACGGCGCACGGCATCTACACCTGGGGTTCCCCCATCGACCAGCCGTTCGACGTGCTGGCCGAGACCCCCTGGGCACAGCGTGACTTCGTCCCCTTCGGCACTCCCGGAGCACGCCGCATGACGGACGCCGTCGAGCAGGCGCTGCTGTCCGGCACCGAGGTTCCGGGCCTTCGGGCGTACCTGGCGCGGGCCGGTATGCACGAGGTGGTCGTCCGCAACGACCTCGACCCCGACCAGATCGGCTATGTCCCGCCTCAGACGGTGAAGCGGACCCTGGAGTCGTCCGGCTACCGCAAGGTCGCCGGGTTCGGCCCGCTGGTGACCGGCGGACGCATCGCCGCCGACACCCCGCTCCAGGTGCAGGGGCTCTACCCGCGGCTCCAGGCCGTGGAGATCTACGAGCCGCAGGACCGTGACGGGAGGCCCGGCAGGGTCGGTGTCTCGGCCGTGGCCGACACGGCCGTGGTCAGTGGCGGACCCGAGTCGTTGCTCCAGCTGTCCGCCGACCCCTCGATGGCCGAGCGGCCGGCCGTGCTGGCAGGGGACGGGCTTCCCCAGGGCGTGGTCGCACCGGTGAAGGCGGTCGCGGACGGGCTGCGCCGAGCCGACACCCGGTTCGGCCTGGTCAACAACAACACCTCGTACACCTACACGGCGGACGAGCGCAATCACTCCGGCAGCCTGCAGAACCCGGGGGAGAAGCCCAAGCAGATCCTGCCGTCGGAGGGCACCGACCACCAGACGACGGCGGTGCTGCGCGGTGCCGAGTCCGTGACGGCTTCCAGCAGCGGCAACTGGCTGTTCCACCAGCCGCAGTACGACCCGGTGAACGCCTTCGACGGCAACCCGGACACCGCGTGGGCCGAGGGCAGCCCGGGCAGGCCGGTCGGCCAGTGGCTCAAGGTCGAGTTCTCCCGGCCGACCGACATCCCGGCCTCCGTCCAGCTGACGCCCCTGCCGGGCGACTCCATGCGCGCGGCGCCCACGCAGGTGCGGATCGAGACCGACCGCGGTGCGGCCGAAAGCCCGCTGCAGACGAACGGCCTGCCGCAGACCGTCAGGGCTCCGGCCGGCGAGGCGACCTGGATGAAGATCACCGTCGTTGCCGCGCAACAGGCCCGACCAGGCCTGTCCGGCGCCGGCTTCTCCGAGGTGGCGATCCCGGACGTGCAGGTGACGCGCATGCTGGCGCTGCCTGCCGACGCGGAGCGCACCGACGCGGCGACGACCGTGTACTCCCTGCACCGGGGCACCGACGCGGGCGGTCTGTCGCCCGTATCGGCCGAGGTGGGACTGCACCGGCGGTTCACCACCCAGGAATCGGGCGAGTACAAGCTGTCGGCGCGAGCCGTCGCGGTACCCGGCGGCCCGTTGGACGAACTTCTGGACCGTTCGGCCCCCGGATCGAAGAACCGGCTGACGGCCTCCGTTGACTCCACCAGCCGCAACGGCTCGTCACTCAGCGCCCGCAACCTGGTCGACGGTGATCTGACGACCGCCTGGATAGCGGGCGACCGGCCGGTCGTCCACCTGAGCTGGCCCAAGAAGACGAAGATCGACGAGATCGTCCTCGCGCCGGCGGGCGGGGTGTCCACCCGGCCCGAACAGGTGATGATCAGCTCCCCGGGCGGCGCCGCCGTGGCCGACGTGGACGAGAACGGGCGGGCCCGATTCCCGGAGATCGAGACGAACCGGCTCGACATCACCATCAGCAGGGTCGCCCCGCTCACCGTCCACAATCCGGTGGCGAACGCGCAGTTGCAGCTGCCGGTCGGGCTGAGCGAGGTGCATGTTCCCGCACTCGCAGATCTGCGGGTGCCGCCGCCGAAGCCGTCCGCGCGTTTCTCGCTGCCGTGCGGCAAGGGCCCGGACCTCGCTGTGGGCGGTGTCCTGCACAAGACGACGGCCTCCGGACTCGTCCGGGACCTCACCGAGCGGCGCCCCGTCATCGTCGCCCTCTGCGCGGGGGAGGAGAAGGACGGCACCCTCGAACTTCCGTCCGGCGATCACGAGGTGGAGGCCGGTGACGCGGGCCCGCTGGCGATCACCGACGTCACGCTGACCCGGGGCACCCCGCAGAAGACGGCGGGAGCGGCGGGTCGCGAGGCCACCGTCACCAGGTGGACCGACGACAACCGGACCGTCTCGGTGTCGGCCGGCTCCGGCGGGGCCGCGTACCTGCGGACCTTCGAGAACGCCAACGACGGCTGGAAGGCCACGCTCGACGGCAGGGAGCTGGAGCCGGTGCGCCTCGACGGCTGGCAGCAGGCCTGGGTGATACCGGCCGGGGCGTCCGGCACGGTGACCATGGAGTTCGAGCCCTCCGGGCCGTACAGAACAGCCCTGATCGGCGGTGCGATCGCGCTCCTCGCCCTCGTCGTCCTGGCCTTCGTGGGCCGTCGGCGTCACGCCGGTGGAGCCGACGAGAGGCTGCCCGAACCAGCGGCCCCGGGGATGCTGCTCGGGGTGCTTGCGCTGACCGCGGTCGTCGCGGTCGCGGCGGGGCCGTCGGCTCTGGTCGTGCCCGTACTCGCTGTGGCGGCGCGGATCCGCCCGGCCGTCCTCGTGCCGACCGCGGCGGCGGCGATGGTCGGAGCGGGCCTCGTCGCGGCCGTGGGCGCCGGGGAGCCGGTTGCCGCAGGGGAGGGCGCGTTCAGCGGCTTGGCGCAGGTGCTCGCGCTTGTGGCCCTGGCAGCCGCGCTGGTGACGGCGGTGAGGCCGGAGTCCGTGGCCGCCGGGCGTGGGCACGACGACGGACATGAGGACCACGACGGTGCCGACGCGCCGCAAGCCGGACCGGTCGTCACGGCCAGGCCGCGAAGCACCGGCGAAGGGCACCGGCCCGAGCCGCCTCTCTGGCGGCCCGAAGGCGGTGGCCCCTCGTGATCGCGCCGTGGACCGTCGCCGGGAGGGGGAGCACGCCCCCTCCCGGCACGGTCCGGATTCCCTTTCCGACCGTCGACGAGGTGTCGCGGCACTGCCTCAGTGACGAGGAACCGGAGAGCGTGCACATCGAGGTCCATCTGCCCGGACGGCTGGACGAGGCACGGCTGCGGGCCGCCTTCCGGGGGGCGCTGCTGGCACACCCCAGGGCGTTGATGCGGGAAGTGCCCGGCCGTCGGCACCGCCGGTCCTTCGCGTGGGAGCTGACCGATCAACCGGACAGCGACCCGGTGAGCCTCGCGGGACGGGGCCCCGACGCGTTGGCCGGGGCCCGGGCCCGCGCCCTGAGCGAATGCCCGCCGCTCACCCTGTCGCCGCCGATGCGCCTGGAAGTCGTCGAGGTGGACGGTGGAACGGCCGCCCCGGAGCCGTCGGCGGCGCGCGTGGCTTCCGGGACCGGGACCGTGCTGCTGCTGACGATGCATCACACGGCCCTCGACGCGGGGTCGGGGCTGCGGGTGCTCGCCACGACCGCCGAACAGTACGGCGGCGTGACCGGCCTCCCGGTCACCGGGCGGGTCCGTCCGGAGCGCTCGGGTCAGGCTCCGAGCTTGACCGGCGGCACCGGCGATGCCGTACGTGCGCGCCCCGTACGCGTCGCGCCGGACTCCCGGCCCCGGCCGGTACGTGCCCGCGCCGTGGGCAACGGCATGCTGCAGGCGGACCTGCCCGTTCCACGGCGTGCGGCGCGGAGCGGGGGCCTCGAGCCCTGGACCGTCAACGACCAACTGCTGGTCGCCGCATCGCTGATGGTGGGCCGCTGGAACGTCTCGCAAGGCCGGCCGGCCGGTCCGGTGAGGATCACGATGCCCGTGGACGACCGGCCGCGCGGCACGGAGATGCCGATGGGTAACGGAACCCGCCTTGTCGAGGTGGCCATGACCTCCGAGGACCCGCGCGACACCGACCTGCTGCTCGGTGAACGGCCGGACCCGGCAGCCGTGACCCGGTTGCTGCGTACGACGGCTCGGCGTACCCGCGCGCTGAAGTCGGCCCATGGCGCCCCTCTGGGCGCCGGGGCGAGTCTGCTGACCGCGCCGTTGCTACCGGTCGGCATCCGGGGCGTGCTCACCCGTGGCGCACGGCGGGCGGCGGCGCCTTGGACGTCGACGGCGCTGGTCACCAACATCGGACGCGTGCCGTACGAACTGGACTTCGGCGACGCCGGCCGGGCGACAGCCGTGTGGTTCTCCGCACCGGCACGGATGCCGCGCGGGCTGAGCGTGGCGGCGGCTTCCACCGGCGGGCGACTGCATGTGACGCTGCGCTGGTCGCGGGCGCTGCTCGGTGACGCGGCCGGTGCGGATCTGGTGGGCTTGTTCGAGGAGTCGCTGTCGGCGACGTCGCTCACCCCGGCCGGGGGAAACGCTCCTGGGACGGGGCCGGGAGCCCGCATCCGGGAGGGGGACGCCACCGCCGCGGACACCGAGGCCTCCCCGGCCCGGGATCACGCCCGGAGCCCGGGCGGGCCGTACCACCGCGACACACCCCATCCCGACTCGACACCACGTGGAGCCCGCTCCACCCACGACAGCTGGAAGAGGCCGTCATGACCCTCTCCGCCAAGGGCTCCGCAGCAACCGGGAAGTCGCCCGAAGCGGCGGTGACTTCGCCGAGCTGGCCGGTCCCCGGGCTGCGGGACTTCTACGAGAACCCCGCCGTTCCCGTCGCCTCCGGGGAAGCCCGGACACTGCGTCAGGCCCGGATGCTGGCCGATGCGCTCGGCCCCGTCGGGCCCGGCCGCCCGGCCGCGACCGTGCTCGACGTGGGCTGCGGGGACGGCTCGGCCGGCGCGACCGCAGCCCGCGTCCTGGACGGGCACCGCGTCGTGGGGATCGACTGGTCGCAGGACGCGCTGCTCCGGGCGGCCACGCGCCTGAGCCAGGTCGTCCGCGGCGAGCTGACCGGCAGTGGTCTGCCGTTCGCCTCCGGCAGCGCCGACGCCGTGCTGTTCAGCGAAGTCGTCGAGCACCTTGTCGACCCCGACAGTGCCCTCGACGAACTGCACAGGGTGCTGCGGCCCGGTGGGCATCTGATGCTCTCGACGCCCAACCTCGGCGCTTGGTACAACCGCGCCCTGCTGCTCGCCGGAGTCCAGCCGGTGTTCTCCGAGGTGAGTCTGCGCCGCATCCACGGCAGACCGGGCAGGGAGGTCGTGGGCCATCTGAGGCTGTACACGGCGCGCGCGCTGCGCGAGTTCGTGGCGGCGTCCGGGTTCGAGGTGGTGTCGGTCGCCGGTGCGCCGTTCCACGGAGTGCCGCGACCGCTCCGCCCGCTGGACCGCCTGGCCTGCGGGCTGCCGTCCCTCGCCTCCATCCTCCTCGTGCATGCGAGAAAGGTGTAGCCCGTGGTGTGGGGTGTGATCGCCGCGCTGGTGGCGAACGTCCTGTACAGCACCGGCTTCGTCCTGGAGAAGCGTGCGCTCGCCGGCATGCCGCGGCTGAGCGCCGCACAGCCGGGCCGCGCCCTGATCCTGCTGGCGTGCAGACCCTTGTGGATCTGCGGGGCCATGGCGCTGGCCCTGGGGTTCGCCGCGCAACTGGCCGTCTACCGCACACTGCCGATCGCCGCCGCCCAGGGCTTGTTCCTGTCCGGCCTGGTCCTCCTGCTGGTGCTCTCGTCGGTGGTGCTCGGTGAACGCCCCTCCGGCCGCGAGCGGCGTGCGGTGGCCGTCATCGGTCTGGCGCTGGTGATGGTGGTGGCCTCGCTGTACGGAACCAGCGAGGAGATCAGCCGCAGCGCGCCCACCGGCATCCTGCTGGCCCTGTGTGTACCGACCCTCGCGGCCGGGCTGGTGCTGTACACAGCCGCGGAGCGGCGCGCCCGCCGTCGCCATCGGCAGCCGACCACCGGAGTGGCCTATGCGGTCGCCGTCGGTCTGATCTACGGAGTCAGCTCGCTGGCCATCAAGGGCGTCTCCGGGCATCTGGACACCTCGGACCTCCTGGCCTCCGTGCCCGTCCTGTTCGCCTCCCCCTACCCGTACCTCCTCCTTCTGACAGGGGTCGGCGGACTGGTGCTGTCGCAGACCGCGCTGCAGCGCTGCCGGGCGTCACTGATCGTCCCGGTGTGTACGACGGTGACCTGTGTGTTCACGATCGTGAGCGGCACGATCGCGTTCGACGAACCGCTGCCCGACGACTCGTTGCGGCTGTTACTGCGTCTCGGCGGCACCGCCCTCGCACTGACGGTCCTGCTCACCCTGCCGCGACACGACGCGGACACCCCCACTTCCGAAGGAGCCCGGTCATGAAGCCCGACAACCCGCTGCTGAAGATCCTCGCCTGCCCGCTCGACAAGGGTCCGCTGATCCTCGACGAGACCGGGGGCGCTCTCTACAACCCGCGCCTGCGCCGCCGCTATCCGATCATCGACGGCGTTCCGCAACTGCTTCCCTCCTCCGGCGTGCCCGCCGTCGAGGAGGAACCTGTGATCGAGAACAACCATGACGTGTCCGCCGGACCATCCGACTCCGTTGGCCGGGACAGCGCTTGAATACGGTCGGGGTTGTCCCTGCGCGGAGGTTGGTGGACACGAACAAGGACCACGCGGAGCGTCAGGTGCGGCTGAGCTTCCTCGGGTAGCTCTTGTGCGAGTCACTCAGGAACCACGGGAACTCTGCCAGCTCCCTCGTTCACCTCAATCAGGGCCCGGTCGCAGATCGTGATCAGGTCGCCCAGGCCGAGCCCGACGAAGAGCTGACGTGTCCGTCGAAGAACGCGCCTCTTCGTGTCGGTCCCGGGTGATGTCGTTCTGCTCGGCACCGACGGCATGACGAACCCACTGATCCAGGAACGTGAATTCGTCATGCGCCTGGCCGACTACTGGGGCCGTAGCGAGGTTCCGACGCCCTCCGACTTCTTGTGGCAGGCGCAGTTGCGTGCCAAGACGTACGACGACGACCGCACGGTCGTCTGTCTGTGGGACCAGGGAGGAGCACGTCATGAGGTCCACCATGGGTGCCCGGGTGGGGGACGCCGACCGGAGGGCGGCTGATTCCGTGTTCCTCACGGCGTCCGCATAGGCTGACCGTGTGGATGACGGGCATGCGGAGACGATCGAGACGGATACCGGGAGCAGGGCCGATCTGCAGAAGTTCGGGGTCGCTCTGCGTCGGACCATCGGTGAGATGAACCGCCTGGTCCATGGCTTCGCTTCGACCGAGAGCCTGCACCCCACCGACGTCCATGCGCTCTCGTTCGTGCTCGACAACCCCGATACGGCCACCCCGGGGCTGTTGCGGGAGCATCTCGGCCTGACATCCGGCGCGGTGACCGCCTGCCTCGACCGCCTGGAGAAGGCCGGTCACATCCGGCGCAGCAGGGCCGACGACGACCGGCGGGTGGTACGCATCCACTACGTCCCGGGAGCCCGAGCAGTCGCGCGGGCCTATTTCATGCCGCTCGCGCAGGCGGCGGATCGTGCGCGCGGCCATTTCACAGAGGACGAACTCGCGGTCGTTCTGAGATATCTGGACGCGCTGAACGAGGAGCTCGGCGAGTTGCGCGTTCCCCGCCGCTGACGCAGCCCCGTGCGGTTCGCGCGGCCGGCATCTCCTCCAGGGGCACGTACGGGTCGACGAAGTACCACCCCCGCGCCCGACTGCCCCAGCGATGGGCGACGCCCGTTTCTCGATGGCTGCATCCGTGTCGTACCGGTGCGCGGAAGACGGGGTGGTGGCCGGTGATCGGTGATTCGGTTATCGGTGTGGGCGCGGGAGCCCCGTATGCCCTGACTGTCGGTGCCCGAGATGGTCCATGCTTCAATCTATCTTGATCATTGAGATTGTTGACTGTTGAGAGACGTTGGAGTGTTCATGTCCACACCCCTGCGGTGGGCGAGCAGACTGCTGCCGCTGCTCGTGCTGGTCGTCTGGCTCGTCATCGGGGGAGGCCTCGGCCCCTACGCCGGCAAGCTCGGCGAGGTCGCGACCAACGACCAGGCCGCCTTCCTGCCCCGCAGCGCGGAGTCGACACAGGTCCTGCGGGCTCAGGAGGCGTTCCGCCAGGAGAAGACCCTTCCGGTCCTGATTCTCTGGACCGCCGAGGGCGGAGATCGCATCGATCCGTCGGCACAGGCGGCCGCCACCCGGGCCCTGTTCACCTTGAAGGGCACCGCAGGCGTCGTTGGCACGCCTTCCCCGGCCTTCCCTTCCGAAGACGGCGAGGCACTGCGAGGAATCGTTCAGCTCCGCACCGACCTCGGCGACGAGCTGCCGGTGACACTGGAGGAGGTCGACGCCGCGGTCTCCGTCGTGCCGGGGACCGAGGTGTGGCTGGGCGGCCCCGCCGTCACGCAGGCGGACCTCGGCGACGCGTTCGCCGGCATCGACGGTCTCCTCCTCGTCGTCGCCCTCGTGACCGTCCTGGTCATCCTGCTCCTGGTGTACCGGAGCGTCCTGCTCCCGCTGATGATCATCCTCGGGGCGGTGTTCGCCCTCGGTCTGGCCTGCGCCGTCGTGTACGTCCTGGCCGATCACGACATCGTGCGGGTCGACGGGCAGGTGCAGGGCATCCTCTCCATCCTCGTCATCGGCGCCGCCACGGACTACGCCCTGCTGCTCGCCGCCCGCTACCGGGAGGAGCTCGGCTTGCGGAACGGCGACCCCGTGGCGGCCATGCGGGCCGCCCTCAAGCAGTCCTTCGGACCGATCGTGGCCAGCGCCGCGACCGTCGCGCTCGGCCTGCTCGCGCTCCTCTTCAGCGATCTCACCAACAACCGCGCCCTCGGCCCCGTCGGCGCCATCGGCATCGCCTGCGCCGTGCTCAGCGCCGTGACATTCCTTCCCGCCGTCCTGGTACTCCTCGGCCGGGCCGCGTACTGGCCGGCCCGCCCCAAGGCGAGTACCGGCGACGACGCACACCCCGTGTGGCGCAAGGTCGCGGCGCTCGTCGACCGCGCACCGCGCAAGGTCTGGGCCGGTTCGCTCGCCGCCCTGCTCGCCTGTGCCGCCTTCTCCTTCACGCTCGACTCCAAGGGAGTGCCGCTCGACGAGATCTTCGTCAAGGACGCCCCCTCCGTCGCCGCTCAGGCGCGTCTGAGCGAACATTTCCCCGCTGGTGCGGGCAACCCCGCCGTCGTCATCGCCGGCGCCGGTGCCGCCGAGAAGGTGCGCACCGCCGCCGGGGGTGTCGACGGAGTCGACTCCGCGGTTCTCTTCGCCGCACCGGGTACCACGCAGCCGCTCGTCGCGGGCGGGCGCGTCCGGATCGACGTCACCCTCGCGGACGCCGCGGACTCCGACGCCGCCAAGGACACCGTCGCCCGCCTGCGTACCACCCTCCACGCGGTACAGGGCGCCGACGCACTCGTCGGCGGCTACACCGCCCAGCGGTACGACACCCAGGTCACCGCCGAACGGGACAGGAAGCTCATCGTCCCCGTCGTGCTGGCGATCATCCTGGTGATCCTCGTCGGCCTGCTGCGTTCCCTGCTGCTGCCCGTGCTGCTCGTGGCGACGGTCGGGCTCAACTTCCTGGCCACGCTGGGCGTCGCCGCCGTCGTCTTCGAGTACGTCTTCGGATTCACCGGAACCGACTCCGCCGTACCCCTGTACGGATTCGTCTTCCTGGTCGCCCTCGGCGTCGACTACAACATCTTCCTCATGTCGCGGGTGCGCGAGGAGACGGTGCTGCACGGCACGCGCGAGGGCATGCGCCGAGGGCTGGTCGCCACGGGAGGAGTCATCACCTCGGCCGGTGTCGTCCTCGCCGCCACCTTCGCCGCGCTGGGGGTCATCCCGCTGGCGTTCCTGGTCCAGATCGCCTTCATCGTCGCCTTCGGCGTCCTGCTCGACACGCTGGTGGTCCGGTCGCTCCTGGTTCCGGCCCTCGTCAGGGACATCGGTCCCGCGGTCTGGTGGCCGGGCTCGCTCCGGCACCGCCCCTGACGTTCAGGCGATCGAGGGCGAACGCCCTCGATCGCCTGCCGCAGACGCCCCCTTCGCCCTGAACCCGGCGGCGGCGGGGCGCCCTCCGTGCCGAGGCTTCCTCGCCTCCCGTACGGGTGGATGGCCGCCATCTGCGGATGCTCGCCGACGTCCCGCGCTTCCACCGCGCCGCGTTCCGCCGATCCGGCGACGACCGGAGCCGAGGATGATCCACGGGCCGTCCTCGTACCTGTGTCAGCCTGCGGCGCGCCCGGCCGGCTCCCCGTACAGCCGGGAGATCACGCCGATCGCCTCGCGCAGTCCGGTGGGACGCGCCATGCCGGGCGCGGGCGTCCGGCCGAGCCAGCCGGGGCCCGCGAGAAGAACGAGGGGAGCCGTGCGTGCTCCCAGTACACCGAACGCCGTACCCGCGACGTGCCGGGCCAAGGAGTGGTTCGCGGTGGATCTCACCTGGGACCAGAGGGCCACGGCGGTCGGCCCCGACCGTCGTACCGCCGCGTCGAGGGCCTCCGCGGGCACGGCCGCGCCGAACATCCTGGTCGGCAGGCCCTGTTCGGTCAGTCCCGCCGCAAGCGCCTCCAGGGGCAGCGTGTGCTGCTCCGCGGGGACGCAGGCCAGCACGACCGGAGCGGCCGAGGAGGCGGTTGCCGGGCCCGTGACGGCGGCTCGTCGCAGCGCGGTGGAGACGTGCCAGGAGAGCAGGTGCTCCACCTCGACGAGCGGTCGTCGGATGATTCCCACTTCCGGCCCACCGCGTGCGGCGTCGGGGCCATGATCTCTTCCCATGCGGTGACCAGCCCGTACTTCGCCGGAACCTCCTGAAGCAGCCCTTCCATGGCCGGACCGTCGAGGCGTCGCCGGCGCCCCGGCGTGACTGCCCGGCCGGTGGGGGGCACCCTGGAGGCATGGCCCGAGCCAACGACCAGGTCGAGGCGCTGCTCCAGGAGTACGCAGAGTTCATCGCGATCCGGGGAGGGGAGGCCTTCAAGGCGAGGGCCTACGAGAAGGCCGCACGTGCCGTGGGGGGCTACCCGCAGGACGTCTCCACACTGGACGCGAAGGGGCTGCGTGAGATTCCGAACGTCGGCAAGTCCGTCGCCGACAAGATCCTGGAGTACCTGCGGACCGGCCGTATGTCCGTCGTCGACGAGGCCCGGACGGCCGTGCCGGCAGGAGTGCGCGAGCTGATCGCGATTCCGGGGCTGGGGCCACGGAAGGCCATGGTCCTGTACGAGGAGCTGGGCACCACCACCGTCGACCAGTTGATCGACGCCATTCACCAGGAACGGCTGCGCGACCTGAAGGGCTTCGGGGAGCGGACCGAGGAGAACATCCTGCACGGCATCTCGGTCCTGCGGAAGGCCGGCGAGGGCCGGATCCTCGTCAGCGCCGCCATGGACATCGCCGAGCAGCTCGTCGCGGAGCTCTCGGAGATCCGCGGCTGCGTCCGATGCACGTACGCGGGATCCCTCCGCCGTATGAAGGAGACCATCGGGGACATCGACATCCTGGTGGCGGCGCGCCGATCGGCCCCCTTCATGGACGCCCTAGTCGCCCTTCCGTCCACGGCCGAGGTCATCGCGCAGGGTGAGAAGAAGACCTCAGTACGGACCGTCGCGGGACTCCAGGTGGACCTGCGGGTCCTTCCCCCAACCTCCTGGGGCGCGGGGCTGCAGTACTTCACCGGCTCCAAGGCGCACAACATCCGCACGCGCGAACTCGCGGTGCGCCAAGGCCTCAAGCTGTCGGAGTACGGACTCTTCGACGCCGAGAGCGGCGAGAGCCTGACGTCCGCGACGGAGGAAGCGATCTACGAGAGGCTCGGGCTGCCCTGGATCCCGCCGACGCTGCGCGAGGACCGCGGCGAGATCGAGGCCGGGTTGCGCGGCGAACTCCCCGAGATCCTGACCGAGAAGGACATCCGCGGCGATCTGCACACCCACACCGACCTCACCGACGGGCTGGCCCCGCTGGAGGACATGATCGCCGCCGCCGCGGCCCGCGGATACGCCTACTACGCCGTCACCGACCATGCCCCGAACCTGTACATGCAGCGTATGACCGACGAGAAGATCCTCGCCCAGCGCGAGCGGGTACGCGCACTCGACGGCGTCCACCACAGGATGCGGCTGCTGCACGGCACGGAACTCAACATCGGCCCGGACGGCTCGCTGGACTGGCCCGACGAGTTCCTCGCGGACTTCGACATCTGTGTGGCCTCGGTCCACTCCCACTTCAACCAGAGCCGGCGGGAACTCACCCGCCGGCTGATCCGTGCCTGCGAGAACCCGTACGTCGCCGTCATCGGCCATCCCACGACCCGTCGGATCGGCAAACGCCCGGGCGTCGACGCCGACTTCGACGCGGTCTTCCAGGCATGTGCGCGGGCGGGCACGGCTCTGGAGATCAACGCGCATCCCGAGCGGCTCGACCTGTGCGACGAGGACATCCTGCGAGCGAAACGGTACGGCGTGAAGTTCGCCGTAAGCTCCGATGGGCACGCCATCACGCATCTGCCGTACATGCGCTACGGGGTGGCCACGGCCCAGCGCGGCTGGTTGACGACGGACGACGTCATCAACACGTGGCCGCTGACGAAGCTGCGCCGGTTTCTGAGCAAGCGGGGCATGCGCAACAAGGGCGGCTGAAGCGTGACGCCCGCCGGTGGGCACGGCGCACCTGCCTTGTGGCACAGGGGTGTTCGGCGACGAGGACCGTGTGGTGGCCGGGCGGCTCGGACGCCTTCTCAGCGGCCTCACGGCCGGATTAAGATTGCTCTGCGTGCCGGTCGACTCGCGGTGTGTGGTGCAGGGTGCTGTTGCTCGTGACCGGTTCCGCATTTCGTCATCGGATCCGTGACTCATGGAATTGGGTGACCCATGCCGCCTCGACTTGTCGGCCATCAAGGCTCACTGACAGGACAGAGCTATCCGATCGGCGCCACACCGGTAACCCTGGGCCGCAACAGCGACAACAGTGTCGTGATAACCGGGGGGAACGTCTCACGCTTTCACGCCGAAGTGCGTCGCGAGCGCCATGGATTCGTGCTGTACGACAGCGGCAGCAGTAATGGAACGCGAGTCAACGGGGTCCGTGTGACATCGCACGAACTGCAGCCCGGAGATCTCGTCGAGATAGGAACGGAGACGTTCCGCTTCGAAGCTGCCGATGCGATGGAGACCATCCTCGACCTCTCCGTGCTGCGGCCGCTCACGCCCGCCCGGGCGACGCCGGCGGCAGGGCCCGTGCTCAACGTCACGGTCACGGGCGGTGGCCCCGTCGGCCTGAGTTTCGCTCTGCTCCTGGAACACCTCATGGGGCCTCGTGTGGCCATCACCGTGTACGACGGTCGGTGGGTACAGGACGGGGCGAATGTCGTCTGGAAGAGCGAGGGGCAGGGCAACGTCAGGCGACAGCAGGTCGTCACCGTGCAGAGCCGCCAGTACCTGAACCTCCCCGAAGAGGTGCAGGAGCGGCTGTTCCGCGGCGACGCGTACTCCGAGATGTGGCCGGTGGGTCCCGACTCGCTCCGTGGCTACAACCCGAGAAACCTGCGGATCGCCTACATCGAGGACACCCTCCTCGAATTGGCCAACGAAAAGCCGGATCGGATTCGGCTGGTTCCTGAGGCGTTCGACCCGGCCGAGTACCACACGGCCGAGTCCAAGGACCACGTGCTCGCTGTGTGCGAGGGAGGCCGCTCCCGAACGCGGGAGTATTTCACCGACAAGTTCGGCAACGCCGACAAGTCCATCTACTCGCTGCACGGTCAGCACATCCAGGATGTCGTCCTGGGCCTGCGCGTCGCATCGACTCTGACGGACCCCATGACGGTCCTGCTGACCGTGGCTCAGAACCGGTTCCTCCTCAATGCCCTTCGCGGCGAGGGGTTCCTGAACATGCGGCTCACCGATGCCGAGGCCGCGGAAGTGGTCGGTATCGATCCGGTGCGGCATGTGTTCGAGGACTGCATCGCCTCACGCCCGTGCGTCATGGGGCGGGACGATCACGGCGACTTCCAGTGTTCGACGCACAGCACGCTCTTCCTGCCCGCGATGGTCAGGGGTTCGGCCCTGTGGAAGCGGGTGTTGGAGGGGCTGGCGCTGTTCGGTGTCGCCGAGAGGGACCTGAGCGCCGTCACGGCCTTCCGGCTCGACATGGTGCAGCGGCCCAGGTTCACGACCCGGCTGCGCTCGGCCACGTCGACCACTCCGGGGACCTACGGGTTCCTGCTCGGCGACGCCGCCAACGCCATCCATTTCTGGCCGGGACGCGGGCTCAACAGTGGACTGGGCTCTGCCATCTCGCTGGCTCGGTCCCTCAACGGAGCATGGACCGGAAGGCCGTTCCGGGACGCCGACTTCGCACGCCACGAGGCGGCCATGTCCATGCTCCAGTACCGGCACAAGAGCCGAGCCTGGAACACGATGATCACCACCGACGAGAACGGGGTCAGCTGCGCGATCAAGGAGAAGATCGCGCGGAGCATCGAAGAGTCCGAAGGGCAGGAGCTGGACAGGAAGGCGGACACCGACGCGCTCATGGAACGGCTGCGGGGCATTCGTGACCGGTTGTCGTCACGCGTCCCCGGCATGCCTGACGACTCGACGCTCCGGGACCACCTGGAAACCCTCAACTCCAGTACCCTGCGGACCCTGTTGGAGAGCGGGGCGTGGGACACCCTGATCGTCGGGGGCGAAGAGGTGGACATCGACATCTTCTACCGGCAGGACTCGCCGGCCGAGACCGCCCCCGAGAAGGCTCCCGCCGCGACGTGATCACGGAACGGGTGCCGGGGGCGAACCGCCCCTGGCACCCGCGGCGCGCGCGTGAAGGTCGTCACCACCTACGCATGGGTGAGGGCTTGCCCGGGTGAAACGGGCATCGACCGCCCTCACCCGGCGGGCGAGGTGCCCGCGAGCTCTCTCTCGAATCCGGCCAGCAGCGCGTCGAGAGCGAAGTCGAAGCGTGCCGCGGCCGTGTCCTCGCCCGCCTCCCGGGCCGCGGCGACCAGGAGTGGGTACGTCTCCGGGGCCAACGAGGCCAGGCTGCCGGCCCCGTCGACACGGCCCACCTGGGCGGCTGCGTGGCCGACGACGAAACTGGTCAGCGAGTAGAGAACGTCCAGGGTCCTGGGCAGGGGGAAGCCCGCCCCGTGCAGCATCTCCACCACTGCCTCCAGTGTCCGCAGATTGCGGGGCGTCATGGCGGGCCGGGAGAGCAGCAACGGCACGGCGTGCGGATGCGCGTCGAGCGCGGCGACCAGCGCGTGGGCGTAGGCACTCAGGTCCTCCCGCCAGGTGTCGGCACCGAACGCCGGGGGGACCGCCTCGGCGACGACCTGCTCGATCATCCCGTCCAGCAGGGCGGTCTTGTTCGGCACGTGGTGGTAGAGGGTCATCGCCTCCACACCCAGTTCTGCGCCGAGCCTCCGCATCGACAGGGCCTTGAGCCCCTCCTGGTCGACGAGTCGCAGTGCCGCCTCGAGGACGGCCTGCCGAGTGAGCCCCGCACGCTGCCCGGGAGCCCTCTGGGCCGCCATGGCGCCGCTCCTTCCATGCCGTACCCATCACGGACCGATTGACGATTCTTACGCTGTAAGTATAGCGTCCTGAAACGGCCTTACATCGTAAGAATCGATGTTCGAAGCCTCGACGGGGACGAGAGGACGAGCGGACGATGACCATCACCGAGCCCGCCGAAGCGAGGAAAGAGCCCACGCGGCCACCGGACGATGCCGGTCCCGCCCGGGCGCAGCCCCCGGAGGGGCCGGGTGCGGCAGGACTGCTGCGGCCTTACGCAGGGGGCTTCGCCGCGGTGATCGTCCTGCAGGTCGTCGGCGCGGTCGCGGGGCTGGCGCCGCTGCTCGCGGTCGTCGAGCTGGGCCGGCTCCTGCTCGAACCCGGTCCGGTCGACCCGGGTCATGTCCGGCTCGTCGTGGTCGCGGGCGCGGCGGGCCTGCTCGTCAAGCTGCTGCTGACGGCCGCTGCGGCAGGAATCGGGCATCTGCTCGACGGGCGGGTGCAGTTGGCGTTGCGTCGGCAGCTGGCCGCTCGCCTGGGTCGCGTGCCGATCGGCTGGCTCTCCCGACGCCATGGTGGTGAACTGGCCAAGCTGGTGGGCGATGACGTCGGCGCCGTGCACCCGTTCATCGCCCACACGCCCGGAGAGCTGGCATCCGCCTTCGTCGTGCCGCTGGTGTCGCTGGTCTACCTGTTCACCATCGACTGGCGGCTGACGCTGATCACACTGATCCCGGTGGTCGCGGCGGTGGCGTTGGTCCCGCTGATGATGACCCCGGCTCGGCTGCGCGAGCAGGCCGACTTCGACTCGGCGATGGCGCGGATCGCGCGCTCCGTCGTGGAGTTCGTCCAGGGCATCGCCGTGGTCAAGGCCTTCGGCGGGGGCGAGCGCGCCCACCGCGAGTTCCGTGCCGCCGCCGACGACTTCGTCGCTGTCTTCGGTCGCTGGGTGCGCGGGATCTCACCGACTGCCGCGGGAATGCAGCTCGTTCTCTCGCCTCCGTTCGTTCTGCTGACCGTTCTGATCGGCGGCGCGGCACTGATCGCCGGCGGGGGGATGGCCCCGGCCGACCTGCTGCCGTTCCTGCTGCTGGGACTCGGGCTGACCGCCCCGGTGGCGGCGCTCGGGCATGGCTTCGACGAGCTGCAGGCCGCCCGGCGCGCGGTCGGCCGGATCCGCGACGTGCTCGCGGTGCCGCCGCTGCCGGAGCCGGCCGATCCGGTCGCGCCCCGGGGCCACCGGGTGGAGCTGCGGGACGTTCGCTTCGCCTACGAAGCGGGTCACGACGTACTGCGCGGGATCAACCTCGTGCTGGAGCCGGGTACGGTCACGGCGCTCGTCGGACCGTCGGGAAGCGGCAAGTCCACGCTGGTCCAGCTGCTGCCGCGGTTCGTCGACCCGACGAGCGGCTCGGTACGCCTGGGCGGCGTCGATCTGCGCGAGCTGGGCAGCCGGGAGCTGTACCGGCAGGTCTCCTTCGTCTTCCAGGACGTCCATCTGCTGCGCGCCTCGATCGCCGACAACATCGCGCTGGCGGTACCGGACGCCGGCCAGGACGAGGTGGTGCTCGCCGCCCGTCTGGCGAACGTCCACGACCGCATCCTCGAACTGCCCCGAGGGTACGAGACGGTGATCGGCGAGGACGCCCGACTGTCGGGCGGCGAGGCCCAACGGATCGCGCTCGCCCGGGCGCTGCTGGCCGACACCCCCGTCCTGGTGCTCGACGAGGCGACCTCCTTCGCCGATCCGCTCACCGAGCGGGCGATCCGCCGCGCCCTGGACACATTGCGGGAGGACCGAACGGTCCTCGTCGTCGCGCATCGCCTGGAGACGGTCGCGGGCGCCGACGCCATTGCGGTCCTGGAGGACGGAGTCGTCGTCGAGCACGGCCCGCCGGGTGAACTGCTCGACACCGAGGGGAAGTTCTCCGCGCTGTGGCGCTCAGGACCGGCGGGCCCACCCGGATCGGGGGAGCGGCCGTGACAACGCACGGCCCGGTCGATCCGGGGCGTGACGTGTCCGCGAACCCCCGGACGCACGGCCCGGCCGATCCGTTGGCGACGTGTCCGCGAACCCCCATCCATCAGTGAGGAGTCGATTCCCGATGATCCGCGTACTGCTGCGCGTGCTGGGCCACCAGCATGCCCGGCCGATGCTCCGCACCCTCGCCCTGATGGCCGCGACAGCGGTCCTGGAGGGCCTGTCCTACGCTCTGCTGACACCAGTACTGCGGGCTTTGCTCGGGGGCGAGCCGGACCACGCCTGGCCCTGGCTGGGCGCGTTCGGGGCCACGGTGGCGGCCTACGCGGTGCTGCGCTACCTCAGCGACCTCTCGGGGTTCCGCGTCGGCACCGCGCTGCTGCGCGGCGTGTACCACCGACTCGGCGACCATCTGGCCCGGCTGCCGCTCGGCTGGTACGGCGCGGCTCGGGTGGGAGAGGTGTCCGTCCTGGCCGGTCAGGGCGTTCTCCGGGCCATGAGCGTGCTCGCGCACCTGCTGGCACCGGTCGTCTCCGCCGCCGTGACGCCGCTGACGATCGTCGTCGTGATCCTCTTCCTCAACTGGCAGTTGGGCCTGGCCGCGCTGACCGCCGTCCCCGTCGTGGTGGCGATCCAGATCCTGGCCGGACGTTCCGCGGCGGCCGAGGAGGCGGAGCGTGCCGCACGCGACCGCGAGGCCACCGGGAGGGTCATCGAATACCTCCGGGCCCAGCCCGTGCTGCGCGCCGGCGGCCGGACCGCCGAACGGTTCGGTCTCCTCGACGACGCCTTGCGGCAGGTCCAGAGTGCCTCCCGTCGGTCCACGCTGACCGCGCTGCCCGGCGCGCTGGGCCTGACGCTGACGGTGCAGGCGGTGTTCACCGCGGTGCTGGTGCTGGGTGCGTACCTCGCGCTCGGCGGAGGTATCGGGGCCGCGGAGCTGCTGACGGTCCTGGTGCTGGCCGCGCGATGCGCGGATCCGCTGCTGTCGCTGGCCGACCTCGGCGGCAGGCTGCGCGGCGCGCGTGGCGAGCTGGAGAGGATCGACGCGGTGCTGCGTACGGAGCCGCTGCCGCAGGCCCCCGAGCCGGTCGAGCCGGTCGGCCACGGGCTGGAGTTCGCGTCGGTCGCCTTCCGGCACGAGGGGCGCGCGGTGTTCGACGGCCTGTCGCTGTCCGTCCCCGAAGGGCAGCGGCTGGCCGTGGTGGGGCCGTCGGGCGCGGGGAAGACCACCCTGCTGCAGCTGCTCGCGCGGTTCTACGACGTGGACGCGGGCGTTGTGCGCATCGGCGGCGCGGACGTGCGCGCCGTCCGAACCGAGGCGCTGATGGCACAGTTCGCCATCGTCTTCCAGGACGTCTATCTCTTCGACGGCACGATCGAGGACAACGTGCGTCTGGGGCGCCCCGGCGCCACCGACGCCGAGGTACGGGCAGCCGCGGCTGCGGCGCGATTGGACGAGGTGATCGGGCGCCTGCCGCAGGGATGGTCGACCACCGTCGGAGAGGGCGGGGCCCGCCTGTCGGGCGGCGAGCGCCAGCGCGTCTCGATCGCCCGGGCCCTGTTGAAGGACGCGCCGATCGTGCTCCTCGACGAGATCACCTCCGCGCTGGACCCCGTCAACGAGGCCGCCGTCCACGCCGGCATCGAGCGCCTGATGGCGGGACGGACCGTGGTGGTGGTGGCTCACCGGTTGCGCACCGTCCAGCATGCCGACCGCATCGTCTTCCTCGATGCCGGCCGCATCGTCGAGGAGGGCAGCCACGACGATCTGCTACGCCGTGGCGGCCGCTACGCCGACTTCTGGAAGCTCACCCTGGCGTCCCCCGCGACGACGTTCGGCTGAGAGAGATCGGCCGGGCCGCTCGGCCGGGCGTCACGCCAGGCGGTCCTGGCCGTGTCGGAGCCGGCCCTGCCCGTACCGAAGGCTCTGGACGTCGATGACCTCTCCCTCCGCCGAGGACACCGCTTGAACGATCGCTGCTTCCGGAGCCGTGGGCTTGCGGAGCAGGAGCAGCGCCGCGTCGTCGTGCAGTCGGCCTCCCACGTGCGCCAGCAGTTCGTCGTGGAGCGCCGCGAGGGTACGCGTCGGTTCGTCGGACAGGTGCTGCGCCAGCCGCTCGGCGAGCGGGTAGAACTCGCGGCCGCGGTCGCGGGCCTCGGTGACCCCGTCGGTGTAGAGCAGCAGCTGATCACCGTCCGCGAAGGGCAGGACATGCAGGCCGGGGGTCTCGCCCGTGAGGGCGCGCAGGCCGAGGGGCGGGGCCGGGTGGGCGGGTTCCACCGGCGCGACCGAGGATCCGCGGACCAGCAGCGGAGGTGCGTGCCCACAGTTCACGACTTCCAGCACGCCGGGCCGGGGATGCCCGGCGACCACGGCGGTGACGAAGTCGTCGCAGCGGAGGTTACGGGCCAGACTCCGCTCGATCCTGTCGACGACGGCGAGGAGATCGGGTTCCTCGTAGGCGGCCTCGCGGAAGACCCCGAGCACCAGAGCAGCGACCCCCACGGCCGGCAGCCCCTTGCCGCGTACATCGCCGACGATCAGCCGAACGCCGTACGGCGTGGGCACGAGGGCGTAGAGATCACCGCCGATACGGGCCTCCGCGGCCGCGGCGCTGTAGCGGACGGCCACCTGGAACGGGCCGACGACGGCCGGAACGGGCTGGAGAAGTGCGTGCTGGGCGGCCTCGGCGACCGAGCGGACGGCGGCGAGCACCCGCTCGCGACGCCCGCGCAACGCGCTGGCCAGGCCACTGGCCAGGGTGACGGCCCCCAGGGCGGACAGTACGGCTGCGAGCTCATTCCTCGGCGCACCGTCGCGGATGCCGAGCGTCACGCCCAGCACCCCGGCGAGGAGACCGACACACAGGACTCCGCGAGGCCCGTTGGTGGTGGCGGCCAGTGCGGGCCCGGCGGCGAGCAGCGGCAGCCAGGTCAGCCCGGCTCCGCCGAGGAGGTCGACGACGACGATGACGGAAACGATCAGCACGGGCAGTACGGGCGTACCCGAGGCGAGCTGCACCGCGACGCGCTTCCGGGCCACCGACCCGGGGGTGACCCCGTGCTTCCTCGGCGGCCGTATCGGCTCGTGTGCGCCGCCGTGCTCTCGGGTGTGACTCATGTATCGCCCGCAGTCCTCACCTGTGCGCGGAGCATGTGCGCTCCGCGAATGTCTGTTTCATCCAGGAAAGGTGATGAGTGCCGAGCGTCACAAGGGCACGATTTTCAGATAGTGAGCGAGAGGCCCCTGGTCACGCGACTCGCGGCAGGGACCAGCCGCCTCCGGATCTCCTCGAGGCGGGAGACCCGGTCCGCCCGCAGGGAGACGCCGAGCGAGCCGAGCGTGTCCCCGCTGTACACGGGCACCGCGACACAGACCGTGCCGAGGCTGTACTCCTCCATGTCCGTGACGGCCGGGGCCAGAGGAGTGGAGTCGAGCTGCCGGAGCAGTTCCGGAACGTGGGTGATCGTCCGCGGTGTGAGATCCGCCAGGTGGTGCCGGGAGAGATAGTCCTTGCGGGAGTCCTCGTCCAGCTCCCGCAGCACCGACTTCCCCAGCGCCGTGGCGTGACCGGCGTCCTCCATTCCCACCCAGAGGTCGACCCGGGGCGCCCGGGGGCTGTCGACGATCTCGGCGACCCGGATCTCGCCGTCCTCGTAGAAGGTGAGGTAGGCGGCGGTCGCGCACTCGTCGCGCAGCGCGGCGAGCGCCGGACGGACCCTGCTCAGCAGCGCCTGCCCGCGGCCGGTGGTGTGGAGCGTCTGCACCTTGTCGCCCAGGACGAACCCGCCGTCGTCCAGCTTCCGCAGATATCCGTCATGGACCAAGGTCCGCAGCAGGTGGTAGGCGGTGGCCAGGGGCAGCCCCGTCTCCCGTGCCAGCTGCTTCGCCGGCGCGCCGTTCCCGTGCGCGCTCACGGCCTCCAGCAGGCGGAAGGCCCGCTGCACGGACGTGATGAGCGTAGGGCCGGGGCCATCGTGGGCAGCCATACGACCAGCGTGCGCCGGGTGCGCGGTACAGGCAATTCCCATTCGGCTCCGCGCGCCGCCGCACGGCGTGACGCCGCCGGCGTGGGTGGATCACTCCACGGACGGCCTACGTCGTTCTTCGGGGCCCGCGGACCCGGCGCGGGACGGAAACCGTGGACCGCTTCCAGGAGCGGTCCACCGTTCACTCGTCGACGTCCTCCAGCCTCCGGACGCGTTCCGCGTCGCATGTGCGGGGACAGGTCAGGCACGCCTGAGCTCGGTCGAGCTTGTAGTAGAGGCAGCATCCGAGCCGGGTGCGCGTGTGGTGGCCCCGGCCGCCGGGGCCGGTCAGCCGTCTGAAGTCGGCGCCACCCGGGAAGGGCGGGATGCCGTGCGGGAGCAGCTCCGTCGCGGCCCGCACGGCCTCGTCCTCCCGGTCGAGCATGCGGCCGAGGTACCAGATGCCGGAGACCAGATCGTCGGCCACCATGCCCCACAGAGCCCTCGGCCCACGCCGCACATGGGTGCCGATCGCGGCGATCAGGGGGCGTGCGTGATCGACGACGGCGGCGCGCAACTCGGCGCGCAATGCCTCCTCGTGGCCGATCACCCGGGTGCCGGGCAGTCCGGACGCCGGGTCGTCCGGCAGGCAGGCGAAGTCGGCACCGGGTACGACCTCGAATGCGGCCGTCGTGAGGTCCAGCCGGACCTCCGCCGGGTGAAGTCGCGGCACGCGACGCTCCAGACGCCACGGGCCGCTCATCAGCAGGCTGACGGACCACAGGTAGTCGTGGAGTGCGCGGGACGCGGCGACGTCTCGGCGGGGGGTGTGCCCGTGGCGCTCGTGGATGCGGACCGTCTCGGCGTGGATGAAGGCGTCCAGCGCGTGTTCGTCCTGGGCCAGGTCGGCGCCGGTGACGCAGTCCGCCGGGGGCCTGCCCGGGAGAGCGGTCCGGGCGTCGAGTGCGTCGCACAGCGTGATGACGCGGCCGTAGGTGCCGGTGAGGGCGGCGGTCGAGCTCACGGCGTGTGGCGCCGCCGCGGTTCCCGGTGCCATGGCCATCCCACTCCTTCGCGTGTCGACGACGCGTCGCGTCGGCGGGTTTGAAATAAGGTAAGCCTCACCTTACGTGGAGTCGATCCAGCTCATGACCGGGGGTCAGGTCGCTCGAGGTGAGCGGAAGTTGAGAACTTAGGTTTGCCTAACTTAGGCTGCGCAGTCGGTGGCGACACCGGGGCGCGCCGAACCGCCACGCCGCGACCGGCGCCGTGCGCCGACACCACTCACCACCCGACCCGAAGGGGCCGCCCGTGCGGTTGTATCTCCTCGCCCTCAACCCGACCGACTCGGTCACGGAGGGCTTCCTTCCGGCCGCCGCCCGGCTCGGCCTGGACGTCACCGTGCTCACGGACCAGCCCGCGGCACATCGCTACCGCGGTCCCGGCATCGAGGTCCTGGCGTGCGACGTACGTGATTTCCGTGCGGTGATCACCCGGATCTCGACGCACCGCACACCCGACGGGATCTTCACGAACAGCGACCACCTGCAGACCCAGGCCGCCCTGGCCGCCGACTACTTCGGTCTGCCGGGCAAGAGCTGGCAGGCCGCACTCCGAGCCAAGGACAAGGCGCAGATGCGCCGTCACCTCGCCGCCACCGGCGCCGACACGGTCTGGTCGAGGGAGATCGGTCCCGGGCGGGACCCGGCCGAACTCACCGAAGGGGAGTTCGCCGACGTCCCGTACCCGTGCGTGCTCAAACCACGGGAGGGCGTGGCCAGCGAGGACGTGGTGCTCGTCGACGGGCCCGCGGAGCTCGTGCTGCGCTGCAAGGAGATCCAGGCGCGGCGGCCGGAGGCGGCGCTGGTCGTCGAGGAGTACCTCACGGGCGAGTTGTACACCGTGGAGACGCTCGGTGACGGCCGCACACGCCATGTCCTGGGCGGGTTCCACACCGAGGTGTCACCACCGCCGTACTTCATCGAGCGGGCCATGACCTTCGTGGTTTCGCATCCCGAACCCGTCGTCGGGCAGGTCCTCGCGCAGCTCGACGCGCTGGGCGTCGGATTCGGTGTCTGTCACACCGAGTTCGTGGTGCACGAGGGGCGGGCCCGCATCATCGAGGTCAACTACCGTGCCGTAGGGGACCAATGCGACCTGCTGCTCGCCCGGCTCCTGGGAATCCCGCTGTTCGAGCACATCCTGCGGACGCATCTGGGGGAGCCGCTGCCACGGGTTCTCGGCGCCCGCACCGAGCGGGCCGCCCGGCTCGCGTACCCGTGCGCCGATCGCGCCGGGATGCTCACCGCCGCGCCCGCCGCCGTCGACCTGGTCCAGGACGGTGTGAAGCTGACGTACCGGCCGCTGCGCGAGCTCGGCGAGCGCCACGAGCTGTACCGGACCAACCGCGACTACCTCGGGGTGCTCCGCGCGATGGGGCCCGGCCAGGACGCGGTCGACCAGGTGGTCGCCGGCTTCCTCGCCGCACAACGCTGGGAGATCACCCCATGACCGCCACGACCACCCCGGGCGCCACCTCCTTCACCCCCGAGATGCCTGATGCCCCGGATGCCTGCGAACGCGACCTGCTCCTGCGTGTGCTCGGTGCGTTCCTGCGGGAGGACGTCGTGGGTCTGCGCACCCACGGCGTGAGGGTGGAACGGACGGACGGCCCGTGGCTGCGGCTCGCCGCCTCCGCCGGTGAGGACGCCTTGCTGCTGCCGCTCGCCGACGACGGATTCCAGAGCGCGACCACCGCTCGACTTCCCATGCTCGTACGGGAGTCGGACGGTCGGGAGCTGACCACCACCGCGGAGATCGTCGATGCCCTGGCCGCATGCGCGGACCCGGCCGATCGGGGCGGCTTCGAGGCCTTCGCCGAAGAATGCCGACAGACTCTCGCCACCATGCGGTTGCACGCCCGTACGCGCGGCGAGGTCGGCGGACTTCTCACCGCCCGCTACGGAGCCGACCCCGCTGCGTGGACCGGCCTCGCCGGGGGGCTGGCCCACGACACCCTCGCCGCCCGCATCGACCATCCCGTCTATCCCACCGCGCGAGGTCGCACCGGGCTCGACGAGCCCCAACTGCGGGCCCATGCGCCGGAGTTCCATTCCTCCTTCGCGCTGCGCTGGATCGTCGTACCCCGGCAGGCCGTCACCGTGCCCGAAGCCGACCCGAGCCTTCCCCTCCACTGGCCGACACCGGCGACGCTCGGGCTGCCGGACCTCCTCCCCACGCACATCGCGCTCCCCGTACACCCGCTCACGGTCGGCGCCCCCCTGCGTGAGGCCCTGCGCGCCACCGGCCTGGAGGAAACGGCCGTCCTCGCCGAGCCCGCGTACCTCGAGGTCGTGGCGACGCTGTCGATGCGGACGGTGGCCCTCGCGGCCGACCCGGCCGTCCACCTCAAACTGCCCCTGGCCACCTCCACCCTGGGCCTGCGCAACCGCCGGACCATCAAGCCCGGCACGCTCGTCGACGGCGCCGCCGGCCAGCGGCTGCTGGAAACGGTGATCGCCCACGAGCCGCGCTTTCGCGACACGGTCCTCGTCGCCGACGAGACGGCCTACGCCCATGCCGGGCACGAACTTCTCGCCTTCCTGGTCCGCCGATACCCGGCCGGTCTCGACGACTGCGTCGTCGTGCCCATGGCCGCGCTGCTGAGCCGGGCCCCCGGCGGCCGACCGTTGATCGACCACCTCGCCGACCGCTACTACCGTGGCGACCCGGTCGCCCTGCTCGATGCCGCCCTGACCCTGCTCTTCGACTGGCAGACCACTCTCTTCGGTTACGGCATCGCGCTCGAATCACACCAGCAGAACGTCTCTCTGGTGCTGGACGACGGACCGGACGGCCGCCCCCGCCTGCGGCTGCTCCTCAAGGACAACGACGGCCCGCGCATCAACACGGCCCGTATGCGGGACGCCCTGGCCGGCGACGCGCCCGACCCGTCCACCTTCGACGACGCCCGGATCTTCGGCGACGAGGACAGGCCCGTCATCGACCTGTTCGCCACCATCACGGTCCACCTCTGCGCGGGGGCCTTCGCCTTCGGTCTGGCCCGGCACGGCCGTGCCCCGCTGCACGTACTGCTCGGGCTCGTCCGCGACCGGCTGGCGGAAGCCGTCGAACGGCTCGGTACCGACCCGGGGCAGCCGGGCGCGATCCTGAGAACCCACGTCCTGGACGCCCCGGAGCTACCGGTCAAGGCCATGGTCTCCGCCGGCACCCTGCTCACCAAGGAACGCTCGGGCGCGATCGACATCAACAAGCACTACACCACCGGCCCCAACTACCTGCGCACCAACGGCATCTCGCACTGAGTCCCGCCGTGCCACCGTGTCTCGTCGCCGTTCGCGTCCCGCTCAAAGCCCCAGGGGTGGAGACGACGAGCCGAAACGCCCCCTGCCTTCCGACCTTCGCTCTCCCCGCACGTGCTGGAGCCCCTGATGTCGCTCACCGAATCGCTCGATACCGTGCCACCTCCCGGCGCCCCTGCCCCCGCGGTCCCGGTTGCCCCCACCGAACTGCCCACCGCGGACACGGCCGTGGTCCACACCCTCCTCAACTGCCTGGTGCGTGAGGTCTCCGGCCCCGAGGGGCAGACCACGGTCGTCGACGGTCACCTGCTGCTCCGGCTGCCCCGCGCGGGCGTGCTGCTGAAGGTCGCCCTACGGCGTACGTCCATGCTGGGGGCGCACCGCTTCGCCGGGCCGGTACTGGAGCGGCGCCCCGGCGGCGGCTGGTCGCCGGTCGACTGGCGGCTCCTGTCCGCGTACACCCAGGAGGAGCTGTGGCTGCGCACCGGGGTGCGCAACGAGGAGTTCCCGGACCAGGTCGCCTCCAGTCACGAGGCCGTCTCCACCGTTCTCGCCACGCGTGCGGCGCGGCCACGGCAGGCGCCGCTCGGCGTGTTCTCCCGCTACGTCGCCTCCGAACAGTCGCTGCTGTTCGGCCACCGTTTCCACCCCACCCCCAAGGCCCGCGGCGGCGACGACGCCGCCTCCTGGACGGCGTACGCACCCGAGGCCGAGGCGTCCTTCCCGCTGCGCCACCTGGCCGTGCGGGAGCACCTCGTCGCCGAAGACGGCGAAACCGAAACGCTCGACCGACTGCGTCCCGATGTCCCGGACGGCTATCGGCTGCTGCCCGCGCACCCCTGGCAGTACGAGATGCTGCGCGAACTCCCGGAGCTGCGCGCTGCGTTCGACCGGGGTGACGTCCACGACCTGGGCTCGGGCGGAGGACGGTTCGCGGCCACGTCCTCCCTGCGCACCGTGTACGACGGCGCGTCGTTCCTGAAGTTCAGCCTGAACATCCGCATCACCAACTGCCTGCGCAAGAACGCCAGTTACGAGCTCTCCGGCGCGGTCGCCCTGACCCGTGTCCTGGAGCCGGTACTGGCCGACCTCACCACGCGATTCCCCGGCAGCGGGATGCTTCGCGAACCCGCCTTCCGCAGCCTCTCTCTTCCCGGCCCGGACGGCACGCCGGACCGTGCCCTGCTCGAAGGGTTCGGAGTGATCGTCCGCGAGGGGCTCTCCAGGCGCCTGATGCCCGGCACCACCCCGCTGCTCGCGGCCGCGGTCGCCGACGAGTACCCGACCGGCCCCGGCCACATCTCCCGGCTTCTGGACGGGGCCGGCCCGCAGACCGCCCTCAGCTGGTGGGCCGCCTACCTCGATCTGCTCGTCCCGCCCGTCCTCGCCGCCTACTTCGACCACGGCGTCGTCATGGAACCGCATCTCCAGAACGTCCTCGTCTGCGTCGACGACGACGGGATGCCCGCCCAGGTCCTCTTCCGCGACCTCGAGGGCACCAAGCTCCTCCCCGAGCACCACGCCGACGCCCTTGCCGCGCTGCCCTCCGAGGTCGCCGGGCCCATGACCTACGACGCCCGGCGAGGGTGGGACCGGGTGCTGTACTGCCTGCTGGTCAACCACATCGCCGAGCTGCTCGCCGCCCTCGCCGACCTGCACCCGCGGATCGAACCCGACCTCTGGAACCAGGTGCGCGCGACCCTCCGGTCCTACGCGGACCGGCACGGCTGCCCGCCGCGGCTCGCCGCGCTCCTGGCCGGGGTCCCACTGCCGGCCAAGGCCAACCTGCTCACCCGCTGGGAACGGAAGGCCGACCGCGAAGCCGACTACGTCCGCCTCCCCTCCCCGCTCGCCGACGACATGCTGCGCGACGGCGTCCACAGCCAGAACCGCCCGAGGACCCGATGACCGACCCCACCGCCGCAGTACGCTCCCACGCCCTGGCACTTCCCGCGACCGAGCTGCCGGCGTATGTCTACGACCTGGCGGCGCTGCGCGAGCACGCCACGTCCGTTCGTCACGCCCTGCCCGAGAACGTGGAGCTGTACTACGCGGCCAAGGCCAACCCGGAGCCGGAGATCCTCTCCGCTCTCGCCCCGTACGTCGACGGCTACGAGGTCTCCTCGGGCGGGGAGCTCGCACACGTCGGCAAGGCGGTCCCGGGCCGTCCCCTGGCCTTCGGCGGTCCGGGCAAGACCCCGGCCGAGATCATGGCCGCTCTGGAACAGGGCGTGGCGCGTTTCCACGTCGAGAGCGCACACGAACTCCGTGTGCTCGCCGAGCTCTCCGCCCGCAGGCCGTCGCACTCCCCGATCGGAGTCCTGCTCCGCTTCAACCTCCCGCTCGCCGATGGCTCGCTCGCAGGCAGCTCCCTGGCGATGGGAGGGCTCCCCAGCCCGTTCGGCCTCGACCCCTCCGAGGCCGACGAGGTCGTCGGTCTCCTCGGCGGTGGCGCGTACCCGCAGCTGGAACTGCGGGGCGTACACGCCCACTTGGCCAGCGGCCTGGAGGCCGCGGAACAGGTGGCCGTCGCCGGGTCCGTGGTGACCTGGGCGGAGGCCCTGGCCGCACGGCACCGGACCCCGCTCACCGAGGTGAATGTCGGCGGCGGCATGAACGTCGACTATGCCTCGGCCGAGCGCCGGTTCGACTGGGCCGCTTACGGCGCCGGCCTCGCCCGTCTCGCCGCCGCGCACCCGGGGCTGACCCTGCGTATCGAGCCGGGGCGTGCGCTCACCGCCTACTGCGGCTGGTACGTCACCGACGTGCTGGACGTGAAGCGCAGCCACGGTCGGGAGTTCGCCGTGGTCCGAGGCGGCACACACCACCTGCGCACGCCGGCGACCAAGGGACACGACCAGCCCTGCGCCGTTCTTCCGGTGGACTCCTGGCCTCATCCCTGGCCGCGACCGAGCGCCCGGCAGAACGAGATCACCCTCACCGGCCAGCTGTGCACGCCCAAGGACCTTCTGGCCCGGGATGTGCCCGCGCCGGGGCTGAGAGCGGGCGACCGCGTGGCCTTCGGTCTCGCGGGGGCGTACGCATGGAACATCTCGCACCACGACTTCCTCATGCACCCTCGTCCAGGCTTCCACTTCCTCGACCGGGCGCGGAGCTGACGGGCGCCTTCCGAGCGGTCACCGGACGAGTTCGGCTGTTCGTGCCGGGGTGGAGCGGGGCGGGTTCCTCAGCCGGCCAGGCGTTCCACCAGCAGGAAGGCGCCGATGGCGATCATCATGGCACCACTGATGCGGGTGACGGCCCGGGCGGCCGAGGGACGGGTGCTCAGCACCGTGCGGGCCAGGACGGCGACGGCGAGGTAGACGACGGCGCACGCGGTCACGTGCACCGTGCTGAGCAGCCCGGTCTGCGCGGCGACCGGCCAGCCCGTGGCAGGGTCGATGAACTGCGGGAACAGCGAGAAGTACAGCAACAGCGCCTTCGGGTTCAGACCGCTGATCCCGAACCCCTTGAGCATGACCTGCAGCCGGGAGGCGTCCGCGCTCTCTCCTCCGGCCGTCGGTACGGCCGGCTGCCGCAGCACGCCCCAGCCCAGCCACAGCAAGTACCCGGCGCCCGCCAGGGTCAGGGCGGTGAGCGCTGCCGGAGAGCTCGCCATGATCACCGCCAGGCCCGCGACGGCCACCAACGCGTACGCCATGTGTCCGGCGATGAGACCGGTGACCGCCGGGCCGACGGAACGTCCCCGCAGCCCGGCGGAGATCGCGTAGGCCCAGTCCGCGCCTGGCGTGAAAACCAGCAGCAGGTCCACTGCCAGGAAGGCCGCCAGCGTCGACCCGGCCGCCGTCGGCCTGAACTTCGAGGCCGTCGTCTTCGCCACCCTGCGCTGGGAGGACCCCGACACCGTCACGACCTTCGAAGAGGCCCTGAGGGGCATCCCGCACGTGCTGCAGGCGCAGCGCCTGTTCGGCGAGCCCGACTACCTCCTGCGGGTCGCGACCGCCGACCTGGCCGCCTTCCAGGAGCTGTACGACCAGAAGCTCGCCCGACTCCCCGGCGTCCAGCGCCTGACCTCCACCCTCGTCATGAAGAACGTGATCGACGACCGGCCTCTGCCCGAGTAGGCGAGGAGGAAAGATCACTTCCGCCGAGGACGGCCGGGACACAACCCGGCGGGGCGCAGCGGGACCTCGTTCTCGAGGAATGCGGGTCGGCCGGTGACGAGGCTCGTTCCTTCGCGGTCGGCGATGCCCAGGAGCGACAGGTGGTCCTGTTCGTACCGGCTGGGAACCGCACGAGCGGATCGAAGTCGGCGAAGTGGTACCGGACGCTCGCGCATGACCCGGGACGCGCTGATCGACGCCCTGAGAGCGGTGAGGGCCCGCACTCGTTGCTCCGTGACAGCGGCCCGTCGCGCTCAGGAACGGGGGAAGTCCTTGCGGTGGGCCGAGAGCCAGGTCCTGAAGTCCTGGAGTCCGGGGTACAGGGCCCGTACGGCAGCCAGGTCGCGGGCTGCGGTGAAGTGCTCCTCGCAGTCACGGTAGAACTGGAACATGTTGCCCGCTTCGTCCGCTCCGGGGTGGCCCAGGGCGCGGTAGGCGTCCGGGGTCAGCGGGCGATACGCGAACGGCGCGCCGACCTGCTCGGTCAGTGCGGCGGCCATGTCGGCGACTCTCAGGTGTTCACCCGCGATGCTCACGGTCGCGCCGATGAGATCGGTACCGCGCTCCAGGACGGCCAGTGCCGTCCCGCCGATGTCCACGTAACTGATGCCGGACAGCCGACTCTCCGCCATCGGGAAGTTGAGCACCAGAACGCCGTCGTCGGCCGGCTGCGGGGCGAACATGTCGAACAGGTTCTCCCAGTAGAACGTGGTCCGCAGAAACGTCGTCGGCACGCCGGCCTCGATGAAGTACCGGTCGGCCTCGGCCTTGGCATCGAAGTGCGGAACCTTGTAGGAATCCTGGAGCGTGGGCATGCGGGTGTCGTCGAGCGGGATGCAGTCCCGGGTGTCCTCCAGCGTCGACCAGACGGCGTGCTGGACACCGGCGTGACCGGCCGCCCTGGCGAGCGCCTCGGCCTGCGCCTTTTCGTGCTCGGCGTTCATGCCCTCCCAGAAGTTGGTCATCAGAAACGCTCCGTACGCACCCTCGAACACCGGCCCCAGACTCTCCTCGTCGTCCATGTCGGCCCGGACCACCTCGCATCCGAGCCGCTCGAGCTCGACCGCGGGCTCCGATTCCGGCTTGCGGGTCACGGCACGCACCGTGAAGTCGCCGTCGTGCTTCCCGAGGATCGCGCGTGCGAGAGATCCACCTTGGCGCCCGGTCGCGCCGAACACGGTGACAATGCGCTTCTCCGCCATCGTCCCCGCCTCCTCCGTCCAGGTACTTCCCCCGATCGAGTGGCCGGGCGCGTCTGCCGGAGGCGCCTGCGGCGCGGCTACCCGGTCGAGCGCTCGCCAAGCACCGCTCCGCCGCGAAGAAGGGCCGGACGGCCAAGAACGGCCCCGATTGCCCCGACCTAGCCGGGGAGGGCCGTGCGTCGGCGTGCCAGGGCCTTGGCGTACAGCAGATGGACGATGGCCTCGGCCGCGAGCAGCAGGACCACGAGCCAGGGCGCGAGCGTGTCCGCGCCGAGGACGACGAGGAGCGGGATCCCGATCCCCGGGACCGCCCAGACGGCCACCTGGCGAAGGGGCCGGCCGAACCGCAACGCGATCAGGGCGTGCGCCGCGTGGTACAGCGCCAGGCCTCCACAGAGCGCCCAGACCGCGCCCCGGGCCAGGTGGTCGTGGCCGGACTCCTCCACCGCCGTGGCCAGTCCGGCGGCCATGGAGATGACGGCCGCGGTGACGAAGAAGTGCAGGAAGCCGGCCACGTCACGGGCGAGCAGGTAGGCGTCCCGCCCGCCGGCGGTGCCGATGACCCGCTCCGCGGCGGTCGAGGCGAAGTCGAAGTACGACCACCAGAGCGCGGCCAGCAGGACGAACCCGAGCACCGCCACCACACCGGCCGCGGCGGTCCAGACGTGGTCGGTGGAGGTGATCAGCGCCAGCACGGACTCGCCCAGGACGATGATCACGAACAGTCCGACCCGTTCGACCAGGTGGCCGGTGTGCAGCCGGCCGGGGATTCCCTGGCCCCGCGAGGTGAGCAGCAGGATCATCTCCGCGATCAGCAGGCCGGCCCAGACCGGGTAGATCCAGGGCGCCGGGACCGCGGCGGAGCCGGCCCAGAGCAGCGCGGAGAGCAGGCAGTAGGTCAGCGGCCGCCAGCGCGGCAGCGTCTGGGGCGCGGGGAAGCGGGTGGCCGGCCACCACAGGGCCAGCAGGACGAGGCGCGTCCCCGCATAGCCGAGGGCGTACGCGGGGGCCCGGTCGCCGTCGGCCTCCGGCACCGCGGCCGCCATCAGCGCCAGGCACAGCATCGCGGCCAGCATGGCGAGGCGGCGGCGGGCGCTGTCGTCCTTGAAGAGGTTGGCGGAGACCGTGAGGTTCGCCCACATCCACCACGGTGGGAAGTAGAGCGCGAGGAAGATGCCGAAATCGCGCCAGCTGGGATCGCCGTGGAGACCGTGCGAGAGCTGGGCGACGAAAGCGACGAACACCAGGTCGAAGAAGAGCTCCAGCCACCCGGCGTGCCGGGGCTCGGGCGAGGGCGACGGAGCCGTGGTGTGCGGAGTGCTCATCGGGCCATCCGGAAGGGCGGGTTCGACTGCGGCACGGACTGGCTGCATCAGATCACGGATCCGACCCCGTCGCCGCCCGCCGTCTCCGGCGTCGCCCCGGGATCCTCCGGAGCCGTCACCCGCACGTCCTGTGTCCCCGAGGAGAGCTGCCCCTGGCTCATGTCACCGCACCCGCGCCCGTCGTCCGGTGGGCGCGGGATCAACGCCCGTCGGCGGGCCAGAGCTTCTCGGCGGGCTCCTCGCCCCCTTGGTCGAGGCGGAACGGCGGGTAGGCGTCCGTCATGAGGCCCGCGTAGGCCGCGACCCGGAAGACCCAGCGGTTCAGGCCGACCACCAGGACGAACAGATCGCGCGGATACCGGCCGGTGAACGCGAGGGCGATGGCGGCGAAGAGGGTCAGCAGGGTGATCAGGCCACCGCTCCACCAGCTCGCCCTCATGCCACCGGCGAAGATGGCGATCACGAGGTAGTGCGGGATGGCGAGCAGCCACCACTTGACCAGGACGAGGCCGCGCGAGAGCCGCTCCGGGTAGGCGATGTCCAGCCGCGCGGGGTAGTCGGGCTCCGGCCCCAGGCTGAAGGGTGGGTAGCGGTCGGTGCCGAGGGCGCTGTACGAGTAGTAGGAGACGCGCCAGGCCCAGCGCAGCACTCCGAGATTGAAGTCGAACAGTGGTCGCGGATACCGCTCGGTGAACAGGATGGCGAAGAACGCGATCACGGTCACGATCAGAAACGCGATCCAGAGGAAGATCAGCACGATCCAGTGGGGGATCACGAGGAGCCACTTGACCAGCCACAACCAGCGGGACAGCGGGGTGTCGAGCCGGGCCGTCACCGTGACCGGAGGGTAGGAGGAACGGGAGGTGTCCATGAACGTCACTTCCTCGCCGGACCGGTAGTTTCGTGCGGGAGCCGGCCATGCGCCCCCACCTTCAGGATCACCCCGTTCCGCCCTCCGGCCCACCGGAGCACGAGCCCGCCGGAGTCCTCCTCACGGCCCCGCCTCCTGCCTGCCCTCAGGCCGCGCCTCGATCCGGTGGCGGACGACCGTCGTCAGGACCGTGAGCCGCGTCGACGCCGCGGGGACCGGGGCGACGGGGTTCTCGATGCGCCGGGCCGCCTCCGGGAGCTGCGCCAGGTCGGCCTCGAAACGGGCACGCGCGGCGTCCAGGGTGTCGGGCGGCTCCGTGCGGAGCCCGCCGCGCATCACGGTCCGCAGCAGCGGCTCCGTACCGTCCGGCGGCTCCTCATTCGCCAGACCCACGGTGTCGCGAAGCCCCGGGCCGCGGAAGACCTGCTTCGGTGCGGGCGCCGTCGTCCGGGCGGACGAGAGCCTCATGACCGGACGCCCGTCGTACTCGACAAGCTTGTAGGAAGCATCGAGATACGGGGCGTCGGCGGCGACGCCGATCTTCGCGCCCACGGCGAAGACGTCGATCGGTGCCCCGTCCCGTACGAGAGCGGCCACGCCGTACTCGTCGAGTTCACCGCCCGCGATGATCCGCACGTCCCGCAGCCCCGCCGCGTCGAGAGTGGCCCTGGCCCGGTGAGCGCGCGCTCCGAGGTCGCCGCTGTCGATGCGGATCGCGGACCCCGGACCGCGCCCCAGGTCCGTCAGGACGCGGGCGGCCGTCGCCACCCCACGGTCCGTGTCGTACGTGTCGACCAGGAGGGTCACCGGGCCCGGGTGGGCGCGCGCGAACGCCCGGAAGGCGTCCTCCTCGGAGGCGAAGGACTCGATGTGCGAGTGGGCCATGGTGCCGGACGAGGGAATGCCGTACTGGGCGGCGGCCGCGACATTGCTCGTACCGGCGAAGCCGACCAGCGCGCAGAGCCGCGCCGCCTGCAGGCCGGCCGCCGGTTCGTGGGTCCGGCGCGAGGAGGAGTCCACGAGGGACCGCCCGGCGGCGGCGAGCACACAGCGTGCCGCCTTGGCGGCGACCGCCGTCTGATGGCAGACGAGCGCCACCAGATACGTCTCCACGAGCCTGGCCTGGGGCAGGGGCGCGGTGACCTCCAGGAGGGGTTCACCGGCGAGGACGAGCCGCCCTTCCGCAACCGCGCGGACCTGGCCGTCGAAGGACAGCCCGTGCAGGGGCTCGAGCTCCTCGACCGGCCGTCCCAGGGCCTCCGCGAACGCACGCACATCGGACAGGCCCACCCGGAACCGCGAGAGGTGGTCGAGCGCGGGTTCGAGCCCGGCGGCCACGAGGAAGCCGTGCCCCGGCGGCAGGTCGCGCACGAAGAGGCTGAAGGTGGCCGGTGCCCGCATGTCCTCCCGCAGGTACGAGAGCGCCATCGTGACCTCGTACAGCTCGGTCGTGGTCACCAGGGACATACTTCGAGGATGCGCGGCCGATCTGCGCGCCGCACGCGCAACGGGCGTACGACGCCCGGTTGCCGCACGAGGCCACCCGGCCCGTCAGGCGAACGGGAACCCCGCCAGGTGGTAGTGGAGCAACATGCTCGTCGTCGCGATCGCGGCCGCCGCCGTGATGGAGAACAGCAGACGGCCCGCGACGGTCCACCATCCGCGGAGCCAGGCCCCGACCGCCCCCGCCACCACGCCCAGGGTCAAGGCCACCAGTGCCGTACCCAGCATCGTGACGGCGGACAGGATCGGCGACCCCAGGGGGACCATCTCCATCATCGCGTTGCCGTCCGCGACGACCGACGCGAGTGCGGCGGTGAAGGCCGCCGCGATCAGGCCGGTCACCGCGGCCGCTGCCCGGGTGGCCCGCGCGGCGGGCGGATGCGGGGTCCGGCCACGGGTGCGGCGCAGCAGGGCGGTTGCCGGGAACGCGATCGCACCGATGACCAGCCCGCCCACGCCGAGGGCGAGCAATCCCATGTGCAGGGACGGAGATTGACGCCAGGTCAGTTCCTCGTACGCCGTCGACGGCGTCGCCGACGAGACCAGTACTCCGCCCTTGGTGAAGGCGAGCGTCGCACCATGGCCGCCGCGTTCGCGGAAGAGGCCGTCGCCGAGGGCGAGCCAGCTCTGTTCGGTTCGGTCGGGGTCGAGGGAGAGACCCGTGGTGCGCAGTCCGTTCGGGCCGTCCCTCTCCACGCTGACCGACGAGACCAGGCCTTCGACCGCCATGAGGCCGGTCCGGCTGACCCGGGCGGGGCGGTACGTGCCGGTGTACGAGTCGAGGACGGGGTCCGTGGCGGCATCGCCGGCCGCGCCCGGTGCCGCGGTCGCCGGGCGGTCCGGGACCAGGGCGTCCACGATGCGATTGATCAGGTCCTTGCCGTCCCAGGCGGCCCGGCCGTCCTTGCCGTCACCGTTGAAGACGACGAACACCCCCAGATCATGGCCGGGGACAAGGAGCAGGTTCGAGTGGAATCCGGGGATGTCGCCGTCCTTGAACCAGCCGGTCCGCCCGTCGCGCCGCCACTCCTCGAAGCCGTAGCCGACGCCGGGCAGCCGGGGATCCTGCCGGTGGTGCACCTGCTGCATCAGGCGGTTCGCCGGAGCTGTGTCGGCGAGCTGGTCGGTCATCCAACGGCCCATGTCGGCGGCGGTGCTGACGGCCCCAGGCCCGGTCGGGCTCCACGCGCCGTACTGACCCTTGTCCTCGGTCCAGCCGGACGTACCGCCGGGCCGGTAGCCGCGGGCGAGACGCGCTGCGATCGGCTCCGGCTGCGGCTGGGCGACCGTGGAACGCGTCATGCCCAGCGGCCTGAGGATGTGCTCGTCGACGTAGGAGGGGAAGGGCCGGCCCGAGGTCTCGGCGACGATCTGGCCCGCGAGCGCGTAGCCGTAGTTGTCGTACGAGGCGATCGTGCCGGGGGCGCGGACCCGGGGCGGGCGGCGCGTCACGAGGCTTTCGGCGAGCGGTTCGACGTCCTGGGCACGGGCCCTGCTGCGGCCGACGAGGTCGCTGTCGAAGCCGCCGGTGTGGGTGAGGAGTCGGTCCAGGGTGACGGGGCGTCCGGGATAGGTGTCGGGGACGGTGACAGCGCGGAGGTGGTCGTTGACGTCGGCGTTCGGGTCGATCCTGCCCTCGGCGACGAGCTGGGAGGCGGCCTGCGCGGTGAACAGCTTGGCGAGCGAGCCGAGGAAGAAGACCGTGCTGTGGGGGTCCACCGGCGCCCTGGTGCCGATGTCGGCGACGCCGTAGCCCTTGGTCAGGACGGTCCGGCCGCCGGAGACCACCGTGACGGCCGCGCCGGGGATGCGGTCGTCCGCGAGGTAGTCGGCGACGGCGGTGTCGACGAGGGAGTCGAGAGCGCCGGGGGTGCGGGAATCACGGGCGTCAGGGAGGGCGGCGGGGCCGGTCGGAACGGCCGCGTGAGCGGATGTGGGTACGGAGACCAGCGCGGCGGAGGTGACCGTCATCGTGATCGTGGCGGCCATCGTGGCGAGGGCCCGTATCGGCGTCGTACGCATACGTCGACGATGTCGTCCGGGCGTGGGCCGCTCCAGTGCGAGCCGCATCGGCCTGTGTGTATTTCACATGGGTGGGCCGGGTGCGGTGCCCAGGCGTACGTCTACCGTGACCTCATGAACGCCCGCCAGGCCGACCGCACCGTCGACAGCACCGCCGACGGCTCCGCCGAGCCCGGTCCGACGCCCGCGGTCGTCTCCGTGGTCCTCGTCGTCGTCCTTCTCGGATTCTCCTTCGAGCCCGGTGTCCTCCTGCCGCGCCCGGCCGCCGTGCCGATGCTGCTGCTCCAGATCGTCACCTGCCTGCCCTCGACGCGGCGGCTGCGCGGGGCGTGGACCCTCGCCGCGCAGATCCTGCTCGCGCCCTGGTCCGGCCTGCCCGGGTTCCTCGGCGCCTCCGTGCTGCTCGTCATCGAACGGCCCGTCCGCTGGGCCCTGTTCGCGGTCGTGGTGCTCGCCGGCGGGCTGCTCGCCCCCGGAGACGGCGGTGTCCACTCCGTACTCAACGGCATCGGCAACGCTCTCGCCCACGGCCTGATCATCTACGCACTCACCCGACTCACCGACCTCTACACCGAACTCCGCGCCACCCGCGGCGCATTGGCGCGCGCCCGGGTCGCGGCCGAGCGGGAGCGCGCCGGGCGGGACCTCCACGCGGTGCTGGGAACGGCACTGGCGGAGATCGTCCGGCTGGCCGGACAGGGAACGCGGGGAGCGCGGCAGCTGGTGACGGTGGCGCGGGCGGCGACGGATCGGGTACGAGCCGCCCCGTCCGTGCACTCCGCCGACGGCGCGGACATCCCCCCGGGCGCCCTGACACCCCGGCTGGCGTGGCCCATCGTCGTCGCCACCCACCTCGAGTACCTGATCGTGGGTGTGGCCTTCCTGCTCGACGACGGGGTGACGGGTGGGCGATTCGCCGCGTACACGGCCGCGTTGGCGGCGGTCGTCGGTCTGCAGGCGTACCACTCCCTGCCGCGTCCGCCGGGCGTACGTCCCCGGTACGTGGCGTGGACGCTGGGCGCCCAACTCGCCCTCGCCCTGGGCGTACTGGCGGCTCCGGACGGCCCGTACCCCCAGTTGGTGGCCTTCGCCGCGGCCTCGGTGCTGATCGTTCTCCCGGGGCGCATCGCCTGGCCTGCGGCAGCAGCGCTGACGGGCCTGGTGGCGGTCGTGGCGCTCGTACGGACCGACGGCCCCGGAGCCCGGGGCGCCGCGGTCCTGGTCCTGGACGTCGTGGTGATCGCTCTGGTCTTCTACGGCCTGGCTCTGCTCACCGGCCTCGTCCACCAGGTGCGGGAGGCCCGCGGAGCACTCGCCTCGCTGGCGGTGGCCCGAGAGCGTCGGCGCATCGCCAGGGACGTCCACGATCTGCTGGGCTACGGCCTGTCGGCGATCGCGCTGAAGGGCGAGTTGGCGGACCGCGACCCGGACCCGGTACGAGCCGACGGCCATTTCGCCGATGCGGCGGCGCTGGCGGGCCGAGCGCTCGCGGACCTCCGGGCGATCCCGGGGGACGGCACGGATCTCACGCTTGCCGAGGAGGTGAACTCCGCCCGGAAGGTGCTCGCCGCCACCGGCATCGAGGTGCGGGTGCGGGGCGAGGTGGAGAACGTCGACGAGGTGTCGGAGGCGCTCTTCGCCACGGTGCTGCGGGAGGCGGTGACGAACGTGCTGCGGCACGCCCCGGGAGCACGATGGTGCGAAGTGGAGGTCGGTCAGAGGCTGTTGCGGGTGGCGGACGACGGCCGTGGGTCGCTGGCGGAGGGAAGCACCGCGGTGGCCGGCGTCGGCGGCAACGGGCTGAGGAATCTACGTGAGCGCGCGGCGGCGCTCGGCGGGCGGCTGGAGGCTGGGTCGGCCCCGGACGGAGGCGGCTTCGTCCTGACCGTCCGGCTGGTGACCGAGCCCGTCTCGGCGCCGTCGCGGGCCGGAGGATGACTCCGCGTCATCCCAGCCAGCCTTCCTCCCGTGCGATCCGCACCGCGTCGAGCCGATTGCGGGCCGCGAGCTTGGTGACCGCCGCGCCGAGGTAGTTCCGTACGGTGCCCTGGGTGAGGTGCAGTTCACGAGCGATGTGGTCGAGCTCGGCGCCGGTGGCGGCCAGCCGCAGCACATCGGTCTCGCGGGTCGTGAGCGGGCTCTCCTTGGCGGTGAGCGCCGCGGCGGCGAGCTTCGGGTCGATGACGTGATCCCCGGCGGCCACACGGCGGATCGCGGCGGCGAGCTGGTCCGGCGGGGCGTCCTTGAGCATGAACCCGCCGACACGTGCGGCGAGTGCGGACCGCAGCGCCTCCGGACGGCCCAGCGCGGTGAGGATCATGATCCGGCACTCGGGAAGCGCGACGGAGAGGTCGCGGGCGGCGGAGAGCCCGTCCGCGCCGGGCATCTCCAGGTCGAGAACGGCCACGGTGGGCCGGTGGGCGAGCGCGGCGGGGACGACGGCGTCCCCGCGGGCCACTTCGGCGACGACCTCCATGTCGTCCTCGAGACCCAGCAGGGCGACCAGCGCCCCGCGGATCAGGTGCATGTCCTCGGCCAGCAGAATCCGGATCATGGTTCCTCCCCCTGGAAGATCGTAACGGCTGCCGGGGGGCTCGGTCCCGAGGCGCGTTCCGCCGGAGGGACGTCCGGGGCGGGTGTCCCGCGTGGCCGTTGCGCGGTGCACGCGCTGCTGCGGGGCGTCGGGGTCCGCCGGTCCTCGTGGTCCTCGGGGGCGTGGGGTCAGGAGCCGTCCGCGGCGGCGAGCAGCGCGGCGACGTCCAGCTTTCCCATGGTGAGCATCGCCTTCATCGCCCGCTGGGCGCGTGCCTCGTCCGGATCGCTGAGAAGTTCTTCCAGGACGGAGGGCACGACTTGCCAGCTCAGGCCGAACTTGTCCTTGACCCAGCCGCACGGGCCCTCCTGTCCGCCCTCGGACAGCTTGTTCCAGTAGTAGTCGACCTCCCCCTGGTCCGCGCAGTCGATGAGGAAGGACACGGCCTCGTCGAAGGTGAACTCGGGGCCGCCGTTGATGGCGGTGAAGTGCGTGCCGTCCAGGACGAAGTCGACGGTCAGCACGGTCCCGGCAGGGCGGGGGCCCGCCTCCCCGTAGTGGGACACGTTCTTGATCTCCGAGTTGGGGAAGACCGAGCAGTAGAACTCCGCGGCCTCCTTGCCCTGTGTGTCGAACCAGAGGTTGGGGGTGATCCGGGGCATGGCGTTCTCCTGATCTCGTGTCACCGCCGTCCGGCGGCCCGGGAATCATTGCTCCACCACACCCCGAATCCGCGCAACCACCCCCCTGCGCCGTCTCAAGTCCATGCGGAAGGGGGAGGCCGGAAGCCGATCCGGGTGCCTCCGAGCGCGTGGCCCAGGGGTCAGAGAATGTGGATGCGCTCCAGGGATCCCGCGCTGTCGCGAATCATCAGGTCGCTGCCCTTGGCGCGTTCGCCTTCGACGAATCCGAGCAGCAGGACCGCCCGGTTGATCACGTCGGCCTTGCTGACACCGGTCGCGGCGGTGAGCTCCGCGATCGCGGTGACAGCCGGTGGGCACAACGTCACCGAGTACCGCTCGCTGTCGGGGTGGGCGGGGAGCTGATCCATGGCAATGCCTTCCTGACGACCAAGATGCATCGCAATTGAACCATGAACGCTCCCAGCATGCACCGCATTTGCATCACTTCGTTCGTGACGTGCGCTCCTGCCGTCGTGCCCCGCTCGGCGCGTTCGCCCACCCGGTGACCACGGGCGCCACATGCGAACTCGTCCGGGTCGAGGCGGGGACCAGCGACCGGGTCCGGGGCTGGATCCACGACTCCGCCTACGGCGACGGAAGCCGCATCGGAGAGGAGCTCGGCCGGGCGCCGGCAGGTCGGTAGTGCCTGGGTGGCCGGTCACCCGTGCGCGGGCGCCTGACGGGCCGCCGGGGCGCGCGGCTCGTACGGTCACAGTGACACCACCTGCCGATGGCGGTGTGGTTGCCGGTGGCTCCGCGTTCCCTTCGCACGGCGCGGAGCCACTTCCATGGGTGCGTCAGGGCTTGCCGTCGTAGCCCCACACAACGTCCCGGGTGTCGACGCAGCATGAGTGGATGGCAGGCCCGCCCCCTCGACCGGCTCTACGATCGATTGAGGCTCTTGGAGAGGGCCTTGTCGATGATGGACCGCTGGCCCGAGGTCGGGGGTTCGCCGCTCCTGAACGGCCCCACGGGCACGTTCGTGAACGTGATCTGTTCCCACTCCGCGCCGGTGCAGTCGATCCGATTCATGTTGTTCACGGGGCACTGGAGCTCCCATACGGCTCCAGTCGTGGTGGTCACCTTGTAGTTCAGGTCGTTGGCCTGTGACGACAAGGTCGCGCCGCAGACGGTGCTTTCGTCGGGGTAGTTGGGGTAGGTGGTCAGGTCCTGCTCGAAGTACACCGGCCCCGTGCGGGTCGGCCGGTGGGCCCCGAATGCGGCACCGTCGCGGAGGATGATGCTGAACTCTTCGGTGCCGTTGGGGAGCAGCGAGTCGACGTCCTTGCCGCACCCGGACGGGCCGGTGGCTCCTGTGTCTCCGGTGTCTCCCTTGGCTCCGGTGCCCGCGGGGCCGGTCGGGCCGGTCGGGCCGGTGTCTCCGGTGGCGCCCGCGGGGCCGGTCGGACCGGTTGGGCCCGTCGCCCCCTTGCACTTGTCCTTGTCCTTGTCCTTGTCCTTGTCCTTGTCGAGCGTCCCCGAGGCGCCCAGATACTTGTCGTCACCCTTGTCCTTGCACTTGTCGTGATCGCCCAACGGCGTTGACGACTGCGAGGTCGGGTGGTTTGCGGCCGCTGCGGGACTGGAGAGGCCCAGCGTGATGAGGGCCAGCGTTGCCAGCGCTCCCTCGGCTATCCGCCTGCCCTTCAGGGGGAGAGGCCCCATGACGCTGGGCGGCCTGTGCTCAGGACTCATGAATTGCTCCTTCTGGAACTGGCCGATGGCACGCTCGGAAAGCAGGTTCAGGCTTCTCGCGGGCGTCATTCGGTCCATGTGTGATCAGTGTGAGAGGCGCGATGGCCGATGGGGAGCACAGGCCGGCTGTGAGCACGGCGAGCGCTTGTAGCGGCACGTTCGGCCGGCACGCGAACGGCTGTCGGAGACCGATCTGAGCCTGGTTTCGGCGGCGAGGCTCATCGCCGTGAGGCCCCTTCGGGGTGATGGGAAACGCGCCTCCCTCAGCCAGCCACACACCACGTCCCCTTGCCCGGTCACCGACCACCACTCGAGGCCTCTCCCGCCACGTCACCGCAGGTCATGGCCGGGCTGCTGCGGTGCGTGACCACCTGAACGGCTTCACCCACCGCGGTTGCCGTCCAGCCCGACCCGCTCATCCCACCTGCCCCGCAGGGGACGGAGCCCTGCCCTCTTCGCCGCCTGCGCGCCACACCGGCCGACGGCGGGCGGAGCGGACGTACGGAAGTCCCGCCGGACCGGTGCCTGAGCACCCGTCCGGCGGGATCGTGTTCGGGCTCGGGCCCTATTCGCCGATGTCCCGGCTGCGGAGGTCGTCCAGCGTCTCGCGTCGTACGAGGAGGCGGGCCGTGCCGCCGTCGACCGCGACGACCGGGGGCCGGCCGACCATGTTGTACCCGGAGGCCATCGACAGCTGGTACGCCCCCGCCACGGGGATCGCGAGCAGATCGCCGGGGCGGATGTCACCGGGCAGCTCGACATCGGCGGCGAGGATGTCGCCCGCCTCGCAGTGCCGGCCCACCACCGTGGCCGCGCGGGTGTCGACGGTGGAGTGGCGGCCGACGAGACGAGGGGCGTAGCGCACTCCGTACAGCGCCGGGCGGGGGTTGTCGCTCATGCCTCCGTCCACGGCCACGAACACCTGGGCACCGGTGTTCTTCACGGCCAGCACCCGGTAGAGCGCCACTCCCGCGGGGCCCGCGACGGCACGGCCGGGTTCGATGGTGAGCCGGGGCGGCTCGAGCCCGGCCGCCGTACAGCTCGCCGCGAGTTCGATCCGCAGCCTGCGGGCCAGGGCCGTCAGGTCGAGGCTGGGTTCCCCGGGCCGGTACGCGATGCCGTGGCCGCCGCCCATGTCGAGTTCGGGCAGCACGAGACCGTGGGTGTCGCGGACGCGGGCCATCAGCCCCACCATGCGGCGCAGGGCGGCGACGTACGGCTTGACGTCCGTGATCTGGGAGCCGATGTGGCAGTGCGGGCCGACCAGTTGGAGCTGAGGCTGGGGCAGCAGACGGGCGATGGCGTGCTGCGCGGATCCGTCGGTGAGCGACAGACCGAACTTCTGGCCGTCCGTGCCGGTGCGGATCTTCTCGTGACCGCCGGCCGATACACCGGGGACCACGCGGACCAGCACCTTCTGCCGGCCGCGGGGGCCCACGAGCGCGGCCAGCCGCGCGATCTCGGACGGGCTGTCGATGACGATCCGGCCCACGCCGAGGCGCAGGGCCGACTCGATGTCGTGCGGCGACTTGGCGTTGCCGTGCAGGACGATACGGTCCGGTGGGAACCCCGCCGTGACCGCGAGTTCGAGCTCGCCGGCCGAGCAGTCGTCCAGTCCGAGGCCCTCCTCCGCGACCCAGCGAACCATGGTCCGGGACAGGAACGCCTTGGCGGCGTACAGCACATCGGCGTCGGGGAAGGCGGCCCGGTAGGTACGGCAGCGGGCCCGTACCTCACCCTCGTCCAGCACGTACGCGGGTGTGTCGAAGCGGTCGGCGATGTCGGCCAACGACACCCCGCCGACGGCGAGGCCACCGTGCGGCAGACGGGTCGTGGACGCCGGCCACACCGACAGGTCGTCCGCTTCCGCGGCGACCTCGGAGACCAGGGCAATGGTCATGGAACTCGTCCCCTTCTCAGACGGCCCGGACGGCTCGGACGGCCTCGACGGCCCCGGCGGCCTGGTCCGGCTGTCGGTCCGACCGGCGGTCCGGCGTGCGCGTGGGGACCGCGGGAGCGGACAGTGCCGGGTCGACGGTGACCAGGTCCGCGCCGAGCGGCGCGCAGAGCGCCCGCAGGACGGATTCCGACAGCCGGATGTACGGCTGGGCCTCGCCCAGCACCTCGGTCAGCCGGTCCGTGCGGGTGAAGCCGACGGCGGTACGCGTGCCGAGCGGCGTGCGGAACAGCCGAATCACGGTTTCCGCGCCGCTTCCCGGCCGGACGGGCACGTACAGCGGTCCGGCCGGGACCTGTTCTTCGGGCTCGGGATCGTCGGCGTACTGGAACAGACACATGGGCCCTCCCTGAGGAGCCGCGAACGGTTGGTGGGACCCCGGCCTGCCGAGTCGGCAGGCCGGGGCGCGTCATCGAAGCTATCCCCGCCGCCCAGCCTCCAGGGCAGCGCTTTGACGGCACCTTGACGGCGATGGATCGAGTCCCTACACACCACTGACGGTCGCCACGTGGGGCGTCAGCCGCCGGAGGCGCGGCAGCCGGCCCGGGGCCACGTCGTGCGTGTGGTCGTGGTCGAGGAAGGGCTGCCGCGGCGCCGGGTCGGTCACGCCGGACCGGCTGTTGAAGTCGCCTGCCGAGGACCTCGGGACCGAGCCACGGCGAACGCCGCGCGACGCGGTTCTACTGCAGGCCCGAGATTCGGAAGACGGTGAGGGCCGTCTCCCGGTCGACGCATCGGGCCAGCCGCTCCAGTTCCGCGCTGCCGTGGCGCAGGGTGCCTCGGGCCAGCGAGACCCGGGCGTCCGTCTTCAGCAGGTGCCACAGCGGAGGGTTGGCGATGAACACGCGCGGGTCGATCTCGGCCCGTGCGCCCGTGGCGTCGTACAGGATCAGTCTCTGCGCGACACCGTCGGACCAGCGCACGGAGGCCAGTCGGTCGGTGTGGACGGTTCTTCGGGCCGTCAGACCGCGGACGGTCAGCCGCCCCGGTGACGCCTCGACCCGAGGCGGAAGGAGTATCGCGAACGCCAGGGCGGCTAGCCCGGACCACGGCAGGGCCCGTAACAGGCTCAGCGTGCCGTTCCCGGCCTCGACGGTGAGGGACACGGCGAGCAGCACCACGGCGAAACCGGCGGCGGCACGTGCTTCCGAGGGCCAGCCCGTGTCGTGGACGGAGCCGGCCGCGTGGTACTCCGGCGGTACGAAGGGGAGTTCCATGAAGGGGACGGTAGGGCCGACCAGGTGGTCCGGCCCAGTGCCTTTACGGACCCTGTGTGCGGCAGTGCGGTGGCTTGACGTACCGCTGACGCACGGGCCGCGGACGGGCCCGGTCACGTGGTGGACGTACTCGTGACTCAGCCGGAAGGGAGTGACGCCACCGGTTCGGGGTGCCTCACGCCGGGGTCGGTGCCGCGGAAAGCCCCTGCTTGACCTGACGCGTGACCTCGTCGGCGAGGATCTCCGGCACGCCCTTCTCGATGCCGTCCAAGGCCTGGGCGGCGACCTCGGCGGGGTCGGCCTTCTGCTCGGCGGGGACGCGAGCCGCCATGTCGGTGTCCATGTACGCGACGTGCAGCGCCGAGACGGTGATGCCCCGGGGGGCCAGCTCCTCGCGGGCCGCGTCGGTCTGGGCCCATGCGGCCGCCTTGGCCGCCGCGTACGAGCCGAGGCCGGCCGGGTGGAACCAGGACAGGACGGACAGGACGTTCAGCACGGCGCCGCCGCCGTTGTTCTCGATGACCGGAGCGAAGGCCCGCGTCATGACGAGGGGCCCGTAGAAGTTCGTCTCCATCTCCAGCCGCACCGCGTCCAGGTCGCCCGAGAGCAGCGAGGTGCCGGTGGAGATCCCGGCGTTGTTGACCAGCAGCGTGGCGTCGGACGCGATGCGGGCCGCCGCGCGGACCGACTCCTCGTCGGTCACGTCCAGGCGCAGCGGGACGGCGCCCGCCAGATCCACGGTCTCGGGCCGCCGCGCCGCCGCGTACACCTTCGCCCCGCGCCGCACCAGTTGCTCTGCCAGATGACGCCCCAGCCCTCGGTTCGCCCCGGTGACCAGTGCGACCGCGTTCGTCAGTTCCATGTCTGCTCCCAGCATTGCGGGGCGGTTCCGGTGAGGGTGTCCGCCAATTAGATTATGTAAGCAATCTAAACCGTACACTAGAATAGATGCCAAGCGACATCCAAATGTGGAGGTGCCCGATGGGCCGCGTATCGCAGGCGCAAGCACAGGAAAACCGCCGGCGGGTCGTCGAAACCGCCTCCCGCCTCTTCCGGGAGCAGGGGACGCACGTCAGCGTCGCCGACCTCATGAAGGAGGCCGGTCTCACCCACGGCGGCTTCTACAAGCAGTTCGCCTCCAAGGAAGCGCTGATCGACGAGGCCACGGCCCACGCGTTCGCCGAACTCGCCCAGCGCCGCACGGCGGGTTCGGAGCGGTACGCGGGGCAGCCTGAGGCCGGCCGGCAGGCGCTGATCGCGGCGTACCTCTCCGTCGAGCACCGCGACAACCTGGCGGACGGCTGCCCCACCGCCGCGCTCGCCACCGACATGGCGCGCGGCCTGAGCGCCCAGGAGGCGGGCCGGGTGTACAGCCAGGGCGTGAGCGACTTCGCGGAGTCGCTCAGCACCGAGGACGAGGACGGCATCACCCGCCTGTGCACCATGGTCGGCGCACTCGTCCTGTCCCGCGCCACCAAGGGCTCCCCCCTCTCCGAGGAGATCCTCACCGCCGCCCGCGCGGCCCTGACGGAAGCCGACTGACCGCTCGTGCTCACGGTCCGCCGGGAGCGAGGCGGCGCGCAGCCGTCGGGGAGCGGCGCGGCGTCACCGTCCGTGGAGAGGGCCGCGACCATCGGTGGAGTGCGCGACCGCTTTCGGCGGCGCCCGCATGCCGGTCCGGCGTAACGTCGTCCTTGTGGACTTCACTGCGGACAGTCTTGTGTCCCGCGCCGCGCGTGAGCTCAGCCTGCGAGCAGATCAGCTGATCCAAGACGTGGAGCGGGCCCTGCGACGTGACGTTCCAGAGGTGTGGGCGCACGCGGACGTCGACGCGGCGCAGAACGTCGCCGAGCACGTGCTGGCCGCCTTGGACGGCCTCGAGCGCGGCATCGAGCCGGATCGCATCGAATCTCCGTCCGCCAACCAGGAGCGCGCCCGCCGGCTGGCCCGGCACGGGACGCCCGTCAGCGTGATGCTGCGCGCCTTCCGCATCGGGCAGGGCGTCGTTCTCGACGGGATGCTGGCGGAGCTGCCCCGGCTGACCGGCGACGCGGCGCTGGTCAGCGTGGCCGCGCGCAAGCTGGTCGCGACGATGACCGGGTACGTCGACCTCGCGTCCGAGTACGGCGTCGCGGCCTACCAGGAAGAGAGGGACCGACGTCTGCAAGGGCGGCTGTCGATGGTGAACGAGGCGAGTATGCGCATCGGCACCACACTGGACATCGCCCGCACCACCCAGGAACTGGCGGACTTCGCCATCGCGCACTTCGCCGACCTCGTCACCGTCGACCTGCTCGACTCGGTGCTCCGCGGACACGACACACCGATGGAGCCGCCTCTCGCACTCCGACGGGCCGCTCGCCGCTCGGTGGTCGACGGCGATCCGGACACGACGCTCCGGCCGCAGCAGCTCTTCGTCTGCGCGGACGGCACGCCGTCGGCCCGCGCCCTGATCACGGGCCGGCCCTCGCGTCACCACCTCGACACCGATGGGTCGGCAACCCTTGGGCCGGGCCCCGGTGTCGACGGCGACGGAAGCCGCTCGACGATCGTGGTGCCGCTGCGGGCCCGGGACTCCACGCTGGGCGTCGCGCAGTTCGTCCGCCACCGCGGCCTCTACGACGACGAAGACCTGCTCCTCGCCCAGGAGATCGCCGCCAGGGCGGCGGTGGCCGTCGACAACGCCCGCCGGTACACGCACGCGCGTGCGGCCGCCCTGACCCTGCAGCGCAGCCTGCTTCCGCACGACACCGCGGAGCAGTCGGCCGTGGACGTGGCCTTCCGCTACCTGCCCGCCGGCGCACAGGCGGGCGTGGGCGGCGACTGGTACGACGTCATCCCGCTGTCCGGAGCGCGCGTCGCGCTCGTGGTGGGCGACGTCGTCGGCCACGGCATCCACGCCGCCGCCACCATGGGGCGGCTGCGGACCGCCGTACGCACCCTCGCCGACGTCGACCTGCCGCCCGACGAACTCCTCACGCACCTCGACGATGTCGTCCTGCGTCTGTCGACCGAAGCCGTGCCCGACGCCGACCCGGATGGGGAAGCCGCCCCGGACGCCGACCTGAACGCCGACCGGGACGGGGAAGCCGACCCGGACGCCGACCCGGATGGGGAAGCCGCCCCGGACGCCGACCTGAACGCCGACCCGGACAAAGGCACCGACGCAGCCGGCGACAGCGAATCCGGCGACAGCGAATCCGCGGGGGACATTGGAGCCACCTGTCTCTACGCCGTCTACGACCCCGTCACCCGCCAGTGCACCTTCGCCCGCGCGGGGCACCCGCCGCCCGCCCTGGTGGCCCCGGACGGCACCGTGGAAATCCTCGACCTGCCGCCGGGCCCTCCGCTGGGCCTGGGCGGCCTGCCCTTCGAGGCCGCCGAGTTCGACCTGCCCGAGGGCAGCCTCCTCGCCCTCTACACCGACGGCCTGATCGAAGCCCGTGACCGTGACATCGAGACGGGCCTCGCCCTCCTCCGTCGAACGCTCGCCCAGCCGTCTCCTTCCCTGGAGCACATCTGCGACAGCGTGCTCGAAGCGCTGCTGCCGCCACGTCCGGACGACGACGTCGCACTGCTCATCGCCCGCACCCGCACCCTCGGTGATCGCCAGGTCGCCGACTGGGACGTGGAAGCCGACCCCAGCGCCGTCTCCAGGGCACGGTCGAACGTCACGCGGCAACTGGGCAGTTGGGGGCTGGAAGAGCTCGCCTTCACCGCCGAACTGGTGGTCAGCGAACTCGTCACGAATGCCATCCGCTACGGCCGACCTCCCATCCGGCTGCGCCTCATCCACGATCGCGCCGTCATGTGCGAGGTCTCCGACACCAGCAGCACCACGCCGCATCTGCGCCGCGCCGCCGTCTCCGACGAGGGTGGCCGCGGCCTGCTCCTGGTCGCCCAGCTCGCCGACCGGTGGGGAACGCGGCACGCCCGTCAGGGCAAGACGGTGTGGGCCGAGCTGTCGGAGTCCGCCGAATTCCCCATGTGGGACTCGGTGTAGAGCTGCCCCGGGACTCGGTTCCAGGGCTCGGATCGGGTGGATGACCTGCGTGTCAGAATGGGTCCGCCGTTCGTCGGTTTCTCCGTCGTTCTCCGTCGTTCACCGCACTGACGCACCGAGGTTGCCGTGACCAAGCCCGTGGGCCGCGTTCCCCAGAGAAGCAATGCGCGGTCCAACCGGGCACGCATCCTGGCCACGGCCCGCCAGGAGCTGGGACGGAACCCGGACCTCACCCTGGAGGAGCTCGCGCGAGCCTCCGGCGTGGTGCGCCGCACCCTGTACGGTCACTTCCCGGGGCGTACGGCTCTCCTCGAGGCGCTCGCCGACGAAGCCTCGGAGGCTCTCGACAGCGCTCTGGCGACCGCTGCGCGGCCCGAGGAGCCCGCTGAGCAGGCGCTCGCGCACTTCGTGTTCTCGATGTGGTCTCTGGGGGACCGCTACCGGTTCCTCCTGTCGCTGGCCCGCCGGGACCTCGGGTCGGACCGCGTGGCCGAGGTCCTGGCGCCGGCCCGAAGCGAGGCCACGGCGATCCTGGAGCGGGGACAGCGGGACGGCGCGTTCCACACCCTGCTGCCCCCGGCCGTACTGAGCGCCGGACTGGAAGCGATGACGGTCGCCCTGCTGGAGTCGGTCACCTCCGGGGAGCTGGAGGACGACGGGACCCGCGCGGCCGTCTCCACCCTCGTCGCGGCCGGAGTGCCGGAGAGCCGGGCACGTGCCGTGGTCGAGGCGGGCGCGTCGTCGGGGGCCGCGGAGCCGGGCTCCGACAACTGAGGCGTCGGGGCGGCCCCGGCTCGGGCGTCGCCGCGGCCGCGGTCTTCATCGGCGGTACGGCGGTGGCCACGCTCTCGGTGGCGGTGCCTCGCTCGCGCTTCAGGCCTGCCCGACTCGCCCGGTGGGAATGGATCACGGCCTTCCGCGGCTGTCCCGTACGGATCATGTCGGGGGGCGATCGCGGCCGCTCGGCTTCGTATGTGCCGTTCTGAAGGAGTGTCAGCAGCATGTCCGTCACACAGCCTGCCACCGAGCGCGTGCGCGTCACCGCGGAACCCGACTGGTACGCATCGGCCGGCATCTCGCTCGGGGTGCGGGTCGGGAACCTGGTCTTCACCTCGGGCCAGGCCCCGATCGACGCCCAGGGGGCCACGGTCGGCGTCGGAGACTTCGAAGCGCAGGCGCGACAGGCGCTCGCGAATCTGGCGACCGTACTGACGAACGCGGGCTCCGGCCTCGACGAGGTGGTCAAGGCGACCGTCTTCGTCACCGACATCGCGCGGCAGGACGTCTTCGCCAAGCTCCGCGCCGAGCACTTCCCGAACAAGCCTCACCTCGCGGAGTCGTTCGTGGAGGTCTCCTCGCTCGCCGACCCCGAGTGGATGATCGAGATCGAGGCGATCGGGCTGGTCCGGTAGCTCGAGCCGCACCGCCGGGGGATCGGGGGTTGCCGGGTCGGGGATTGGGGTCGGGGGTCGGGCCGAAGACGGGTCCCGCCTCCGGCTGACGTCCCGTCCGGCCCGGTCGCGCCCCGGCAGCACGGCCGTGCACTCCTCGGCGAGAGTCTCCGCGTGCGGCGGCAGCGTCTCGCCCGCCCGCAGGTGGCGCCGGACCAGGGCGACCGGCAGGTCCACCAGGGCCGGGGTGACCCGGTCCCGGCCCTCGGCGCCCGTCGCGCCGAGGGTCTCCGCGTGGGCGCCGGTCGACCGGTGTACCCGCTGGTTGCCCATGTCGGCGCGGTGTCGTTGCTCCTCGGACCCATCCCTCCCGCCCGAACTCGGCGGCGCCGTGCAGGAGCGGGGCGGCCTCTTCGGGGTGGGAGCGACTCCAGGAGGGGACGCACGGGCTGCCGCGGTGGCGGCCCGGTCCGGGTCGGCGTCGCTGTGCAGTGCGGAGAAGTGCCCGTCATGGAAGTGCGCGCCGTCGTCCGGGTCGCCCGTCACCGCCAGGGAGTTCACGGGTCCCCGGCAGGGTCGTCCGGGTGGCCGCGGTCGACGCTGCCGGGACGATTTTGACCTTGGCCGGTTTCCCTCTTGTCGCGGATCTCCGGGGGGTCTATCCGATCCAAGTAAGGATAGGCTAACCTCTCCTGCGTGCAAGCAGGTGAAGAGACCGTCGCGACCTCACGTCCCCACGGCCATGAACTTTCGGCCACGGGAGTCACCGTGGCCTACGAAGGCGTCGATGTCGTACACGACGCCTCCATGACGCTGCGGCCGGGCGAAGTGACGGTCCTGGTCGGGCCGAACGGCAGTGGCAAGTCGACGCTGTTGCGTACGATCGCGCGGCTGCAGCGGCCCAGGGCCGCCACCCTCGTCATCGACGGCGACACCGACGGCCTCGCGCTGAGCCCCCGTGAGTTCTCGCGCCGCGTCGCGCTCCTCACACAGGGGCGCCCCACGCCCAGCGGGCTGACCGTGCGCGACGTCGTCGAGTTCGGGCGCTACCCCTACCGGGGGCGCTGGGGCAAGGCCGACCCGGGCGGCCGGGCCGCGGTGGACCGCGCGCTCGCCATGACCGGCGTCGAGGAACTCGCCGAACGCGGTGCCGAGCACCTCTCCGGCGGACAGCTCCAGCGCGTCTGGCTGGCCGGCTGCCTCGCCCAACAGACCGGCGTGCTCCTGCTCGACGAGCCCACGACCTACCTCGACCTGCGCTACCAGGTCGAACTCCTCGACCTCATGCGCGATCTGGCGGACGACCACGGCATCGCCGTCGGCGCCGTCCTGCACGACCTCGACCAGGCCTCGGCCGTGGCCGACCGAATCGTTCTGCTCGACAAGGGGCGGGTCGTCGCCGACGGCGACCCCGCGGACGTACTGACACCGGAGCGGTTGACCGACACGTACGGCATCCGCATCGAAGTCGACACCGACCCCCTCACCGGTCGGCTGCGCACCCGTGCGATCGGCCGACACCACTCGCGAAGCGAAAGGCTCAGCACCACCTCATGAGACGCCTCCTCCTCACCGCGGCCGCCACCGTCGCGGCCATCACCCTGTCCGCCTGCGGGACCACCGAGCCCGCCGCCGACGACGCGAAGAAGACCGCCGAGCCCATCACCCTCACCGACGCCACGGGTGCGAAGGTCGAGCTCGACGGCCCCGCCGCCAAGGTCGTCGGGACCGAGTGGAACGCCGTCGAGAGCCTCATCTCGCTTGGCGTCGACCCCGTCGGCGTCTCCGACGTCAAGGGCTACAAGACCTGGGACACCGCCGTCCCGCTGAAGAACGAGCCCAAGGACATCGGCACGCGCGGCGAGCCGAGCATGGACACCGTCGCGTCGCTGAAGCCCGACCTCATCGTGGCCACCACCGACCTGCCCGAGGCTGCCGTCAAGCAGCTCCGCAAGGTCGCCCCGGTCCTCACGCTCCGCCCCGCGGACGCCGCCGACCCGATCGGCCAGATGACCAAGAACCTCGACCTCATCGCGCAGGCCACCGGCACCACGCAGCAGGCCGAGAAGCTCAAGAAGCAGTTCGAGGCGAAGCTCGCCGAGGGTGCCAAGGCCCTCGCCGACGCCGGTCTCGCCGGCACGAAGTACGCCTTCGCCGACGGGTACGTCGTCTCCAACCAGGTCTCGATCCGGCCCTACACGAGCGGCTCGCTCATCGGCGGCGTCAACGAGAAGCTCGGTCTGAAGAACGCCTGGACGGTCAAGGGCGACGAGAGCTACGGCCTCGCCGCCACCGACGTCGAGGGCCTCACCAAGCTGGGTGACGTGCAGTTCGCGTACATCGGCAGCGAGAGCGACAAGCCCAGCACGCCGTTCACCGGTGTCCTCGCCAAGGACAAGGTCTGGACGTCGCTGCCATTCGTGAAGAAGGGCAACGTCCACCGCCTGCCCGACGGCATCTGGATGTTCGGCGGGCCCGAGTCGATGAACAAGTACATCGACGCCGTCGTCGCCGCGCTGACGAAGTAACACCATGGCCGTCACCGCAACAACCCCCGCCACCCGTCCGTCGGCGGCCCCGTCCCGGACGGGCGCGGCCGCGGTGACGGCCGCCCTGGTCCTCCTCGTCGCGGCCCTCGCGGTCGTGGACATCACCCAGGGCACGGCCGCCGTGGGCGCCCCCGAAGTGTGGAAGGCGCTCACGGGCCGGGCCGAACCGGCCGACGCCTCCGTCGTCATTGCCTCCCGACTGCCGAGGATGACCGCGGGCCTGCTCGTCGGCGCCGCGCTCGGCATCGCGGGCGCCGCCCTCCAGGCGGTCAGCCGCAACGTCCTCGCCTCGCCCGACACCCTCGCCGTCAACGCGGGCTCCTACTTCGCCCTCGGCCTCACCGCCATCACCGGCCTCTCGCTCCCGCTCCTCGCCTCGTCCGGCATCGCGTTCGTCGGCGGCCTCGCCGCGGCGGCCGTGGTCCTCGGACTCTCCGGACTGGGCACCGGCACAGTCCGGCTGGTCCTCGCGGGCAGTGCCCTCACCCTGGGCCTCACCGCAGTCACCGAAGGCCTGCTTCTGCTGTTCCCCCGTCAGACGGAGGGGCTCTACCAGTGGAACCAGGGCAGCATCGCCCAGAACGGCTTCGACGGCGTCCTGCAGATGGCACCGATCGCCGTCATCGGCGTCGTCGGGCTGCTGCTTCTCGCCCGCCGGATCGACGCCCTGGCGCTCGGTGACGACGCCGCGCGTGGCCTCGGCGTCCCGGTCCGCGCCACACGCGTCACCGCCGTCGTGCTCGCCGCCCTGCTCTCCGCGGCAGCCGTGACCCTCGCCGGACCCGTCGGCTTCGTCGGCCTGTGCGCCCCCGCCACCGTCCGTCCCCTCGCCCGCAGGTTCCGCGGGTTCACCCGTACGCGGATGTACCTGCCGGCCGCCGGGCTCGCCGGTGTGGCCCTGGTGCTCGGCTCCGACGTGCTGCTCCGCGCCGTCGTCGCGGCGGACGTGGCGGTCGGCGTGCCGACCGGTGTCGTCACCAGCCTCGTCGGCGCCGCCTTCCTGATCGTCATGGCCACGCGGGCCCGGGACACGGCCGAGGGCGCCGCGTCCGAGCGGCTGCGCATCAGGAGCAGCACCGTCTTCCTCACCACCACCTGCGTCCTGGTGCTCGTCCTGGTCGGAGTGACCATCGCCTCCGTGCTCCTCGGGGACAGCAAACTGCTCCTGGGCGACGTGCTGAACTGGGCGCAGGGGCGGGCCGGACGGACCATGACCTTCGTCCTCGACACCCGCGTTCCACGCGTCCTCGCCGCCCTCTTCGCGGGCGCCGCGCTCGCCCTGGCCGGCACGCTCGTCCAGGCCGTGACCCGTAACCCTCTCGCCGAACCGGCCGTCCTGGGCATCTCCGGCGGCGCCGCGCTCGGCGCCGTCCTCCTCGTGACGACCGTGCCCCTGGCCGGAGGGTGGGGCCTGTCCGCGGCGGCCTTCGCGGGCGCCGCGATCAGCTCCGTCATCGTCTTCGGACTGGCCGCCCGGGGCGGGTTCCAGCAGAACCGGCTCGTCCTCGTGGGCTTCGGCGTCGCCATCGGGGCATCGGCCCTGATCAGCCTTCTCATCATCCTCACCGACCCGTTCAACGCGACGAAGGCGCTCACCTGGCTCTCGGGCTCCACCTACGGGCGGTCCCTGACCGACGTGCTGCCCCTCATGGCCGTCCTCGTCGTGGGCGTGTCCCTCGCGGCCATGCGGCGCACCGAACTCGACCTCGTGTCGCTCGACGAGGACACCCCGAGGCTGCTCGGGCTGAGTCTGGGACGGGGACGTTTCGGCTTCCTCGTCCTCAGCGTCCTGCTCAGCGCCACCGCCGTGGCCGCCGCAGGCACCATCGGCTTCGTGGGACTCGTGGCACCGCACGCGGCCCGTGCCCTCGTGGGCCGGCAGCACGCGCGCGTGATTCCCGTCGCGGTCCTCCTCGGCGCGATCCTCGTCTGCACCGCGGACCTGGTGGGCCGTACCGTGATCGCCCCGACCCAGCTCGGCGCCGGACTCATGACGGCCGTGATCGGCACGCCGTACTTCCTCCATCTGCTCATCCGCAGCCGCCGGTAGGGCGAGGTCGCCACCGGCCCCGGTCACCGCCCCCCCCGTCACCTCCCACACAGGGGAGGCGCCGACGGGGGGTGGTTGCCCTTCGGGCGCGCCCGCGAGGCGGTCGTCCAGGGCGGGGGAGAATGGGCGGATGGACACATGGAGCCCCCGGCCGGGCCGGGAACCCGCCCCCGCCCCCTACGGACGCCTGCGCGTCGAGGTCGAGGACCTCGCGCCGGCGCGCTGGCTCACCGAACGCCACCCCGGCCATGGTGACTTCGGCACCGTGGCCGGAGTCGCCGCGCCCGGATTCCCGGCGTACGCGCGCGTGCTGCACCCCGCGAGTCTCGACGAGCGCCCGGTCCGCTGGGACACCGTCGCCGCCGCCCATGGGCGGAAGGTCGACGCGCTGACGGACTGGCACGAGGTCATCGGCGCGGAGCGGTTCTACCAGAACCTGCACGAGTACGGTCTGCCCGGCGTGTGGGACGAACACCCCGCCGAAGGCCCCACGCCCGACGAGGTCGCGCGGGCCGTGATCCCCGTGCTGGCGCGGCACACGGGCACCCCGGAGCGATGCTGGTACGGGCTGTGGGAAGGGTACGGCCGCCGGGAATGGGGCGGGGTTCCCACCTTCCCCACTCCGGAGCGGGACGAGATCCTGCTGTCCGGACCGCTGACCGATGTGGTCTCCCCGGAGCTCGTCGACGAGTTCGCCGAACTCCCCGACCTGTGGTGGCCGCAGGACCGCGCCTGGTGCGTGGGCGGTGACGTCGACCTGGTGAGCACATACGTCGGCGGCTCGGATGAGCTGATCGCCGAACTGCTCGCCACGCCCGGCCTCGAGGTCCACCGGGTGTCGCCGGGGGACGCGGTCGGCTGATCGAGCGGGGCGGCCGGCACCTGACCGCGGGGTGCCGGAGCGCAGCGGGTGGCCGATCCTGGTGGCATGGGTGCCAACGGTGCCGACGGCCGTCCGGGCGCCAGAGGGGTGAGCCGCTCGCACGGTCTGCTCCGGTTGCCCGACGCCTATGTGGGCGCGGCCCGCCGCTCGCTGCGCGTCACGCTGGCCGCGGGGGCCGGGTTCTACCTGTTCCTGTACGGGTTCGAGCAGCCCGTCGCGGCCACGTACGCGCTCTTCTCCGCCGTGTCTCTGGCCGGTCTCTCGCACATCCCGGGGACCGGGCGGCAGCGGGCCGTCGTCCTGGTGAAGCTGCTTCCGGCCGCCTGGGTGCTGGTCGCGGTGGGCACCTTCCTCGCCGTACGGAACTGGAGCGCGGTGGCCGGGATGCTGGTCATCGGCTTCGCTCTGGCCTTCGTCGCCGTGGGCGGGCCACGCCCGGCGGGCGCGGCGCCGGGGCTCCAGCTGCTGTACATCCTGCCGTCGTTCCCGCCGTACGCCCCGGAAACCATCGACGAGCGGATGGCCGGCACCACCGTAGGGATCCTTCTGCTGATCCTCGCCGAGATCTTCGTCTTCCCCGAGCCACCGACCGTGCCGTACCGGGAGCTCGCCGCCCGCGCCGCCGTCACCGCCGAACGCTGCGCCGGGGAACTGGCCCGCCCGCCCTTCGCACTGTCGCCGACGACCGCGGAGGCGGCCGGAGCGGCGGCCGAGGCGCTGCGGCCCTCGCAGGTTCCGGAGGCGGAGCGGCCGGCCGGGGCCGGGGTCCGCTCCCGGGGCCTGACCCACACCGGCCTTTCGGCACGGACGCTCCTCAACCGACTGGTACGGCTCCCCGCCGTACCGGCGGGCCGGGCTCCGGAGGACGCGGGCCTGGACCTGCTGCGCGCCGTCGGGCGATCCACGGCGGACAGTGCCGCGCTGCTGCGCGGCGCCCCCGGAGCGGGGGCGCCGGACTCCGGACCTGCCCGGGAGCGGGCGCTGCTGGCCGCCGTACCGACCCGGTCGGTGGACCCCGCGACGCTCCGCCGCCGTGCGGACCTGCTCGAAGTGGCGGACGCCGCGCTGGCGCTGGCCACGGCCGCCGGACTGGCGGTACGGGGGCGGCTCGTCGACGGGGCCGACCTGCCGGTCGGCCGATTCTGGTACGCGCGCATGAGGGCGCCGCAGCTGTGGTGGCGGCGGCTGGTGGGAAACGCCGGGAGCCGGTCGGTGTTCTTCCAGAACGCGGTGCGGATCAGTCTGGCCCTATCGGCCGCCCGGGCCATCGCCGGCCTGGACACGCTGCCGCACGGCTTCTGGGCGCTCCTCGCGACGCTGACACTGACCCGCACGACCCTCGGCGCGACCTGGGGCAGCATCCGCCAGGCGATCGCGGGCACCCTGATCGGAGCCCTGTGCACGGCGGGGCTGCTCGCCCTCATCGGGGCGGACACCACGGTGTACGCGGCCTTGCTGCTTCCGCTGCTGCTGATCACCTTCACGGTGGGGCCGGTGAAAGGCGTCGGCTGGGCGCAGGCGTTCTTCGCGCTGGTGGTCTCCCTGGTGTTCGCCCAGCTGACGGCGACCACCTGGCGGCTGGCCGAGGTCCGGCTCCTCGACGTGGTGATCGGGAGTGCGATCGGTGCCGTCTTCGGCCTGCTGGCCTGGCCGCGCGGCGCGCAGACCGAGGTGCGGCGCTCGAGCACGATGCTGCTGCGCACCGCCGCCGAGGCCGTGGTCGCCACGGCCTCGACGATCGCGGCCGGAGGGGTACGGGATCCGGGCAAGCCACCTGTGAGCAGCTCGCTCCGGCACGCGCTCGTCCTGGCCGAGACGGCCTACGCGCAGTTCCAGAGCGAACCGCGGGGCCCGAAGGCGGCGGAGTCCGGATCCGGGCAGCCACCCGGTGCGGGGCGGCGGCCGGTCGACTGGCACGCGGCACTGCTGACCGGGCACCACACGCTGTGGGGCTCGGAGCGGCTGCTGTCGGCGCCGCCGACCGTACCGGTGGAGGGATCGGCGGAGCCGGTCGTCGTGGCGCCGCTGGAGCCCGCGGTGGCCGCCGCGCTGACCCGGCTCGGGGACCGGGTGGCGGGGCGGATGCTTCTGCTGTCCGCGGTCCTGGACCCGATGGGGGACACCCCACCGGCCCTGGCGCACGACGCGCCGGGGCCGGTGGGCGACGCGCCGGAAACCGCACCGGCGGAGGCACCGGGCCGCTTCTACGCGGTGGAGGCCTGGCTGGAGGCCCTGCTCCAGGACCTGGAACGGATCGACCCTTCCTCACGCCCGCCATGACGCAACGTCAGGCAGAGCCGTGCCGGGATCGGGCCCGCTTCCCTGGCGAGGCGTCAGGCGCTCGGCGTCCGTGGCTCGATGCGGAAGTCGAAGGCGAGCGTGCCGGGATCGAGGGCGGTCACACCGCCGTCGACGGTGAGCACCGCTCCGTTGACGAACGACGCGGCGGGCGAGAGCAACCAGGCGACGGCCTCGGCGACCTCACGCGGCTCGCCCGGCCGTCCGACGGGCAGGACGCGGGTGACCTCCTCGTACGCCGCCTCGAGCCCGCCCTCCTCCAGCCCCGCCTCCTCGGCGAACCGGTTCATCCGGCGGTCCGCCATGTCGGTGCGCACCCAGCTCGGGCACACGGTGTTGGCGCGCAGCCCCGCGGCCCCGTAGTCGACCGCGAGCGAGCGGCAGAGCTGGAGCAGCGCGGCCTTGGAGGTGGCGTAGGCGGCATTGCCCACGCCGTTGCGCAGCGCGGACACCGAGGCGACCGCGACCACGGCGCCCCGGGCGTCGAGCAGATGCGGGAGCGCGGCGCGCAGCAGATGGAACGGGCCGGTGAGGTTGGTCCGCATGACCTCGTCCCAGTCCTCGAGCGTCACCTCGCCCACGCCTCCGCCGCGCCCGATACCGGCGTTGAGGACGAGTCCGTCGAGGCGGCCGTGCGCGGCGAAGGCCGTGTCGACGAGTGCCCGCACCGCGTCCGGGTCGGCGATGTCGGACGGGACGGCGAGGGCCCCTGTCTCCTCCGCGACGAGGTGCAGGGGTTCGGGCCGGCGCCCGGAGATCACCACATGGTGACCGGCCGCGCGCAGCAGCCGGGCGGTCGCGGCCCCGATGCCCGTCCCGCCCCCGGTCACGAGGTACACGCGCTGGTCCGCCATGTCTTCGAGCCTCCGTCGTCGTCCGTTCGCCGTCGTGATCATACGTACGGAACCGGTCGTACCGAGGGCCCTCGCGGCCGGACGGGGCGCCCATGGCCGGTGTCGCGGCCCGATGAACGCCAGCCCGTGTGAACTATCTTGGGCTGCAGAGAGACGAGAAGGAGGCACCCCGTGCCATCTGGGCAGCAGGCGCGCGCACAGGCAGCCGCGATCACACCGGGCAGGCGCTCGTCGGAGGCGGCGGCCGAGGCGGCCTCGCCCGCCGAGCGGGTGCGATCGCTGTTCGGCAGCCACCGGCTCTCTCCCGCGCAGCGCCGCATCGCCCAGTTCCTGATCGACCACCTCACCGAGGCCGCGTTCCTGTCGATCACCGAGCTCGCGGAGCGTGTGGGCGTCAGTCAGCCGTCCGTGACCCGCTTCGCCTCGTCGCTGGGGTTCAGCGGATACCCCGCGCTCCGGGAGGCCCTTCAGCCCATCGCGCTCAGCGCCGCCGCCGGAGCCCCGGGCGAGAAGGAGGAGAAGCTCCGTAACGAACTCCAGTCGGCGGTCGACGCCGAGATCGAGAACCTGGCGGCCCTGCGGCGGGTGCTCGCGGACCCCGACCAGATCCTCGAGATCGGCCGTGAGCTGGCCCGATCCGTCCCTCTGACGGTCCTCGGTCTGCGGATCTCGGTCTCCCTCGCCGAGTACTTCGCGTATGCGGCGCGGCGCATCCACCCCGACGTACGGGTGGTGACACGGGGCGGCACCGTGGCCTACGACGGGCTGCTCCAGGCGCGCGAGGCGGGCGGGACATGGGTGATGGCCTTCGCGATGCCCCGGCACGCCAACGAGACCCTCGCCGTCGTCCGGGCCGCCCATGGCGTCGGACTGCGCGTCGCGCTGATCACCGATCTGGCGCTCGGGCCGCTCGTCGACGAGGCCGACGTGGTCTTCGCCGCCGGCACTGGGTCACGGCTCGTCTTCGACTCCTACGCGGCGCCCGGGGTGCTGTCCGCAGCCATCCTTCAAGCCATGGCTGACGCGGACCCGGAGCGCACACAGACCCGTCTCGAGAAGTACGAGCAGGCGGCTGACCAGCATCATTTCTTCCTGGACGACTGAGCTCCGCCCCGGGTGAATGGGCGACTTTCCGCCATCAGGTCGTATGAATTTTTTCATTCCCTTGCTTACTCGACGGTATATATGTTTACTACGGGTGCCCCCACGGGCCCGAACAGAACACCTAGACGTCGCCCCCTCCTCCTCAGACGACCTGGTGTTTCGACGGCAGCGCGCCGCGCACAGCGCGGGTGCATTCGTGGCGGCTCCGGTCTACCCCTGGGCCGGAGCCGCCGCGCAGAAGCCGCCGGGCGGAGTGGGCGCATCCATCTGAGACCCTGGTGCGCGTTCGTGGCCGCTGTCCGGCCGGGTTGGTTTCCGTTGCCGGGAGTGCGCGCTGAGTACCGTCGTGGCCGAGTCGCTGTCCCTTGCCCTGCTGCTCGGAGTGCTCGCTTTCGCTGTCGTACGGCCCCGGGGGCTGCCGGAGGCCGTGGCCGCGGTACCTGCGGCCGCCCTGCTCGTGGGGTGCGGCCTGGTGTCGCCCCAGGTCGCATGGGAGCAGCTGCGGGACCTGCTGCCCGTGGTGGGGTTCCTCGCCGTCATCCTGGTGCTCGCGCAGCTCTGTGCCGACGACGGGCTGTTCCGGGCCGCCGGTGACGCGGTTGCGCGAAGGTGCGGGCGCAGCCCGAAATCCCTGCTGGGCGGGGTGTTCGCGGTTGCCGCCGTGATCACGGCCGGCCTGAGCCTGGACGCGACGGTGGTGCTGCTGACCCCGGTGGTGTTCGCCACCGCCGCCCGGCTGGGTACCGGAGCGCGACCCCATGTCTACGCGACCGCCCACCTGGCGAACTCGGCCTCCCTGCTCCTGCCGGTCTCCAACCTCACCAACCTGCTGGCCTTCACCGCGAGCGGTCTGTCCTTCACCCGGTTCGCCGCACTCATGGCGCTGCCGTGGCTGGCCGCGATCGCCGTCGAGTACGCCGCCTTCCGCCGCTTCTTCCGTACCGAGCTGGCCAAGACCCTGGACCCGCCGGTCGAGGCCGAGCGGCCGGCGCCGGTACCCCGGGTCACGCTGTGGGTCCTCGCTCTGACCCTCGCCGGATTCGCCGCCACCTCCTTCGCGGGCGCGAGCCCGGCCTGGGCGGCGCTCGCCGGGACGCTGGTCCTCGGCGTACGGGCCCTGCGCCGGCGCAGCATCACCGTGCGCAGGCTCGGCGCGTCCGCGGCGCCCGGGTTCTGTCTCTTCGTGCTGGCCCTGGGCATCGTGGTCCGGGCGGTCGTCGACCACGGTCTCGGCGACGCGCTCGCCCTCGCCCTGCCGGACGGCGACGGACTCCTGCCGCTGCTCGCGATCGCGGCGGTCGCCGCACTCCTCGCGAATCTGATCAACAACCTGCCCGCGACACTCGCCCTGCTCCCGCTCGCCGCGCCCGCGGGACCGGGGCCTGTCCTGGCGGTGCTGATCGGTGTGAACATCGGCCCCAACCTCACCTACGTCGGCTCGCTCGCCACGCTGCTGTGGAGGCGCATCCTTCAGGAGCACGACGACAGGGTGTCCTTGGGCGAGTTCACCCGCCTCGGCCTCCTGAGCACACCGGCCGCACTGGTCGCCGCCACGGCCGCACTGTGGGCCTCCCTCCAGGTCGTCGGTCCCTGAGGTCATGAGGAAGGCCCCGGCTCGCCGAGCCGGGGCCCTTCTCTACACGAGTCCGCGCGACGCGGCGGTCAGGCCAGGACGAGGAGTGCGGCGAGGGCCGGGCCGATGGCTCCGCCGAGTTGGTAGAAGAGGACGAACAGGCCGATCGCCGCCGGTCGTCGGGCTGCCGGTGCGGGTTGGGAGGCGCGTACGGACAGGACGGCGTTGCTGCCGGTGGCGACGAACACGGCGCCCGCGGCGGCCAGGAGGAGCGCCGGACCCCAGGAGGCGAAGGCGGCGACGAGGGGTGCGGCCGTGCCGACCGCGACGAGAAGGGTGAGCACCTTGCGGTGGCCGAGGCGCACCGCCGCGGAGGCGAGCAGCCAGGAGAGGGCGGAACCGGTGAGGAGTGCGACCAGCTGGCCCGTGCCGATGGCCTCGACGCTCCAGCCCGTTCGCCGCTGCGTGAGCCGGGGGAGAGCGAACAGCAGGATGAAGTAGGAGGTGGAGAACGCGAAGGCGAGGAGGGCGGAGCCGAGGAAGGTGCGCGAGCGCAGTACGGCGGCGGGCACGAACCCGTCCGGACGGCGCCGTATGTGGAGTCCGAGCGGGACGAGCGCGGCCGCGGCGGTGAGACCACCCGCGAGGGGAGCGGTGGGGATCAGGACGAGTCCGGACACGACCGCCACGACCAGCCCGGCCCCGACGGCGTCGAACGGCGCGGTCCGCGGGGCGCCTCCGGGTGTGGAGCTCGCGGTGTGACGCCAGATCGCGGGCGCCGCGAGGAGGGCGAGGGCGGAGAGGGTGAGCGAGGTCCGCCAGCCGGCCACGTCCGCGAGAACGGAGCCGAGGAGCGGCCCTACGGCGCCCAGCACCCCGAATCCGGCGGTGATCGCCCCCATGCGCCGGGTGGAACCGGCGAGGTTCATCGCCACGGCCACCAGCCCCGCACCACCCGCGGCCTGCGCCGCCCTACCGAGCAGCGCCAGCGGGAACCAGGGCGCGGCCGCGACGACGACGGTGCCGACGAGGGCGGTGATCGTACTGGCGACGAGGGCCACCCGCAGGCCCCGCTGCCGGACGAGGGCCGCGGCCAGGGGTGTTCCGACCGTCATGGCCCAGGCGAAGGCGGTGACCATCCACGTCGCCTGCGTGGTGGAGACCGCCAGTGAGTGGGCGATGTCGGGAAGGATGAGGACCGGGGCGTTGGCTCCCGTGGCGATGGGTGCGGCGAGGAGCGCCAGCCAGAGGGCCGGGACCTGGCCGGGCGGCGTCCCGGTGGCGAGACGCGGTGCGGATACGGCGGCGGACATGGTGCCCCCTGGACGCTCGTGGGCGGGCGGATGACGGGCGGTGCGGGTGCCGGCCGGTGACGGGCTTCGGCGGTCGGGCTTCGGCAGTACCGGTGGCGTTCGGTTCCGATGGCGTTCGGTTCCTGTTGTGCCGTACGGGCCGCACCCGTACCAGGTGCGGCCCGTACGGGTCAGACGGTGGTGACGACCTCGTCGAAGTCCAGGCGAGGGGAGCGGGGGAACCAGGCGTCCTCGCCGGGCTTGCCGATGTTGATGACCATCAGCGGGGTGTGGTCGTCGTCCAGGAACTCCTTCTGGACGCCGGCGAAGTCGAGGCCGGTCATCGGGCCTGCGGCGAGGCCGGCGGCGCGGACGCCGATGATGAAGTAGGCGGCCTGGAGGGCCGAGTTCAGCAGAGCGGAGTCCTCGCGGACCGGCCGCTCGGCGAAGAACATGTCCTTGGCCTGCGGGAAGTGCGGGAGCAGGGCCGGGAGCTCCTCGTGGAACTCGTTGTCGGCGGAGAGGATCGCGACCAGCGGGGCGGCGGAGGTCTTGCGCTGGTTGCCCTCGGCCATGTGCGTGACCAGTCGCTCGCGGGCCTCGGGGGAGCGGACCAGGGTGATGCGCAGCGGGCTCTGGTTGAAGGCGGTGGGGCCGTACTTCACCAGGTCGTAGATCGCCTGGACCTGCTCGTCGGTCACCGGCTCGTCGGTGAAGGTGTTGGCGGTGCGGGCCTCACGGAAGAGGAGGTCCTGAGCGGCGAGGTCGAGGGCGAGGGGGGACGTGGTCATGGCAGGCTCCATCTGTTCAGCGTCGATAATTTCAACGTTGAGATAAAATCACTGACGCTCGGTCAACGTCAAGTGAGTCAACGTTGAGATATCCTCGGTGTGAGGCGGGGGCCACTGAGAGGGCACTTCATGGGCGACGTTGAGCGCGGCGGAGCAGACGCCGACGCCGTGGACGGCATCATCGGGCAGTGGGTCGAGGAGCGCCCCGACCTGACCGAGGCACTCTGGCCCGTGGAGGTGCTCGGCCGACTCCAGCGTCTCGGGGTGGTGCTGGAGAAGGAGTTCCGCACCTTCGCCGCAGAACGCAACCTGGAACTGGGGGAGTTCGACGTCCTCAGCACGCTGCAGCGGTCGGGCCCTCCGTACGAACTGACCGCCGGAGCCTTCCGTAAAGCGTCCATGGTCACCTCCGGAGCGATCACCAACCGCATCGACCGCATGGAGGCCAAGGGTCTCGTCGAGCGGATCCGGGACACCGAGGACCGTCGCTCGGTGAAGATCCGTCTCACCGAACGCGGCCACGAGATCACCCGTGCCTACATGGAGGACCACCTCCTCAACGAGGCGCGCATGTTGGAGATCTTCGACCGGGACGAGTGCGACGAGCTGGCGGGGAAGCTGAGGCGCCTGCTGCTCGCGCTCGGGGACACGTCGATCGCCTGACGGCGGCGAACGGCTCCTTCGGCGGTCTACGAGACGTAAGACTTCGGTCATCGACGCAGCTGTGGCCCATCGGTCTCCTGGCGTCGTTCCATGGGCGGCGGAAGACGAGCGATGTGGGAGGGACCCGACATGGGTCGAGAAGGCCGACGACGAGGGCCTCTGGTGGCGGGTGCGGTGATCGTCGCGATCGCGATGGCGGCCGTCGGGCTCTACTGGTTCCAGCCCTGGAAGCTGTGGCAGGACGAGACCGTGCGGGAAGCGCTCCCGACGACGGCCCCCGATGCGGGGGTGCAGGCTGCTCCGTCGTCCTCCGCGTCGGAAGGGCCGCGGACGGTCGCGCAGGGCAACCTGATCAGCCATGAGCACGCGACCACGGGCACGGTGAAGCTCATCCGTCTGCCCGACGGCACCCACACCGTGCGTCTCGAGGGCCTGGAGACCAGCAACGGTCCGGATCTGCGTGTCTGGCTGACCGACGCACCCGTCAAGGAAGGTGTGGCCGGCTGGCACGTCTTCGACGACGGGAAGTACGTCAGCCTCGGCAAGCTCAAGGGCAACAAGGGCGACCAGAACTACGCCGTCCCGGCGGGGGTCGATCCCTCCGGCTTCGGCAGCGTCACCATCTGGTGCGACCGCTTCGACGTCTCGTTCGGCGCCGCGCGGCTCGCTTAGGCCGGCCAGGTGCGGACCGCCGTCCCCCGGTCCGTCCAGGATTCGGGTCGGCCTCGGCGCCCCCGCGTCCTCGGGCGGCTGCTGACCGGGACCGCGAGCTGCGAGGGGAATGCCAGGGGAATACATGCTCGATTCGTGTCGTTCTGGCAGCTGACACGAGCTTTGTCGATGCCGCGACGCCGTTGGCCGAGCGGGTCGAGCGACCCTTCGGAAGGCCATGGACAGAGTCCGAAGCACCCGCCGCGCCACCGCCGCGACCGTCGTCGCCGTGCTTGCCGCGCTCGTCGGCTGTGCGGCAGCCGGGGGCGGCGGTGGTGCCGCCAGTACGTCCGTCTCGTCCGGACCGGCCCCCGGTACGACATCCGTGGTCTCCGTACCCACCTCGCCGACGGTGACCGTGACTCCCTCGTCACCGGCACCCGAGCCGGACCCCAGCAAGCGGTCCCGTAACGCCGACATGGCCATACCGTCGATCGGGGTCCAGGACCTGACCGTCGTGCCGTACGAGGGGACGACCGACGACCCGGCCGGGACCCGGATACAGGATCGTGGCGTGGCCGCCAGCCCGTACGGGAAGCGGGGCGGCGTCGGCCCGGGCGAGATCGGGAACTACCTCGTGACCGCGCACCGGCTCTCCGCCGGTGGACCCATGCACGACCTGCCCGCGGTCGACGTGGGCGACAAGGTCCTCGTCACCTTCGGGGACACCGTCTACGAGTACACGATCACCGAGACGCGGACGACGTCCTTCCGCTCCGCCGCCTCCCTCGCCGAGCAGCGGGCCGCGGTCCCCGGTGAGCCGGGCGAGAAGCCCACCCGCGCCATGATCACCCTCTCCACCTGCGCGACGCCCGAGGACAACGCGGCGGGCAACTTCTGGCGCGACGCCCAGGGCAACCCGGAGCACCGCATCGACAAGATAGGCGTCCTGTCGGCGACCCGGCCCGCCTGAGGCGTTCCACGCCCCGCGGCACAGGCTCGACCGGCGAGTTCCACGCCCCGCGGCGCAGGCCCGTCCCCGCGCGTTCCACGCCCCGCGGTACAGGCCCGACCGGCGCGTTCTACGCCTTGCGGTACAGGGCGGTGAGCAGTTCGATCACGCCCTGCGTCGCGGGGTGAGGATCGTCCCGCCACCAGGCGAGCCGGACGGCGATCGGCTCGGCGTCCCGCACCGGGCGGTACACGACACCCGGGCGGGCGTACTGACTGGCGGTGGACTCCGCTGTCATGCCGATGCGGCGACCGGTGGAGATCGCGGTCAGCCAGTCGTCGACGTCGTGCGTCTCCTCGGTCGCCGGACGGGAGTCCGGCGGCCACAGCTCCGGTGTCGTCGTACCGGTCCGGCGCTCGATCAGCAGCGTGTGGCCGCTGAGGTCGGCGAGCCGGACCGACCGGCGCCCGGCCAGGGGGTCGTCGGCCGCCATCGCGCACAGGCGCCGTTCCAGGCCCACGATGGCGGAGTCGAAACGGCGGTCCTCCAACGGCCTGCGCACCACCGCCAGATCGCAGGAGCCTTCGGCGAGTCCGGCGGAGGAGGAGTTGACGCGGACCAGGCGGAGCTCCGTCGCGGGGTGCGCGGCTGCCCAACGCCGCTGGAACGTCGGGGTGTGGCGACCGAGTGCCGACCACGCGTAACCGATCCGAAGGACCTGGTGACCGGAGGTGGCCTCCCGGACCAGGGCGTCCGCCTCGGCGAGCACCCGCCGGGCATGCGCCACCACCCGCAGTCCGGTGGCCGTCGGGGTGACCGAACGGGACGTCCGCCGCAACAGCCGTACTCCCAGCGCGCGTTCGAGGGAGGCCAGCGTCCTGGAGGCGGCGGCCTGGGAGACCCCGAGCGCGAGGGCGGCATCGGTGAAGGACCCCTCGTCGACGATCGCGACGAGACAGCGCAGCTGCCGCAGCTCCATATCCATGACTCAAGCGTATAGATGTGTGGGGCCATGCATTTTGCGCAAGAACCTCCGGCGAGCACGATCACCTCATGCACGCAGCCCACGGATCAGCGGGAGCGGGAGCGGCACCGGACCTGACCGCCCCGGTGACGCCCGCCCACCCAACCCGCCGAACGTCCCCCGCCGGCGTGGCCGCCATGCTCGGAAGCGGCCTGTCCAACCAGATCGGCGCCGCGACCGGCTCCCTCGCCTTCCCCGTCCTCGGCCCCGTCGGTGTCGTCGCCGTCCGTCAGTACGTTGCCGCACTCGTCCTGCTGGCCGTCGGACGGCCACGGCTGCGGAGCTTCACCTGGTGGCAGTGGCAGCCGGTGATCCTGCTGGCGGTCGTCTTCGGCACGATGAACCTGTCCCTCTACAGCGCCATCGACCGCGTCGGCCTGGGGCTGGCCGTGACCCTGGAATTCCTCGGCCCGCTCGCCATCGCCCTGGCCGCCACCCGCCGCCGGGTGGACGCCTGTTGCGCGCTCCTCGCGACGGCCGGCGTCGTCACCCTCATGCGCCCGCAGCCCTCCACCGACTACATCGGTATGGGCCTCGGTCTGCTGGCTGCCGTCTGCTGGGCGTCGTACATCCTGCTCAACCGCACCGTCGGCCGGCGCGTCCCCGGCGCGCAGGGCAGCGCGGCCGCCGCGCTGCTCTCCGCCCTGATGTTCCTGCCCGTCGGGATCGTCGTCGTCCTCCGGCATCCGCCGACGGCCACCTCCCTCGCGTACGCCGTCGCCGCCGGCGTCCTCGCCTCGGCCGTCCCGTACCTCGCGGACCTTCTCACCCTGCGCCGTGTACCCGCCCCGGCCTTCGGGCTGTTCATGAGCGTCAACCCCGTCCTGGCGGCCCTGGTCGGCTGGATCGGACTCGGGCAGGGCCTGGGCGCGCTCGACGGGGCCGCGATCGGAGCCGTCGTCGCCGCGAACGTCCTCAGCATCGCCACGGCCCGTCGCTGACCGAGCCCCGATCCCTGAACCCCGAACCGCTCAGGCCGGCGCGCCGGTTACCGGCCGCCGGCCCCCCCCGGGTTCAGGCGAGCGCGCGGGCGGCATGGGCGCGGACGTCGGCGTCAGGGTCGGTGGTGACGGAGGCGAGCGCGGTACGGGCCTCGGGGTCCTCCCGGTGGGGACGGAGGGAGAGGACGGCGGCCTTGCGGACGTCCGCGTTCGGGTCGGCCAGGGCCTTGGCCAGCGCGGGGACGGCCTGAGCGGGCGGCGCCGCCCGGAGTGCCGTCGCGGCACCGGCCCGGACCTGCCAGGCGGGTTCGCCGAGCGCCTCCGTGGCCGCCTCCGCGTACTCGGACGGGCAGCCGGTCGTCGCCAGCGAGGCGAGGGCGGCGCCCTTGACCAGGGGGTCGGGGTCGTCGAGCAGGGGCAGCAGCGGCGCGGGCGCCGGGGCGTGTACGGCCGCCAGACCTCGGGCCACGGCGACCCGGACCTCGCGGGCCGGGTCGGCGGCGGCCACCACCAGCTCGGGCACGGCGTCCACCGAGACCAGAGCCCGTACCGCGTGGATACGGACGTCGATGTCGGTGTCACCGAGCGCGTCGGCGTACACCGCGGCATCGGCGAGGCGCAGGGCGCGCAGGACCTCCAGCGCCGCGGAGCGAACGGCCGGGTCGGTGACACCGAGCGCCGCGCGCAGTCCGGCCCCCAACTGGGTTGAGGCGGGAAGTACTTCGACCAGTTCGCGCAGGGCGGCCGCGGCTGCGTGCCGGACCTGGGGCGCGGTGTCCCGCAGCCGTTCGGCGAGCGCGGGTCCGGCCCCGACCGGAACGGTCTCCGCCAGCGCCGCGACGGCGGTAGAGCGGACTGCCGGATCGGCGTCGGTGAGGTAGGGGCGGAGTGCGCCCAGATCGGGCGACTCCTCGGCGAGGGCGAGCAGCCGGAGAAGGGCGGGGCTCGGCCCGGCGGCCGTGTCCGCGGCGGACGCCCGGTCGGCGCCGGCCGGATCCTCGGCGCGAGCCGGATCCTCGGCCCGAGCCGGATGAACGGCCCCGACTCCGGTCGCAGTCGCGGCGACGTCCCGCCGCGCCGCCGGAGCCGCGTCACGGCGACCGGCCGTGGCCGTGGGCACCAGCTGCACCTCGCCCAGCCACCGCTCCGGCCCCTGCTCCGGCGTGAACTCCGGGACCGGGACGACATAGGGCTCGACCGGCCGGGCCGTGAACTCCATGGTCCCGGAGGCCGACTTGCGCAGGTCGAGGTGGTGCAGCCAGCCCGCGTCGTCCTGTTCCGGGTGGTCGAGGCGCTCGTGGTACAGGCCCCAGCGGGACTCGGTGCGGGCCAGTGAGGCCCGTGCCGCCATCTCCGCGCAGTCACGGATGAACGACACCTCGGCGCACCGCATCAACTCGTGCGCGGTGCGCGCCCCCATGCCCGTGATCTCCGTCGACATCCGGTCGAACGCCTCCACCGCCAGCGACAGTTTCGCCCCGGTCTTCGGCGGGGCCACGTAGTCGTTCACGAACCGTCGCAGCTTGTACTCCACCTGCGGCTGCGGCGGCCCCTCGGGGTTGAGCAGCGGCCGGTAGGCGAGTTCGTGGGCGTCGGCCAGCTGGTCCTGCGGCAACTCGCCCTCGTACGCCCGGTATTGGGCCGCGTCCTCACCCGCCAGGTCTCCGTAGACGAAGGCCCCGATCATGTAGTTGTGCGGTACGCAGGCCAGGTCTCCGGCCGCGTACAGCCGGGGCACCGTGGTGCGGGCGTGGGCGTCCACCCGTACCCCCGAGGCGGAGTGCCCGCCGCACAGACCGATCTCCGAGATGTGCATCTCGATGTCGTGGGTGCGGTAGTCGTGTCCGCGGCCCTCGTGGAAGGTGCCGCGGGTGGGACGTTCCGTCGTGTGCAGGATCGACTCGACGGCGCCGATGGTCTCCTCGGGCAGATGGCTGAGCTTGAGGTACACCGGGCCCCGGTCCGAGGCGAGTTCGGCCGCGAACTCGGCCATCATCTGGCCTGACCAGTAGTCCGACTCCACGAACCGTTCGCCGTGCCGGTTCACCTGGTACCCGCCGAACGGGTTCGCCACGTACGCGCAGGCCGGTCCGTTGTAGTCCTTGATCAGCGGATTGACCTGGAAGCACTCGATGCCGGTCAGGGCCGCGCCCGCGTGGTACGCCATGGCGTAGCCGTCACCTGCGTTGGTCGGGTTCTCGTACGTCCCGTACAGATAGCCGGACGCGGGCAGGCCGAGCCGGCCGCACGCGCCCGTGGCGAGGATCACCGCGCCGGCCCGGACGACGACGAACTCGCCGGTCCGGGTGTTGAATCCGGCCGCGCCGACGGCCCGCCCGTCGTCGGGGTGGGTGAGCACGCGCACCGGCATGACCCGGTTCTCGATACGGATCCGCTCCCGCATCTCCCGGCGCCGCAACTGCCGGTAGAGGACCTTCTTGACGTCCTTGCCCTCCGGCATCGGCAGCACGTACGAGCCGGACCGGTGCACCTGGCGGACCGCGTACTCGCCGTGCTCGTCCTTCTCGAACTTCACCCCGTACGACTCCAGTCGCTGGACCATCGCGAAACCGCGGGTCGCGGTCTGCCGGACGGTCGACTGGTCGACGATGCCGTCGTTGGCGCGGGTGATCTCGGCGACGTAGTCGTCCGGTTCGGCCCGGCCCGGTACGACGGCGTTGTTGACCCCGTCCATGCCCATGGCGAGAGCACCGGAGTGGCGGACGTGCGCCTTCTCCAGGAGGAGCACGTTCGCGCCGTGACCGGCGGCCGTCAGCGCGGCCATGGTGCCGGCGGTGCCGCCGCCGATGACGAGGACGTCGCAGGACAGTTCGGTCGCGTCGGCAAGGGCGGGGATGGCCAGAGGGGCGGCCGGGGCCTGTGGGGTGTCCACGGGGTGCCTTTCAGAGGGATGCGAGGATGCGCCGGCGCAGTTCGGCGATGGCGGGCTCCCGGCGCGCGTCGCGCTGCCGCGGGTGCGGGACGTCGAGCACCCGGCCGGAGGGAAGGAGCGCGACGCGGTCCCCGAGATGGAGGGCCTCGTCCACGTCGTGGGTGACGAAGACGACGGTCGCGCCGGTGCCGCGCAGGATGTCCACGAGAAGGTCCTGCATCTCGGCGCGGGTGTGCGCGTCGAGCGCGCCGAAGGGTTCGTCCATCAGCACCGCGCGCGGTCGGCCGGCCAGTGCGCGGGCCAGCTGGACGCGCTGACGCTGGCCGCCGGACAACTGGTGCGGCAGCTTGTGGGCGTGCTCGGCGAGGCCGACCCGGTCCAGCCACTCGGCGGCGGACCGCCGCCGTTCGGCACGAGGGACCCGACGGATCGCCAACGGCAGTTCCACGTTCGCGCGGACGGTCCGCCACGGCAGCAGGGCGTCGTGCTGGAAGACCAGCGCCCGGTCGGCGGCGGGCCCGCCGATCGGCGCCCCGTCCTGGGTCACCCGACCGTCGAGCGCGGGAAGCAGCCCGGCGAGCGTGCGCAGCAGTGTCGACTTCCCGCAGCCGGACGGGCCGACCACGGCCAGCAGTTCTCCCGGCGCGATCCGCAGCTCGTCGGCGGTGAGGACCGTCGCACCGTCCGCGTGACCGAGCCGTACGCCGTCCAGGGCGAGTTCCGCGCCGGTCGGCGCGGGTGCGAGGCGCGTGGGCGCGCTGCTCATGAGACCGACTCCTTCTCCGGGGCGGAGGCAGGGGCAGAGGCGGGGGCGGGTACGAGGGGGGTGGGGGACGCTGCCCGGCGGAGCCCCGTCAGGGGGACGCGGACGGCCGGTCGCGCCGCCGGCGTGGGCAGCCACGAGGTGACGCGGCGGCCCAGGAGCTCCACCGCGGTGGAGGTGAGCCAGCCCAGGGCGCCGATGGTGGCCATGCCGACGAAGACGCCCGGGTAGTCGACGACCGTGTACTCCTGCCAGGTGCGGTAACCCACCCCGTACTCACCCGAGATCATCTCCGCGGAGATCACACAGATCCACGAGACGCCGATGCCCACGGACAGGCCGCCGAAGATGCCCGGCAGGGCACCCGGCAGCACCACGGAGAACAGCACGCGCAGTCGGCCGCCGCCCATGGTGAGCACGGCCTCCTCCCACACCGGGGCGAGGGCGCGCACCGCGTGCCGGGTCGACACGAGGACGGGGAAGAAGGCGGCGGTGAAGGTGATGAAGACGATGCCCTGCTCGTTGGTGGGGAGCAGCAGGATCGCGACCGGGACGAGAGCGATGGCCGGCACCGGCCGTACGACCTCGAGGAGCGGGCCCAGCAGGTCGGCTGTCCACCGGGAGCGGGCGACTGCGGTGCCGACCGCCACTCCGAGCACCGCGGCCAGCAGGAAGCCGATCACGATCCGGCGCACGCTGTGCCCCAGGTCCTGCCAGTACGGCCCGGTGCCGACCCGGTCGGCGAAGGCGGAGGCCACCTCGCCGACCGTGGGGAACTGCTCGAACCGTAGCCACAGATTGACGTCCAGAGAGGTCAGCAGCTGCCACAGCCCGAGGGCCGCTCCGAGCGAGACCACCCGGAGCACCCAGCGGCCCGCGCTCATGACGCCAGGCCGACGGCGGCCGCGTAGTCGACGATCCGGGATCCGGAGTGCGCGGCGACGTACGCCTTCGCGCCGGACGGGGTGACGAAGGCACGCAGCTCGGCACCGTCGACGACCCACACCGCCTTGTCGGCGAACCACAGCGTGCCCGTCACCGCGTCCGGGACGTACGCGGCGCGCACATCGGCGCCCTTGGCGGCCTTCAACAGCTCCTTCGGGCCGGCGAACGTACGGGTGGTGCTCTGGCCCTTCAGCCACAGTTCGGGCTTCGCGGCGGTCGCCTTCGGATACGCGGGGGCCTGCGCGGCCCGCTTCAGCGGCGCCGGGTCCACGAAGGCGTCCACGTCGACGTCGCCCACGAGCTTGGCCGCCTTCAGCAGCGGTACGTCCTCCTTCAGAGCGGCGATCAGCTCCGGGCGGAGCTCCGGGTCGAAGGTGGCGATGCCGTTGGCGCCGTTGTAGAGGTAGACCACCTCGGCGGGCAGGCCGGTCTCCTTGGCGACCGACTCGGCCGCCGCGACCGGCTGGGTGCGGAGGTGGTCGGTGGCCCGCCGCTGCGCGGTGAGGAAGTCGTCGAGGATCCCGGCCCGCTCCGTGGCGAACTTCTCCCGGACGGTGACCCCGTGGAAGGTCGGCAGGTTCAGCTCGGCACCGTCGTACAGCGCCGTGGCACGGCCGTCGAAGGCCAGCAGTCCGGGCCAGGCGACGAACTGGGAGAGGGCGTCGGCGCTGCCGGCGGACAGCGCGGACGCGCCGACGCTGGGCTGCTGGTTGAGCTTCCGGATGTCCTTGTCCGGGTCGAGGCCGGCGCGCTGGAGGGCCCGGACGAGGGTGCCGTCGGCGGCCGAGCCGACGCTGGTGGACACCTTCTTGCCGCGCAGGTCGGCCAGCGACCGCACGCTCGAACCAGGCGCGGTGACCACGGTGTTGAGTCCGCCGCGCAGGTTGTAGCCGGTGACGGCGACCAGTCGGGTGGGCTGCTTGAGCTGCTTGCCGCGCGCCGCGTTGATGAGCAGGGGGAAGTCGCCCATGGAGCCGATGTCGATCTTCCCCGCGGTCATCTGGGCGGTGATCGGTGCACCGGTCGCGTAGTCCTGCCACGCGACCTTGTAGGTGACGCCGTCCTTCTTCCCGCGGGCGGCGAGCTCCTCCTCGAAGTAGCCGAGGGAGCGCAGCAGGGTGCCGGTCGTGACGGTGTTGATGGTCTTGGACTGGTAGCCGACGGTCACCGTGACCGTTCGTGCGCCGGCCGCGTCGTCGGCGCCCGCGGCACCGCCGCAGGCGGTGGCCGAAGGGACCAGCAGGGCGAGGGAGAGAAGCGGGCCGAGGGGGCGACGCGGGGGGATCTTCTTGCCGGGCATGGGAGTCGGGCCTTTCACCGGAGCAGATAGGGCATGTTGACGGTGACCGCGTCGGTGGGGCAGCGGGCCGCGCACGGGCCGCAGTACCAGCACTCGTCCACGTGCATGTACGCCTTGCCGTTGTCCTCGCGGATCGCGAGCGAGTCGAGCGGACACATGTCGACGCAGAGGGTGCAGCCGTCGATGCACTTGGACTCGTCGATGGTCACGGGCACGTCGGCGCGCTGCGGCACGAGGGGCATGGATGTCTCCGGGAAGGGGCGGAAGGGGGGAGGTGGGGCGGGGCTCAGAGGGAGCGGCGCAGTACGCCGCTCATGGTGATGCGGTCGCCGCGGAACCGGATGAACTCCAGGTCTACCGGTCGTCCGTCGGGCAGACAGGTCAGCCGTTCCAGCATCAGTACGGCGGCTCCGCGCGGGGCCTGGAGGACGGCGGCGGAGTGCGCGTCGGCGTTGACCGCTTCGAGGGTGATCTCGGCGTGCCCCAGCGGGCCGCCGGTCAGTGTTTCGAGGAGCCGGAACACGTCCGTGTTCTCCAGGTCGCAGCCGAGGAGTTCACCGCCGATGTCCATGGGCAGATAGGACAGGTCGAGGGAGAGCGGCAGCCCGTTCAGGCGGCGCAGCCGTTCGATGCAGAGCACGTCGGTGTGTTCGGGCAGGCCCAGCCGGTGGGCCACCGGTCCGGACGCGGTGACCGGTCCGACCGTACGTACCTCGTTGGTGACCCGGCCGTGCTCGTGCAGGGTCTCCGCGAGGCCCTGGAGGCGGTCCAGGCCGTGGGGGTACTTCTCGCACACCACGACGGTGCCGACCCCCGGCTGCCGCTCGACGAGCTGCTCGCCGCGCAGCAGGTCCAGGGCCTGCCGGACCGTGTTGCGACTGGCCCGGTAGTCGGCGGCGATGACGTCCTCCAGGGGGAGGACGCCGCCGGGGAAGCCGCCGGTCAGGATCTGGTGCCGCAGCAGGTCGGCGAGCTGCCGGGCCCGGTCCGCGCGCAGCCGCCGACGACGCGCGGCGGCGACCGGGAGGGAGGCGGGGGTGGGTTCGGCTGACATGTCTGGGAACGTACCGGCGCGATGGCCCGGATGGTGTTGCCGCAGTATTGCGCCACCTGACGCTCCGAAGGCGCCGCTGTGACCTGCGGTTTTCCGGATGGGACGACAAGATCCGCCACCCGCCTGTTCACCAGGTGGACACGACCGGCGGACCGCCCCGTCGCGCCGCCTAGGTATCGGTGCGGGGCAGGTGCCCCTTGGCCTCGTCGTAGCCCGCCTCGCCGGCCCCGCCGGCGGGGCCGTACATCAGGTTGAGGACGCCCGTCGCGAAGGTCTCGGAGGAGAGCAGCCTCAGCGGCGTCGGCGACTCGGCCTCGTCGAACAGCCGCATCCCCTTGCGTACGGCGATCGGGTGCACCAGCAGGTTCAGCTCGTCCAGCAGTCCGGCGGCGATGAGCTGCCGCACCAGGGACACCGAGCCGCTGATCGCGATACGACCGCCGCCGGGCTCGTCCTTCAGCGCCCTCACCGCGTCGAGGAGGTCGCCCTGCTGCTGCTCGGAGTTCCGCCAGGTGAAGGTGAGCGGCCGGCGCGAGACGACGATCTTCCGGGCGTCGCCGATGACCTTGGCGAAGGGAGCGTCCTCACCGCCCGCCGCCTCACGCTCGGGCCACGCCCCGGCGAAGCTGTCGTACGTCCGGCGCCCCAGGAGGAGCGTGTCCGCGCGGCCGATGACGGCGTCGACCGCGACACCCATCTCGTCGTTGAAGTAGGGGAAGTGCCAGAGGTGGGGATCCTCGACGACTCCGTCGAGCGAGATGAACAGCTGGGAGACGATCTTCCTCATGCGACGCTCCATGGGGGTGTCCGGCGATGGCTGCCTACCGACGGTAGACGCCACGGGATCCCGGAACTCATCGGTGGTGCCGGGGCGCGCCGGGCCTCGTGTCCCTTCCGCTCACTTCCGCCAGAACAGGTGGTGCGTCACGCCGCTCGGGCTGGGAACGACCTCGAGGTGGAACCGGTCCAGCAGCTCGTCGGGGGAGTCCCAGAGCCGTACCCCGGAGCCCAGCTCCACCTGTGAGACCGCCACGTGAAGGGTGTCGACGAGGTCGGCGTCCAGGTACTCGCGGATGGTGGTCGCCCCGCCGCCGAGTCGGACGTCCTTGTCCCGCGCCGCTTCCTTGGCCTGTGCGAGGACCGTCGCCGGGGAGCCGTCGACGAAGTGGAACGTGGTGTCGGAGAGCGTGAACGAAGGACGCTCGTGGTGGGTCATCACGAAGACCGGGGTGTGGAACGGGGGCTCGTCACCCCACCAGCCGCGCCACTCGTGGTCCTGCCAGGGTCCACGCTGGGGTCCGAACTTGTTGCGGCCCATGATCTCGGCGCCGATGTTGCGTGCGAAGTCCCGGGTGAAGTAGTCGTCGAGGCCGCGGGTCCCCCCGGGATCGGTACGGTTCGGCCAGCTCGCCGTGGCACCGGCCCAGGCGAACATGGCCCCGGGATCGGCGTGACCGAACGGTCTCTCGAGACTCTGGTCCTCACCCGCTCCGAATCCGTCACGCGAGACGACGAAGTTCTGGACCCTCAGCAGCTGCTCCACGCGCTTCCTCCTGTGTCGTCGACAACGACGAGGATAGGGCGGTGGTGGATACAGGGAGGTAATCACGCGAAAGGGATTTTTCCGCCTGCCCTGAGGTGTGCCTTCGGTCTCCCTCGGGTCCCCCTTGAACGATCAAAGGAAGGCCGGGTTAGCATATGAGCGCCGCCTAGCTCGAAAGATAAACCTGTGACTGTCAATGACGACTCGTTCACCAACTGGAAGATCCGCGAGGAGATCGCGGAGTCGATGATCCCGATCATCGGGAAGCTGCACCGGGAGCGGGACGTCACCGTCCTTCTCCACAGCCGCTCCCTGGTGAACAAGTCGGTGGTCAGCATCCTGAAGACCCACCGGTTCGCCCGGCAGATCGACGGTGAGGAGCTGTCGGTCACCGAGACGCTGCCGTTCCTGCAGGCGCTCACCGCGCTGGATCTCGGGCCTTCCCAGATCGACATCGGCATGCTCGCCGCGGAGTACAAGACGGACGACCGCGGTCTCTCGGTCGAGCAGTTCACCGCCGAGGCCGTCGCCGGTGCCACGGGTGCCAACAAGATCGAGTGCCGCGAGGGGCGCGACGTCGTCCTCTACGGCTTCGGTCGCATCGGCCGCCTCGTCGCCCGCCTGCTCATCGAGAAGGCCGGCTCCGGCAACGGTCTGCGCCTGCGCGCGATCGTCGTCCGCGGGGGCGGTGACCAGGATCTGGTCAAGCGCGCCTCGTTGCTGCGCCGCGACTCCATCCACGGCCAGTTCCAAGGCACCATCACCGTGGACGAGGCGAACAGCACGATCGTCGCCAACGGCAACGCGATCAAGGTGATCTACGCCAACGACCCCTCCGAGGTCGACTACACGGCGTACGGCATCAAGGACGCCATCCTCATCGACAACACGGGCAAGTGGCGCGACCGCGAAGGGCTCTCGAAGCACCTGCGTCCCGGCATCGACAAGGTCGTCCTGACCGCCCCGGGCAAGGGCGACGTCCCGAACATCGTGCACGGCGTCAACCACGACACGGTGAAGCCGGACGAGCGCATCCTCTCCTGCGCCTCCTGCACCACCAACGCGATCGTCCCGCCGCTCAAGGCGATGGATGACGAGTACGGCGTGCTGCGCGGTCACGTGGAGACCGTCCACTCGTTCACCAACGACCAGAACCTGCTGGACAACTACCACAAGGCCGACCGTCGTGGCCGCTCCGCGCCGCTGAACATGGTCATCACCGAGACCGGTGCCGCCTCCGCCGTCGCCAAGGCGCTGCCGGACCTCAAGGCGCCGATCACCGGCAGCTCGATCCGCGTCCCCGTCCCGGACGTCTCGATCGCGATCCTGAGCCTGCGCCTGGGCCGCGAGACCACCCGCGAGGAGGTCCTCGACTACCTCCGTGACGTCTCGCTGCACTCGCCGCTGAAGCGCCAGATCGACTTCACCACCGCGCCCGACGCCGTCTCCATGGACTTCGTCGGCTCGCGTCACGCCTCGATCGTCGACGCCGGTGCCACCAAGGTCGACGGTGACAACGCGATCCTCTACCTCTGGTACGACAACGAGTTCGGCTACTCGTGCCAGGTCATCCGCGTCGTCCAGCACGTGTCCGGCGTCGAGTACCCGACGTACCCGGTGCCCGTGGTCTGACCTCGGCGGTCCGGCCCGTCCGGGTCCCGGTGAACGGGGCGGCGGTGGAGCGGTGCGGCAGATCCCGAAAGGGATCGCGCACCCTCCCACCGCCGCCCCGTCGGCGTTCTGGTAGCTTGCGGTAGCCAGTCGAACTCACGTGCGTGACGTACGCGAGTCAGGGAATCCGGTGCGAATCCGGAGCTGACGCGCAGCGGTGAGGGCGACGGGCGGGGCACGAAGCCACTGGACCGGGAAGCCGGTCCGGGAAGGCGCCCCGCCCGGATGACCCCGAGTCCGAAGACCTGCTGGCGGATCCGTACGAAACGGGCCCCGCGCATGGGCCCTCTACGCCGAGGATGCACCGTGCCTCTCGCCCGCACCCCCCTTCCCTTCGCCCTGCTCGCGTCCGGGGCCCTGCTCCTCACCGGCTGCGGCGGCGCCGGCGACGGGACGGGGTCCGCGCCGTCCGCCTCCGCGCGGACGCTCGAGAACTGCGGCCGCTCCGTGAAGCTCCCGCCCGGCGGGCCGCGCCGGGCCGTCTCCCTGAACCAGGGCACCACCGAGATCATGCTGTCCCTCGGTCTCCAGGACCGGATGGTGGGGACCGCCACCTGGACCGACCCGGTGATGAAGGGGCTGGAGAAGGCCGCCTCCGACGTCCCGAGGCTGGCGGAGAACAACCCCTCCTTCGAGAAGGTGCTGGACACCGAACCCGACTTCGTCGCCGCCTCCTTCGGCTCCACCCTCGGCAAGGGCGGCGTCGCCACCCGCGAGCAGTTCGAGCAGCTCGGCGTCGCCACCTACCTCTCCCCGTCCGACTGCGTGGGCAAGGACAACAGCGGTGGAGGCGACGGCAAGCGCACCACGCCGCTCGCCATGGACACCGTCTACGGCGAAGTCCGCGACCTGGCACGGGTGTTCGGCGTCGAGGAGCGCGGCGAACAGCTCGTCGCCCGGCTCAAGGACCGGGTGGCGAAGGCCACCGCAGGACTCGATGTCGCCGACGTCAGCGTCCTCTACTGGTTCTCCGACGCCAAGTCCCCCTACATGGCGGGATGTTGCGGAGCCCCCGGCGTCATCACCCGGGAGACCGGCACCAAGAACGTCTTCGACGACACCACCGAGGAATGGCCCCAGATCGGCTGGGAGTCGGTCGCCGACCGGAACCCCGATCTCCTGGTGATCGGCGACCTCACCCGCAAGGCACAGTCCGGGGAGAGCGCCGCCAAGAAGATCGAGTTCCTGGAGTCCGACCCGGTCACCAAGAACATGGACGCGGTACGCCACAAGCGGTACGTGCTCCTCAGCGGACAGGCCATGAACCCGACCATCCGCACCGTCGAGGGCATCGAACAGGTCGCCGCCGCCCTGCGCGCGCACGGCCTCACGAAGTGACCGCCGCCCTGCTGCGCATCGCGGCCGGCTGCACGGCACTCGTCCTCTCCCTGGCCGTGGCGATCACCATCGGACCGGCGGACATCGGCGTCGGCGACGTGGCGTCCGTCGTCGCCTCCCACTTCGGCGGCGACCCTTCCGGGATCGGCCCGATCCGGGACGGCATCATCTGGAACCTGCGGCTGCCCCGCACCCTCCTCGCCGCCGTGTGCGGCGCCGGCCTCGCCCTCTGCGGCGCCGTGATGCAGTCCCTGCTGCGCAATCCGCTGGCCGACCCCTTCGTCCTCGGCGTCTCCTCCGGTGCCTCGACCGGAGCGGTCGTCGTGGTCGTTCTAGGCGTCGGCGGGGGAGCGCTCTCGATATCCGCCGGAGCCTTCGCGGGCGCCGTGTGCTCCTTCGCCGCGATGCTTCTGCTCAGCCACACGCTCGGCGGCACGACCGACCGGGTCGTCCTCTCCGGCGTCGCGTCGATGCAGCTGTTCTCCGCCCTCACCTCCTTCGTCGTCGTCACCTCCGCAGACGCCGAGACGACCCGCGGGGTGCTGTTCTGGTTGCTCGGCTCGCTCAGCGGCGCCGGCTGGAGCGACGTATGGCTCTGCCTCGCCGTTCTCGCGCTCACCCTGGCCGTCTGCCTCGGCCATGCCCGTACCCTCGACGCCTTCGCGTTCGGGCAGGACGCGGCGGCCACCCTCGGCGTACGGGTCGTCCGCACCCGGCTCGTCCTGCTGTGCGCCACCGCGCTGCTCACCGCCGCGCTGGTCAGCTCGGCGGGCGCCATCGGATTCGTCGGCCTCGTCCTGCCGCACGCGGCCCGCGCCCTCGTCGGGCCCGGACACGGCCGGCTGCTGCCCGTCACCGCCCTCGGCGGAGCGGTCTTCCTGGTCTGGGTGGACACCCTCGCCCGGACGGTGCTCGAACCCCAGGAGGTGCCGGTCGGGGTCGTCACCTCACTCGTCGGCGTTCCCGCCTTCGTCCTCGTCCTGTACCGGAGCAGGAAGGCTCACCGATGACACTCGCCGCCGAACGCGTCTCGCGCACCGCCGGCGGGCGGCTGATCCTCGACGGGGTCGGCATCGCCCCGAAACTCGGCACCACGACCGCGCTGCTGGGCCCCAACGGCTCGGGCAAGTCCACCCTGCTGAGGCTGCTGTGCGGTGTCCTGGCGCCGTCCGCCGGTGTCGTCACCCTCGACGGCCGACGGCTCGCGGACCTGCGTCGCCGGGACGTCGCCCGGCGCGTGGCGGTCGTCGAGCAGCAGGCCGACACCCTCGTCGAGCTGAGCGTCACCGAGGTCGTGCGCCTCGGCCGCATCCCCCATCGCCGGGCCTGGTCGCCCGGGACGGCCGCCGACGAGCAGGCCGTACGGGACGCCCTGCACCGCACCGGCCTCACCGACCGCGCGGAACAGCCCTGGCACACCCTCTCCGGAGGCGAGCGCCAGCGCGTCCAGATCGCCAGGGCCCTTGCCCAGGAGCCGAAGGAACTCCTCCTCGACGAACCCACCAACCATCTCGACATCCAGCACCAGCACGATCTCCTCGACCTGGTCTCCGGACTTCCGGTCACCACGATCGTGGCCCTCCACGACCTCAACCTCGCCGCGATGTACTGCGACACGATCGTCATGCTCGCCGGTGGACGGGTGGTGGCCGCCGGAGCGCCGAGCGAGGTGCTGACCGCCGAACTGATCGCGGAGGTCTACGGGGTACGCGTCACGGTCACCCACCCGGACGACGACGACCGGCCCCACCTGCGCGTCCTGGGCACGCTCGCCACCCGCCGCTGACGTCTCGTCCGAGGACGGGCGGGGTCAGAACCCCCGGCGCGGGTCGCCGTCGGAGCCCGGTGTGACGAGGCCGGTCTCGTAGGCGGCGATCACCGCCTGCGCGCGGTCGCGGAGCCGGAGCTTGGAGAGGATGCGGGCGACGTGCGTCTTGACCGTGGCTTCGCTCAGCCGGAAGCGGACCGCCAGTTCGGCATTGCTGTCGCCCCTCGCCAGCGCCTCGAACACCTCCAGCTCCCGCGGTGTGAGCGCGGAAAGATCGCGGTGCAGGGAGGTCGTGCGCTCCCGCGACACGGCGAATCGCTCGACCAGGCGGCGCGTGATGGCCGGGGCCAACAGGGCGTCCCCGGAGCGGACCAGACGGACCGCGGCCGCCAGGTGCTCGGGGGTGACGTCCTTCAGCAGGAAGCCACTCGCGCCCGCGCTCAGGGCGGCGTAGACGTACTGGTCGAGGTCGTACGTGGTCAGGATGACGACGCGGGGCGGCGACGTCCCCTCGTCCTGGAGGATGCGGCGCGTGGCCTCCAGACCGTCGGTGCCCGGCATCCGAATGTCCATCAGGACCACATCGGGCCGGGTACGGCGGACCACGGCGACCGCCTCGTCCCCGTCGGCGGCCTCCCCGACCACCTCGATGCCGTCGGCGGACAGGATCATCCGGAAGCCGGTCCGCACCAGGGCCTGGTCGTCGACGATCACCACTCGGGGCGCCTCGGTCACGGCGCCTCCACCGGAATCACGGCTCTCCACCGGCATCACCGCCCCTCCACCGGAATCACCGCGCGGATCCCGTAGCCCCCGTGTGGGCGCCTGCCCGCGTGCAGCGTACCGCCGTAGACCGCCAGGCGTTCGCGCAGTCCCAGGAGCCCACGGCCGCTCCCGGGGCCGGCCGGAGGACGCGCCGTACCGCCTGTGTCCGCCACTTCCACCCGTACCTCGCCCGGCGCGTACTCCACGGTGACCGACACGCTCGCCCCCGCGGCGTGTTTCACCGCGTTCGTCAGCGCCTCCTGCACCACCCGGTACGCGGCCAGGTCGACGCCGGCCGGCAGTTCGGTCGCCGGGGTGCCGCGCACGGTCAACTCCACCGGCACGCCGGTGTCCCGCACCCGGGCGGCCAGCTCCTCCAGCCGCTCGAGACCAGGCTGCGGGGCCAGGTCCACGGTCGCGGCGGGATCGGGGCCGTCGGCGGCCATCGTGAGTAGCCCCATCACATGGCGCAGCTCCGACATCGCCGTGCGGCCCGCCGCCTCCACCGCCAGCAAGGCCTCTCTGGCCAGCTCGGGCGACGTGTCCAACACCTTGCGCGCGGCCCCCGCCTGAATCGTCATCATGCTCACGTTGTGGGTGACCACATCGTGCAACTCGCGCGCGATCCGGGCGCGCTCCTGCTCCACGGCCCGCAGCAGTGCGGCCTGTTGCTCCTCCTGCAGTGCCTGCGCCCGCTGCCGCCAGCTGTGGATGCCGTGCGCGGCCACAGCGACCGGGAGCAGGACGAGGACGGGGACCAGATCCCCGTCCACCTTGGGGACCAGAGGTGTCGCTCCGTACAGCACGACACCCGCGAGCAGCGAGGCCGCCGTGGCCATGCGGTGCGGGCTGTACATCGCCGCGCTGTACGCCGCGATCAGACCGGACGCGAAGGTGACCGTGATCGCGTCCTTGGCGACATCGCCCTGGTACAGCACCGCCGTCGCCCCCACCACCGCCCAGTACGTGGTCAGCGGGAAGCGGCGGCGCAGCACCAGCGGCAGCGCGGTCAGCACCGCCGCCATCAGTTCCCAGAGTTCCACCGGCGGCAGCGTGTGCTCCACGGTCGGCACGACGTGTTCGGGCCCGGGCGTCGGCCCCGGCGATACCGGCGACACCGGCGGAACCGGCGGGACGGGCGGGACTGGTGGGACGGGCGGCACCGGCACGACGTGTTCGGCCCCGGGCGTCGGTATCGGTGGCACTGGCGGCACCGGCGGCACTGGTGGTACCGGCGGAGCCGGTGCCGCCGGGGGCTGGTCGGGCTCCCAAGGGGCCAGTTCCACATACGAACGGTTCAGATCGCCCACCACGGTCCACACCGCGGCCGCCAGTGCGAGCACCGCATCGGCCACCCAGGACCGGAGCGACAACGGCGGCGGCGCGCCGACGGACCACAGCGTGCGCAACCGGCGGACGACCGACTCCATTTCCCTGTTCACCGCGTCAGTGTGCCAAGCGGCAGGTGGGGCCGGATCAGCCGTGAGACGCATCCCCGTGCTCCACGGGCGTACATCGCCGGGATGACACGGCCACGACGTCCACCGAGCACGGTACGGATCTTCCACACCGCGGCCGACGTGCGTACATCCCCCTCCCTCCTAGCGTCGATGCCGCCCGACCGACCCAGCTGTGGAGGACCCATGACCGACCCCCTCATCGACGTACGCGAGGTGTGCAAGGCGTACGACGGAGGCTTACCCGCACTGGACGGGCTGACGCTGCAGGTGCGTTCCGGTGACGCGCTCGCCGTGCTCGGCCCCTCCGGCAGCGGCAAGTCGACACTGCTCAACATGATCGCCGGCCTCGACCGTCCCACCGCGGGCAGCGTCAGCGTCGACGGGCTGCGCGTCGACACCATGAACGAGACGGCCTCGGCGAAGTACCGGCGCTCGCGCATCGGCATGGTCTTCCAGTTCTTCAACCTCCTCGACGACCTCACGGTGACCGACAACGTGCTCCTGCCCGCCCAGCTGTCCGGCATGGCGCCCGCGAAGGCAGCGGCCCGCTCCGCCGAACTCCTCGCACAGCTCGGCATCGACCGGCACGCCCGGGCCTATCCCGGACGGCTCTCCGGCGGCGAGCGCCAGCGCGTCGCGGTCGCCCGGGCCCTGATGAACCGCCCGCCGCTGCTGCTCGCCGACGAGCCCACCGGCGCGCTGGACACCGCCTCCGGCGCGGACGTACGCGACCTGCTCCGCGAACTCAATGCCGCCGGGCAGACCATCGTCCTCGTCACCCACGACCTGGCGCTCGCCGAGTCCTGCGCGACACGGACGATCGAGCTGGTCGACGGCCGGATCGCCCGCGACGTCCGGGCGGTGGCCCGATGAGCCGCCCCGTGGCACGGCGCGGCGCCCTGGGCCGGGTGGTCCGGGGCGGGGTCGGGCGGCGCCGCGTGCAGACCGTGGTGATGGCGCTGACGACGCTGCTGTCGGTGGCGGCAGCGGTCCTCGCGGCCGGGCTGCTCGTGGCCTCCCAAGGGCCGTTCGACCGGGCCTTCGCCCAGCAGCGAGGGGCCCACCTGACCGTGCAGTTCGACAGCTCCGCGATCACCGGCAGACGGCTCGCGGCGACCGCGAACGCCGCCGGGGTGGACGTGGCCGCGGGCCCCTTCGCCGTTGCCTCGGTACGGCTGTACGACACCCAGGGCGCTCCGCCGGGCTTCGAACCGCCGGCCCTGACGGTGGTGGGGCGTGGCTCGCCCGAGGCCCCCGTGGACCGCCTGGAGCTGATCGAGGGGCGCTGGGCGGGTGCCCCCGGGGAGATCGTGATGGAGCGGGGCGCGGCGCGGGACCGCACCCTGCTCGGGACCCGCTTGCTGGCCGGTGACACCGAACTGACGGTGGTCGGGATCGCCGAGTCGGCGGGGGAGAGCGCCGACGCCTGGGTCGTACCCGCGCAGCTGCCCGGCCTGACCGGCACACCGTCCGGCGCGCGGCCGGGTGCACCGACCGGACTGCAGATGCTCTACCGGCTCAGCGACTCCGCGACCCGCGCCGACATCGAGGCGGGCCGGGCGGCGATCGCCGCCGCGGTGCCGCCGCGGGCGATCGCGGGCACGCAGTCGTACCTCGACGTCCGGCAGACCGCCCAGGCGAACACCGCCGCCTTCGTCCCCTTCATCACCGCCTTCGCCCTGCTCGGCCTCGCCATGTCCGTCCTGGTCATCGGGATCGTCGTCAGCGGCGCCGTGGGCGCCGCGACCCGGCGGATCGGGATCCTGAAGTCCCTCGGCTTCACGCCGCTCCAGGTGGGGCGGGCGTACGTCGGCCAGGCGCTGATCCCGGCCTCGGTGGGGGCCGTGCTGGGCGTGGCCCTGGGCAACGTGACCGCCGTGCCGCTGATGGCCGAGGTGGCGGAGGCCTACGGGACGTCGGCGGTTCTCATTCCCCTGTGGGTGGACCTCGTGGTGCCGGCGGGTGCCCTGGTGGTGGTCGCCGCGACCGCGTTCGGCCCGGCGCTGCGGGCGGCGCGGCTGCCCACCGTGCTGGTGCTCGGCGCCGGCCGGACCGGGGGCGGTCGGCGGGGGCGGCGCGTACACCGTCTGCTGGGGCGTCTGCGGCTGCCGCGGCCGGTCGCCATGGGGCTCGGGAGTCCGTTCGCCCGGCCGGCGCGGTCGGCGACGACGGCCGCCGCGGTCGCCTTCGGGGCCCTGGCGGTGACGTTCGCCGTGGGCCTTGGCAGCACGCTGGTCGCGGTCAAGACGGACGGGGACCCGGACCGCGGCGGCACCGTCACGGTCCGCACGGTGGCCCGTCCGGAGCCCGGCGCCGCAGGACCCCCGGAGCCGGCCGACCCGGCGAAGGTCGCCGCGGCGATCGAGGCCCGCCCGGACACCGCGTCCTTCCACCGGACCGCCAAGTCACAGCTGGGCGTGGCCGGTCTCAAGGGCGGCGTACCCCTCGTCGCGTACGACGGCGACACCGCAGGTGCGGGTGCGGGCGTCACGATGGTGTCGGGGCGCTGGTTCAGCGGCCCCGGCGAGGCGGTCGCGGCCGCGCGTTTCCTGCAGGCCGCGGGGGTGCGGGTGGGGGAGACGGTCGCCGTGTCGGACCGGGGGCGCACCGTCCGGCTGCTGATCGTCGGCGAGGTCTTCGACCTCGGCGACAAGGGGATGGCCCTGCGCACCGACGCCTCGTCGGTCGCCGCGCTGGAGACACGCTTCATGCCGGCCGACTTCAGCGTCGAGCTCACGCCCGGTGCGGACCCGGCCCGTTACGTCGAAGAGCTGAACGCCGCCCTGACGCCGCTCGGCGCGTGGGCGGCGGTCACGGAGGCCGGCAATTCCAGCGTGATCCTGGCGATGCAGGCGCTGATCGCGATGCTCACGCTGATGCTGGTCGCCGTGGCCTGCCTGGGCGTACTCAACACGGTGGTGCTCGACACCCGTGACCGGGTCCGGGACCTGGGCGTGTTCAAGGCCCTGGGAATGACCCCTCGTCAGACGGTCGTCCAGGTCCTCACCTCGGTGGGCGCGATCGGTCTGGTGGCGGGGGCGGTCGGGGTCCCGCTCGGCGTGGTGCTGCACCGCACGGTGATGCCGGCGATGGGCCGCGCGGTCGGCACCACGATCCCGGGCGCCCACATCGACGTCTACGGTGCGGGGTTGCTCGCCGCACTCGCCCTGGCAGGCGTGGCGATCTCGATCACGGGCGCGCTGGCCCCGGCGCTCTGGGCGGCGCGGACACCGACCGCACGGGCGCTGCGGACGGAGTGACAGGACGGTCCTCCCGGAGCATGATCGCTAGGATGGCGCCGGTCGCCGAGGAGCGGTCGCGTCGCATGTCAACACCGGTCGTACACCGGAGTGTCGGCGCTGTTCGTCCCTCGGCGCGGAACCGTCGAAACGGTCTGGCCCGGGGGAGGCTGAAGCTGTGAGAATTGTCCTGTTGGGACCGGTCGGAGCAGGTACGGACGACGCGATGCCGATCGATGTCGGAGGGGTCCGCCTGCGGATGCTGCTGGCCCGGCTCGCGCTCGAAGGCGGCCGACCGGTGTCCGTCGACGCGCTCGTCGACGGACTGTGGGGCACCGAGTCCCCGGCCGAGGCGGGCAACGCCCTCCAGGCCCTGGCGTCCCGGCTGCGCAGGGCCCTGAAGGGTGCCGCGACCGTGGAGTCCGTGGCCGGCGGGTACCGTCTGTCGGTACGCGACGAGGACGTGGACACCCACCGGTTCGAGGAACTGGCCGCACGGGGCAGGCGTGAGCTGGCCGCGGGCCGCCTCGACGAAGCGGCGTCCGTGCTCGCCGAGGCGCTCGCGCTGTGGCGCGGGCCCGCTCTGGCGGATGTGCTGGACGCCCCGTTCGCGCGGGCCGCCGCCACGCGCCTCGACGACCTGCGGGCCGCCGCGGCCGAGGACCGCTTCGACGCGGAGCTGCGACTCGGCCGGTACGCCGAGGTCCTCGCCGACCTCGAATCGGCCGGCACCGAACGCCCGTTGAGTGAACGTGTCGCGAGCCTGCGGATGCGGGCGCTGTCCGCGGCGGGACGCCAGTCCGACGCGCTCGCGGTGTACGAGCAGATGCGCGGCCGACTCGGCGAGGAGCTCGGCGTGGACCCCTCGGCCGAACTCCGGGAGGTCCATCTGGCTCTGCTCCGGGGCGAGTTGACCGCACCGACGGCCCAGGCCGAGGCCGCGCCCAGCCGCCTCCCGGCCCGGCTCACCAGCTTCGTCGGCCGCGACCGTGAACTCGACCGGATCGCCGCTCTGTTGGCCGCGTCCCGGCTCGTCACCATCGTCGGCTTCGGTGGCGCCGGCAAGACCAGGCTGTCGCTCGAAGCGGCGAGCCGGCACCGGGCCTACCCGCGCGGGCGCGTGTGGTTCGTGCCGCTGGCCGGTGTGGGTCCAGGGGACCGGCTCGCCGACGCGGTGCTCGGCACGCTCGGCTCCCAGGACGGCCGACTCTACGACGCGGGGCGTTCGCAGGCTCCGGTCGACCGGCTGGCCGAAATCTTCGACGGCGGCGAGGCGGTCCTCGTCCTCGACAACTGCGAACACCTTGTCGAGGATGCCGCCGAGCTCGCCGAGGAACTCCTCCACCGCCTCCCTCAGTTGAGGATTCTCGCCACCAGCAGAGAGGCGCTCGCCATCACCGGCGAGGCGCTGTGTCCGCTCGGCCCGCTGGAGCTTCCCGCGCCGTCGCGCGAGCTCGCCGAGGCCGCCGACTCGGCGGCCGTGCGGCTGTTCGTCGACCGCGCCGTAGGCGTCCGGCCGGGCTTCGCGCTCGACGACCGCACCGTGGGCGCGGTGGTGGAGATCTGCCGCCGCCTCGACGGGATGCCGCTCGCGCTGGAACTGGCCGCGGCCAAACTGCGCGCGATGAGCGCCGATCAGATCGCGCGCCGACTCGACGACCGCTTCCGCCTGCTGACCTCGGGCAGCCGAACCGCGCTGCCCCGCCAGCGGACGCTGCTCGCGCTGGTCGAGTGGAGCTGGGACCTCCTCGACGAAACCGAACGGGCGCTGGCCCGCCGACTGTCGGTGTTCCCCGGCGGTGCCACGGTCGCCGCCCTCGAGGGGGTCTGCGCCGACGAGTCGCTGCCGGCCGCCGACGTGCTGTACGTGCTCGGCTCCCTGGTAGAGAAGTCCCTGGTGACCGCCTCCGACGAGGACGAACCGCGCTATCGCATGCTGGAGACGGTACGCGCCTACGCCGCCGACCGGCTCGTCCAGGCCGGGGACGACATCGCCCCGCGGTTCGCCGGCCACTTCCTCGCGCTGGCCGAGGAGCTCGAACCCCTGCTCCGTACCGGCGAACAACTCCGTGCGATCGCGGTCTTCGACGCCGAACACGACAACATGGTCGCCGCGCTGCGGTCGGTGCTCGACGCGCGGGACGCGCCGATGGCCTCCCGGTACGTCCGGGCGATGTTCTGGTACTGGGGGATCCGGGGCATGACCACCCAGTTCGAGACGTTCCTCGGTGAGGTCATGGAGTTCGGCGACGCGCTGCCGCACGAGGCGCGGCTGGCGTTCGGTCTCGTACGCAGCGCGGCGGGCGCCCCGGACGGAGAAGGCGCGGCCGTGCCTCCGTCGGAGGAGGACGTCGACTCCGCGGAGGTACTCGGCTTCCACCCGGCCCTCCCGCTCCTGCGCATGTCCCAGCTGGTCGGCGACGCCGACCGGGAACGCGGGCTCCAGCAGTCCCTGAACTCGCCGGACCCCTGGGTGCGGGCCAGCGCCTACTGGGCACATGACTTCGTCCTCAGCGAGCAGGGGGACAGGGAGACCGGAGCCCACGCCCGGCGTGAGGCGCTCCGAGGCTTCGACGAGGTCGGCGACCGCTGGGGGCTGGTGATGAGCCTGCTGCCCACGGGCTCGACCCACTCGCTGCGCGGCGAGCACGACCGGGCCCTCCTGGCGTTCGAGCGGGCCGTGGCGATCAGCTCCGAACTCGGCACGGAGGAACACCTCCTGTGGACCAAGTACCGGCTCGCGATGGAGCGGATCCGGATCGGTGACCTGGACGGAGCCCTGCGCGACATCCGGGCCGCGGAGCGACAGGCCAGGGAACGCGGCCATCGGCGAGTGGAGGCCGGTCTGCAGCCGGTGCTCGCCGCCGCGTACCGTGCGGCGGGCGATCTGGCCGGCGCCGACGAGGCCCTGGACCGGATGGAGACACTCGTACGCTGGCTTCCCTACCCGGAGGAGACGTCCCGGGACATCATCGCGGTGAGCCGGATGGCGAACCGGCGCGTGGAGGGAGCGGTCGAAGAAGCCCGTGCACTGCTGCCCAGGGCACTGCGCGGCCTCACCGCTCGCGGCGACAGCGACGGCCTGGCCGGGATCGCACAGCAACTCGCCGCGTTGCTCGCCCTCGAGGAGGATCCCACCGGCGCGGCGACCGCTCTGGGGATGAGCCAGGCGATCCGTGGCGCCTTCGACGAGGGCGACCCGGAGCTGCGCGCATTCGTCACCGACCTCACCGTGCGCCTCGGCGAGGCCGCCTACCGTGAGGCGTTCCGCCACGGCGCCGAGATGCCGAGACAGGAGGCGCTGCACCGGCTGAACGAGGAGGCGGGCCTCGCGCCGAAGCCCTAGGGGTCGTCGTCAGGGCGGAGGGAGGAGACGTCGGCGACACCGATCGGATTCGGCTGGAACGGCTCCTTCGCCGTCACGGACCGGCCCCGGGCCGGGGTGCTCGTTTCGACTGCGCCACACTGCCCGGCAAGGGCCTCCTGGTCCTGGCCGATGCGCGCCAGGACGTCGAGCGGTTGCGCCGTGGCCTGACCGGGGCACCCCGATCACCGGGCCACCCCCGATCACCGGACCCGGCCCGTCAGGGGCGGCTCCGGTGCTTCTCCGTGACAGGTGGCGGCGTATCCGGCCGGAAAGGTCCCTTTTGTTCCGGTTCTGGGGGATATGTTGATGGGTAAGTCTTCTGAGGGAGGCTGACTCGATGCCGTGGTTCGTATGGCTGCTCGCCGCCGGGGTGCTTGGTGTCGCGGAGTTTTTCACCCTGACGCTGGTCTTCGGGTTGCTGGCGGGCGCCGCCCTGGTTGCCGCCGTGGTCGCCGGTGTCGGCATCGGGCTTCTCGGTCAGCTGGTGGCGCTCGGAGTGGCAGCGGCAGCGGGCCTCGTGCTCGTCCGTCCTGTCGCGCTGCGGCACATGGCACAGGCACCCCTCATGCGTGAGGGCAGCGACGCGCTGATCGGCAAACGGGCCGAAGTCATGCAGGAGGTCACGGCGACCCGCGGCCTGATCAAGGTATCCGGCGAGGAATGGTCCGCCCGTACCCTCGACGAAAGCCAGGTGATCCCGGTGGGAGCACTGGTGGATGTCATGGAGATCGAAGGCGTTACTGCTGTCGTCTACCCCCGCGAACTCCTTCCGTGAAGCGGCCGAACCCATCCCTACGGAGGAATTGTGGATCCGGTTGTCATCCCGATTCTCGTGGCGGCGATTGTTGTTGTCTTCCTCGTGGCCGCCACGGTGCGGATCGTCCCGCAGGCGCGCCGCTACAACATCGAGCGGTTCGGCCGGTATCGGCGGACGCTGCAACCCGGCCTGAACTTCGTCGTGCCGGTGGCGGACCGCGTCAACACCAAACTCGACGTGCGCGAACAGGTGTATTCGTCCGAGCCCAAGCCGGTGATCACCGAGGACAACCTCGTGGTGAACATCGACACCGTGCTCTACTACCAGATCACCGACCCGCGGGCGGCGGCCTACGAGGTGGCTGACTACCTGCATGCGATCGATCAGCTCACCGTGACCACCCTGCGGAACGTCATCGGCTCCATGGACCTCGAGCAGACGCTCACCTCACGTGAGGAGATCAACACCCGGCTCCGCACCGTCCTCGACGACGCCACCGGCAAGTGGGGCATCCGGGTCAACCGCGTCGAGATCAAGGCCATCGATCCACCGCACACCATCAAAGAGGCCATGGAGAAGCAGATGCGGGCCGAGCGTGACAAGCGCGCGGCCATCCTGCACGCCGAAGGGGAGCGGCAAGCCAAGATTCTCACCGCGGAGGGCACGAAGCAGAAGGACATCCTGGAAGCGCAGGGCACGCAGCAAGCCATGATCCTGCGGGCGGACGGCGAGGCCAAGGCGGTGGAGCGCGTCTTCCAGGCCGTTCATCGCAACAACGCCGACCCGAAGATCCTGGCCTACAAGTACCTTGAGACGCTCCCGCACCTGGCGAAGAGCGAGAACAACACGTTCTGGGTGATCCCGGGGGAGCTGACCGAGGCAGTTCGCGCTGTCAGCCACGCATTCGGCGATCGTTCAACGATGGGTCTTCCCGCATCCGCGCAACCGGAGGAAACAACCACCGCCGATGCCGACGGCGCGCCGGACGAAGGCGGGGCTCCGGAGCTGGAGGCAGGCTCGCCGCTTCCGCTTGACGCTGCCGCCGCTGCTGACGAGGTCGCGAAGCAGGCCGCCGCCGTGGTGAGCGACGCGAAGGCCGAGGCCGAGGCCGCGAGGGCGCCCCAGGTGCCGGGCCGGGGGCAGACGTCCGGCGATTGAGCGCCGTCCGGCGAGGGCCCGGGAATCCGGACGGCGGGGGCCCGGCCCGTCGGTGGACGACCACCCGGGTCTCGTCATTCGTCCGCGTCGTTGTTCGGACCGCTGTCCGTGCCGCGAAGCGAGTGGCGCTGGACGAGCCGGGCGATGTCGCGTGCGGTGATGATGCCCACCGGACGTCGACCGTCGGTGACGAGGATCCGTATGCCGCTCCTGCTCGGGCGGGCCCGTTCGAGGACGTCTTCCAACAGGTCGTCCGGCGCACAGGTGGTGCACTGCGAGAGCGGGGTCGCCAGGTCACGGACGCGCAGTTCCCCGCGCTGCGTCATGGGGATCTTCGCGAACCGGGTCAGGTCGACCAGGCCGCTGGGGCGCCCTTCGAAGTCGGTCAGGGGGAGGGCGGAATGGCGGGCCCGCATCGCCACGTCGTCGACACAGCGTTCAACGGTGAGCCAGTCGGGGCAGGTCTCCACCGGGCTCGACATGGCGTCGGCCGCTCGTACCCCGTGCAGGGCTGTGGCCATTCCGGCCTGCCGTCGTTCCGCGTTGGCGACGACGAGGACGAAGAAGCCGATGAACGTCAGCCACAGGCCGCCGAAGGCGCCACGAAGGACGGAGATCCAGCCGCCGACGATCAGAAGGAAGCCGAGTACCTGGCCACCGCGTGCGGCTGCTCGTTCGGCCCGGTCCCGATCTCCCGTACGCCACCAGATCACCGACTGCACCACACGCCCGCCGTCCAGCGGAGCGGCGGGCAGCAGATTGAACAAGCCCAGCAGGACGTTCACCCATGCCAGCCACACCAGGACGGCGGCCGGCACCGCCCAGCCGAACAGTGCGTTCAGCCCGACGCCCGCCCCGAGCGCCGCCGCGCCGACGACAAGGCTGGTGAGCGGCCCGCCGACGGCCACCAGGAAGGCCGCGCCGGCCGTGCGGGGCCTGCCCATCTGCGTCATCCCGCCCAGCGCCCAGAGCGTGACGTCCTGGACGGGGATGCCCTTGCGCAGGGCGATGATCGCGTGCGCGGCCTCATGAGCCAGCAGGCTTCCGATGAGCAGAAGGGCCCCGGCCAGGCCGGCGACCGTGTACGTGGTGATCGACCGGTCCGGGATCCAGACGGGGAGCGTCTGACTTCCCAGGCTGTATCCGAAGAGGAGCACGAGCAGGGGCACGGTCCAGTGGACGCGCAGCGGCACGCCGAGAACTCGTCCGATCCGTATGGAGCCGTTCATCGCCGTCTCCCATGGCTGAAGCAGGCGGTTCTCCGCCCGAGCCACCCGCCCCGCCGCGCCCACGGCGATCGGATCAGTGCGGTGTCCGCCTACTCACAGTGTTGCTCGTCGGGCCGGCGCCCGGGGCCCACCGCAGGAGCGCCCGGCACGACGGGGCCGACCCCGTCGGAGGACTCCGCCCGCCGGATCCGGCCCGCTCCTGAGAGGGGGCCGGCCGCCCTCTCAGGCCGGAGCCCGGGCCGCCCCGGCGGATCACGGCCGGCCCCCTCGGGCAGTCGCCCCCTGGTCCGCCCGCCCCGTCAGAGCGAGGAGTACCTCGCCCAGGCCCGGGCGGCGCAGGCCCACGTCCTCGGTGCCGATGCCGGCGCGTTCCAGGCGTCGGACCAGGGCGGACAGCAACATCGGGTCGGAGGCCGGCACGGAGAGCAGACCGGAGTGCCGGTCGTGCGAGGGGGCGGCGCCGGCCAGTTCCATCAGGATGCGCTCCACCGCGGCCTCGTCCCCGGGCAGCGTCGGGCGCACGCACAGCCAGGGCTCGCCGATCCGGCGCTTCAGTTCGTCGGGGCGTGCCTCCGCGACGACCCGGCCGCGGTCCATCACGGTGACCCGGTCGGCCAGGCCGTCGGCCTCCTCCGGCCGCTGCGTCGTGAGCAGCACCGAGCTCCCGTGCGCCGCCAGTCGCCGTACGACGTCCCGCAGTGCCTCACGGGCACGGAGGTCGAGCCCGGCGTCCGGCTCGTCCAGGAGCAGCAGCCGTGGCCTGTCCAGCAGGCGACCGAGTGCGTCGAGTGTCCCGGCGCCGGGCAACGGTGGTCCGATCAGCTCGCGGACCCGCGCCCGCTCCCGTACGAGGTCGTGGCCGCCGACCGTCGCGCGGCCCGCGTCCGGCTGCTCCAGAGCGGCCAGGATCCGTACCACGGTGGTCTTGCCCGCGCCGTTCGGGCCGAGAAGCGCCCGCACCTCGCCGACCTGTAGCTCCAGGTCGACCCCGTCCAGTGCGACCGCGTCCCCGTAGCTCTTGACCAGGCCCTCGGCCCGGATCGCGTACGACATCCGTCCCTCCCTCTCGGCCCCTCGGCGCACCCGACGGACCGACTCGACGGTGTCCGACCCGGCTGACAGACCGCTGACCGCGCGATGACAGCCCCCGCCCCGCCCTCGAACCGAGGCGATCGAACCGCATCGCGCAGAAGACGCGCAAAGAGCGTGGCGCCACTCGTCAGCCCCTCCAACGTCCTGGGCTCCAACAGCGTCAACACCCAGTACTCCTCGGCTTCATCGGCGAGCCCCGCGTCGACCTCCTCCAGCTGAACATCGCGCTCAAGGCCCTCGTGGCCAGGGGCTGATGCCCTGTCGCAGGAGGGACGGGAGTCGGCGGGCCGCGGAACGACCCGGTCCGTCGGCTCCCGTCGTACGCCACACGGACGGCGACATACGGCTGATGGCCCTGCGTGGAACTCCCGGTGGCGACCACGACCCGACCCCTTCGTCATCCACGATGGGCACAATGGACCCATGACGGTGGGGAGTTGGCGGCGCGGGGACGTCGTTCTGGATCTGTACGAGGTGCTCGACGTGCTCGACGGCGGCGGGATGGGGCTGGTGCACCGCGTCCGCCATCGTGCGTGGAACACCGAGCTCGCGGTCAAGGTGCCACGCCCCGAGCTCGTGGCCACCAACGCCGGGCGCACCGGCTTCGAGGCCGAGGCGGGCATGTGGGTCGGGCTCGGACTGCACCCCCACGTCGTCAACTGCCTCTACGTCCGCAGGATCGACGACATCCCGTGCGTGTTCGCCGAGTGGGTGGGTGGCGGTTCGCTCGCCGAGCTGGTACGGGACGGCCGACTGTACGCGGACGCGGACACGGACACGGACACGGACACGGTCGCGGGTGACGGGGGCGTGCCGTCCCCCGCCCGTGTCCTCGACCTCGCCGTACAGATCGCTTGGGGCATCGACCACGCGCACCACCAGGGCGTGATCCACCAGGACGTCAAGCCCGCCAACATCATGGTCGACATCGACGCCGAGTGGACCGCGAAGGTCACCGACTTCGGCATCTCCGGTGCCCGGGCGGCGGCGGGGGAGAGCACCACCCCGCCGCCCGGAGCGAGCCTCGCGGCCAGCTACGGCGGCCGGACCCCCGCGTACTGCTCACCGGAACAGGCCGACGCGGCCGCCGGCGCACGCGTCACCCTGACGCGCGCCACGGACGTCTGGTCCTGGGCGCTGTGCGTCCTCGAGATGTTCATCGGCGACCGGCCCTGGCTGTACGGACAGTCCGCGCCCGAGGTGTTCGCCGCCTTCCTGGCGTCCGGCGGGCGCGCCGGACCGGGGACACCCGCCATGCCCCCGGCACTCGCCGCACTGCTTCACGACTGCTTCGCGATCGACCCGGCCGCCCGCCCGCGAGGGATGGCCGAACTCGCCACGGCCGTCACGGAGATCTACGCCGACGTCGTCGGCACGCCCTTTCCGCGCCCGGAGCCCCAGGCGGCCAATCTGCTCGCCGACGGTCTCTCCAACCAGGCGCTCTCCCTCCTCGACCTCGGGCTGCCCGAGGAGTCCGAGGAGCTGTGGCGCACCGCCATGGACATCGACCCGCACCACCCGTCCACGGTGTACAACTGGGCCCTGCACCGCTGGCGGGAGGGCACGCTGACCGACGAAGAGGTCCTGAGCGAGCTGAGCACCGCGCGCACCATCCAGGGGGTCCGCTGGCAGGCGGACCATCTGCTCGGCCTCGTCCACGTCGAGCGGGGAGACGACGAAGCGGCCCGCACGCTGCTGGCGTTCGCGCCGGACCTGCCCGAAGTCGAGCTCGCTCGCGCCGAGTTGGAACGTCGCGGCCCGACGCGGGAGTGGGTACGACTGCCCGGCCACGACAGGGCCGTGACGGCGCTGGCGGTCGACGCGACCGGCGATGTCGTCCTCACCGGCGGCAAGGAGGGCCGGATCCGGGTGTGGTCGACGGCCGAGGGAGGCAGCTGCCGGTACGAGCTGCCCGCGTCCCCGGGGAGCGACGCGGCACCGGTCACCGCCGTCGCCCTCACCTCCGACGGTCGTACCGGGCTCTCCGCGCGGGGCGAAGGCGTCCTGGAGGTGTGGGACCTCGGATCCGGGGCCCTGCTGCGTACCCTCCCCGGCCTCGCCACGCACGTCACCGCGGTCGCGCTGAACGGCGCGGGCCTCGCGGCCGTCGCATACGACGGCGGGTCCGTCCAGGTGTGGGACCTGGCCGGCCGGTTGATCCGGGAGTTCGTCCACCCGCCCGCGCCGTACCGGAAGATGGACCCGACGACGCGCCGGATCGGCTCGGAGACCTTTCACAGACCTTCGACGGCAACGGCGCTCGGGCTGAGCGAGGACGGCTCCGTCGTCGTGTCGGCCGCGCCGTCCGACGGCAGCGCCGTGGTCTGGGACGTCGCCGCGGCACGTCCGCTGCACCAACTGGTCACCTCCGCAGACTTCCACACCACCGGCATCGACGGGGTCGTGCTCGGCGCCCATGGCACGTACGCGCTGCTGACCGGCCGTGCGGCGGGGATGTTCCGTGTCTGGGAGACCCGGACCGACCGGATCCGTCACACCGCGCGGAACCTTCTCAACCCCCACGACGTCCTCGCGCTCAGCGGTGACGGAACGGTCGTCGCCTCCGTCGGCGTGGACGGTCTCGCACAGCCGCTGCGGATCTGGGACACCCGGAACAGCCGCTGCCTGCGCACGATCTCCACCGCGGCCGTCGACGACCTGCGGTTCATGCAACCCGCGTGCGTGGCCCTCAGCGGGGACGGCCGACTCGTCGTCGTGGGCGACGACTACGGCGGCATCCGGATGTGGCGTCTGCCGGAGTCCGGCTTTCGCGCCGGCTGGAGTTACGCCCGCCCGCGGACCGCGCTCGCCCTCGAGGACGGCGAGACACGGGCGCTGCGAGCGCTGGAGCGCGCGGAAGAGCTGGCCGAGCAGGGCTCGTTCGTGGCCGCCGCCGAGGAGCTGCGGGCCGCCCGGGCCATCCCCGGCTTCGAACGCCACCCCCAGCTGCGGAGCGCGTGGAACGACGTGGGGCGCGTCGCCGGCCGCAGCACCGACCTGCTCGCCATCTGGCAGCGCTACGACCTCTACAGCAACTTCGCCCTCACCCTCAAACCGAGCTTTGCCCTGAGCCGCGACGGCGAACTGGCCGTGACCGGGGGAGCCGACTGCCGGATCCGCGTATGGGAGCTCCAGACCGGCCAGTGCCTCCACACGTTTCCCGAGCGCGTGGACAACACCCACACCGTTCTGCTCGCCGAAGAGCCGGGTCTCGCCGTCACGGCGGACTGGGGAGGCGCCGCGCACGTATGGGACTTCGAGAGCGGTGCCAGGCGCTGCCAGTTGTACGGGGACCGGGGGCACGTCACCAAGGCCGCCATGGATCGGGTCGGCCGGTACGCGCTCATCGGCGACAGCGAGGGTGCGGTGTGCCTGTGGGATCCGACCCGCGGCGCGCGGATCCGCACGATGCTCGGGCACGAGGGGAAGGTCGGCGCGGTCGGGCTGAGCGAGGACGGGAAGTACGCCGCGTCGGCGGGGTTCGACGACCGCATCGGCAGACTCTGGCAGACGGCCACCGGACGCCCGCTGGCCGAATTTCCCGTCGGTCCGGGCGAGACCACCCTGAGGTTCGACGTGGACGGTCGGCGGCTGTTCGTGAACGACGCACAGCAGGTCACGGTCCTGGACGTACGGACGGGCCGGGAGATCGGCAGGCAGGAGGCCGCCTACCACTGGACGCTCGCGATGAGCGCCGACGGGCGCGTGGCCGCTTCCTCCGGCATCGGCACGGTGCGGGTGTGGGACACGGAGAGTGGCCGCACCCTGCGCGAACTCTCCGAGTTCACCGAGGTGTACGACCTCAGCCCCGACGGTCGCTACCTCCTGACGGGCGGCAGCGACCGGGTCCTGCGGATGTGGGACGTCCGCACGGGAGAGTGCGCGCACCGGCTCGAAGGACACTCCATGGACCTTTCGGGGGTCGCCTTCACCGCCGACGGCCGCAACGTGGTCTCGGCCGACTTCCGGCCGTCGATCCGGCTGTGGGAGCTGGACTGGGACTACGACTTCACGGCCGGGACCGGCGCCGCGTGAGCGCGTGGGTCACCGTCGCGGTCCACACCCCGGACGGCGTCGAGGAGTACGTGTACGGCGAGCCGGTCGGGCATGACGTGGGAAGGTCGGACGCGTGCGGTATCCGGATCGCCGACCGGTACCGCAGCGTTTCCCGGCGCCACTGCCGACTCGACATCGATCCGCCCGGACTGCGCGTTCGGGATCTGGGGAGCAGCTACGGCACGTACGTCAACGGCTCCCGGCTCGGCCTCCTCACGGAGCGCCTGCTGGCGGACGGCGACGAGATCGCGATCGGGGCCGTACGCCTGCGGATCGGCGTGGAGGAGCGGGCGGACGCGCCCCCGGAGGAGACGGTCGCCCCCACGTTGCCGACCGTCCCGGACTACGAGGTCCTCCGGGAGCTGGGCCGCGGGTCGCAGGGCATCGTCCACCTGGCCCGCCACCGACGTACGGGCGAGTCGGTGGCGCTGAAGCGGGTCCTGGCCGTGGGGGTGGTCGACGAGCACGCGCGCTTCGCGTTCCGGCGCGAGTTCGAGAGCATCCGCGCCCTGCGCCATCCGAACATCGTCGAGTTCCGCGACAGCGGCAACCGGGACGACACGTTCTGGTTCGCCTGCGCATACTGCTCCGGCGGCTCTCTGGAACGGCTGGCCGCCCGGCACGAGGGCCGCGTGCCCATACCCCAGGCGCTGTCCGTCGCACGGCAGGTGCTGGCGGGTCTGGAACACGCGCACCGGGCCGAGCTGCCCGCCGCACGTCTGGCGGACGGCACCGAGGCCACGGCCCGGGGTCTGGTGCACCGCGACGTGAAGCCCGCCAACATCCTGCTCACCGGGGAGGCGACGGACGACGGACCGGTGGTCAAGCTCGCGGACTTCGGTCTGGCCAAGGCGTTCGAGCACGCCGGCCTCTCCGGGCACACCCGGACGGGAGCGCTCGGCGGCACGATCCCCTTCACACCCCGTGGCCAGCTGCTCGGCTACAAGTACGCGGGACCCGAGGTCGACGTCTGGGCGGCGGCCGCCTGCCTGTACTGGATGCTCACGGGCGCCACGCCACGCGACTTCCCGCCGCACAAGGATCCGGTGGCGATCGCGCTGCGCGAGCCGGTCGTACGGATCAGGGACCGCGACCCCTCGATCCCGCCCCGGCTCGCGGACGTGATCGACGCGTCGCTCGTCGACACCCCGACCGTCGGCATCAGGACGGCGGAGGAACTGTCGCGGGCCCTGCGGGAGAGTGACTAGGTGTGTGGTCCGGAGGGCGCCTCCAGGCCCCGGCTCACTCGCCGGAGTCCTGTACGCGCCCCAGTCCGACCCGGGTCGTGAACCCCGAGCGGCCGAGCGGCAGCACCTCCTGGTCGGAGTACGCGACCGCGCGCAGGGCCTTGTCGTGGGCCTCCCGCTGCTTCTGTGAGCAACGGCTCCTGTCCACCTCGATGGTGGGCACGACCGAGGGCAGGTGGTGGTGGAACCGCTCGTCGGTCGAGGCGAGCCGCTCCGCGTACGACGGGTCCGCCGGATAGCTCAGGGACAGCGCGACGGGCGGCTCCTCATCCCGCCGGCCGGCAGCCTCCCGCAGCGATCCGGCCACATAGCGCAGGGCCAGGGTGAGCTGCAGGCCGAAGTCCTTGTTGCCGGGATCGGGCGGATACGGCCAGGTCGCCGACTCCGGTACGACATAGTGCACCCGCACCCGGCTGACCGGCAGAGTCACCACCAGCCCTGGCCATCGGCCGCCCCCCTCGACGGTGAAGTCCGGCCGCTCGGACTCCACCGACCAGAGCAGAGCGATCCATTCGACCATGCTCACGGCCTCGGGCGGCAGATTGTCCGGACTGTACGGACCCCGGCTGCGCCTCTCGAGCGCGTGCTCCCGCATCACCGCCAGGATCCGGGCCCCACCCGGGGCGATCTCCAGGGCCAAGGGGGAGGCGGCGAGCTTCGTCATGGTCCTGCAGACCGACTCGATCAGCACGGACATCGCCGGACCCGTGTCGGTCATCCCGGTAGTCCCGCCCTCAGTCGACGAGCGCGACGTAGAGCGGGCTGGCGAGCAGCACGGTCATGTCGTCCCGAGGAGCCAGCTCCGGGTACGGGCACGGGCCGTGCACCAGCCGCTTGGCCAGGAACTCGACGGTCTGCGCGGGGCCGCGGAGGGCGGCATTGGCCCGCATGACGGTGGCCAGGGTGTCGGACCCCGCCGGCGTGCCGCTCTCGTGGGCGAGCGCGGTCAGTTGTTCGAACAGTACGGGCAGCAGTGAGGCGCTGAGCCGGTTCTGCGTGAGGGGCGCGGCGGTGACGGTGCTGAGCAGATGGTTCGTCGACCCGCCGAGACCGACGATCGTGCGATCGCTCCGACCGCCGAAGTAGACCGCCTCGTCGTCGCCGAGTACGGACCACTGCATCGGCAGCACCCCGTGCACGTACTGGCCCGGCTCGTCCACGTCCCCCAGGTCGGCGTGGTCCTCCAGGTGCCGCACGACGCGCTCCAGGCGCGCGACCCGATCCGTGCCCGCCGCCTCGACGCTGCGCTTGGCGGTCGCCAGCTTCAGATCGACGCCGAACTCCGTGACACGCTTGCGCGCCCAGGCGGGGTCGATCTGTGACAGCAGCATGTCGACCTTGGCGTCACTGACGTAAAGGTAGTAGCGGACCGACACAATCCATTCCCCTCTCGCGGTGAAGCGGATGTTACCCGTCGAACCAGCCCCGAAATCGGCGTACTTGAGGTCGGAGGGGCCCGGCGGAGGGCCGAGGGGGCACGGGGGTCGGACACCGGGCGGGCGCTCGAGTCTGTCCTGAGGCCATCGCGCGGGGCATACTGGCATCACGATGACGAACCGATCCGCGCCCCGGCGCCACCTGTCCACCAGCCCCTTCGCGGCTCCCGTCGATCCCGTGATCAAGGAGTTCGCTGTCGGTGACCGCGTCTCCCACGATCGTCACGGGCTCGGGAAGATCATCGGCCAGGAGCCGACGGGTGCGCTTCTCGTCGACTTCGGAGCCACCCAGGTCCGCGTCCTCAGCCCGTACAAGGGGATGCACAAGCTCTGACCGCTCGTTTCCCCGAATCCGCCCCCGGTGCCCCGTGCCAGGGGCGGTTTTCTTTGCCGCGCCTACGATGGCCCCATGTCCGAACGCGAGGGAACCTCAACAGCGAGCGTTGTGCACCAGCGCACCCCCGGCGCTGCCGAGCTCGCCGCCGCGGCCGGTGTGTTCGCGCTGCTCTCGGATCCGACCCGACTGCATCTGGTGTGGCTCCTGACGCGCGGGGAGTCGGACGTCGGCGCCCTCGCGGAGGCGTGCGGCGCGGCCCGGCCCGCGGTGAGCCAGCACCTGGCCAAGCTGCGTCTGGGCGGACTCGTCCAGCACCGCAAGGACGGCCGGCGGGTGGTGTACACGCTGCCGGACGGACATATGCGGCGCCTTGTGGTCGAAGCGATCAGTCATGCCGATCATCAGGTGACGGGGGAGCCCTGGCACGACTGACCGGGCACCCTCGGTTATAGATTCAACATGTGCGCAACCATGCACGTGTCGGCTACGGTGGTGAACACCCCGTAGCCGAACGAGGGCGTGCCTCATGCTGTCCGTGCTGCGCAACCGCACCTACCGCCGTCTGTTCACCGCCCAGGTCGTCGCCCTCGCCGGCACGGGACTCGCCACGGTCGCGCTGAGTCTGCTCGCGTACGACCTTGCCGGCGCCGACGCCTCCGCCGTCCTCGGGACCGCCCTCGCGATCAAGATGGTCGCGTACGTCGGTATCGCCCCGCTCATCAGTGCCTTCGCCGACCGCATACCCCGGCGCGCGCTGCTGGTCGCCATGGACCTCACCCGTGCGGCGGCCGCCCTGGCCCTGCCCTTCGTCACCGAGGTCTGGCAGATCTACGTCCTGATCCTGCTGCTCCAGGCCGCCTCGGCCGCCTTCACGCCGACCTTCCAGGCCACCGTCCCCGACGTGCTGCCCGACGAGCGCGACTACACCCGCGCCCTGTCGCTCTCCCGGCTCGCCTACGACCTGGAGAACCTCTTCAGCCCCGCTCTCGCCGCCGCCCTGCTGACCCTCGTCCCCTCCGGACTGCTCTTCACCGGCACCGCCGCAGGCTTCCTCGCCTCCGCCGCCCTGGTCGCCTCGGTCCTGCTCCCGAAACCCGAACCGGTGGAGCGGACCGGCGGCGCGTACGCCAAGGCCGCCTACGGGACCCGTCTCCTCCTCGCCACGCCACGGCTGCGGGCCCTCCTCGCACTCGACCTGGTCGTCGCCGCGGGCGGAGCGATGGTCCTCGTCAACACCGTCGTGCTCGTACGGGAGGTCCTGGGACGCCCGGACGGCGACGTCGCCCTCGCCCTCGGCGCGTACGGAGCGGGCTCCATGGCCGTGGCGCTGCTGCTGCCACGACTGCTGGACCGGGTCGGCGACCGCGCGGTGCTGCTCCCCGCCGCCTTCGTGACGGCCGGGGTTCTGGCCCTCCTCCCGGCCGGCCTGGCGGCGAGCCCCGGCCCCTGGTCCTGGCCGGCCCTGCTCGCCGCCTGGCTGCTGCTCGGAGCCGCCTGCTCAGCGGTCCTGACCCCCGGCGGGCGACTGCTGAGGCGCTCGGCGGCCGGCGGAGACCTGCCCGCCGTCTTCGCCGCCCGATTCTCCCTCGCCCACGCCTGCTGGCTGCTCACCTACCCCCTCGCGGGCTGGACCGCCGCGCACGCCGGCCTCCCCCTCGCCGCCGGTGCGCTGAGCGCCGTCGCCCTCCTCGCGGCCGTCGTCGCCGTCCGGCTCTGGCCGCGCACCGACCCGGACGAACTGGAACACGTCCACGCCGAGCTGGCGCCGGACCATCCGCACCTGGCCGGTACGGGCCGGCGCCACGCCCACGACTACCGCATAGACGCCCTCCACCCCCGCCGGCCCGCTCCGATGCTCACCGCGCGGCCCCGGGGACCGCGAAACGCAGCGTGAGCAGCTGGAAGGGGCGCAGGGCGAGCTCGAGCCAGCCGTCCGCCACGGTGACAGCGCCGGCCGGGACGTCGTCCAGCGGGCGCTCCAGCAGGTCGCACACCGTGACGCCGCCGAGGTCGAGCTCCGTGGTGAGCCGGGCGCGGGCCCGGCCGCCCCGCGACTCGTAGAGCCGGACCACCACATCGCCGCTGCGGTCGTCGGCAAGCTTCACGGCGCTGACCACGACGGCGTCGTCGTCCACGGCGACCAGCGGGGCCACGTCCGCGTCCCCGGGCACCCGGCGCTCCGGCAGATTGACGCGGAAGCCCTCGCGGACGGCGTCGCCGACGGAAGCGCCGGGCACCAGCGCATGGCGGAAGCGGTGCACGCCCTGGTCGGTGTGCGGGTCCGGGAAGCGCGGGGCGCGCAGAAGGGACACCCGTACCGTCGTCGTGGTGCCGCCGTCGCCGGTCCGTACGGAACGGGTGACGTCGTGCCCGTACGTCGACGCCGTCACCAGGGCGACACCCCAGCCGGGCTCCTCGAAGTGGACGAAGCGGTGATTGCACGCCTCGAACTTGGCCGCCTCCCAACTGGTGTTGGTGTGCGTCGGACGGTGCAGATGGCCGAACTGGGTCTCGGCGGCGTAGCGGTCGGCGTGCAGATCCAGCGGGAAGGCGGCCTTGAGGAACTTCTCCGTCTCGTGCCAGTCGACCTCGGTCTCCAGATCGAGACGCTTCGCACCGGCGGCCAGGGTGAGCGTCTGGATCGCGCGGGACGAGCCGAAGGAACGGGTCACCCGCACCGAGACGGCCCGCCCCGTCTCCATGGCCACGGCCACCTCGTCCGCGTCGGTCAGGTCGGTCACGGTGTTGCGGTAGAACTGGTCGACATCCCAGGCGTCCCACATGTTCGGGAAGTCGGGGTGGATCTGGAGGAGGTTGGCGGCCGCGCCCGGCGCGACCGTCTCCCGCCCGTCGGCGAGATCGACCACCGACACCACCAGACCGCGCTCGTCCACGACCACCCGCAGCAGCCCGTTGGCGAGCACGAACCCGCCGCCGGTCCGGGCCTCCACCGTGCACTCCTCGGGTGAGCCGTCCGCCGCGGCCACGGCCCTGCGGCCCCCGCCCGCCGGAACGCCCGCCCGCGCGTGCGGAGCCGCGTTGAAGACCACCTCGCCACCCGCCACCGGGTCACCGGCCAGCACCCGCTGCGCCCGCCCGATGATCCCGGTCAGCTCCTCGGCGACCGCCGCGTACGTCCGCTCCGCCTCACGGTGCACCCATGCGATCGAGGAGCCGGGCAGGATGTCGTGGAACTGGTGCAGCAGCACCGTCTTCCAGATCCGGTCCAACGCCTCGTACGGATAGGGCACTCCGGACCGTACGGAGGCCGTGGCCGCCCACAGCTCCGCCTCGCGCAGCAGGTTCTCGCTCGCCCGGTTGCCCTGCTTGGTCCGCGCCTGGCTCGTCAGCGTCGCCCGGTGCAGCTCCAGGTACAACTCGCCCACCCAGACCGGCGGATGCGGGTACTCGGCCTCGGCCTTCGCGAAGAACTCGGCGGGCCGCTCCCAGCGCACCCGCGCCGAGCCCTCCAGATCCCGCAGCCGCGCCGCCTTCGCGATCATCTCGCGCGTGGTGCCGCCGCCCCCGTCGCCCCAGCCGGTCGGCGCGATCGAGTGCCGCGCCCGCCCCTTGTCCTTGAAGTTGCGGACGGCATGGGCGATCTCCTTGCCCTTCATCGAGCAGTTGTACGTGTCGACCGGCGGGAAGTGCGTGAAGATCCGCGTCCCGTCGATGCCCTCCCACAAGAAGGTGTGGTGCGGGAACGTGTTGACCTGGCTCCACGAGATCTTCTGCGTCAGCAGCCACTTGGACCCGGCCGCCTTGATGATCTGGGGCAGCCCGCCCGCGAAACCGAAGGTGTCCGGCAGCCACGCCTCCTCGTTCTCGACGCCGAACTCCTCCAGGAAGAACCGCTTGCCGTACACGAACTGACGGGCCATCGCCTCCGAACCCGGCATGTTCGTGTCCGACTCCACCCACATGCCCCCGGCAGGCACGAACCGGCCCTCCGCGACCGCCTTCTTGACCCGCGCGTACACCTCCGGCCGGTGCTCCTTGATCCACGCGTACTGCTGCGCCTGCGACATCGTGTAGACGAACTCGGGCTCGTCCTCGAGGAGCGCCGTCATGTTGGCGGTGGTCCGTGCCACCTTGCGTACCGTCTCGCGCAGCGGCCACAGCCAGGCCGAGTCGATGTGCGCGTGCCCGACCGCGCTGATCCGGTGCGCCGACGGCTCGGCCGGCGCCGAAAGCACCGCGACCAGCTGCTCACGGGCGGCCGCCGCGGTCCCGTTGACGTCCTGGAGATCGATCGCGTCCAAAGCCCGTTCGATCGCCCGCAGGATGTCCCAGCGCCGGGCGCCCTCCACGGGCAGCTCCGCCATCAGCTCGCCGAGCACCTCCAGATCGATCACCAGCTGCCACACCGTCTCGTCGAAGACGGCCAGATCCATCCGCTCCAGCCGGTACTGCGGCCGGTCGCCCGCCGTCTCCTTGTCGCCGAGCTCGGTCGGCAGGAAGGGGTGGTAGTCGAGAATCACCGGGTTGGACGCCGCCTCCACATGGAGCAGCACCTCCTCCCCACCGGCGGCCGGGGCGGCGATCCGCACCCACTGGTTGCGCGGGTTGAGCCCCTTCACCGGCGATCCGTCGGGCCGGTACACCAGTCCCTCGCACTGGAACCCGGGCATGTTCGCGTCGAAGCCGAGATCGATCAGCGCCTCGACCGTCCGGCCCGCCCAGCCCGCCGGAACCGTGCCGGAGATGGTGAGCCAGCTCGTCCCCCAGGGCGCGCCCCAGGCGTCGCCGGCGGCGATCGGGGTCCGCGGCGCGGCGATCCCCTCCGCCACCGGTACCGGCTCGTCGGGCGCGGTCCAGATCCCCACGTCCAGAGGCACCGACTCCGGATGGATCGCCGGCCGGATGCGCTCGTCGAGGACGCGCCGGAGCCGGGACTCGATCAGGGTGCGGTCGTCATGCATGGCAGTCGCTCCATCACGTAGAGAGGGTGGTGGTCAGGCCCGGCCGACGTCGTCGACGGTGACCGTCTCGGTGATCCCGCGTGCGGTGAGATGATCGCGGTCCGACGCCCGCGACGCCAGTACGGCGGTCGGCCGCGCGCCGTCCGCGGCCAGCCGCATGAACGCCTCGAAGAACGCCCCGCCGGGTGCGCATGTCGAACGCTTCGGCGCGTCGTCGGGCAGGTCGAGGACGAGAGCCGTGGAGCGCGGTCGCGGGCGACGCGTGCGCGCACGGGCCTCCGTCACGGCCTCGGCGAGCGCCCTTCCGGCCGGCTTCACCACTCGGTCGGTGGTCAACAGGCCGAGGTTGTACTCCAGTTCGGGGAAGTCGGCGAGCGAGCGGTCGACGTCGTGGGAGCACCACCAGGTGATGCCCCAGAGGCCTTGGCAGTCGAGCGCGGCGTCCACCGTCGTACGGGTGAATGCGCCGGCCCGGTCGGCGGCGATGTGCGGGGCGGGCGCCCCGACCTCCTGCAGCCAGACCGGCCGCCCCGGGTCGTCGGCCCATGCCTTCGACAACTCGACGAGATACGCGGCGTGTTGCCCGGTCGCGACCGAGTCGGCGCCGTAGCGCTGCGCGGTGCCGTTGAAGACCCAGGAGTGCACGGCCGTCACCGCGCCGATCCTGGCCGCGTGGGCGGGCGTGAACGGATGGTCGTCGAGGTACCAGGCGGCGTCGTACTCCGCGTGCAGATGCAGCCGGCCGGGCGCCCCCCGCTCGCACGCCGCCAGCATGTGGCGCAGCCAGTGCTCCGCCTCGCCCGGGGTGATCCGGTCCGGGTCGGGGTGCGGATCGCCCGAGAACTGGTTGATCTCGTTGCCGAGGGTCATGCCCAGGAAGGTGGGCCGGTCGGCCAGGGCGGAAGCGAGAGTGCGCAGATAGGTGGCCTGGCCGTCGAGGACCTCGGGGTCGGTGAACATGTTGCGCCGGTGCCAGGTCAGGGTCCACGAGGGGCGGAAGTCGAAGCTGGACAGATGGCCCTGCAGCCCGTCGACGGCCGCGTCGAGGCCGCGCTCGGCCGCCGCGTCGACGAGCTCCACCAGCTGCTCGACGGCGCGGGGGCGGATCAGTGTGCGGTTCGGCTGGAAGACGGGCCACAGCGGGAAGACCCGGACGTGGTCCAGGCCGAGGGCGGCGATCGAGTCCAGGTCGGTGCGGACGGCGTCGAGGTCGAAGTCGAGCCAGTGGTGGAACCAGCCCCTGCTGGGGGTGTAGTTGACGCCGAAGCGAGGGGCGCGCTCATGCTCGGCAGGGAGGTCCTGGGGAGTGGTCATGCGTGGTGTCGAGTCCTTCCCGAGTCCGGTGCGGAGGTCATCCCTTGATGGCGCCTTCCTCGACGCCCTTGAAGAAGAACCGCTGGAGCGCGGCGAACACGGCCACGATCGGCAGGAAGGCGATCATGGTGCCGGCCGCGATCAGCCGGGGGTTGGCGGTGAACGTTCCGTCGAGGTACTGAAGGCCGACGGTGAGGGTGTAGCGCTCGGGGTCGTTGAGGACGATCAGCGGCCACAGGAAGTCGTCCCAGGCGCCGATGAAGGTGAAGATCACGACGACGCTCAGCATCCCCCGTACGTTGGGCAGGCCCACGTGGATGAGGCGCTGCCACACCGTGGCGCCGTCCACCAGTGCCGCCGCGTCGAGTTCGGGCGGCACGGCCTGGAAGGCGGTGTACATCAGCAGCACGTTCAGTATGGCGATCGCCCCGGGCAGCGCCACCCCGAGCAGGGTGTCCGTCAGCCCCATGCTCCGGACCGTCACGTACTGCGAGACGATCGTGACCTCGCCGGGCAGCACCAGCGTGGCGAGGAACAGGCCGAGCACCAGGCGGGCTCCGCGGAACCGCAGCCGGGACAGCGCGTACCCGGCGAGGGTGGCGCCCACGACATTGCCGGCCACGGCGATCGCCGCCACCGTCAGAGAGTTGACGGCGTAGGTCCACACCGGGATGGTCTCGGCGACCTGGGCGTAGTTGGAGAGCGTCCAATCCCGCGGCAGGAAGTCCGGCGTACGGGAGTAGACGTCCTCGCCGGGCCCCTTGAGCGAGGTGGACAGCTGCCACAGGAACGGGCCGATCGTCAGCAGCAGGACCACGGTCAGGAGCAGATAGCGGGCCGCCTTCGCGGCCGGGGCGGGCGTGCCGAATCCCCGTGCGGTCATGGTCAGGCCGCCTTCCGGTTGAGCCGTGCCAGGAGCAGCATCGGGCCGACGGTGATGACGAAGAGCAGCAGGCTGAGGGCGGAGGCGTAGCCGATGTGCCCGGTGAAGCCGCGGCTGTACATCTGGATGAGCATCACCACCGACATGTCCCGGCCGCCGGGGCCGCCGGTGCCGTTGGACAGGACGTACAGCTCCGAGAAGACCCGCAGGGCGGAGACCGAGATCAGGACGGAGACCAGCATCATCGTGGTCCGCACTCCGGGCAGGGTGACGTGCCAGAACCGGCGTACTGCGGAGGCCCCGTCGACGGCGGCGGCCTCGTGCAGCTCGCGGCCGACGTTCCCGAGCGCCGACAGGTAGATGACCATGTAGTAGCCGAGCCCCTTCCAGACGGTGAGCCCGATGGCGCTGAAGAGCAGGAGCCAGCGGTCGGTGAGGAAGTCGACCGGCCGGTCGGCGAGCGCGAGCTGTCCGAGGAGACCGTTGATCAGGCCGCGGTCGTCCAGGACCCATCCCCAGATCAGCGCGACCACGACGGCGGAGGCGACGACCGGGGTGTAGAAGGCGGTACGGAAGAAGGTGATGCCCGGGAGCTTCTTCTCCACCAGGAGGGCGAGGAGCAGCGGCATCAGGGTGAGCAGCGGCAGACAGATCAGGAGATAGACGATGCTGTTGATCAACGCGTCGATCAACTGCTCGTCACTCAGGGCCCGTTCGTAGTTGGCGAGGCCGGTGAAGCGGCCGCCGCCCAGTGGCTTGGCGTTGGTGAACGAAAGGATCACCGTGTTGAGGGCGGGCCACAGGTTGAAGACGACGAGCCAGACCACGGCCGGCCCGGCGAGCAGCCACGGCGTGAACCAGCGCCGGTGTGTCATGGGGTGCCTTCCGGAGAGGGGGAGCGGCGCCGGGGGAAGGCGGCGCCGCTCGCCGGATCAGTCCTTGAGCAGCTGGTCGGCGCGGGCGACCGCGGTGTCCAGGGCCTCCTTGGAGCCGGCCTGGCCGCTCAGCGCGAGGGCGATCTGCTGGTTGATCACCGTCTTGATCGCGTCGTTCGCCTGGACGGGCTCCAGCATCGTGGCCTGCGCGAGCGAGGTGAAGGCCGTGACCTTGGCATCACCGGCGTTGGTGCCGTCGCTCTTGCTGAAGAAGGGGTCCGAGGCCGAGGCCTTCGTCGAGGGGAAGATGCTCGTGAGCCGGGCGAAGGCGGCCTGGTTCTCGGCGTTGGTCACCCAGCGGGCCAGCGCCAGCGCGGTGGCCCGGTTCTTGGTGCCCTTCGAGACCGAGAGGCCCTGGACGTACAGCGGCGGGGTGCCGATGGCGGGGGAGGAGACCACCTTGGGGGCGAGACTCGGGTTGTCGGTGGCCAGCGAGGTGATGTAGTTGCCGCCGGCGGTGGTCCACGCGGCCGTGCCGGAGCTGAACAGCTTGGTGTTGCCCGCGTACGTCTCGGTCAGCACGTCCTTGGGCAGCAGCCCCTCCTCGAAGGCGGCGCGGTAGGTGTCGAGGACGGCTGCGGCCTCGGGGGTGTTGAAGGTGAAGCGCGTGCCGTCGTCCGACATGAGCTTCACCCCGGCGTTGGCGAAGTCCATGAGACCGGGCTTGCGGCTCATCAGATAGACCGAGCCGTCGGACTTCTGCTTGACGGTCCTGGCCGCCGTGATCAGCTCGTCCAGGGAGGCCGGCGGCTTCTTCGGGTCCAGGCCGTGCTGGGTGAGCAGCGCGGAGTTCCAGTAGTTGACGTCGGTGTTGAGGTACCAGGGGTAGCCGTACGTACCGTCGCGCCCGCCGAAGCGATAGGCGTCGGTGCCGCCCTTGACGTAGTCGGCGTCCAGCTTCGGGTCGGCCTTCGCCACGTCCAGCAGCATGGACTGCTTCACCAGCGGCAGAGCGAAGTCCGGCGGCAGATTGACCACGTCGGGGAGGGTGCCGCCGGCCGCCTGGCTGAGCACCTTCTCGGAATAGCCCTCGCCGGGCTGGTCGAGCCATTCGACCTCCACGCCCGGGTTCTTCTTCTCGAAGGCGTCGATCACGCCCTCCATGTACGCGGTGAACTTCGGCTTCAGGGCCCAGGTCTGGAGCGAGACCTTGCCCTTCACCTCGCCGACGGGCGCCGCGTCCGTGTCGTCGGAACCGTTCGGGTCGCCGAGGCCGCAGCCGGCGAGCGTGGCCGCGGCGACCGCGGCAACGGCCGCCCGCATCCAGTGGCTTGTTCGCATATGAGAGGTCTCCCGGTCTGTTCCGGCGGAGGATGCAGAGTTACTAAACCGGTCTAGCGATGGGGGACTATGCTCCCGCTACACTCCGCTGTCAAGACAGTGCGCGAGGAAGGAAGGGCGCTGCGTGGCCAGACCGACGATCGCCGACATCGCCCGCCGGGCCGGGGTGTCCAAGGGCGCGGTGTCCTTCGCGCTCAATGGCCGGCCGGGAGTGAGCGAGGTGACCCGGGAGCGCATCCTGCGGGTGGCCGAGGAGATGAACTGGCGGCCCCACAGCGCCGCGCGCGCCCTCGGCGGGGCACGGGCGGGCGCCGTCGGCCTCGTTCTCGCCCGCCCGGCGCGCACCATCGGCCTGGAGCCGTTCTTCGGCCATCTCCTGAGCGGACTGCAGGCCGGACTCTCGGCGCGCGGCACGGCGTTGAACCTGCTGGTCGTGGAGGACACGGCGGCCGAGATCGAGGTCTACCGGCGCTGGACCTCCGAGCACCGGGTGGACGGCTTCGTCCTGGTCGACCTCCAGGTCCGCGACCCCCGAATCCCCGTCCTGGAGGAGCTGGGCGTCCCCACCACGGTCATCGGCGGCCCCGGCCGGCACGGCAGCCTGCCCAGCGTCTGGGCGGACGACCGCGAGGCGATGGTGTCGATCGTCGACTACCTCGCGGCCCTCGGCCACCGCCGGATCGCGCACCTGGCCGGCCTGCCGGCCTTCCAGCACACCCAGCGCCGTATCCGTGCCGTACGGGACAGTGCGCGGCGCCTCGGTCTGACCGAGGCGGTGTCGCTGCCCACCGACTTCAGCGACGCGGAGGGCGCCGCCGCCACCCGGGCGCTGCTCGCCCGGCCCCAGCGGCCGACGGCGATCATCTACGACAGCGACGTGATGGCGGTGGCCGGGCTCGGTGTGGCCACCGAGATGGGCGTGGCCGTCCCCGGCGAACTGTCGATCGTCTCCTTCGACGACTCCGCCCTCGCCCGCATCGTCCACCCCGCCCTCACCGCGCTCTCCCGCGACACCTTCGCCCTCGGCGAGCAGGTGGCGCGGGAACTGCTCGCGCTCGTCGACGACCCGGCGGCGGCGCGGGACATCAAGAACCCGACACCGCGCCTGACGGTCCGTGAGAGCACGGCGCCACCGGCTCTTGACCCGGCGAACTAAAGCCGTTTAGCCTCCCGGGGCGAGACGGACCGATGGCGCCACCCGTCGCGATCGCTCCCGCGTGCATCGGTCCGCACGGCCCCGCGCGGCCCCCGGGGTCGCGTCGGTCGGCACAGCACGCGGGGCACAGCACGCACGGCACAGCACGCCTCGCGCCATCCGGCCCGCCCGCCCGAGCCCCACGTGCCACGCACCACCCGTCACGCGTCATCCGCACCACCAGTACCTCCCGTACGCCCAGCACCCCCACCCTTCGCTGGACCGGAGTATCGGATGAGACGACACCTGCCCCTTCTGCCGATCGCGGCGCTGTTCGCCGCCCTGCTCGGCCTCGCACCTCTCACGTCCGCCGCGAGCGCCGCCGGAGCCGAGGCCCCGGCGCGGCCGCAGGCGGCCGGCGAGCAGCCCCATGCCTCGTACTGGCACCCGAACACCCTCCTGGGCTGGGATCCGGCCACCGATCCCGACGCGCGGTTCAACCGTTCCCGCGTCCCCCTGCGACCGCGCGTCTCCGATCCCGCGCTCAAGGCCAACGCCAACGCCCGAGCCGGCGAAGGGAAGATCGCCTCCCTGGTCTCCTTCGGCCCCACCTCGAACAACCCCTCGCAGGGCTCCACCAACCCGCACTACTACGCCTTCGGTCACTGGCAGTACATCGACAAGCTGGTCTTCTGGGGCGGCTCCGCGAGCGAGGGCCTGATCCTCGCGCCCAACGCGACCGTCATCGACGCCGCCCACCGCAACGGCGTGAAGGTCTACGGCACCGTCTTCTTCCCGCCCACGGCCTACGGCGGCCAGATCCAGTGGGTGCGCGACTTCGCGAAGAAGACCGGCTCCACCTACCCCGTCGCGGACAAGCTCGCCCAGGTCGCGCAGTACTACGGCTTCGACGGCTGGTTCATCAACCAGGAGACCGCGGGCGGCGACGCGGCCCTCGCGACCGAGCTGCGCAACGAGATGCGCTATGCCCGCTCCCTCGGCCCGGTCGAGTTCATGTGGTACGACGCGATGACCGAGTCCGGTGCGGTGAGCTGGCAGGACTCCCTCACCTCCGCCAACGACTCCTTCCTGCAGGAGGGTTCGCTGCGGACCTCCGACTCGATGTTCCTCGACTTCGGCTGGAGCGCCTCGGGACTGAGCTCGTCCCGTACGCTCGCACGCTCCCTCGGCCGCAGCGAGTACGAGCTGTACTCCGGCATCGACACCGAGGCGAACGGCTCCAACACCTCCGTCCCCTGGGCCGCGGTCTTCCCCGCCGGGCAGCCGCACGTCACCTCCCTCGGCATCTACCGGCCCGAGTGGACCTTCACTTCGTCGGCGAACCGGGCCGACTCCCATGCCAGGGAGGCGCGTTACTGGGACGGCGCCAACGGTGACCCGTCCGACACGACGACGACCTCGGCCTGGAAGGGGCTCGCGCACTACGTCCCCGAGTCCTCGCCCGTCACCGCCAAGCCCTTCGTCACCTCGTTCGGTGCGGGCCAGGGCGACTTCTTCCACTCCGGCGGCGTACGGGTGGGGTCGACCGGCTGGAACAACCTCTCGCTCCAGGACGTGCCCCCGACGTACCGCTGGCTGGTCGCCTCCACCGGCTCCGAGCTCACCCCCTCGATCGACTTCAATGACGCCTACGAGGGTGGCTCCTCGCTGCGTCTGACGGGCACCCTCGACGCGGTGAACACCGTCCGGCTGTACCAGACGAAGCTGCCGGTCGCCGCCGACACCAAGCTGTCGGTCGTCGTGAAGACCCCGGCCGCGGGACCCACCCGTCTCAAGGCCGCGATCTCCTTCACCGACGCGCCGACCACCTTCACCACCCTCGACCTCGGCTCCACCGGCACCAACGGCTGGGAGCGCAAGACGCTCGACCTGTCCGCCCACGCCGGCCGGACCATCGCCCAGATCGGTCTGCAGGCCGCCGGGTCCGTCGCCTCGTACGACGTGAAGGTCGGGCAGATCGCCGTCTACGACGGGGCCGTCGACGCGGCGGCCGCACCGACCGCCGTCACCGTGCTCGGCACCACCGACGTGAGCCCCACGCGCAAGTCGCTGCGGCTGTCCTGGACGGCCTCGGCCGCAGGCTCCGTGCACCACTACGAGGTGTACCGGCGCAACACCGACGGCACCCGTACCTTCCTCGGTGCCACCCCCAACGACGCCCTCTTCGTCCCGCAGCTCGACCGCGTCGGAACGGAGACCTCGACGACGCTCGACGTCGAGGCCGTCTCCACCGAGTACGGCCGCTCGCCGGCCGCCACCGCCACCGTCGGCTGGTCGGGCACGACCGAGTCCAATCTCGCGCTGAACCGCCCCGCGACCGCCTCCGGCCAGTGCAACGGCACCGAGACACCCGCCAAGGCTGTCAACGGCACCGTCTCCGGCGGAAACGGCGACAAGTGGTGCAGCACCACGACCGCCAAGTGGCTGGAGATCGACCTCGGTTCGGTCCGTACGGTGGACCGCCTCACGGTGAAGCACGCGGCCGCGGGCGGCGAGAGCGCGTCCTGGAACACCCGGGACTTCACCCTGAAGATCCGCGGATCGACCGCCGACCCGTGGACCACCGCGGCGACCGTCACCGGCAACACGGCGGCCACCACCACACATCCCGTGGCCGCCGCGGCACGCTACGTACGACTGGAGATCACCAGGCCCACCCAGACCACCGACCCCGCCGCACGGATCTACGAGTTCGAGGCCTGGGGGTCTTGACGGGGGTGAAATAAGGAGGAAAATCCCTAATACACCAGAAAACCAGAGCGAGCCGCACTCGCCGGCGAAGACGTTCGCCGACCCGCGTGACCCACTCGCTGGCTCTGGCCAGGCCCCCGGCAGATCCTCCCGGATCTCAGGGCAATCAGCGACGGCTGAGAAGCCCGAGTGCGGAGATGGACTACCGGGGACTGCATGTGTGGAGGCTCCTCCCCATGTCACGTATCCGAGCGGCACTGATCGACATCGACGGCGTGCTCACCGTCTCCTGGAAGGCGCTGCCCGGCTCTGTGGCGGCCATGGAGCGGCTGCGCGCCGCCGATGTCCCGCTCGCGCTCGTCACCAACACCACCTCGCGGACCCGCGCCTCCGTCGCCGCCCGGCTGGCGGGCGAGGGCTTCCCCATCGGCGCCGACGACATCCTCACCGCGCCCGCCGCCACCGCGGCCCATCTGCGGAAGCACTGGCCGGGGGCGCGCGTTCTGCTGATCAACACCGGTGACGTCCGCGACGACCTCGGCGGCCTGACGCTGGTCGACGAGGGCGGCCCGGCGCCGGACGTGGTCGTTCTCGGCGGGGCGGGCGACGCGTTCGGCTACGCCTCCCTCAACCGGGTCTTCCGTCATGTGCGCGACGGCGCGCGGCTCGTCGCGATGCACCGTAATCTCTACTGGCGCACCGCCGACGGGCTCGACCTCGACACGGGAGCCTTCCTCATGGGTCTGGAACGGGCGGCCGGCGTCGAGGCCGAGATCACCGGCAAACCCTCGCCCACCTTCTTCGCCACCGCGCTCGCCCGCCTCGGTGTCGCCGCGGGCGAGACGCTGATGGTGGGTGACGACATCGAGTCCGACGTCCTCGCGGCCCAACGCTGCGGCATCACCGGCGTCCTGGTGCGGACCGGCAAGTACCTGCCCGGGGCCGTCGAGGCGGCCGACGGCGCACCGGACCATGTGCTGGACTCCTTCGCCGATCTGCCGGATCTGCCCGAGATCCTCGGCAGGCGCGAAGGATGATCGTCGATCAGCGAGCCGCTCCCGTCTCCAGAATGTCCTTGAGGGTCTGCTCGTTCCTGGGCATCTCCTTGCGTACGTGCGGGCGCACGACGAGGGGGACCAGCGCCTTGCCGATACCGTGACCCTCGAAATCGAGGGCGATCGTCACCCGTGAATGCTCGCCGTCGTCGATCGGCTCGATCCTGCCCTGGACGTCTCCGCGCACCGGGCCGTCGATGCCGTGGATGTGCCAACTCGTCGGCGGATCGAGCTCGATGACCTGCATGATGCTGACCATCGCCCGATGCCCCATCCGCCGCGTCACGGCGACCTTCGAGCCGACGGCGACAGGCCCCTCGCCCAGGAGGCGGACCGAGACGGCGCTCTCCTGCCAGTCGGGCAGGTGGGTCGGGTCGGTCACGTAGGAGAAGACCTCCTCGGGGCTGCGGGAAATGTCGATGGATTCCTTGATGGCAGACATTTCGCCCTCTTGATCGTCTTCGTCGGGGCTGTTGTTACTTCATACAAATGATCCCACGGGTGGCGGAACGTCGCCATCGTGTCGAAGTGAGTAGCGGTACTCATGCCGCCCACCCGTCCGAGCGGGACGATCCCCGGAAGTCGGCGCCGGGGCAGCTCCGGGGACGGCACCACGACGAAACCACCCCACCCCCGGCGGGGTACGCGAGCTGAGCGGCGTAACGGCGGTCGCCGCCGGTTGCGGCCACAGCCTCGCCCTGCTGTCCGACGGCACCGTCCGCGCCTGGGGCGGAAACAGCGCCGGGCCGCGGCCGGCTGTCTCAGGGCTGTCCCGTAAATGATCTTCTACGGGTCTGGGCGTGGGCTCTCTCGAGCCGAACCGACGCAAAGCACCGCTCCTGGGCGGGCGACCTCTGGCCCCGTACTGATCGGCAACTGCTCCGGTGCGGTGACGGGCCCGCGTGTGTTGGGCGTGTCGGTCGGACCAGGAGGCTGTCGCCCCAAGGATGGTGGCGGCCGCAGGACCGGCCTCGAAGACAACTCCGACCGCGATGGCGAAACGGGACGTGGTGTGGCCAGAAGACGAAGGGCGCGACGGGGTCTCGGCGCAGCGGGTGTGTCGGTAGCCCTCATCTGGGGCTGCGCCGCCGCTGGCAACGCCCAGCCGTCCGATGTGACACCGGGTGGCTTCGAGCGGGCGGCCGAGCAGGCAGCAGCAGAGTTCGGTGTGCCGAAGGAAGTGCTTCTCGGCGTCAGCTACGAGTCCACCTGGTGGGAGGGCAACCATGGCCGCCCGAGCACCAAGGGCGGCTACGGCCCGATGCACCTGACAGACACGACGTCCGGGAACACGTACGCCCACCGCCCGGGCGAAGGGCCGGTGGACGCCACGGGCACCGACGACCCTTCCGAGCACACCTTGCAGGCTGCCGCCGCAATGATCGGCGTCGCACCCCGGACGCTCAAGAGTGACGAACTGCAGAACCTCCGAGGGGGCGCTGCTCTCCTCGCCTCGTATCAACGGCAGATCACCCGTGAGTTGTCGCCGGATCCCGGCAGCTGGTACGGGGCTGTGGCACGGTACAGCCAGGCCGCCGACACCGCGACGGCCGGACAGTTCGCCGATGGCGTGTTCACGGTGATCCGCACAGGTCGGCAGCGGGTGCGCGAGGACGGCCGGACGGTGTCGCTGTCGAAGAGGCCGGACGTCCGTCCGTCGAAGGCGCAACTCGCCTCCTTGAGGTTGCGGACGCTGCCCGCAGCGGCGGTGCCGGAGTGCCCCGGCGAGCTGAACTGCCGGTTCGTTCCCGCTGCTGCCTCGAACTACCAGGTGGCTACACGGAACTCCCAGGGCATCGACGTCGACTTCATCGTCATCCATGACATCGAAGGGCCCTACGACGCGGGAATCAGCTGGTTTCAGGACCCGTCCAGCGGGGTTTCCGCGCATTACGTGATGAAGGCCGACGGCAGTGAGGCAACCCAGATGGTTGCCACCAAGGACATTGCTTTCCATGCCGGGAACTACTGGGTCAATCTGCACGGCGTCGGTATCGAACTGGAGGGGTACGCCGCCCAGGGTCCCACCTGGTTCACCCCGACCCAGTACAAGGCGACTGCCGCGCTGGTGGGCTACCTCGCACGGCGCTTCGACGTCCCAATGGACCGCAAGCACATCATCGGACACGACAACGTCCTCCCACCGAGGCCGGCCCGCGCGCCGGACGCACACTGGGACCCCGGCCCCTACTGGGACTGGGAGAAGTTCATGGCTCTCCTCGATGCCGATGCGCCCCAGAAGCTCGGGGCGGAGGGAGGGGCCGGAGGGGAGAACATCGGGATCGGACAGGCGGTCATGATCGCCCCGGAATACGGCAAGAACCCGCAGACAGTCACGGTGTGCGATCCGAAGTGCCATACCCAGACCCAGCCTTCGAACTTCCTCTACGTCCGCGCGGCGCCCGGCGACGATGCCCCGCTCGTGTCCGATCGGGCCCTCCATCCGGACGGAGCGGCGGGAACCAACCGCATCGACGACTGGGGAGCCACCGCGATGTGGGGGCAGGAGTTCGTCGTCGCCGACGTGCGAGGGGACTGGACGGCCATCTGGTTCGGTGGGCAGAAGGGATGGATCCACAACCCTGCGGGCATCCACACCCGCCCCGCCCCGAACGCGCGGATCGTCCGTCCCGCGAGTGGGGCAGAGTCCGTCTCCGTCTACACAACGGCCTACCCTCGCGTCGGCGAGTACCCCCCGGGAGTGGCTGCGTCGGAACAGACGCGGTTCGACATGTACGCGTTCCCCCAAGGGCAGGCGTACGTGGCCGCTCGCACACCGGTGGGCGCCGACGACTTCTTCCCTGCCACACCCACGCGCCCGGAGGTCGTGGTCATTGGTGACCAGAAGTACGACGTGATCCAGTACAACCGCCGCCTTGCCACCGTGAACCATGCGGAAACGCGCCGCTGACACCCGGATCCGCGAAGCAGAGGTGCGTTGGCTGGTGGTGCAGCTCGGGCGGTGGCGGTGACGGGGCTGCCGAAGCCGCGGCTGCGACGGGTGGTCGGCCGAGGGGCGGGTGGTCGGCCGAGAGCTGACCGGGACCGGCCGTGCCCGAAACGGCAGCAGGGCCCGGGCCGCGCGTCGCGGTCCGGGCCCCGCCCCGAGCGATGCCGCCCCGTGGCGGAGGTGCGTCAGCTCTGCGCGGTGTCGTCGCTCGCCTGCGCGGCGGCCTCAGCTGCCCGCGCCTTCTCGCGCATCTTGCGCACCAGCTCCGCCTTCCGGTCGGCTGCACCCTGGCGGTCGAGGTTCCGGTGCGGACCGTTGTTCTGCCGTTCGGCGCGGGACAGCTTCTTGCGCTGGCCGCCGCCCTGGCCCACGGGATTGTTGATGTTCTTGCTGTCGGTCACGGGTTCTCCCGGTAATGATGTGAAGTGATCTACGGATTCATCGGTGGGGGACGGGCGGCGACGTCGAAGGACGTCAGCGGGCCCGTCACGCTCTCACTCGTGAATCGGCGTCTGGAAGAACATGACAAAGACGGTACCCGGTTCCGTCGGCCCCGCGCGCCAACCTTCCGCCGCCCCGGCGTCGGCCGGGCCTTCGGTGAGCGCCCGGGGTCAGCCTCCTTCCGGGCACCCCGGCACCGCCGGCACCCTCCGGTGGGCGCCGCCCGCCCGGGGCGGGCGCGGTGCCGGGGTCGGACTGAAGCGACCGTCCGCAGTCCCGGCGTGCCTCAGCCGCCGGCACCGTGGTCGCCCGGACAAGTCCTACGCGTTGCGTTCCCGGTGGAGGTCCCGTAGGAGTGCGATCTCGGCTCCGTGGTGCAGCAGTTCCTGGTTGACCCACCAGACGACGTCGAGGAAGGCGTCCTCGGGATCGCTGCCGTGCGGGTAGCTGCTGAGGCCCACCGTGTCGAGCGCCGTGTCGTCGGCCGAGAGCAGCGCCTTCCGCCAGGCTTCCGCTCCCGCGTCGAAGGCCTCGATCGCCGAGGAGGCGTCGCCGCTGATCAGGTAGTCGTCACGGGTCAGGCTGTGGCTGCCGTCGGTGTGGTCCGCGCGCAGCGTCATGAGCTCGCTCAGATGACTCAGCCGCCAGGCGATGGTGGTGAACGGCGGGGGAGTGGGGTGCGGAGGCGGGGTGGCGTCCCGCCCCCACTCGCCCACTCCGGTCAGGACGGTCGCCCGAGGGCCCGGGCCGTCGCTGCGGCGGCGCACCGACCAGCAGCCGGGAACCGGCTCCCAGAGGTACTCCTCGTCGGTGAGCGCCTCGACCCCCACGTCGGTGCCGTTGCCGCTGTCCACGAACGGCCCCGCCATGCGTTGCCGGAGCCTGAGCCGCGCGAAGTCGAACTGGTCGAGCAGCGGGATCAGTCGGGACGGCAGGGACATGAATGCTCCATGGCGCGGTGGGGCGGGGCGTCCGTACCCTGCCACACGACCATGCCGCCCGGCGCCCGGATTTCCGCCGGTCCGATGGCCGGAGGCGCGACGGCCGGAGGATCTACGCCAGGTCGTCGAGCCAGGCCAGCGCCGCATCGGCGGTGAACTCCGCCTGCCCGCCACGGAACACCAGATCCGCCGCGCGGAACGCCGGATCGTCCACCGTCGCCGCCACGTACGGCAGCGCCACACACCGCATCCCGGCCGCCCGCGCCGCCTCGGCTCCCGGGGCCGCGTCCTCGAACACCACGCACCGCGCCGGCTCGGCCCCGAGCCGGCGCGCCGCCTCCAGGAAGACATCCGGCTCCGGCTTGCCCCGCTCGACCTCCTCCGCCGAGACCAGGGTGCTCAGCAACGTGTCCAGGCCCGTCCCGCCGAGGACCGCCTCGATGGCCGTGCGCGACGAGCCGGACGCCACCGCCATCGGCACCCCCGCCGCGTACAGCCGCTCCACGAGGGTCCGCATCTGCGGATAGACCGGGGTGGACGCCCGCGCCAGCTCCAGATAGTTCCGGTTGGTGGCGGCGAGCAAGACGTCGACGGGCGCCTCGATCCCGTACCGCTCCCCGAGGATCTCCAGCGTCTCCCGTGTCCCGATGCCGATGAAGCGGGTGTGCCGCTCCCAGTCGAAGTCCGTGTCCCCGGCGAACGCGACGAGGGTCCGCCTGGTGGCCTCGAAGTAGTTCGGTTCGCTGTCCACCAGCGTTCCGTCGAGATCGAAGATGACCGCAGGGCGCGCAGTGCTCATGGGACCCAGCATCTCAACCCGGGATCAAGCACCTCGGCCCGACGCCCGCCCCACCGCCTCCACCAGGGGCAGCAGCCGGTGCGGAACCCGCTCGCGCAGCGCCATCTCCGTACGGGTGCGGACCACGCCCGGCAGCTGGATCAGCTGCTGGATCACATCCTCGAGATGGCCGTTGTCCCGGGCCACCACCCGCGTCAGCAGGTCCCCGCCGCCCGTGATCGAGAACGCCTCGACGATCTCCGGCACGGCGGCCAGAGCGTCCCCGACCTCGTCCAGATGCCCCTGTGTGACCTCGATGTGGACGAAGGCGAGCACAGGATGACCGAGCGCCGCGGGGGAGAGCACGGGACCGGTGGCGGTGATCACCCCGTCCCGCTCCAGCCGGTCGATGCGGGCCTGCACCGTGCCCCGGGCCACCCCCAGAATCCGTGCGTACTCGCGCACGCTGGTACGTGGCTGCTCGATCAGCAACCGCAGGATGCGCGTGTCGAGCTCGTCCACAGCCATGGTCCGTTGGCCTCCTTCTGGCCGAGTTCTACTCGCGAAGACTGTACCAATGGCACACCTTGAGTCGGTTGAGTTGAGCCAGTGGGTGACCAGGTGTTTTCCTCTGAGGAGAGTACGAAGAGATGGCGCCGCGCACGCGCCGGACCGGCGACGAGGCCGGGAACCGGACCCGCGGCGCCTTTCCCATGTCCAGGGGCCGCCACAAGCAGGCCGGGGCACGAGATCATGCGAAGAGGGTGTGTGTACGGCAGCGGGGGCGGAACAACCGTCGTGAAGCAGCTCCGGGCAGCCGGGCGTCGGCTCGTCCGACTCGTGTTCGTGGCACCCGACCCGGGCCGGGTGAGGCTGCGGGTCTCCTCGCGCGCCGTCCTCGGCGTCGGACTCTCCGTCGCCGCGGCCGAACTCGCCGGACTCTCCCTCACCGCCTCGATCACCGGCGGCCTGGCCGCGCTGCTCGCGCTCTTCACCGTCGGCGACCCGACCGTACGCCGGCAGCTGGCCACCACGGCCCTGCTGCCCGCCGTCGGCTTCCCGGTCCTCGCCCTCGCCACCACCCTGCACGCCGCGCCGCTGCTGCGCGACGCGTCCTGGCTGCTCGTCGTCTTCGCGGGCGTGTACGCACGCCGCTGGGGCCCGCGCGGGCACGCGCTCGGCATCTTCGCCTTCATGATGTTCTTCGTCACCCAGTTCCTGCACGCGCTGCCCGCTCAGCTGCCGGAGCTCTACGTGGCGGTGGCTCTCGCCCTCGCCGTCTCGGGCACGGTCCGGTTCGTCGCCTGGTGCATCGAGCGGCGCGTCCCGCCGCCCGCCGCACCCACGCCGCTGCCCGGCCGCGGCCTCCACCGGCCCACCACCCGGCAGGCGTTCCAGGCCACCGCCGCCTGCGCCGTCGCGCTCGCCGCCGGTCAGTTCATCTCCCACGAGCGCTGGTACTGGGCCGTCGGCACCGCATGGTGGATCTTCGTCAACACCGCCTCGCGCGGGGAGACCCTGGTCCGCGGCTTCCGCCGGGTCGTCGGCACCGTCACCGGTATCGCCGCCGGACTCCTGATCGCGATCCCGCTCGCCGGCGCGCCCGCCCCGACCGCCGTACTCGTCGCCGTGTGCGTCTTCGGGATCTTCTACACCGCCCCGCTCTCGTACAGCTGGATGATGTTCTTCGTGACCGTCATGGCCGGGCTGCTGTACGGACTGCTCGGCGTCCTGCACCCCGGGCTCCTGCTGCTCCGCTTCGAGGAGACCGCGGTCGGTGCGCTCGGCGCCGCCGTGGGTGTCGCCCTGCTGCCCGTGACGACCCACGCCGCCACCAACGCCTGGATCGAGCGGGCGGTGACCTGTGTGCACGACTGCACCACCGTCGCGGCGCGCCGGCTCGCCGGCGACCCGGACGCCGACCCGGCGCCGCTCGCCGCCGAGCTCGAGGTCCTGCTCGGCCGGGTCCGGCTCTCGCTGGCGCCGCTCGTCCACCCGCTGAGCCCGCTGCGGGCCCGCAAGGCCCGCGCCCGCCGCGTCCTCGCCCTGCTCGACGACTGCGCCCGCGAGATCCGCGGTCTCGCCGCGGTCGCCGCCGACCCCGACGCCTCCCACGACGCCCGGCTCGCCGCCGCCTCCTGGCGGGTCGAGGCGGCCGTCCACGCCCTCGTCCCGCCGACCCGTCCCGCGCGCTCCACCTCCGTCGAGGAGGAGGCCCTGCCGCCGCACCACCCGGGCGCCGAAGCGGCCCTCGGCCATCTGTACGGCCTCGAGCGCGCACTGGTCGACCTGGCCGCGCCGATGCGCACCTCCCCGAGCGCCCCGCTCGTCCCCGCCGCATAGGTCGTCTCCGCAAGGTCTCGCCTGGTCCGCGACGCCCGGCACGCCCGCTCGCCGCGTTGGCCACAAGCCCAAGCAGCTCCGCTGCGAGGGCTTCCGGCCGCCTTGCGATCGCACGCACGCCGCGGGCCCCGCCCTGCGGGCGGACGGCGATACTTTGCGGACACTCCCTGGGGGTGTTTCGCCGGTCGGGCCGGGCTCACGGCGTCCGGCACCGCGCCTCGCCGCGTTGTCATCGGTCGGCATGGTCCCCGTAGCCCTTCGGGCACGGGAGGTGGCCCCACCGCCATGCCTTCCGCCACCGCCTCGCGATCCGTCCCCTCGGCCCCGGGGCCTGGGGAGATCCCATGCACCGGACGCCGCTCCCTGATCCGGCCTGATCGGCACGACACCCCCTGGCGCCCTGCTCGTCCCCGCGTCGAGGATCGGCTCCTTCCGGCCACGTGATCCAAGTTGGTCTAGACCGCCTGCTAACGTCGGCCCCGACGACGCGGGCGGTCGGCCATGACCGCCCGGCGGAGAGGGGAGACGCCATGGGCGGCACAGACGCGCGGAGACCTCTACGGGCCTTCATCGGATCGTTCACCTCGGCCGGGGGCCGCGGCATCCTCACCGCCGACGTGGACGCCTTCACCGGCGCATTGACCGTCACCTCCGAGACCACCGCGCTCGCGGACCCGTCCTTCCTCGCCCTCGCGGGCACGGTGCTGTACGCCGTCTCCGAGGCCGAGGAGGGCGCCGTGGCCGCCTTCGACGTGACCGGAGCCGTCCCCCGGCTCCTCGGCGCTCACGTGGCCGTACAGGGCTCCGGGCCCACGCACCTCGCCGTCGCCGGGGGCCACGTCCTCACGGCCAACTACGGCTCCGGCAGCGTCACCGCCCTGTCCATCGGCCCGGACGGCGTGCTCGGCCCCGCCACCGACGTCGCCCGGCACGAGGGCTCGGGACCGGTCGCCGAACGCCAGCGCGGCCCGCACGCGCACCAGGTCCTGCCCGCGCCCGGCGGGCCCTGGGCGACCGCCGTGGACCTCGGCACCGACTCCGTACGGATCTACGCCCTCGATCCCGCCTCCGGGGCACTGCGCCCGCATGCGGAGACCGCCCTGCGTCCCGGCACGGGCCCGCGCCACCTGGCCTTCCATCCGGCCGGCACCCACGCCTACGTCCTGAACGAGCTGGAACCCACCCTGACCGTCTGCCGCTGGGACGGGGCGACCGGAGCCCTGGAGCCGATCGCGGAGACATCCGTGCTGCCCGAGGGCGCCACGGGGGCGAGCTACCCCTCCGGGGTGGCCGTCTCCCCCGACGGCCGCTTCCTGTGGGCCGCCGTACGGGGCGACGACAGCATCGCCGTCCTCGCCCTCGACCCGAATGCCGAGAAGGCCGCCCTGGTCGCCTCCGTACCCAGTGGGGGTCACTGGCCCCGCGACCTGGCCCTCGATCCCTCAGGGCGCCGGCTGTACGCGGCCAACGAGCGCTCCGGCGACGTGACCTGGTTCGACATCGACGCGGAGAGCGGTGTCCCGCGCCGCGCGGGCGCGATCGAGGCCCCGGCCGCCACCTGCGTGGTCTTCGGCTGAACCCGCGGATCCGGCCATAGGGAAGGGCCCGCATCGGATATCTCCGATGCGGGCCCTTTCCTATGCCGTGGATCGATCAGACGGCCGGGGCACCCTGCTGCTGCGGGGCGATGCCCAGCGCGGCCGTGTACTGCGAGAGAACCAGCTTGCCGATCGCCGGGTAGGCGCCCAGCGGCTCGGCCGCGGCGCAGTCGGCCTCCTTGGCGGCCGCGTCGAGCAGGCCGTCGGCCAGCTCGGGGCCGATCAGGTACGGGGCGAGCGCGAGCTGCACCGAGCCGGAGCCGCGCAGCTGCTCGGCGATCGCGGTGATCGAACCCTCCTGGTCCAGCGCGGCGGCCATGACCGGGACGGCCAGCCGGGCGGCCAGCAGCATGCCGGTGATGCCGGCGGCCTGCACGGCCTCCTCGCCACCGACCGTGGCCAGGACGATGCCGTCGGCGGCGGTGGCCACCGTGAAGAGCCGGGCGCGGTCGGCGCGGGCCAGACCGGCCTCCGAGAGGCGCACGTGCAGGGCCTCGGCGAGCAGCGGGTGCGGGCCGAGGACATCCGTCAGCTCGGCGACGTTGCCGCTGTCCATCACGGCCTGGCGGATCCGGCGCATCAGGGCGCTGTCCGGGCCGGCGAGCAGCGGCACCACGACGGCGGCCGGGCCCTCGGGGGCGCTGACCTCACGGCCGGCCGCCAGGGCCAGCTGGTACCGCTCGGTGCGCAGCGTCTCGGCCCGCGCCAGCACGGTTCCGAGGGTGGGGTACTCGGCGTCGTCGCCGTCCAGGTAGCCGATCGCGGCCTCCAGGCCGGGCAGCTCGGAACGGGCGATGCTCACGACCTCGTCGGCCAGCGAGCGTATGGCGGCCGACGGCGCGCCGGGGACGGCGAGAACGAGTGCGGGAGCACCCTCGGGCGCCGCCACGGGTTCGGGGCGACGGTGCCGTCCGGGCTGGCGGGGTCGCGGCATTCGTACAGGCAGGCCGGAAGCAGGCCCAGTGGGGGAGCTCATGGCGCCGCATGTTACTGGTTTCGACCGCCGCGCAGGGCACTGAGGTGCAGCAGCGCGTTATCTGCCCCTCTTTGTCCGAACCGTCGTTTACCGGGTCAATTGCAGCAACTGAGGCTCCGTGGGCAGCCGAAGTGTGTCCGTGGCCAGCCAACCCGCGAGTGCGAGCGACCCGGCGAGCGGATCCCCCGCCGCCGATGTCGGGCGGGCATGCGGCAATTGTTCCGCCAGCTCGGCGCGCAGCGGTACGAGGAGTGGGTCGCCCATCTTGAACAGACCGCCCGTCAGGGCCACTTCGGACTCACCCGCGGCCGGGCACACGGCAGCCGCGGCCTCGGCCACATGCGCGGCGGCCTGCCGCAGGATCGCCGTCGACACCACGTCGCCGGCCGCGGCGCAGTGAGCCACCTCGGGGGCGAAGGAAGCCAGCACGGCGGGCCGGTCGGTCCGTGGATAGAGCGCTCCCGGCAGCCCGGCGGCGGGACCGAGCCGCTCCTCGGCCCGGGCGAGCAGCGCCGGTGAACCGCCCCGGCGCCCGTCGAAGGCCCGCATCGCGGCCTCCAGGCCGGCCCGGCCGATCCAGGCACCGCTGCCGCAGTCGCCGAGCAGATGGCCCCAGCCGTCGGCCCGGCGCCAGGTCGTGAGATCCGTGCCGAGCGCGATCAGGCCCGTGCCGCCCGCGACCACCGCCCCGGGCCGCTGCCCGAGGGCCCCCGCGTACGCGGTGACGGCGTCGGCGGCCAGCGCCAGCCGCCGTACGCCCAGCGCCCGGTCCAGAGCGCCCGGCAGCACGGCACGCAGCTCGTCGCCGAGCGTCGCCATGCCGGCGGCTCCGACCGCCACGGCGACCATGTCCCCTGCCCCGGTGCGGGCCTTCATCGCCTCGACGGCGGGCAGGACCTGTGCGAGGAGATGGGCCGCCTCGATTCCGCCGGGACCGGTCCGCACCGGCTCGCGCGACGTCACGGTCTCCACGGGGCGGGCGTCCGACGCCCGTGCGAGGGCGATCCGTAGCCCCGAGCCGCCCGAGTCGATCCCGACGACCCAGCCCGCGTCCGTCACGGCAGTCGCCAGTCCACCTCCTGCGCCCCCTGGCGCAGGAGCAGTTCGTTGGTGCGGCTGAACGGCCGGGAGCCGAAGAAACCGCGGTCCGCCGACATCGGGGAGGGGTGCGAGGACTCGATCGCCGGCAGATCGCCCAGCAGTGGACGCAGGTTGCGCGCGTCACGGCCCCACAGCACGGACACCAGCGGCTTCCCGCGGGCGGCCAGCGCCCGGATGGCCTGCTCGGTGACGGCCTCCCACCCCTTGTCGCGGTGGGCGCCGGGCTTCCGGGGCGCGGTGGTGAGCGCCCTGTTGAGCAGCAGCACACCCTGGCGGGTCCAGGGCGTCAGATCGCCGTTCGAGGGCCGGGGCAGCCCCAGATCGGTGTGCATCTCCCGGAAGATGTTGTCCAGGCTCGGTGGCACGGGGCTCACCTCCGGCGCCACGGAGAAGCTCAGGCCCACCGCGTGCCCCGGCGTCGGATACGGGTCCTGGCCGACGATCAGGACCCTCACCTCGTCGAAGGGCTGCTGGAACGCCCGTAGGACGTTCGCTCCCGCGGGCAGGTAGGTTCGCCCGGCGGCGATCTCCTGACGCAGGAAGTCGCCCATAGCGGCGATGCGTTCGGCCACGGGCGCGAGCGCGTGCGCCCACCCCGGTTCGACGATCTCATTCAACGGTCGTGCTGCCACGGGCGTCACTCTACTGGCGCAGTGCCCGGGCGCCTCACCCGATCACCGCCGCCCGCACGCAGAGCACGTCCGGCAGGTGCTCGGCGAGCAGCTGCCAGTTGTCCCCGTCGTCCGCGCTGGCGTACACCTCGCCGTTGCGGTTGCCGAAGTAGACGCCCGCCGGGTCGGCGTCGTCCGTGCACATCGCGTCGCGCAGGACCGTGCCGTAGTGGTCGCCCTCCGGCAGCCCGGCCGTCAGCGCCTCCCAGCCGGCCCCGGCGTCACTCGTACGGTAGACACGGCAGCGGTGCCCGGCCGGCACCCGGTCCTCGTCCGCGTTGATGGGGAACACATAGGCCACACCGGGCCGATGGGGGTGCGCGGCGACGGCGAAGCCGAAGTCGGAGGGGAGACCCGCGCCGATGTCGGTCCACTTCGCGCCGGCGTCGTCACTGCGGTACACACCCCAGTGGTTCTGCAGATAGAGCCGGTCGACGTCGCCGGCGTCCTGCGCGATCTTGTGCACGCACTGGCCGAACTCCGGGTCCGGATCGGGCAGGAAGACCGCGGACACCCCCCGGTTGGAGGGATTCCAGCTCGCCCCGCCGTCGCGGGAACGGAACACTCCGGCCGTCGACACCGCGACCGTCACCGCCTCCGGATCGCGTGGATCGGTCACGATCGTGTGCACGGCCTCGCCGCCTCCGCCGGGCACCCACCGCGACCGGGTCGGGTGCTCCCACAGCGGGCGGACCAGCTCGAACGACGTACCGCCGTCGTCGGACCTGAACAGGGCGGCGGGCTCCGTGCCCGCGTAGACGACGTCCGGGGAGTGCGCGGGCGCGGGGTGCAGCTGCCAGACCCGCTCCAGCGAAGCCCCCGTGTCCTTGGGGAACTTGACCGCGGGCTTCGGTGGCTCGGTCCAGGTGGCTCCGAGGTCGTCGGAGCGGAAGACGGACGGGCCCCAGTGGGAGCTGTCGCCGCCCACGAGGAGCCGGGGCGTGGAGCGCCGGGTGTCGATGGCGACCGAGTAGATCGCCTGCGCGTTGAAGTGGGGATCGTCGAACTCCCACCGGCCGTCGCGCCTTCGGCCGATGAACAGACCCTTGCGGGTGCCTACGGTCAGTACTACGTCGGACATGGCCGACACCTCCAGGACGCCGTTGTCGCGGATACGGGCCAGTCTGCACCCGGCCACTGACAGCGGCTCCTGGAACGGGCTTCTCCCCAGGTCACGGGCGTGTTCCGCGTCAACCTGGAGAGAGTCCGAAGCGCGTTCCCGTAGCGAGGAAACCGATGCGGGGGTTCCGAAGCGGGGATTCCGCGGCGGGAACGGGAGGGCTCAGATCGCCCAGGCGTACTGGCTCGGCGCGTGGGTCTCGGCGCCCAGCTCGCGCGCCGCCCGGCGGGCCCAGGAGGCGTCGCGGAGCAGCTCGCGCCCGAGCAGCACGGCGTCGGCCTCGCCGTTGGCGACGATCTTCTCCGCCTGGTCGATCTCCGTGATCAGCCCCACGGCCGCGACGGGCAGATCGGTCTCGGCCTTCACCCGGGCGGCGAAGGGCACCTGGTAGCCGGGGCCGACCGGGATCTCGGCCGGGCCGCCGTTGCCGCCGCTGGAGACGTCGAGCAGGTCGACCCCGTGCTCCCGCAGCAGGCGCGCGAAGCGGACCGTCTCGTCCGGGGTCCAGCCCTGCTCCTCCAGCCAGTCGGTGGCCGAGATCCGGAAGAAGAGCGGGAGCTCCTCGGGCCACACCGCCCGTACGGCGTCGACGACTTCGATGGCCAGGCGGGTGCGGTTCTCGAACGAGCCGCCGTACGCGTCGGTGCGGCGGTTGCTGTGCGGGGAGAGGAACTCGCCGATGAGATAGCCGTGGGCGCCGTGCACCTCGAGCACCTCGAAGCCGGCCGCCAGGGCCCGGCGGGCCGCGTCGGCGAACTGTCCGGTGATCTCCGCGATCTGCGCCGTCGTCAGCTCGGTCGGGACGGGGTAGCCCTCGGCGAACTCGACGGGGCTCGGCGCGACGGGCTGCCAGCCGTGGTCGTCGGTGGCGACCGGACCGCGGCCCTCCCAGGGGCGCTTGGTGGACGCCTTGCGGCCCGCGTGTCCGATCTGGATGCCGGGGACGGTGCCGTGCTCCTTGAGGAACCCGGAGATGCGGCGGAGGGCCTCGACCTGGGTGTCGTTCCAGATGCCGAGGTCCGCGGGGCTGATCCGGCCCTCGGGGGCGACGGCGGTCGCCTCGACGAGGATGAGGCCGGTCCCGCCGGTGGCGCGGGAGGCGTAGTGGGCGAAGTGCCAGTCGTTGGCGACTCCCGCGTTCGGCCCGAACACCTCTGCCGAGTACTGGCACATCGGGGCCATCCACACGCGGTTCGGGATGGTCAGCGACCGCAGGGTGTAGGGCTCGAACAGGGCGACGCTCATGACGGACTCCGTTTCGGTGACCTCGAAGGACGCTCGTACGATACTCATCGTAGTACGTCACCTGTCAAACTACGAGAGTTCTCGTACAATGGGCGCGTACCCCGGATGAAGTGGAGCCGCCGCCGTGACGACCGCGATCAACCCTCGGGTTCTGGACCACCCCGCGCGGGAGGAGATCCGCCTGGAGGGCGTGCTGCACGCCCTGTCCGACGCGGTGAGGCTGACGATCGTGAGCGACATGGCGCGCGAGGGCACCGAGTTGAGCTGCTCCTACTTCGACCTTCCGGTGACCAAGTCGACGACGACGCACCATTTCCGGGTGCTCCGCGAGGCCGGCGTCATCCAGCAGATCTACCGGGGCACCGCCAAGCTGAACGCCCTGCGCCGCGAGGACCTGGACGCCCTCTTCCCCGGCCTCCTGGACAGCGTCCTGCGGGCGGCCGGGGACCAGACGGAGCGGCTGGGGGAGTCGACCGCGGCCGACGCGTAGCGCCTCCACGCCCGGCCCCCGACCGTCTCGTAGCGCCGACGCGCCGGCTCCCCGCCCGGCTCGTAACGCCGACGCGCCGGCTCCCCGCCCGTCTCGTAACGCCGACGCGCCGGCTCCCCGCCCGGCTCGTAGCGCCTCCGCGCCCGGGCGGGGGCGGTGGCCTCGGTTCGGCCGTGACGAGAGCCCGGGCGCGGCTACGCCTCCCGGTCCGCGCTCTCTCGCGCGGCCGCGCGAAGGTCCGCATCCTCCCGCGCCGCCGCCCGAAGGCCCGGCCAGTCCGGGATCTTCACCCGGCCGCGCCCCAGTGAGCGGCCCAGGTCCGACTCCGCGCGCTCGATGGAGAGCCAGCCCCGCCAGGCGACAGGCTCGTGGCCCAGGTCCCGCAGCGCGCCGATCGGGTCGGCCGGAACCGGCCGCCCGGCCAGCTCCGCCGCGTCGGCCAGCAGGGAGGTCACGGTCTCCTTGGCGCACGGGCGGTTGGTGCCGATCACACCCGTGGGGCCACGCTTGATCCAGCCGGCGACGTACTCGCCCGGCGACGGAACGCCGTCCCGCAGCACCCGGCCTGCCTCGTTCGGGACCGTCCCCCGGGCCTGGTCGAAGGGCAGCCCGGGCAGGGCGACCCCCTTGTAGCCGACCGCCCGCAGGACCAGTTGGGCCTCGATCTCCTCGTACCGCCCCGTGCCCCGCACGCCACCGGCTCCGTCCGGCTCCGTCCGCTCGAAGCGGACCGCGGCCACCCGGCCGTCCTCGCCCAGCAGCTCCACCGGCCGCAGGAAGAACCGCAGGCTGATGGTCCGCGCGGCCTCGGCCGCGCCGTCCCGCGCCGACGCGTCCGAGCCCTCCGCCGCACCCGCCGCCCACCCTCGGACGACCTCCAGATTCCGCCGGTTCACGGCGGGCAGCGCCGAGGAGTCCGCGAACGCGGGGTCCAGCGCCAGATCCGCTGGATCCACGCTCACCCGCGCGCTGTCCAGGCCGCCCAGCTCCCGCAGTTCCTTCGTCGTGAACTTGGCCTGCCCGGGGCCCCGACGCCCCACCATGTGCACCGCGCGCACCCGGCTGGCCGCGAGGGCGGCGAGGGCCCCCTGCGGCACGTCCGTGGCCCGCAGCTCGTCCGCGGCCCTGGCCAGGATCCGGGTGACGTCCACCGCCACATTGCCCACGCCGATCACGACCGCCGAGCGGCCGTCGAGACGGAATCCGTTGCCCGCGGCATCGGGATGCGCGCTGTACCAGGAGACGAAGTCCGTCGCCGAGTGGCTGCCCGCCAGATCCTCGCCCGGCACCCCGAGCCGACGGTCCCGCGCCGCGCCCACGCAGTACACGACCGCGTGGTACAGCTCCAGGAGGCGCTCAGGGGTCAGCCCCCGCTTGCCCACCTCGACGTTGCCGACGAACCCGACCCGCTCGTCCTCCAGGACCGTCCGCAGGTTCTGCTGGAGTGATTTGATCTTCTCGTGGTCGGGCGCGACACCGTAGCGGACCAGACCGTACGGGCAGGGCAGCCGGTCCAGGACGTCGACCCGCACCCCGGGCACCCCGGACTGCTGGACCAGCGACTGGGCGGTGTAGACCCCGCTGGGCCCGGAACCGACGACAGCGACACGAAGCACGGTCGTACTCCTTCCCGCCGCGGGGATTCCCGCCGAGAGACTTCCAGCATGGCACCGGAAGCCCCGGCAGGGGAGACGCGCGACAGGCCCGGCCGGCCCGGGACGGGCTCCGCTACATCGAGCGCATCCGGTTGATCTCCGCCGTCTGCTGCGCGATCACGTCGTTCGCCATCTCCTCCACGAGGACGTTGTTCCCCTCCCCCAGCACCTCCGCCGCCATCGTCACCGCGCCCTCGTGGTGCGTGACCATCAGCTTCAGGAACAGCTCGTCGAACGCCTTGCCGTTCGCCTTCCTCAGCTCCGCCAACTGCGTCTCGGTCGCCATCCCCGGCATCGTGTGGTGGTCGTGACCGCTCTGCTCGCGCGGGCCGCCGTTGTTCTTCAGCCAGCCCTCCATCGCGTCGATCTCCGGCTTCTGCGCCGCCGTGATCCGGTCCGCCAACTTCTTGACCTGCGTCGACCCGGCCCGGTCCGGAGCGAGCGCGGTCATCGTGAGCGCCTGCTTGTGGTGCACGACCATCATCTGCGCATAGGTGAAGTCCGCCGCGTTGGGCTTGTCGTCGGGCAGCAGCCGGGACGCCTCGGCCGGCGATATCCTCCGCGCCGGCTCGCCAGGCTTGCCCGGAGCCACCACCGAGGGAGCCGTGGAGTCCTTGCTCTGCGGCGCCTTCCCGTCCGGGGCCGAATCGCAGGCGGACAGCGCCCACACCGCGGCGACACTCAGCGCGACGGCGGCAGCTCCACGGATACGGCGGTTCAACAAGGCGACCTCCAGGGGTGGTTCCGAGGGACCGGGGGGACAAGCGTCGGGCACCGTTCCTAGCACGCTTCTCAGGGGCATCGAGCAAAAACATTCATTACATGTGTGTTGCCATCTGTTGAGATGTGCACGCTAAGGACGATACTGCCGGGGTCCATCACCCGTTCAACTACGAACGGATACAAGGGAGGACGGAGTGACTTCGTTGCGTACCACGCGCATCACGCGTACCCCGCGCGCACGGATCAGAGGTCTGGGTGTGGCGACCGCCGCGGCCGGACTGCTGGTCAGCCTGCTCGCGGCCGGCCCCGCGGCCGCCACGCCCGACCCGGGTGACGCCACCGCGCAGGGCACCGTCTCCTCTGCACAGGCGGCCGAGGCCCGGTCCGCCATCCAGAGCGGCGAGATACCCGGCGTGGACGAGATCGTCCACAGTGACAACATCCAGCACCTCGTGAACATCCCCAAGGATGCGCTCGCGGGCACCAACTCCGACCTGGCCTTCCAGGGCAAGTACGCCTTCGCGGGCAACTACGACGGCTTCCGCATCTTCGACATCAGCAACCCGCGCGCCCCGAAGACGGTCGCCCAGGTCCTCTGCCCGGGCTCCCAGAACGACATCTCCGTCTCCGGCAACCTCGTCTTCCTCTCCACCGACTCCTCCCGCAGCGACAACTCCTGTGCCAGCGTCAGCCAGCCGGCCACGGAGAAGTCCTCCTGGGAGGGCATGAAGATCTTCGACATCAGCGACATCCGCAACCCGAAGTACGTCGCTGCCGTCGAGACCGCGTGCGGCTCGCACACCCACACGCTGGTGCCCAAGAAGAAGGACGTGTACGTCTACGTCTCCTCGTACTCGCCCAACGCCGCGTTCCCGGACTGCCAGCCTCCGCACGACGGCATCTCGGTCATCAAGGTGCCCCGCAAGGCGCCCCAGAAGGCCGCGATCGTGAGCTTCCCGGTCCTGTTCCCGGGCGAGGGCCCTGACGGCGGCGGCAACCCCGGCGGTCCCACCAACCCGGGTGTCTCCAAGACCACCGGCTGCCACGACATCACCGTGTTGCCGGGCAAGGACCTCGCAGCCGGCGCCTGCATGGGTGACGGCATCCTCTTCGACATCGAGGACCCGGAACGCCCGAAGGTCATCGACCAGGTCCAGGACAACGTCAACTTCGCGTTCTGGCACTCGGCGACCTTCAACCAGAAGGCCGACAAGGTCGTCTTCACCGACGAGCTCGGTGGCGGCTCCGGCGCGACCTGCAACGCGGCCGTCGGCCCGAACCGCGGCGCGGACGGCATCTACGACATCGTCGGCAAGGGCAAGCACCGCAAGCTCGTCTTCCGCAGCTACTTCAAGATCCCGCGCCACCAGGCGGACACCGAGAACTGCGTCGCCCACAACGGCTCGCTGATCCCGGTCAAGGGCAAGGACCTCATGGTCCAGGCGTGGTACCAGGGCGGCGTCTCCGTCTGGGACTTCACCGACTCCCGCAAGCCGAAGGAGATCGCCTACTTCGAGCGCGGTCCGCTCTCCGCCACCACCATCAGCACCGGCGGTTCGTGGTCCGCTTACTACTACAACGGCTACATCTACTCCAACGACATCGCGAAGGGCTTCGACGTCCTGAAGCTCGACGACCGTCGTACGGACCCGGCGAAGCGGATCCGGATGGACGCGCTCAACGTCCAGACCCAGCCGGACTACTTCGACGACTTCGAGGACTGAGTCTTCGAGGTCTGTGCCGTGGGCGACTGACACGGCACCCGGAGCTCTGACACCGAGGCCGTGAAGGGAATGCCGTCGGGCGGACCGCCGTCCGGCGGCATTCCCTGCTCCCAATCCAGTCCGTAGCGCTGGAACAGCTCCGACCGCAGCCGCGCCACCGGCATCGGCGCCCCCGGCAGCAGCACCGCCACGACGGCGCCCATCAGCAGCGCCCGCAGCAGCGGATAGTCCGCGTCCACGTTCGCGGAGCCGTACCGCGTCACCGTGTCCCGCAGCAGGAACGCCAGCCGCTGCTGCTCCGGACACTGCACGAACCCCTCGGCCTGCAGGATGCCCGCCATGTGCGTCCGCATCAGCACCGGGCGGTCCACGGCCAGCCCCAGGATCGCGTCGATGGCCCGCGCCATCCGCTCCCGGCCGTCGTCGGTCCGCGGCTCGCGCTCCAGCGCCTCCTCGAGCGTCAGGTGCATCAGCCGGTGCACCGCCGACTGCAGCAGCTGGCGCTTGCCCGGGAAGTAGTACGAGATCAGACCACGTGCCGAACCGGCCCGCTCGGCGATGTCGCCCAGCGTCGTCGACTCGTACCCGCGCTCGGAGACGAGCTCGACGGTCGCCTCGAGGAGGCGCTCCCGAGAGCGTCGTCGAAGCTCTTCATTGACCGATGGGCTACGCGGGGACATGCTTGACTCCTGCGTTGACTGGCTCGCAGCCAATATACTCAGCGCAGCCTGCTGTCGCGCCTTCGTGGCTGGTCAGCGGGTTTGCCGTCTGTTCTGGGCGACGCGGGGGATCGTCCAGGACAGGCGGCTTCATCGCGTCTCTCCCATTCTCCTCCGTCCCGTCCCCGGCGGACCGGCCCGCCCGGCGCCCCGGCCGTACATGCGGAACGTGATGATCGACACCATCACGAGGCAGAAGCCGAGCAACCAGCCGGCCACCACGTCCGACGGCCAGTGCACTCCCAGATAGACCCGGGTCCACCCCACACCGAGCACCGACACCAGGGCCGCCACCACGATCACGCTCCAGCCCCGCCATGTCTCCCGCCAGTGCAGGGCGAGCACCCAGAGCAGCAGCCCACAGCTCACCGTCGCCGTCATCGCGTGCCCCGAGGGGAACGACGCGAACTGCGCCGAGTCCACCGGATCCGGCCAGTCCGGCCGCTCCCGGCCGACGGCCCACTTCATCCCCTGCTGGACGGCCGCCGTCACCAGGCCGGCCGTCGTCAGCCACAGGGCCAGCAGCCGCTCGCGCCGCCACCACAGCACCACCACCGCGACGGCGAGCAGCGCGCGCATCGTCCATGGGTCCCACACCCAGTCGCTCAGGATCCGGTTGAGCTGGGTGAACCCGGGCTCGGCGACGGCGCTGCGGTGCAGCTCCTCGGTGACCGACCGGTCCAGGGAGAGCAGTGGTGGCCAGCCCACGGCCACCAGGACGAGCATCAGCACGGCCAGGGCAGCGGAGACCACGGCGGAGGAACGCATGGGCCGATCTTCCCCGACCCGCGCGCCGGCACGCCGGAATCCCCGACTACGCGCCGGAACCCCCGTTATCCGAGCGCCCTGAGGGCGGGCACGAACGCCACCAGGACCGGTACGACCGGGACGAGCGCCGCGGACGCCGTCAGCCCCAGCCTCCGGCTCGCGGTGAGCCGCGGAGCGGCCGTGAGAAGGCGATTGACCCGCTGCGGAAGATCCGCGTCCGGTGCGGTGCCCGGCCCGAACACCCCGCGCTCCTCGTTCAGTTCCACGAGCGCCAGCGCGATCGTCAGCCGCCCGAACCGCCGCGAGGCCACATCGTCGGCCGCCAGCTCCACCAACCGGTGCATCTCGCCCCTGAAGGCCGCGAAGACCGGAATCCCCGGGAAACCGCCCGCCAGCGCCCCCGAACAGTGCAGCAGCCAGTCGTGGCGCGCCCGGGCGTGTCCCTGCTCGTGCGCGAGCACGGCATCGAGCTGGCGTCCCTTGAGGCGGCGCAGCGCCGCCGTCGTGATGACCAGCTGCGGCGCGGTCCCCGGCAGCCACCAGGCGTCCGGACGTTCTCCCTCCAGCACCACGAGGCGCTCGCTGCCCGGCTCCTCGCCAGGCAACAGCGGGGAACGGACGAGCAGTTCGCAGCGGCGCTGCCGACGACGCGCCCGCGCCCGGCGGATCTCCCGGCCGAGCATCGCGCCGGTCCACAGCCCACCACAGGCCAGGACCACGGCAAGCGCCGCCGACCAGGGCTGATGGGTGCCCAGTTCGTATGCCTCGAGCACCCCGTGCGGCGCGCCCGCGAAGACCTGACCCCGTACCACCTGCCAGGCGGCCGCCGCGCTGAACGTCATCGACAGCGCGAAGCTCAGCAGCACCGCCGCCACCACGCACTGCCACACCCACAGGGCCACCACGGGCTCGCGTTCCGCCCAGTCGGACCGTGACAGCAGCCGTGGGGCCACGGCGGCGGTCAGGACGCCGAGCGAGAGCAGCGCGAGGGAGACCAACATGGCGTCCAGCCTATGAGTGGCGTACTACTCGGGGGTATGGCCTCGCACGCCAAGTGACGTACGCCACGGTTTCGACGTGGCCGGCGTCAGAGGGTCACGAGCATCGCCAGCATCGCGAGCGCCATGGACAGCCGGCACACCAGAGCGAACTCCGGCCGGGTGGCCCAGGCCGTCGGCGTGGCGCCCGCGGGCACCGCCACCGGGACCAGCCGCGTCCCCGTGCGGAGCACGTAGACGACGTAGTACGCGAGGAGCGCACCCGTGACGAGCGGTACGCCCGCGGAGGCCCCTGCCCCGTGTCCTCCGTGCGCTCCCTGGGCCGGGGCCGCCATGACCAGCGCCATGTAGACCATCGCCAAGGAGCCCAGCAGATGGTGCAGATGATGTCCGCCGCGCCGCACCGTCGACAGCGCGTGCAGGGCCGCCGCCCCGAACACGGCCGCGTACACCGCCCACGACCAGGAGGGCGGTGTGAGCACGGCGGGGGGCAGCGCCATCGCCGCCATCCCGAAGCCCATCACGGCCTCGCCCCCCGCCGTTCTGCGCTCCTCGCCCGCGCACCGGCGCATCCGCAGCAGGCAGTACACCCCGCTCGCCCCGCAGAGCGTCAGCAACAGCCAGGCCGACAACGCCGGTCCGTGCACGGCACACCTCCCCGTGGGTTCCTCCGGGTCGATGCCCATGCCCGGCCGGGCGTACGCGAGCGCACAGGCGTACGCGGGGGAGCACGGCGCTGGGGCGTTACGCTCGGGGGGATCGTCAGCGCCCCGAGGGGAGACCCGAACAGCATGGACACCGCCACGCCGCAGGACACCGGTCGGATCGGCTACCGCGACGCCGTCGAGGACGACGTCCCGGTCCTCGTGCCGCTCGTGGAGTCGGCCTACCGCGGCGACTCGAGCCGGACCGGCTGGACCACGGAGGCGGACATCCTGCAGGGGCAGCGGACCGACGCCGAGGGGGTGCGTGCCGTCATCACCACCCCGGGCAGCCGCATGATGGTGGTGGAGCGCGACGGCGAGGTCGTCGCCTGCTGCCAGCTCGAACGCCGCGGCGACGCCGCCTACTTCGGCATGTTCGCGGTCCGCCCCGAACTCCAGGGAGCGGGTCTCGGCCGCCTGATCATCACCGAGGCGGAGCGCCGGGTGCGGGAGATCTGGGGCGTGCGCGAGATGCACATGACGGTGATCTCCGTGCGCGAGGAACTCATCGCCTGGTACGAGCGGTGCGGCTACCGCCGTACGGGAGAGATGACCCCGTTCCCGTACGGCGACGAGCGCTTCGGCGTCCCGCAGCGGGACGACCTGCAGTTCGAGCTCCTGGTGAAGCCGCTGGTCTGAGGGCCGGGCCCGCGAATCAGGCCGTGAAGCGGCCGGTGCGGCGGATCTCCGGATAGTCGGTCGTCGCGCCGTCGAGCTCCAGGGCCCGTACCAGCCGCAGGTGGTCCTGGGTGTTCACCACCCAGCCGATGACCCGCAGGCCCTCGGCGTGTGCGCGCTCGACGGTCTCCAGGGTGAGGTGCCGGATGTTCAGGACGAGCGCGCCGGCACCGACCGCCTTGGCCCGGTCCACGACGTCGGCGTCCCACAGGTCCGCCACGAGCGCGGTACGGACGCCCGGGACGAGCCGGGAGATCTCCGCGAGGGCCTCGTCGTGGAAGGAGAGGACCTCCACGCGCCCCACCAGGTCACGCCGGTTCATCACCTCGGCGAGCACCTGGGCGGCGGCCACGTCCTTGATCTCGGCCTGGAGCGGGGACCGCACCGCGTCCAGGACCTCTTCGAAGACGGGGACGTGCTCCCCGGCGCCCGCGTCCAGCTCGCGCAGCTCGGCGAGGGTCTTCTCGGCGATCGCCCCGCTGCCGTCGGTGGTCCGGCCGACGTCGGCGTCGTGCATGACGACGAGTGCGCCGTCCTTGCTCAGATGGAGGTCCAGCTCGATGACGTCCATGCCGACCTGCTCGGCCCGGACGAAGGAACGCAGGGTGTTCTCGGGCTCGACGCCCATGACTCCGCGATGACCGATGGTGAGGAAACTCAAGATCTTCTCGCTTCCGTCGATGTCCGGGCCCAGGTCCCTCCGGGCTCCCGGTGCGGCTCGGGGCGCAGCCTAATGACTTCACCGCAAGAAGGAAGCGCATGCGCGCGGGGCGTCGGAACCTGACACTCCGGGCGTCACACCCACGGGCCCCTCAGTGCCCCGTGTCACCCCTCGCCGGGGCCTCCACCAGTGCCTCCAGGTCCGTCAGCATCGACTCGGCGAGTTCCAGCTCCGCCAGGTGCTGCCGTTCGCTCCAGCGCAAAGCAAGTGCCGGATGGTGCCACTCGGGCTCGGACTCCGCGCGGGCGAGCGCGTCCCGGACCTCCTTGAGCTCACCCTGTGTACGGGCGATGTGCTCCTCGACGAGCGTCCGCAGCCGCTCCGGGGCCGCGAGATGCCCCAGCCAGACCCGCAGCACCAGCGGATGCTTGAGCACCACGGGCCCGCCGTCGCCGTCCGCCCAGTCGGCCAGCGCCGCCCGGCCCGCCTCCGTGATCGCGTACCGCCGCTTGGTCCGCGGCTCCTCCGGACCCGACCGGGCCGACATCACGTACCCGCGCGACTCCAGCCGGCGCAGCTCCGCGTAGATCTGGCTGATCGCCGGCGACCAGTAGAAGAAGCGCAGGGACGCGTCCGCCCACTTCTTCAGCTCGTAGCCGGTGCGCTCGCCGGGGAACGAGAGCAGCCCGAGCACCGCCCAGGCCGTCTGCGGCAATCCGTGTTCCGTCTCTTGCCTCTTCGCGACCTGACGACTAGTCATATGGCTAATCGAAACAAGGACAGCTTCCCGACACAACCCCCTGGAGGGCATATGAAGTTCTCCGTCATCTTCGAGGCGCAGCTGGCCGACCCGACCGTGGAGCACGAGCACCAGGTCATCCACGACTGCGTCGAACAGGCCGTCCTGGCGGAGGAGATGGGCTTCGACCGGATCTGGGCCGTCGAGCACCATTCTCTGAAGTGGTACGCCCACATGTCCGCCCCCGAGGTCTTCCTCAGCTACGTCGCCGCGCGGACGAGCCGCATCCGCATCGGCCACGGCGTGGTCTGCATGCCGTTCAACTTCAACCACCCCGCCCGCGTCGCCGAACGCGCCGCCATGCTCGACCTGCTCTCCGGCGGACGTCTCGACCTCGGCGCCGGGCGCGGCGGCACCGAGCAGGAGACCTCGCTCTGCGGGGTCGACCGCGACCGTACGACCCAGGAGGTCGAGGACGCCCTGAGGATCATCGGCAGGGCCTGGCAGAAGGACGAGCTGGAGTACAGCTCCGAGCTGATCAGCATCGATCCGCATCCGATCCTGCCCCGCCCGCGCCAGACCCCGCATCCGCCGCTCTTCCTCGCCTGCAGTCGCACGGAGACCCTCGCCCAGGCCGCCGAGCTCGGCATCGGCGCGCTCGTGATGGGTTTCGCCGGGCCCGAGTCGATCGCCGAGATGCGCCGCGCCTACGACACGGCCCGCGCCGCACGCACCGGCGACCGGTTCGTCTCCACGGTCGTCAACGACCACTTCTCCGTCCTCTGCCCCACGATCGTCCTCGACGACCGCGCCGAGGCCCGCCGCATCGGCATCCGGGGCCAGCGTTTCTTCGCCCAGTCGATCGGCCACTGGTACGGGGGAGCGGGCATCCCCGACGAGGCGGTGGTGGAAGGCGCCGACGAGGCCGCCGACATGCGCCGCGCCGCCGAGCAGGTCGTCGCCCGGCTGCACGAACAGCGCATACCGGTGCGCCCCTCCGCCACGGCCACCTTCCACGCCGACCACGCCTACGGCACCGCCGAGGACGCGATCGCCTACGTGGAACGGCTCCGGGACGCGGGCGCCGACGAGATCATGTGCCTGATGCAGATGGGGACCGTGCCGCAGGAGGCCTGTCTGGAGACCCTGCGTCAGTGGGGCGAGAAGGTCATCCCGTACTTCACCGAGGGCGAGGGCGCACGATGACGGACACCGCACCCCCCGGCCGTCCCGACACTCCTCCGGCCGACCGGCTCGACCCCGAGGCCCGTCCCTTCGTCGATCTGCTCACCGCCGTCTTCCCGGACATCGGCGGCGCCGTCACCGACCCCGTCGAGGCCCGGAGGCTGCTCGCCGGCGCCCCCGCGCCGCCCGGTGCGCCGCCCGTCGTCGGCTCCGTGGAGGACAGGACGGTCCCCGGCCCCGAGGGCGCCCCACCGCTCCCGGTGCGGATCTACCGGCCCGAGGGGGACGCGAGGCCCCGCCCGACCGCCGTCTTCCTCCACGGCGGGGGCTGGGTGCTCTGTGGCCTGGACACCCATGACCGCTCCTGCCGGATCCTGTGCCGGGAGTCCGGATCCGTCGTCGTCTCCGTCGACTACCGGCTCGCCCCCGAGGTGCGCTTCCCCGCACCCGTCGAGGACGCCTACGCGGCGCTTCTGTGGGCCGCCGCGCACATCGACGAGCTGGGCGGCGAGCCCGCGGCCCTCGTCGTCGCGGGGGACAGCGCGGGAGGCAACCTCGCCGCGGCGGCCGCGCTGCTCGCCCGCGGCCGCCAGGGCCCCGCGCTCGCCCGCCAGGTGCTGATCTACCCGGCGACCGACCTGGCCGGCGCCCACGCGTCGTACCGGACGAACGGCGAGGGCTACTACCTCACCGACGTCCATATGCGCTGGTACCGCGACCACTACCTCGGTCCGGACGGTGACCCCCGCCATCCGCTCGCCTCCCCGCTGCGCGCGGAGCTCGCCGGCCTGCCCCCCGCCCATGTGGTCACCGCGGGCTGCGACCCGCTGTGCGACGAGGGGCGGGCCTTCGCCGCCGCCCTGGCCGCGGCGGGCGTGGAGGTCACGGAGGACCACCACCCGGGGATGTTCCATGGCTTCCTGGCCCTGCACGAGTACCTCGGTGCGGCGGCTCAGGCCCTCGCCGCCGCGGGGGATGCGATCGCCTCAACGCTCCCCGACAGGAAAATTGACGGTGACGAAGGGGGTCTCGCAGGATAATTTCTCTTGCTCCTCTTGTCCGGAGGAACCGCGGCCGGATACGGTGTCTTGACGCGAGGTTCTCCTGTGGAGGAAGTGACATGACGGAAATTCTTGTGCAGGACGTGACCGGTGGGGGGATATTCACCGATACCCCGGTGATCGAGCACCCTGCCTGGCCCGAGCTCAAGAATGCCGTGGAGGAGATCCGTCCCTGGCAGAGCAAGGACGGGTCCATCGACTTCGAGACCGAGGGCGCGCCGTCCCGCGCCCTCGCCCAGAGTGCGGTCGAGCGCATCGTGGCGGCGGTCGAGCAGCTCTCCCCGCTGCTCCCGCACGACGCCGCGTACCACCGCGCTCTCGTCGCCGACCTGCGCAAGTGGGTCGAGGGCGGCTTCCAGGTACCGGACTTCCTGGACTCCCTGCTGGCCTTCCAGCCGGCCGCCGACCGCCAGGACGGGCTCCAGCACCTGGCGCTCTTCCCGATGTACACGCAGAACGGCAACCCGGACCGCAACCTCGAGGCGGTCGTGCTGCGGATGGTCTGGCCCGAGTGGCTCTCCGAGCTGGAGCGCACCCGCTACGACAACCCGCTGTTCTGCGGCATCACGTTCGAGGACTTCACCGCCGGGTACGACACCAACTCGGCCGTCCTCTTCCCCGAGACCATCGCCGTGCGCGAGGCCCCCGAGCGCTTCAGCTGGGGCGGCATCTTCTGCGACCGCGAGGCGGCCCGCTTCCGCAAGGTCACCGAGGCCGCCGTGGACATCCTCGGCATCGAGCTGCCCGAGGACATCGCCGCCATGGTCGAGGACCAGAAGCGCTGCGAGTCCGCCTTCGTGCTCTGGGACATGGTCCACGACCGCACCCACAGCCATGGCGACCTGCCGTTCGACCCGTTCATGATCAAGCAGCGCCAGCCGTTCTGGATGTACGGCCTGGAGGAGCTGCGCTGCGACCTCACCGCCTTCAAGGAGGCCGTGAAGCTGGAGGGCGAGGGCAACGCCCACGGCCGGGACGTGCAGTACGCCGTCCTGTTCGACCGGATGTTCCGCTTCCCCGTCACCGGCGACCGCAACCGCAACTACGACGGTATGGGCGGCCAGCTCCTCTTCGCGTACCTCCACAAGCACGACGTGGTGCGCTGGACGGACAACACGCTCAAGATCGACTGGAAGCGGGCCCCCGAGGTCACCAACCAGCTCTGCGCCGAGATCGAGAAGCTGTACCGCGAGGGCATCGACCGCCCCAAGCTCGTCCACTGGTTCAAGGCGTACGAGCTCGTCTCCACCTACCTCGCTCCGCACCCGGGGTCGAAGTGGGCCAAGGGTCCGGACGCCCTGGACCTCTCCCTGCCGCCCCGCAAGCTCGTCGACGACGTGCTTCCGGACGAGTTTCCGCTCAGCATGTTCTATGAGGCCCTGTCCAAGAAGCTGAAGGACGTGATCGCCTCCACCAAGGGCATCACCGCCGCGAACGCTTCGCGGACCGAGCAGGCTGCCGCGTGAACCCAGTCACGGAGGAGGAGGGGACGACCATGAACGGCAACGGGAACGGCGGGCCGCTGGAGGGTGCCGTCATCGCGGTCGCGGGAGCGGCCGGTCCGGCGGGACGGGCGACGCTGATGCGCCTCGCCGAAGCCGGAGCCATCGTCGTCGGTGCCGACGCCGACCCGGCCCGCCTGGCCGAGGCTGTAGACGCCGCCCGGTACGCCCACGGCGGCGCCACGGTCGTCGGCGACACGGTCGACCTGTTCGACCTGGGCGCGGCGCGGGAGTGGGCCGACAAGACGGAGAAGGAGTTCGGCCGGATCGACGGGCTCGTGCACCTCGTCGGGGGCTGGCGCGGCAGCTCCTCCTTCGGCGAGACCGACCTCGCCGACTGGAACTTCCTGGAGAAGCTCCTCATCCGCACGGTCCAGTCCACCTCGCTCGCCTTCCACGAGCCGCTGCTGCGCAGCGACCGCGGCCGCTACGTGCTGATCAGCGCCGCGGGCGCCTCGAAGCCCACCGCCGGCAACGCTGCCTACTCCGCCGCCAAGGCGGCGGCCGAGGCGTGGACGCTCGCCATGGGCGACGACTTCCGCAAGGCAGGGGGCGACGAGGGCCCCCGGGCCGCTGCTGCCATCCTGGTGGTCAAGGCACTGGTGCACGACGCCATGCGCGCCGAGCGCCCGAATGCGAAGTTCGCGGGCTTCACCGACGTCACGGATCTGGCCGACGAGATCGCCGCCGTCTGGGACCGGCCCGCACAGGAAGTGAATGGACAGCGTCTGTGGCTGACCCCCAAGCCGTGACCCCGGCTCTGCCCACCAGGACCGACGCGCGTCGTCACCACGACCCGTCGGTCCGGGGCTTCGCCAGCGACAACTACGCCGGAGCCCACCCGGAAGTGCTCGCGGCCATCGCCCTCGCCAACGGCGGTCATCAGATCGCCTACGGCGAGGACGACTACACCGAGCACCTCCAGCGGATCATGCACAGCCACTTCGGCCCGAACGCCGAAGCGTTCCCGGTCTTCAACGGCACCGGCGCGAACGTCACCGCCCTGCAGGCGCTGACCGACCGCTGGGGCGCCGTGATCTGCGCCGAGTCCGCGCACATCAACGTGGACGAGGGCGGCGCGCCGGAACGGATGGGCGGCCTCAAGCTGCTCACCGTGCCGACCCCGGACGGCAAGCTCACGCCCGAGCTCATCGACCGGCAGGCCTGGGGCTGGGAGGACGAGCACCGGGCCATGCCGCAGGTCGTCTCGATCACCCAGAACACCGAACTGGGCACGGTCTACACCGTGGACGAGATCCGGGCCATCGTGGAGCACGCCCACGGCAAGGGCATGAAGGTGCACCTCGACGGCGCCCGGATAGCCAACGCCGCCGCCTCCCTGAACGTGCCGATGCGCGCGTTCACCAACGCGGTCGGCGTGGACGTCATCTCCTACGGCGGCACCAAGAACGGCATGCTCTTCGGCGAGGCCGTGGTCGTCCTCAACCCGGACGCGGTCAGCCACATGAAGCATCTGCGCAAGCTGTCCATGCAGCTCGCCTCCAAGATGCGCTTCGTGTCGGTCCAGTTGGAGGCGCTGCTCGCCAAGGACCTGTGGCTGCGCAATGCCTCCCACGCCAACGCGATGGCCCAGCGCCTCGCGGCCGGCGTGCGGGAGGTGGACGGGGTGGAGATCCTCTACCCGGTCCAGGCCAACGCGGTCTTCGCGCGGCTGCCGCACGAGGTCAGCACCCGGCTCCAGGAGCGCTTCCGCTTCTACTTCTGGGACGAGGCCGCCGGCGATGTGCGCTGGATGTGCTCCTTCGACACCACGGAGGACGACGTCGACGCCTTCCTCCAGGCGCTGAAGGAGGAGATGGCGCGATAGCGCCCCTCCCAGCGTGGCATAAGTATGCGACCGACCGGAAAGTCATTGACTTCCGGTCGGTCGTCTTTCTAGGGTCCCGGTTCATGGAGCTGATCCAGCAGGACCCCGAACTCTCCGCGTACCTCGCCGCGGACGAGGTCATCGACCATGAGCACCCCGTCGTACGGGAGACCGCCTCCGCGCTGCGTGCCCGGCACCCCGACGTCGGCGCGTACGCCCGGGCGGCGTACGCGTTCGTACGGGACGAGATCCCGCACTCGAGCGACACCGGCGACCTCCGGGTCACCTGGCGCGCCTCCGACGTCCTCGCGCGCCGCACCGGGATCTGCCACGCCAAGGCGCACGCACTCGCCGCGCTGCTGCGCGCCGAGTCGATCCCGACGGCGCTCTGCTACCAGAAGTTCGAGGTGCTCCACGGGCTGGTCGCGATCCGCCTGCCCGGCACGGAGACCTGGCACCGGCAGGATCCGCGCGGTGGTGAATCGGGCCGGGAGGCGGAGTTCTCCCTTGCGGGGGAGCGCTTGGCGTTCCTGCCCGATCCGGAGTTCAATGAAGTGGACTACGCGGTGTTGTATGCTGCACCACATGCGGGAGTGCTGAGTGCCATGCGATCGGCGCCGGACAGCCCGGAACTCTTGCGGATCCTTCCGACCGACCTCTGACGCAAGGACGACGATGCCCCTCACCCTGACAGTCTCCGACGAGGTGCGCACCCTCGTGCCCGGCTTCACCCACCTCGCGGTCGAGGCCCACGGACTCGTCAACGGCCCCAGCGACGAGGTCAGTTCGGCACTGCTGGACGACGCGGCCCGGCGCCTGGCCGAGCGGCTCGACGGGCAGACGCCGGACAAGGACCCGCACGTCGCCGCCTGGCGCGCGGCGTACTCCGCCTTCGGTGCCAAGCCTTCCCGTACCCGCAACTCCGCCGAGGCCCTGGCCAAGCGCGCGCTCGCGGACGGTGGACTGCCGCGGATCAACCGGCTCGTCGACGCCTACAACGCGATCAGCGTCGCGCACCTCATCCCGGTCGGTGGCGAGGACCTCGACAAGATCAAGGGCGAGATGCGGCTCGTACGGGCCACCGGCGACGAGGCGTTCGTGACCACGGCGGGCGGCGAGGAGACCGTGGAGCACCCCGAGCCGGGCGAGGTCATCTGGTGCGACGAGGCGGGCGTCACCTGCCGGCGCTGGAACTGGCGCCAGGGGCCCCGCACCCGAATCGACGACGACACCGTCAACGCGGTCTTCCTGCTGGAGTCGCTGACGCCCATGACGCGCGAGGAGCTCGTCGCCGCGGGCAACGAGCTCGCCGAGTCCCTGGAGAAGCTGAACCCCGGGGCGCGGATCACCGTCCGCGACCCGGAGTGACGTTTCGGCCGGTGGCCTTCCGGCCGGTCGGGCCGACGGTCAGCCGGCTTCCTTGACCTGGGCCGGAGTCGGAGCCGTACCCCCGAGGTGCGCGGGCACCCACCAGGTGTCGCTCGCGTCCTTGGGGCGTACGGGATAGGCGCGCTGCGCGGCCTCCAGGAGCTCCTGGCAACGCTCGCGCAGCCGCCGGGTGATGGCACCCGCGTACTGGTCGGCGGGGGCCTCCACCGGCTCGCCCACCCGGATCGTGACCGGGATGTGGCTGCGCTTGAAGTTCCGCGGCCGGCCCTTGGTCCAGACGCGCTGCGTACCCCAGAGCGCCATCGGGATCAGCGGGACCCCGGCCTCCTGGGCCAGTCGCGCCGCGCCCGACTTGAAGCTCTTGAGCGTGAACGACTGCGAGATGGTCGCCTCGGGGAAGACGCCGATGATCTCCCCGGCCCGCAGTGACTCCAGCGCGTGCTTGTAGGCGTGCTCGCCCTGCGAGCGGTCCACCGGGATGTGCTTCATGCCGCGCATGAGGGGACCCGACACCTTGTGCCGGAACACCGAGTCCTTGGCCATGAAGCGCACCAGGCGCTTCTGCGGCAGCGCGGCCAGGCCCGTGAAGATGAAGTCCAGATAGCTGATGTGGTTGCTGACGAGCACCGCCCCGCCCGTGCGCGGGATGTGCTCCGAACCCTGCGTGTCGATCTTCAGGTCCAGCGCCTTGAACAGGGTCAGTGCGGCGCCGATGACCGGCCGATACACGAGTTCTGCCATCTGAGAGGAACCCCTTCTTCTGTTCCTGGGGAGGGTTCTCCCGGCGGAAGTTACGCAGCCGTAGGTTTTCGGCTTTGGGCAGATCGTGCCCCATGTGGGCCCTGGTGACCAGTCCTGACGGCTTCGCAGGGGGAGATTCTCGTCACGCCCGGTGGTCGTGGCGGGAATCGAACGGTGCCATGGAACGCTGCACAGGGACGTGGAGAGCAGGGAGCGGGACGTGACGGACGAGCGACTGGGTGCCGACCGGCTGGGGGTCGAGCTGGGGGAACGGGCCACCCTCGTGCAGTTCTCCACGGCCTTCTGTCAGCCCTGCCGCGCCACGCGCCGGACCCTGTCCGAGGTGGCGGAGATGATCGAGGGCGTCGGCCATGTGGAGATCGACGCCGAGGAGCGGCTGGATCTCGTCCGCGAGATGGGGATCGTACGGACCCCGACCGTGCTCGTCCTCGACCGCGACGGGCGCATCGTCGTCCGCGCGGCCGGACAGCCCCGCCGGGCGGACGTCATCGCCGCGCTGGGGCGCGCCGTCTGACGCGGTGACACTTCTCCCACATCCCGGTACGCACTTGACTGCACCCGCCAACGATCGTCAGGCTGGCGAGGTGCCTGCAGAAATCCTTCTCTACGGGCGGGCCCACGTGGACCTGGCCCGCAACGCGAGCGCGCGCTGTCCGGGCGTCTGAGAACCCACGGACCGCTCTCACGATGCCCTCGCAGAAGGACAATTCCATGACGATCTCGCCCGAGCTCCGCACCATCGGCGCCCCTCGGCAGGCCTCTCCCGATCTCCTCCGCTCCGTCTTCCGCCGGCACGCCGCGGGTGTCGCGGTCATCACCGCCCACGGGGAACACCCCGTCGGCTTCACCGCCACCTCGCTCAACTCCGTCGCGGCGGAACCTCCGCTGATCTCCTTCGGCGTGGGCACCACCTCCTCCAGCTGGCCCGTGCTCTCCGAGGCCGAGCACGTCGGCGTCCACATACTCGGCGAGCACCAGCAGGAGCTGGCCGGCACCTTCGCCCGCAGCGGGGCCGACCGGTTCGGCGGTCCGACGCGCTGGAGCGTGGGGCCCGAGGGCGTCCCGATCCTGGACGACGTACTGGCCTGGCTGGTGTGCCGGGTGGTGGCCCGTGTCCCGGCCGGGGATCATCGGATCGTGATAGCCCAGGTCGTCGCCGGGGACCCGAGTGGGGTGGGCCGGCCGCTCCTCTATCACCAGGGACGCTTCAACGCTCTGCGTGACTGAGGGTTCCCTTACCTGAGCGTTGGCAAGGTCACACGCCTGAGCGCTTGCTTACTGGTAACGGACTGGCTGTACTGACGAGTAATATTCCGGTGGGGGCGGTCGAACGCCCCAACCGGAAACCCGCCCTTCAGGCGCCTATGCTGCGAGCAACAAGGCAGCCCAGTTATGACGATGCAGTAGGAGAGCCGGCGTGAGCTTGAGGATCGTTGTCTGTGTGAAGTACGTGCCCGACGCCACGGGCGATCGGCACTTCGCCGATGACCTGACCGTCGACCGCGACGACGTCGACGGCCTGCTGTCGGAGCTCGACGAGTACGCGGTCGAGCAGGCGCTCCAGATCGCCGAAGAGGCCGACGACGCCGAGGTCACCGTCCTCACCGTCGGCCCCGAGGACGCCAAGGACGCGCTGCGCAAGGCGCTGTCCATGGGCGCCGACAAGGCCGTCCACGTCGAGGACGACGACCTGCACGGCACCGACGTCATGGGCACCTCGCTCGTGCTCGCCAAGGCCATCGAGAAGACCGGCTACGACGTCGTCATCGCCGGTATGGCCTCCACCGACGGCACCATGGGTGTCCTCCCGGCGATCCTCGCCGAGCGTCTGGGCGTCCCGCAGGTCACGCTGCTCTCCGAGGTCTCCATCGAGGACGGCGTCGTCAAGGGCCGTCGCGACGGCGACACCGCTTCGGAGCAGCTGGAGGCCACGCTTCCGGCCGTCGTGTCGGTGACGGACCAGTCGGGCGAGGCCCGCTACCCGTCCTTCAAGGGCATCATGGCCGCCAAGAAGAAGCCCGTGGAGTCCCTGGACCTCGACGACCTCGACATCGAGGCCGACGAGGTGGGCCTCGAGGGTGCCTGGACCGCGGTCGACTCCGCAGCCGAGCGCCCCGCGCGCACCGCGGGCACGATCGTCAAGGACGAGGGCGAGGGCGGCAAGCAGCTGGCCGAGTTCCTCGCGAGCCAGAAGTTCATCTAGGGCTCGCGCGAGCCGCTGAAGTCCGCCCCCTTTTCGTTCGCAGGAGATTGAATCCCCATGGCTGAGATTCTCGTCTACGTCGACCACGTCGACGGAGCCGTCCGCAAGCCCACCCTGGAGCTGCTGACCCTGGCCCGCCGCATCGGCGAGCCCGTCGCCGTCGCGCTGGGCAACGGCGCCGCCGACACCGCCGCCGCGCTCGCCGAGCACGGTGCGGTCAAGGTGCTCACCGCCGACGCCCCCGAGTTCACCGAGTACCTCGTCGTCCCGAAGGTCGACGCGCTGCAGGCCGCGTACGAGGCCGTCTCCCCGGCCGCCGTGCTCGTCCCGTCCTCCGCCGAGGGCAAGGAGATCGCGGCCCGCCTCGCGGTCCGCATCGGCTCCGGCATCATCACCGACGCCGTCGACCTGGAGGCCGGTGACGAGGGCCCGGTCGCGACGCAGTCCGCGTTCGCCGCCTCCTTCACCACCAAGTCCCGTGTCTCCAAGGGCACCCCGGTCATCACGGTCAAGCCGAACTCGGCCCCCGTCGAGGCCGCACCCGCCGCCGGCACCGTCGAGGCCCTGACGGTCTCCTTCGGCGCGCTGGCCACCGGCACCAAGGTCACCGCGCGCACCCCGCGCGAGTCGACCGGCCGTCCGGAGCTGACCGAGGCCGCGATCGTGGTCTCCGGCGGCCGTGGCGTCAACGGTGCCGAGAACTTCGCGATCATCGAGGCGCTCGCCGACTCGCTCGGTGCCGCCGTCGGCGCCTCGCGCGCCGCCGTGGACGCCGGCTGGTACCCGCACTCCAACCAGGTCGGCCAGACCGGCAAGTCGGTCTCGCCGCAGCTGTACATCGCCTCCGGCATCTCCGGTGCGATCCAGCACCGCGCGGGTATGCAGACCTCGAAGACCATCGTCGCGATCAACAAGGACGCCGAGGCGCCGATCTTCGACCTCGTCGACTACGGCGTCGTGGGCGACCTCTTCGACGTCGTCCCGCAGCTGACCGAGGAGGTCAAGACCCGCAAGGGCTGACTTCCGCGGGCTTGACCTGCACGTCTGTACGGTCCGGGGGCCGCGTGGTGATGATCACCGCGCGGCCCCCGGCCGTTTCGGACAACCATTGACGCAGGTCCCGGCGGACTACTAACTTCGCTATACGGATTGTTGATTCCGTGAAGCGGAAAACAGGAGGATGTGGGATGGGTCAGCAGGAGAAGGTGTCGACGAGCCTCGCCGGAGCGGTCAGCGAGGGCATCAGCGCCTCCCTCGCAGCGGTGGACGCCGAGCTCGACCGGCGTTACCCGGGAGACCCCGGCACCCGTCAGCCCGTCCACACCGTCTACGTCCCCGGCAACGTCTTCGACGCCGGAACGATCCGTTCCTGGGGCGACCAGGCCCTCGCGGCCCTCGACGAGCACGCCCCCGACGCCGCCTCCTTCGCAGCCGTCCTCGGCCTCTCCGGCGATCTCGCCGAGGACGTCTACGGCCGCGTACGGGCCAAGCTGGAGCGCGAGCCCATCGAGGACCTCCGCGTCGACTTCGAGGACGGCTACGGGGGACAGGGCGGGGCCGCCGAAGACGCTGACGCCGCCCGCGCCGCCCGGCTGATCTCGGAGGCGTACGAGAAGGGCACGGCGGCCCCGTACATGGGCATCCGGATGAAGTGCATGGAGGCCGCCGTACGCGACCGCGGCATCCGCACCACCGACATCTTCCTCACCGGCCTCATCGAGAACGGCGGCCTGCCCGACGGCCTCGTCCTCACCCTCCCGAAGGTCACCTACCCCGAGCAGGTCACCGCCTTCGTCCGCCTCCTCGAAGCCTTCGAGAAGGCCCACGGCCTGGACGCCGGCCGCCTCGGCTTCGAGATCCAGATCGAGACCAGCCAGTCCATCCTCGCCACCGACGGCACCGCCGCCGTCGCCCGCATGATCGGCGCCGCCGAGGGCCGAGCCACCGGACTGCACTACGGCACCTTCGACTACAGCGCCTGCCTGGGCGTCTCCGCCGCCTACCAGGCCAGCGACCACCCGGCCGCCGACCACGCCAAGGCGATCATGCAGGTCGCCGCCGCCGGCACGGGCGTACGGGTCTCCGACGGCTCCACCAACGTCCTCCCGGTCGGCTCCACCGAGCACGTCCACGAGGCCTGGCGCCTCCACTACGGCCTCACCCGCCGCGCCCTGGCCCGCGCCTACTACCAGGGCTGGGACATGCACCCGGGCCACATCCCCACCCGCTACGCCGCCGTCTTCGCCTTCTACCGCGAGGGCTTCGAGGCCGCCGCCAAGCGCCTCTCCGCCTACGCCAACCACGCGGGCGGCGACGTCATGGACGAGCCCGCCACCGCCAAGGCGCTGAGCTCCTACCTGCTGCGCGGCATCGACTGCGGCGCCCTCGACACCGCCGAGGTCGACGCCCTCACCGGCCTGACCCGCGCCGACCTCGACCGCTTCGCCGCCCCGCGCCGCGGCGACCTCACGGCCACGGCTCAGTAACCGCTCGGACCCCCCCCGAGCGTCACCCGCCAGTGGGTGTCACCCCGGCCCCGTGCTCTGTACGCGTTCAGCGCAGGCGACAGAGAACGGGGCAGCGGTGTCTTCGGGGGAGAACGAGCGGCCGGCCGGCCGCTACCGAGTCGTGCGCCAACTGGGCCGCGGCGGCATGGGCGTCGTCTGGCGCGCCGTCGACGAGGTCCTGGGCCGCGAGGTGGCCGTCAAGGAACTGCGGACGTACGACGACTCGTCGGGGCCCGAACTGTCGATCTGCGTCTGCGGATGCAGCGCGAGGCCAGAGTGGCGGCCCGGGTACGCCACCCCGGGGTCATCGCCGTCCACGACGTGACCGAGCATCAGGGCCGCCCCGTCATCGTCATGGAGTTCGTCGACGGGCCGTCGCTCGACGGCGTCCTGAGCGAACGCGGGGTCCTGGAGCCGCACGAGTCGGCCACGATCGGCGCATGATGCCGGGCCTGCCGGTCTGCTGACCGCGGGCGCCGTGCGCGTCACCGCCCGCTCCGCCGCACCCCGCCCGCGTCCCGGCTACGCGGGCGGCGGCGGGATCTCGCCCGAGCCGCGCGCGATCAGCCGGGTCTCCAGGACCACTTGGGCCGGTGCGTCGTCGATGCCGTCCAGACGACGGAAGAGCCGTTCCGCCGCGGTCCGGCCCAGCGCCGCGGCGTCCTGGGCGATGACGGTGATGCCGAGCAGGTCGGCGAGCTCGATGTCGTCGAACCCGACCAGCGCGACCGGGCGTTCGCGGTCGGCGAGCGCCCGGACGGCGGTGACGGTGACCCGGTTGTTGCCCGCGAAGAGCGCGGTGACCGGCTCCGGTCCCGACACCATGGCCGTGACCGCCTCCCGGACCCGGTCCGGATCCGTCGGGCCCAGGGACACCCAGGAATCCTCGACGGCCAGTCCCGCGTCCTCCATCGCCGCGCGGTAGCCACGAAGACGCTCGGTCGCGGTGTGGATGCGCGGCCGGTCGCCGACGAAGCCGATCCGGCGGTGGCCGTGGGCGATCAGGTGGGCGACCCCGGCGCGAGCGCCTCCGAAGCTGTCCGAGAGGACGGCGTCGGCGTCGATCCGGCCCGCGGGACGGTCGACGAAGACGGTGGCGACGCCCGCCTTGATCTCCGGTTCGAGATACCGGTGGTCCGTGCCCGCCGGGATCACGATCAGCCCGTCGACACGCCGGGCGCACAGCGCGAGGGCCAGCTCCTGTTCCCGGTCCGGGTCCTCCGCGCTGGAGCCGTTGATGAGCAGTGCCCCGTGGGCTCGGGCGACCTCCTCGACCGCGCGGCTGAGCGGACCGTAGAACGGGTCGGCGAGGTCCTCGAGAACGAGGCCCACGGAGGCGGTGCGGCCCTTGCGCAGCACGCGGGCGCTGTCGTTGCGCCGGAAGCCGAGCGAGTCGATGGCTTCCTGGACCCGGCGTTCGGTGTCGGGGGTGACGCCCGGTTCGCCGTTGACGACCCGTGAGACCGTCTTGAGCCCGACGCCGGCCCGGGCGGCGACGTCCTTCATCGTGGGCCGATTGCCGTAACGGTGCTCGGGGCGGCGGGCGGTGTCGGCCACAGTGAGTGGATCTCCTCTGTCTCGTCTCTGTCTCGTCCGAGCATAGGGCCTGGACAACGTTGTCAGAGCAAGGGAGACTGTAGGTCACAGCGATCGACCGCTCCCGCCCCTTCTGGAGACACCGCGCACATGCAGAATGACCTCGTTGTCGCCCTGGACTTCGGCGGCACCAAGATCGCCGGCGCGTTGGTGGACGGCGACGGCGCGATCCTCGCACGGGCTCAGCGACCCACCCCCGCGCGGGAGGACGCCGAGACGGTGATGCGCGCCGTCGAGTCGGTCCTCGCGGACCTCGCGGCCTCGCCGCTGTGGGAATCGGCGCACGTGGTGGGCATCGGGAGTGCCGGTCCCGTGGACGCCTCCGCGGGCACCGTCAGCCCGGTCAACGTGCCCGGCTGGCGCGGCTTCCCGCTCGTCGAGCGGGTCCACAAGGCGACCGGCGGGCGGCCGGTCACCCTCGTCGGGGACGGGGTCGCCATGACGGCCGCGGAGCACTGGCAGGGCGCGGCCCGCGGTCACGACAACGCGCTGTGCCTGGTCGTCTCGACCGGTGTGGGCGGCGGCCTGGTGCTCGACGGCCGCGTACACCCCGGCCCCACCGGCAACGCCGGTCACATCGGCCACATCAGCGTGGACCTGGACGGAGACCCGTGCGCCTGCGGCGGGCGCGGCTGTGTCGAGCGGATCGCCAGCGGGCCCCACATCGCCCGTCGCGCCCTGGACAACGGCTGGCGTCCGGGCCCCGACGGCGACACGTCGGCCGCGGCGGTCGCCGCCGCCGCACGCGCCGGGGACCCGGTCGCCGTGGCCTCCTTCGAACGCGCCGCCCAGGCGCTCGCGGCGGGCATCGCCGCCACCGCGACCCTGGTCGAGATCGACATCGCCGTCGTGGGCGGGGGAGTGGCGGGCGCGGGAGACGTGCTGTTCGACCCGCTCCGGCGCGGACTGCGCGCCTACGCCACGTTGTCGTTCGTCCGCGACCTCGTCGTCGTCCCGGCACTCACCGGTACGGACGCCGGTCTGCTCGGCGCGGCGGCCGCTGCGGCCCCGCGTATCCCGGACGGAGCGCCCCGGGTGGGGCGCTGACGGAGCTTCACCGCCCGGTGTGGTCAACCGCCCACCGGCTCCGGCGTCCTCTGCTCCACGATCACCAGGAACGCGTCGGACTCCAGGTCCATCACGACCTCCGCCGGGAGGCCTTCGTCCCGGCGGGCGCTGGCGAACTCCTCGGCGGGCCAGCTGCCCCGTGGTCCTCCCGCCGGAAACCTCTGCAGTACCGTACGGCTCATCTCCGCACCCCCTTGCCTCGCCGGTCCAACGACGCCCGGTCTCGAAGTGTTACGCACCGGCCCGCACGCGCGTTCGTGGAGTGAGGCGTCTCACAGCCCGTGCACCCATCCTCTCCACGTCGACCCGGCGCCCTCCGGTTCCGCCCGGGGGTTTCCGTGGCAGGGTGTTGCGGGCAAGCCACTGTGGGCTATCGAAGAGGGGGAATCGTGATCGTCTGGATCAACGGGACGTTCGGCGCGGGGAAGTCCACCACCGCGCGCGGGCTGGTCGATCTGATCCCGAACAGCACGCTGTACGACCCCGAGATCATCGGCTCGACGATGAGCCGGCTGCTGCCGGAGAAGCGACTCGACGAGGTCGACGACTACCAGGATCTGCCGATCTGGCGCCGACTGGTCGTGGACGCCGCCGCCGCGCTGCTCGCCGAGGTCGGCGGTGTGCTCGTCGTCCCCATGACCCTTCTGCGCCAGGAGTACCGCGACGAGATCTTCGGGGGGCTCGCCGCCCGGCGCATACAGGTCCGGCACGTCCTGCTCGCCCCGGATGAAACGATCCTGCGCGCGCGGATCCGGGGCCGTACACCCGATGACTCGGACCCGCAGGCACTGGAGCGCGTACGCCAGTGGTCCCTCGACCACATCGAGCCCTACCGCACCGCCCTGCACGACTGGCTGGCCGCCGACGCGCACGTCGTCGACACCTCCGCACTCACACCGGCCGAGGCCGCCGCGTCCGTCGCCGAGGCCGTCGCCTCCGGCGAGGCCGCACCCTGCGGCATCGTCCAGACCCCCGAACCCGGCGGCGAGACGCTCGCCGCCGGGGTCCTGCTCTTCGACGAACAGGACCGATTCCTGCTCGTCGACCCCACCTACAAGCCCGGCTGGGAGTTCCCCGGGGGTGTCGTCGAGCCCGGCGAACCGCCCGCCCGGGCCGGTATGCGCGAGGTCGCCGAGGAGATAGGCATCGAACTCGACTCCGTACCCCGCCTGTTGCTCGTCGACTGGGAACGCCCCCAACCTCCGGGCTACGGCGGCCTGCGCCTCCTCTTCGACGGAGGCCTGCTGCCGACCGCGGACGCGGACCGGCTCCTCCTGCCCGGCGCCGAGCTCCGCGGCTGGCGCTTCGTCACCGAGGAGGAGGCGGCCGAACTGCTGCCCCCGGTCCGCTACCGTCGCCTCCGCTGGGCCCTGCGCGCCCGCGAACGCGGGACGGTGCTCAACCTGGAGGCCGGCGTGCCGGTCGGCTGACGACGCCCACGGGCGCCCTTCGGCCCGAGAGGGCCGATCGACTACGCCGCCGCCTCCGCCAGTCGACGGGCGGTGTCCGTTGTCACCGGGTCCCCGTGCCCACAGCACAGGACCGACGGCTTCAAATCCGCCAGACGCCGCATCGAATCCATGGCGCGCTCGCGGTCCACATGGAACACACCGAACGTCACGCCCTGCACCGTCGCCACCGTGTCGCCGGTGAACAGGACTCCGTGCTCCGGAAGGTGGACCGCGAGCGAGCCGGGCGTATGACCCGGTGTGTGCACCACGACCGCACCGTCCCCGAAGCCCAGCGCCTCCCCGTCCTCCATCTCCCGGTCGACCCGGGTCGCCGGCGCCGCCGGGACGGTCAGACCGCGCTCGTACAGAGGGATCTCCCAGTCGAGCAGGACAGGATCGGGGACCGGGGCCTCGCCCCGGATCACGGCGGCGTCGAGGCGGTGCGCCACGATCTCGGCGCCGAACCGGTCGGCGAGCTCCTGAGCCGAGCCGACATGGTCACGATGGCAGTGCGTGAGCACGATCCGGCGCAGCGCCGACGGGTCGAGCCCCGCACCCCGCATCGCCGCCTCGATCTGCGGCGCCGAGCCCGCCCAGCCGGCGTCGATCAGGGTCAATTCCTCGTCGTCCCGCCACAGATAGGCCTGGCCGATGGAGAAGTGCAGCATGTGCAGTCGAGGCGTGATCTCTATGAAGTCCATACGGCGAACCTACGCATCCGCGCAGGTCCGCCCCATGGTTCTACGCTCTCGGCGAGCTTCGCCGAACGCTTAACCCTGCTTCGAGCGGGCGTAGTTGAGCAGGAAGTGAGCCTCCGCCACCGACAGGCGCTCCAGCTCCTCGGGCGACACCGACTCGTTCACCGCGTGGATCTGCGCCTCCGGCTCGCTCAGACCGATCAGCAGGATCTCCGCCTCGGGGTAGAGCGACGCCAGCGTGTTGCACAGCGGGATCGAGCCACCCATGCCGGAGGTCTGCATCTCCTGCCCGGGGTACGCGATCCGCATCGCCTCCGCCATCGAGACGTACGCCGGGCTGGACACATCCGCCCGGAACGCCTGGCCCTGACCGACCTGCTCGAAGGAGACCCGGGCGTTCCACGGCACACGCTTCTCGATGTGCGCGTACAGCAGCTTCGTCGCCTCGGACGCGTCCTGGCCCGGCGGCACCCGCAGGCTGATCTGCGCCCGCGCCGTCGACGGAATCGACGGCGTCGCTCCCGCCACCGGGTGGCAGTCGATGCCGATGACGGTCACCGCCGGACGGGCCCAGAGACGGTCGGCGACCGTGCCGGTGCCCGGCAGACCGACACCCGCCAGAACCTTCGCGTCCGCGCGGAAGTCGTCCTCCGGGTACTGCAGCCCCTCCCACACCGCGTCGGCCGGCAGACCGTCGATGACCGTCGAGCCGTCCTCGGCGCGCAGCGTGTCCAGGACCCGGATCAGCGCGGCCAGCGCGTCGGGCGCGGCGCCGCCGAACATGCCGGAGTGCAGGTTGCCTTCGAGGGTGTCGATCCGGACCCGGATCATCGTCATACCGCGCAGGGTCGCGGTGACCGTCGGAAGACCGAGCCGGAAGTTGCCGGTGTCGCCGATCACGATGGCGTCGGAGGTGAGGAGTTCGGGGTGCGCCTCGGCGTACCGCTCCAGACCGCCCGTGCCCTGCTCCTCCGAACCCTCCACGATCATCTTGACCGTGACGGGCACTCCGCCGTTCGCCTTGAGGGCGCGCAGCGCCAGCAGGTGCATGATGAAGCCGCCCTTGCAGTCGGCCGCACCGCGGCCGTACCAGCGCCCGTCGCGCTCCGTCAGCTCGAACGGCGGGGTGACCCAGGCCGACTCGTCCAGCTTCGGCTGCACGTCGTAGTGGGCGTAGAGAAGAACGGTCGGGGCACCGGCGGGGCCGGGCAGCACGCCGTACACCGACTGCGAACCGTCCGGGGTGTCGAGCAGTGCCACGTCCTGGAACGCCTCGGCGCGCAGGGCGTCCGCCACCCAGTTCGCGGCCGCCTCGCACTCGCTCCGTGGTGCCACGGCCTCGTCCGCCACCGACTCGAAGGCCACGAGCTCCGCGAGCTCCGCCTTGGCACGGGGCATCAGCTCGGCGACGGTCTCGGCGATCGGATTGGCGGTCATGGGCACGCTCCTGGTGGGTGCGACGTTGTAAGGACGTCGCCGTATGTCGGTTGTACGGCGAACGTATGGCCGATCCTACGGCGCGGGGCCTCACCTACCGCGCCGTAGGATGCCCGAAGAGCATGGACCGTCGGTCGGATCAGGAGCAGAAGCACATCGTGAGCAGCGAGAACGCAGACGCCGAAGAGGTACGCGCGGGAGAGTCGCGGGAGGCGACCGTCTGGGACGTGGTCGTGGTCGGGGCCGGCCCGGCCGGTGCGTCGGCGGCCTATGCGGCCGCGGTCACCGGCCGCCGTGTGCTCCTCCTGGAGAAGGCCGAACTGCCCCGGTACAAGACCTGCGGCGGAGGCATCATCGGGCCGTCGCGGGACGCACTGCCGCCCGGCTTCGAACTGCCGCTCCAGGACCGGGTGCACGCCGTCACCTTCTCCTTGAACGGCCGCTTCGCCCGGACGCGCCGCTCACGCCGGATGCTCTTCGGGCTCATCAACCGGCCGGAGTTCGACGCCGGGCTCGTCGAGCAGGCGCAGAAGGCGGGCGCCGAGCTCCGCACGGGCGTCACCGTCTCCCGTGTCGAGCAGCACGGTCCGGCCGTGCCCGACCGGCGGACCGTCGCCGTGGTGCTGGCCGACGGCGAGACGCTCCTGGCCCGTTCGGTCGTCGGTGCGGACGGCAGCGCCGGCCGCATAGGCGCCCATGTCGGCGTCAAGCTCGACCAGGTGGACCTCGGGCTCGAGGCGGAGATCCCCGTGCCGCCGTCGGTGGCCGAGGACTGGAAGGGGCGCGTCCTCATCGACTGGGGGCCCATGCCCGGCAGCTACGGCTGGGTCTTCCCCAAGGGCGACACGCTCACCGTCGGCGTCATCTCGGCGCGCGGCGAGGGCGCGGCCACCAAGCGCTATCTGGAGGACTTCATCGCCCGCCTCGGGCTCGCCGGCTTCGAACCGGCGATCTCCTCGGGGCATCTGACGCGCTGCCGAAGCGACGACTCGCCGCTGTCGCGCGGCCGGGTCCTCGTCTGCGGCGACGCGGCGGGGCTCCTCGAGCCGTGGACGCGGGAGGGCATCTCGTTCGCTCTGCGTTCGGGCCGGCTCGCGGGGGAGTGGGCGGTACGGATCGCGGAGTCGAACGACGCGGTCGACGCGCGCCGCCAGGCGCTGAACTACGCGTTCGCGATCAAGGCCGGCCTGGGTGTGGAGATGGCGGTCGGGCGGCGGATGCTCGCGCTCTTCGAGCGCAGTCCCGGACTGCTGCACGCGGTGATCACGGGCTTCCGTCCCGCCTGGAACGCCTTCACGGACATCACCCGGGGGTCGACCACGCTGGCCGGCCTGGTCCGCTCGAACGGAATCGCGCGGCGGGCGCTCGACGTCCTGGACCGCCGGCTGGACACCGGGGCGGGTACGGCGAAGCGCGGTGTCACGGAGCCTGCCGTCGCGTCCGGACCGGCCGAGCCGCAGGGTGCGGTGGTCTCGGGGGGCGCGGCGAAGGGCACGGACGAGGTGGACGGCGCGGACGTCACCACGGGCTCCGACGGCGCGACCGAGGGCTCCGACGGCGCGGCGGGCGCGACGAAGGTCGCGGGAGAGTCCGAGCGTGCTGGGGACGCCGAGGCGTCGTGATGTCGCTCCGGTAGGTCCGGCGTCATGGTGGGGCGGGCCGCATCGGTCCGGCGGAACGGTCGGGTGCGTCGGTCCGGCGGCACGGCCGGCCGGGTCCCGCCCCGCCTCAAGAGGTCGTGGTGATCCGGAAGACGGGGTGCTTGGGGGCGATCGCCCTCAGCTCCTCGTCCGTGGAGTCCGGCCCGACCCCGCCGAAGAACACGCCGACCTCGGCCTTCCAGCGCTTGAGGTAGGCGCGCAGCAGGACCGGCTTCTCCTCGTCGGCCAGCTCGACGGCGGTGAACGTCTGGACACGCTTGCCGAGGTGCAGTTCGCCGCCGCCGGCCGCGCGCATGTTGTGGGTCCACTGGACATGGCCGCGCGGGGCCACCAGGTACTGGGCGCCGTCGAACGTCATCAGGTTGACGGGGGTGGTGCGCCATTCGCCGCTCTTGCGACCGCGGACCGCGAGAACACGGGAGCCCCAGACGCTGATGCCCCGGCGGGTCATCCAGGCGACGAATCGGTTGAGGACGTTGACCGTGATCCAGCCGGGCTTCATGACGTGGGGAGCGGGCTGAGCGGACATGGCAACCTCCGGTTGAGAAACTGTGAGCACTGCTCTCGCTTGAGATCAGTGTGCACGGATCGGCGCGCCAAAGCAAGAGCGGTGCTCTCGTTTTAGTGCGGTGCTCCGAAAGATGGCAGACTGTTCTCCATGACCAGCGTTCAAGGAGCCCGGGCCCGCGCCCGCATCGAGATCACCGCCGCCATCAAGGACGAGGCCCGTAAACAGCTCGCCGCCGAGGGTGCCGCGAAGCTCTCCCTCCGCGCCGTCGCCCGCGAGCTCGGCATGGTGTCGTCCGCGCTCTACCGCTACTTCCCCAGCCGCGACGATCTCCTCACCGCGCTCATCGTCGACGCGTACGACGCCGTCGGCGCCGCCGCCGAACAGGCCCTCGCCGCCACGGACGCCGGCCGCGCGCCCGACGCCCTCGCCCGCTGGACGGCCGTCTGTCGAGCCGTCCGTTCCTGGGCCGTCGCGCACCCCCACGAGTACGCCCTGATCTACGGCTCTCCCGTGCCCGGCTACTCCGCCCCGCAGGACACCATCGGCCCGGCCTCCCGCGTCGGCCTCGTCCTCATCACCATCGCCCGCGACGCCTTCACCACCGACGGCATCGCCCCGCCGCCGCTCCCCGGAAGGCTGCGCCCCGAGGCGGAGCGCATGGCCGCCGACTTCGCCCCGGATCTGCCGCCCGCGCTCGTCGTCGCCCTGGTCGCCGCCTGGTCGCAGCTCTTCGGGCTCATCTCCTTCGAGGTGTTCGGGCAGTTCAACCGCATCGTCGAGGAAGGGGAGGAGTTCTTCGCCGCGTCCGCCGCCCGACTGGGTCAGGACATCGGCCTGCTGTCCCGCGCCTAGCGCGAAGCCGCACCCCTCAGACCGCATCAGGCCGCATCAGGCCCGAACGCGCGCCCCTCGGGCCGGGCCATGGCCCGAACGGGCAGCTCGGGCCGGAGTAACTCCCGCAGGCGCGCCCTTCGGGCCGGAGCAACGCCGAACGCGAGCCCAGGGTCGGCCGCATCGCCCGACCGCGCGCGCCTCAGGGCGCTGCGCCGTGCGAAAGCGGGCCCCTCAGGCCGGAGCAACGCCCGAAAGCGGGCCCCTCGGGCCGCCGCATTGTGCAAGAGCGCGCCCCTCAGACCGGAGCCTCGCCCGAACGCTTGCCCCTCAGGCCGCCGAACCCCGCTCCGCCGGGCCCCGCCCCGCCATGTCCGCGACTCCGCCGAAGAGCGTCGGGTCCTGTCGCAGGATCCGCTCGTGCAGGGCGCGCAGGGCGGGGCCCGGGTCGGCGCCGATGGCCTCCGCGATCCTGCGCCGGGCCTCTTCGTACGCGACCAGCGCGTCGGAGGAACGCCCTCCCCGGTACAGCGCCAGGATCAGCAGCGCCACCGGCCGCTCCCGCAGCGGATGGGCGGCCACCAGACGCACCAGCTCGTGGACGCATTCGTCGTACCGCCCCTGCGCGATCGCGCCCTCGAGGCGCGCCTCCAGGACCAGCATCCGCTTCTCCGCCCAGCGCCGCCTCTCGGCCTCCAGATAGGGACCGGGCAGCCCCTCCGCGTACTCGCCGCGCCACAACGACTCGGCCTCGCCCGCCAGTTCCCCGGCCCGGCGCAGATCCCCGATCTCACGTGCCGCGATCGCGCTGCGCAGCAACTCCCGCCGCTCGCACAGGTCGTCGATCCGGGCCCCGGTCAGCCGATAGCCGCTGCCCGTCCACACCAGTTCGGGCCCGCCCTCGCCGAGGGCGCGGCGCAGCCCGGAGACGTACTTCTGGACGAGATTGCGTACGTGTACGGGGGTTTCGGGCCCCCAGACGGCGTCGACGAGGCTCTCGTACGCCATCGACCGCCCGTCGAGGTGCAGCAGGACGGCGAGCACGGCCCGTTGCTTCGGCGGCCCGAGCGGCACCTCGACCCCCGCGCGCAAAGCCCGCAGCGGTCCCAGGAGTTCCCATCGGATCGTTTCGGCCATGCGCCGAGACTACCCGGAGCCGGCCTTCCAGTGGATCTTCCAGTGGATCTTCCAGCGGGCGTTCCAGTGACCGGTCAGTACGTCGTCCGAACGTGGCCCCATGCAGCAAGAACCGTCGCCGCAAGCCGGCCCCCGTACCCCCTTCGCTCCGCTCACCCGCCTCGGCCGTCTCGCGGTCCGACGCAGCGGAGCCGTGCTCGTCACCACCCTGCTCCTCTTCCTCGGCCTCGGGGTGTACGGCGCCGGCGCCCAGGCCGATCTCGACCTCGCCCGCTGGGACGCCCCCGGCTCCGAGTCCGCCACCGCCGCCCGCATCCTGCGCGAGGACTTCTCGACCGGAAACCCCAACCTGGCCCTCCTCGTGACCGCCCGCGGCGGTGACATCGACGACCCCGCCACCGCCCGCGCCGCGCGGGCCCTCGCCGACGAGGTCGCCGCCCTGCCGGGCGTCGTGGACACCCGTACGTACGGGAACGGCGAGAGCCCCGCCCTGCGCTCCGAGGACGGCAGCCGCGCCCTGATCCTCGCCCGCCTCGAGGGAAGCGCCACCGAGACCCGCGCCCGACTCGCCACGCTCTCGCCCCTGCTGACCCGCACCACGCCGGAACTCACCGTCGAGGTGGGCGGCCAGGAGGAGATCTCCCGCCAGGTCGGCGAAGAGGCCCGCGCCGATTTCCTCACCGCCGAGGTCCTCGTCCTGCCGGCCGTCGTCCTGCTCCTGATCCTGGTCTACCGCCGCACCGCCGCCGCGCTGATCACCGTCGGCACCGGGCTGCTGTCCGTCGTCGGAACGCTCGCCGGACTCCGGCTGCTCGCCCAGTTCACTCCGGTCTCCACCTTCGCCGCCAACATCGCGCTCGTCCTGGGCCTCGGACTCGGCATCGACTACAGCCTCTTCCTCATCACCCGGTACCGCGAGGAACGCGCCGCCGGGCACCCCCAGCCGGAAGCCGTCGTCCGAGCCACCGCGACCGCCGGCCGCACCGTGCTCTTCAGCGGCGTCACCGTCGCCGTCTCCCTCTCCGCCCTGCTCGTCTTCCCCTTCTTCTTCCTCAGCTCCTTCGCCTACGCCGGCGTCCTCGTCGTCCTCACGGCCGTGGCCGGTGCCGTCCTCGTCCTGCCGGCGGCCCTTGCCCGCTGGGGCCGTCGCATGGAACGCCCCGCCTCGACGTCCGCCGGGCGCGGACTGTGGCACCGGATCGCCCTGCGCGCACTGCGCCGTCCCGCGCTCAGCGCCGCCGCCGTGCTCGGCGTTCTGCTGATCGCCGGCTCCCCGCTCCTGGGCCTGCGGTTCGGCCTCCCCGACGAACGGACCCTGCCGGCCGGCACCTCCTCCCGTACGACGTCGGAGATCGTCCACCGGGAGTTCGCCGCCGAACCGACCGACACCGTCCATGTCGTCGTGCCCTCGCCCGTGGACCGAACGGAACTCGCCGCGTACGCCTCCGGGCTCGCACGCATCCCGGGCGTCCACAGTGTGGAGCCGCCCCGGTACGGGAAGAGCGGCTCGGCCCTCCTCGCGGTCCTCCCGACCCAGCAGGCGATGTACGGGGACGTGCCCGCCTTCGTGGAGCGGATCCGCACCGCCGACGGTCCGCCCGGCATCCTGGTCGGCGGCTACCCCGCCGAGACCACCGACTTCCGCGCCACCCTGCTCGACCGGCTGCCGATCGTCGTCGGACTCGTCCTCGCCGCGACCTTCGTCATCCTCTTCCTCCTCACCGGCAGCCTGCTGCTCCCGGCCAAGGCCACGGTCCTCAATCTGCTCAGCCTGTCGGTGATGTTCGGCTGCCTCGTCTTCGTCTTCCAGGACGGCCACTTCGCCTCCGTGCTCGGCTTCACCCCCACCGGCTCGATCGAGCCGAGCATCCCGATCCTGATGTTCTGCATCGTCTACGGCCTGTCCATGGACTACGAGGTGTTCATGCTGGCGCGCATCAAGGAGGAGTACGAGCGGACCGGCGACACGGAGCGAGCCGTCGTCGAGGGCATCCGCCGCAGCGCCCCGTTGATCACCGCCGCCGCCGGAATCCTCGCCCTCAGCTTCGCCGCGTACGCGACCGGCGGCGTCGTCTTCCTCAAGGAACTCGGTGTCGGCGCGGCCCTCACCATCCTGGTCGACGCCACGCTCATCCGGGTCGTGCTCCTCCCGGCCACCATGCGGCTCGCGGGCCGCGCCAACTGGTGGGCCCCCGCCCCACTGCGCCGCCTCCACCGCCGTATCGGTCTGAGCGAGGCGCCACCGGCCGAACGGGCGCCGGGCGGTGTACTCCGGCGGGAGTACGTGTGATCACCACGCCCGGCTGACGCCCCGGCGGCCCGACCGCGTCTAGCGTGGCGGGCATGGACGAACCGCGCAGAGACGGCCAGGGCGGCCCGCCCCGGGCACGAGACGGCCAGGGCGGCCCGCCCTGGCTGCGGCAGTGGGCCGACCGGGAGCCCGGAACCGGACTGCCCTGGCGGTCCACCCTGCTCCTCGCCGTCTTCGTGATGGTGGGCTCCGGCTTCGCCGCGCGGAACCAGCCGGACCGGGAGTCGCTGGACGCCCTCGGCCGCTCGCTGCTGCTCGTCGGCTCCGCCCTGCTCCTGCTGCGCCACCGCCACCCGGTCCCCGTGGTCTTCGGCACCGCGGCGCTCACCCTCGGCTACTTCGCCGCCGGCTACCCCTACGGTCCGGTCTTCCTCCTCGTCGCGGTCGCCTGCTACGCCGCGGTCGTCAACGGCCACCGGCGGTCGGCCTGGTGGGCGCTGGGCCTGCTCTGGGTGGGGCATCTGCTCCTCGCCCACTGGCTCCACCGCTACCTGCCCCCGGACGGGGACTCCGCGGCGCCCTGGGGCCAGGAGATCCCGGTCGCCCTCTTCGTCGTCGCGATCCTCGCCGCCTCGGAACTGGTCCGCGTCCGCCGCGAGCAGTGGGCGCAGCAGCGCGCCGAACGCGCCGCTGCCGAGCGGCGCCGCGCCGACGAGGAGCGCCTGCGGATCGCCCGCGAACTCCACGACGTGCTCGCTCACTCGATCTCCGTCATCAACGTGCAGGCTGGCGTCGGTCTCGCCCTGCTCGACACCGACCCCGAGCAGGCGCGCACCGCGCTCACCACCATCAAGGCGGCGAGCAAGGAGGCGCTGGGGGAGGTCCGGCAGGTGCTCGCCACGCTGCGCGCCCCCGGCGAGGCCCCGCGCACCCCGGCGCCCGGCCTCGACCGGCTCCCGGAACTGGTCGAACAGGCGGCGTCCGCCGGTCTGACCGTACGCACCTCCACCGAGGGGGAGTCCGTGGCGCTGCCGCCCGGCACCGACCTCGCGGCCTTCCGCATCGTGCAGGAGGCGCTGACCAACGTCGTCCGCCACTCCGGGTCCCGCACTGCCCGCGTCGTGATCGCGTACCGGCCCGGCGGCGTGGAGCTCCGTGTCGACGACGACGGACCGGCGACCGGCGGCGACGCCGGCGGCAGCGGCAACGGAATCGCCGGGATGCGGGAGCGTGCCGCCGCGCTCGGTGGCACGATCGAGGCGGGCACCCGCCCCGACGGCGGCTTCCGGGTGCGCGCCGTCCTTCCCGCCCGCCCGAAGGAGACCCCGTGATCCGTGTCCTGCTCGCCGACGACCAGTCGCTGGTACGGGCCGGCTTCCGCGCGCTCCTGGACGCCCAGCCGGACATCGAGGTCGCGGGGGAGGCCGCCGACGGTGACGAGGCCGCGGCGAAGGCGAGCGAGCTGCGCCCTGACGTCGTCCTGATGGACATCCGGATGCCGCGGCTCGACGGCCTGGCCGCCACCCGGAGGATCACCGGCGACCCGGCCCTCGGTGCGGTGAGGGTGGTCATGCTGACCACGTTCGAGCTCGACGAATACGTCTTCGAGGCCATCCGCTCCGGTGCCTCCGGCTTCCTCGTCAAGGACACCGAACCCGACGAGCTGCTGCGGGCCGTGCGCGCCGTCGTCGAGGGTGACGCGCTGCTCTCGCCGGGGGTGACGCGACGGCTCATCGAGGAGTTCGCCGCCCGGTCGAAGGCCCCGCCCGGCGCGTCCGGTCTCGATGAACTCACCGAGCGGGAGCGGGAGGTGATGGCCCTGGTCGGCATCGGCCTCTCGAACGAGGAGATCGCCCGGCGCCTGGTCGTCAGCCCTCTGACCGCCAAGACCCATGTGAGCCGGGCGATGGTGAAGCTGGGCGCGCGGGATCGGGCCCAACTCGTCGTCCTGGCCTACGAGTCGGGTCTGGTGCGCCCGGGCTGGCTGGGCTGAGGACGGGTACGGGGCCGATGGCTCGGGGCGGGTCCGGGCTCGCGCTGCGGGGGTCGCTGAGGTCCGTGTCCGGGCTTGCGCTCCGGGGGGCGCTCAGGTCCGTGTCCGGGCTTGCGCTGCGGGGGTCGCTCAGGTCCGCGCCCCGCCTTCTCACGACCAGGTGATGCCCGACGTCTCCCGCCACAGCCGGGCGAGCGACGCGTCGCCCTCCACGGTCACGGCGCCCTCCGGAAGCCGGTTCCAGAGCGTCAGACAGAGACGGTCGGCGGGACCGCTCAGCTCGCAGTCGGCCGGGCCCGTCGCGTCGCGCGCCGTGCGCGGTGCCTCCTGGGAGAGCCGTACCGTCCATACGTCCCCGGTGTCCGTCGCCCGGACCCGCAGGGTCTTCGGCTCGGGTGTGCGGACGCGGCTCCGGTCGCGGCCGTGGAAGGCGCGCAGCAGCTCGTCGATGCCGTCCACGGCGACTACCGGGTCCACCGGACCCGGAAGGCCCGACGGCAGTGCGGACTCGGCGTCCGCGCGGTGCACGGTCGTCTCGTGGGCCTGCCTCCGCGCCCAGAAGGCGAGCGGGGAGGGAGCGGGCAGGAAGGTCCAGCACTCCAGGGTGTCGGGCGCCGCGCGCAGGGCGGCGACCAGCAGGGCGTGCCCCTCGCGGAAGTGGGCGAGGAGCTCCTCGCCGTCGAGATCCGGCTCCCCTCCATCGGGGTGGTAGGAGGTGTGGCCCTCGGCGACGAACGCCGTGGCCCACCGGTGCACCATCGTCGTGTGGCGCAGGAGGTCCCGCACCCGCCACCCCGGGCAGGTCGCCACCTCGGCGTCCGTGCCCGCCTCGGCCGCGGCGTCGGCCAGGCCCCTGCCCGCGGCGTCCAGGGTCTCGATGTGCTCGTCGATCTTCATGATCCCCATGTGGCGGATTCTGCCAGGGGACGGCGCGGGCCGGGGCGGAATCACGCCTGCGGTGGCCTGCCGCGCGGCCTGAGGGCGGCTGCCCGGGCAGGGCTACTCGGCCTGCGCCGGGACCCGTACGTTCCTGGCCGCGTAGCCGATCACCGCGGCACCCGCCGCGAGGACGGCGACGGTGGTCAGGGCGACCGGCAGGGAGAACCAGTCGGCGAGGAATCCGATCGACGGCGGGCCGAGCAGCATGCCGCCGTAGCCGAGGGTGGAGGCGGCGGCGACCCCGCTCGGGCCGGCGAGGGCGCCCGCGCGGGCCACGGCCACCGGGAAGATGTTGGCCAGGCCGAGACCCGTGACGGCGAAGCCGAGCAGTGCGGCCCAGACGCTCGGGGCGAGCGCGCCGAGCACCATTCCGGCCGCCGCGGTCGCCCCGCCCGCCACGAGCGTGCGGGTCTGGCCGAGCCGTTCGAGGAGCGCGGTGCCGGAGAGCCGGCCGGCGGTCATGGTCAGCGCGAAGAGGGAGTAGCCGGCGGCGGCGACGCCCGGATGCGCGTGGAGGTCCTGTTCCAGGTGCAGCGCGCCCCAGTCGGCCAGTGCGCCCTCGCCGTACGCCGTGCAGAGCGCGATCACCCCGAAGACGAGGACGAGCCCGCGTGAACCGGCCTTGCCGCGGGGCCGGTCGGGGGCGACCGCTTCCGGCGGGGCGGGGGAGGGCTGCCTGAGCAGTACGGGACCGGCCACGGCCGTCAGGAGCAGCCCGACGACCGTCAGAGCGAGGAGATGGGTCGCGGGTGCGAGGCTCCCGGCGACGAGTCCGCCGAGCCCCGCGCCGACCATCCCGCCGAGGCTGAACGCGGCGTGGAAGCTGGGCATCACGGGGCGGCGCAGGGCGGCGACGAGGTCGACGGCGGCGCTGTTCATGGCCACGTTGATGCCGCCGTACGCGGCGCCGAAGACCAGCAGGACGAGGCCGAGCGCGAGCGGTGAGTGGGTGAGGGCGGGAAGAGCGATGGAGAGCGAGAGCAGAACGGCGGTGACGACGGTGACGGCATGGCTGCCGTGGCGCCGGCAGAGGCGCCCGGTCAGAGTCATGGTCACCACGGCGCCGGCCGACACCCCGAGGAGCGCGAGCCCGAGGTCGCTGGCGGAGGCCCCGGTCTGCTGCTTGATCGCGGGGATGCGAACCACCCAGCCGGCGAAGAGGAAGCCGTCGAGGGCGAAGAAGAGCGTCAGGGAGGTGCGGAGGCGGGACAGGGAGGGAGCGGTGTCTCCGCCAGGGCCCCCCGGAACGGCCGTCCGTACTTTGTTTAGTAGCGGCACAAACTCAGGATAGGGGTCGGCGGACGTGGATTCAACCTGGACGCCGGCGGAGCTGCGGTGCTCGGCCCGAGGTGTCGGCGTGGTCGGCGGTGCTCGGCCCGAGTGCGGGCTCGGTCTGCTCGGCCCGAGGTGTCTGCTGGCTCGGTGCTGCTCACCCGAGTGCTGTCGGGGTCGCGGTGCTCAGCCCGAGGCGTTGTCGGGGTAGGTGCTGCTCAGCCCGAGGCGTTGTCGGGTAGGCGCCGCTCACCCGAGATGCCGTCGGGCGCGGCGGGGCTCAGCCCGACGCGTCGGCGGTGTCCCGTCGCAGCGACGCCCGTACGAGCGCGGCGGCAAGCAGGGGGAGGTCCTCGCGGGGGACGAGTCCCGCGAGTGCGGCGGCGTCCACGGGGAGGTGCGCGCGCCGGGCGCCCTCCAGGGCACGCTCGTCCAGGTAAGGGGCCAGTTCCGGCCAGATTCCCTGGACCTCGCGCAGGAAGATGTCCGCGCCGGCCGGGCCGATCCCGGGCATGTCCTGCAACTCCGACCGCAGCACCTCCACGTCGCCGTCCGCCGCCTCCCGCATCCGCCGCAGATCGCCGCCGTAGTCCGCCAGGACCAGCTCGGCTTCCTCGCCCAGCTGCGTCGAGGTCCGTTCGTCATAGCGCCGATAGCCGCCCTCGCCCAGCGCGTCCACCCGCTCCTGCCATGTGGCGTCCCGCATCCGCCGCGGGCTGCGCATCCCCGCGTCGAAGAGCGCCCTGGCCGTCGCGACCGCCGTCTCCGCGCGGATCCGGGCGCTCAGCAGATGGGCCAGGACGAGCAGCTGGTACAACGGCTGCGGAGTGTTCTTGAGCCGGATACCGGCCTCTTCGGCGTACGTCCCGTGCTCCTGGTCCTCCAGCAGGGCCCGGACGCGGGTCGTCGACGTGTCGGAGCCTGTCATGACACCTCCCGTTTCCCGCCGCGCCGCTACCCGCTGGGCACCCGCCGAAACCGCGCCACCGTCCGATCATGGGAGACTCGCCCCCATGAACGGCAAGGCGACGACGACCAAGACACGGCTGGACAGGGGGCGCGGCGCGCTCGGGCCCGCACTGGAACTGGTGCACACGGGCCGCGCGCCGACCCGTGCCGTGCTCACCGCCGAACTCGGCGTCACCCGCGCCACCGCCGGTGCCGTCGCCGCCGAACTGGAGGCCCTCGGCCTCATCCGCGTCGACTCCAACCCCGGCGCCGCCGCCGGATCCCAGGGACGTCCCTCGCACCGCCTCGCCGTCGACGACAAGGGCCCCGTGGCCCTCGCCGCACAGGTCCACGCCGACGGCTTCCGCGCCGCGCTCGTCGGCCTCGGCGGCACCATCGTGGCCACGGCGCCCGGCTGCGTCACCGTCTCCGCCGACCCCGCCCAGGTTCTCGGCGCCGTCGTCGACGCCGGCGCCGCCCTGCTGGAGGAGAGCGGCCGCCGCTGTGTCGGCGCGGGCCTTGCCGCGCCGTCCGCCGTCGCCGAGCCCGAGGGCACCGCCCTCAACCCGCTGCACCTGGCCTGGCCTGCCGGTGCGCAGGTACGGGAGATCTTCGCGGAACGCGTCCGCGCCGCCGGCATCGAGGGCCCGGCCTTCACCGGTAACGATGTCAACCTCGCCGCCCTCGCCGAGCACCGCCACGGCGCGGGCCGTGGCGCCAAGGACCTTCTCTGCGTCGCGACCGGACACCGGGGCGTCGGCGGCGCGCTCGTCCTCGACGGCCGTCTGCACACCGGGAGTTCGGGCCTCGCCCTCGAGGTCGGACACCTCACGGTCAACCCCGAGGGGCGCCCGTGCCACTGCGGCAGCCGGGGCTGCCTCGACGTCGAGACCGACCCGCTCGCCTTCCTCACCGTCGCCGGACGCGCGCCCGGCCCCGAGGTCTCGCTGCTCCAGCAGTCGCGCGACCTGCTGCGCACCAGCCCCGACGACCCTGGCGTACGGGCCGCGACGGCGGAGCTGATCGACCGTCTGGGGCTCGGTCTCGCCGGCCTCGTGAACATCCTGAACCCGGACCGGATCATCCTCGGCGGTCTGCACCGCGAACTGCTGGACGCCGACCCCGACCGACTGCGCGCGGTCGTGGCGGACCGCAGCCTGTGGGGTCGCAGCGGCGGGGTTCCGATCCTCGCCTGCACCCTCGACCACAACAGTCTGGTGGGCGCTGCGGAGTTGGCCTGGCAGCCGGTCCTCGACGACCCGCTGGCGGCTCTGGGCAGGCCGGTGGTGTGAGGAAGCGGAAGGCCGGACCCCATGCCTGAAGCCCCTCACCACGATTTCGGTTGGGCAGACGGCGTCACTCGCACTAGCGTTCCGCCCCATGACAGATAACGATCTTCCCCCGCGCCTCGGCAGCCTGACCTTCCACGGGCCGCTCTCCGAGGCCCGCGCCAACCGCATGATCGAGCGGCTCGCCGCCGCCTCGCCCGCCACCGTGCTCGACATCGGGTGCGGCTGGGGCGAGTTGCTGATGCGCGTCCTGGAGGCCGCGCCCGGATCGACCGGTGCCGGCCTCGACATCAACGCCGAGGACCTGGCCCGGGGCCGGGTCCTCGCCAAGGAGCGCGGACTGGCGGACCGGGTCGAGTTCGTGGAGGAGTCGGCGCTCGGCACCACCCGCGGGCCGGTCGACGCGATTCTCTGCCTCGGTTCCAGCCAGGCCCTCTGTGACCCCGACCAGCCCCACGACCCGGCCGCCGCCCTGCGTGAACTGCGGCGCCTGGTAAACCCCGGCGGCCGTGTCGTTCTCGGCGAGGGCTTCTGGCAGCGCACGCCGACGGAGGAGGAGCTCGCCGGGATGTGGCCCGGCGCGCATGCCGGGGAGCACTTCCTGCTCGGACCGCTCGTCGACCTGGCGATCGAGGCCGGCTTCCGCCCCGCGTGGATCGAGACGGCCGGCGCCGACGAGTGGGAGGAGTTCGAGTCCGGCTACCGCAACGACACCGAGCTCTGGCTGGCCGCCCATCCCGACCACCCGCTCGCCGCCGAGACCCGCGAACGGGTCGACCGCCAGCGCTCCACCTGGCTCAACGGCTACCGCCGTGTCCTCGGCATGGCCTATCTGACGCTCGTCCCGGTGGGCTGAGCCGCCAGGTCCGCCCGCTCCGGCGCCGACACGTGCAGCACCTGGAAACGCTCGTACGCGCCGAATTCGGGGACGGAGCCCGGGGCCGAAGCCGCAGGCTCCTCCGCCCACAGGGTGAAGTGCAGCAGCTCCCAGTGCCGGGGATCGATCGCGAGCGCGCTCGCCACCACGCCGTCCTCACGGGCCTCGCGTGCGTGGCGGGCGCGCGCCTCCGCCACGGCCTGCGCCGGAGCGATGCCCATCGGAACGGGGAGCCTGCGGCGCGTCGCGGTCCGTGGCGCCCGGTCGGCCGCCGGCCCCTCCTCGTAGGCGAGACCCGTCCAGTGCTGCACCACCGGCCGGCCGAAGTCGTTCACGATCCCATGGAATCCGGGGCCCCAGAGGAACGAGTTCATCCCTTCCGGAGTGGTCCAGAGGTAGAAGGGCGCGTACTGGTTCACGGGCGAGCCGTCCTCGCGTTCCCTGATCAGATACGCCTTGAGGCCGAGGCCGGGGAAGTCGTCGAGGAGATGACCCTTCGTCGCGACCCGGTCGCGGATGATCCCCATGTCGTAGTCGGCGGGCAGGGTGATCTCGTACTGCATGGCGTCCATCGGGCGGTCTCCGATTCTCTTGTGCGCGCTCAGTCGGCACGGCTCGACAGGGTCGACAGCAGGGCGAGCAGGCCGCGGACGGCGGTGTCGAAGGCGGCGGGGGAGCCGGACGCACGGGCCAGCACATAGCCGCCCTGCACGGTCGCCACGATCGTGGCCGCCAGCTCCGCCGGATCGATGGGGCCGGTCAACTCCCCGCTGTCCAGGCCCTCCTGGACGACGTCGGCGAGTCGGCCGCGCAGCCATCCGAGTGTCTCCTCGACGGGAACTCGCAGTTCGTCGCTCGCGACGACGTCCGGGTCCATCGTCAGCCGCCCGACCGGGCAGCCGCGCAGCACGTCGCGCTCACGCAGCAGATACGCCTCCAGCCGCGCGTACGCCGAGCTCCCGTCGCCCAGGACGGCTTCCGCCGTGGCCCGCGTCTCCTCGGCCGTACGACGGATCGCCGCGAGCGCCAGATCCGGCTTCCCGGCGAAGTGGTGGTACATGCTGCCCTGCCCGGCGCCGGCGGCCTGCTGGATCGCCTTGGGGCTCGTCCCCACGTAGCCACGCTCCCAGAGCAGCTCCCTGGTGGCCTCGATCAGTCGCTCGGACGTCGTCATGAGGGAAGTGTACATACCAGTAGGTACAGAAGTCTCGAGTGGGCGGGAGCAGTCGGCAGCGCGGTCCGTACTCCCCACGTCGTACGGACGAAGCCGCTGGCCGTACGACGACCCGGACCGCCTCCGCGAGCGAGTCTCGAAGCAACGTCACGCGACACACGCGACACACGCGACTTACGCACGAGGAGTTGAGAGACATGAACACACTCGCCCACGCCGGCCCCGGGCCTTGGGTCCTGTTCATCCCGCTCGTCTGGGCGGCCGTGATCCTGACCGTGGTCACGGTCCTGCGCCGGACCGGACGGATTCGCGGCCGTCGAGGCCCCGGGCCGCGCCCGGCCTACGACGAGCAGTCTCCGATCGCGCTCCTCGGCCACCGTTTCGCAGCCGGTGAGATCGACGAGGACGAGTACTGGCGGCGGCTGACCGTCCTGGAGGAGCAGTTCGGTCGTACCGCGGGACCCAAGGGGCGTGCGGCATGACCACGACCACCGCCGCGGCCACGCGCGCCGCCCGCACCGCCGCCCGGGTCGTCGACGCCGTGAAGGTCTACGGCGTCGGCGACACCGAGGTCAGAGCCCTGGACGGGGTGAGCGTCGACTTCCCGGCCGGTCGCTTCACCGCGATCATGGGCCCCTCGGGGTCCGGCAAGTCCACCCTCATGCACTGCGCCGCCGGGCTCGACACCCTCACCTCCGGCGCCGCGTTCATCGGTGACACCGACCTCTCCGCCCTCGACGACCGGCGGCTGACGCTGCTGCGTCGCGAGCGGATCGGCTTCGTCTTCCAGGCGTTCAACCTGCTGCCGACCCTCACCGTCGCCGAGAACATCACCCTGCCCCTGGACCTCGCCGGAACCACCCCCGACCGGGCCGGGCTCGACAGGCTGATCGACACCGTCGGCCTGCGCGACCGGCTCCACCACCGGCCGAGCCAGCTCTCCGGCGGCCAGCAGCAACGCGTCGCCGTCGCCCGCGCCTTCGCCGGCGACCCCGACGTCGTCTTCGCCGACGAACCCACCGGCAACCTCGACTCGCGCTCCGGCGAGGAGGTGCTGCGGCTCCTCGGCCGGACCGTACGCCAGACCGGCCGTACCGTCGTCATGGTCACCCACGACCCGGTCGCCGCCGCCCACGCGGACGAGGTGGTCTTCCTCGCCGACGGCCGCCTCGTCGACCGGATGACGGAGCCGACCGCCGAGCGTGTCCTCGACCGCCTGAAGGCGTTCGACGCCAGGTCCACCACCCAGGGGGCGGGCGCCAGGTCCAATACTCAAGGGGCGGTGACGTCATGAACGCCGCCCGAGCCTCGCTGAAGATCAGCCTCTCCGCACTTCGCGCCCACAAGCGGCGTCTTGTCGGCACCTTCACCGCCATCCTGCTCGGCGTCGCCTTCCTCGCCGGCACCCTCGTCATGGGCGACACACTGCGCGCGAGCTTCGACTCGCTGTTCGGCAACGCCAGCAGCGGTACGGATGCCGTCGTCCGCAGTGCGAGCGTGGTCACCGTCGAGGGCGAGAGCCAGGGGACCCGCAGCCCCGTCGACGCGTCCCTCGCCGACACGATCGCCAAGGTTCCTGTCGTCGCCGCGGCGGTCCCCCGGATCGAAGGCGCCGGTCAGCTCGTCGCCGCCGACGGAGACCCCATCGGCGGCCAGGGCCCGCCCACTCTCGCCGGCAACTGGATCGAGGACACGGAACTCAACCCGTACGCCCTGGCCGAAGGCCGCGCCCCGGAGAAGTCCGGCGAGGTCGTCGTCAACCGAGGCGCCGCGAAGGCGGGCGACCTGTCCGTCGGCGACACCACGGTCCTGCGTACCCCCGACCCGGTGAAGGTCACCGTCGTCGGTCTCGCCACCTTCGGCGGCGAGGACGGCATGGGCCAGGTGACGTACGCCGGGATGACGCGCGCCGACGCCGAGAAGTACCTCACGCCGAAGCCCGGCGACGCGGCGGGCATCCTCGTACGTGCCGGCCCGGGCACCTCGCAGCAGGAACTGGTCGCCGCGCTGGCGCCGGTGCTCCCCGAGGGCGTCGAGGCGATCACCGGAGAGCGGTCCGCCGCGGAGAACACCGAGATGATCTCGGGGCAGTTCCTGACCCTCTTCACCACCTTCCTGCTGGTGTTCAGCGGGGTGGCGCTGCTCGTCTCCGTCTTCTCGATCCACAACACCTTCGCCATCGTGGTCGCCCAGCGCACCCGCGAGAACGCGCTGTTGCGCGCGCTCGGCGCCTCCCGTCGGCAGGTCGTCGGCTCGACACTCGTCGAGGCCGTGGCGGTCGGTCTGGTGGCCTCCGTCGCCGGGCTCCTCGGAGGCATCGGTGTGGCGGCCGGGCTCCAGGCGCTCTTCCCGGCGATCGGCTTCCCCTTCCCCGAGGGCGCGCTCGTGGTCAGCGGCCTGTCGATGGCGCTGCCCTTCGCCGTCGGACTCCTTGTCTGCGTCGGCTCGGCGCTGATGCCGGCCGTGAAGGCGGGACGTACGGCCCCGCTCGCCGCGCTGCGCGAGACCGCGGTGGACGAGTCGGGTGCCTCGCGGATGCGCGTCCTGGCCGGCTCCGGACTGCTGCTCGCCGCGATCGCGGTCGTGCTCACCGGAGTTCTCGCCACCCCGTCGCTGTGGCTCGCCTCCGTGGGGGCCGTGCTGGCGCTCGCCGCGTTCGTCGTCCTCGGCCCGGTGGCGTCCTCGGCCGCGGTACGGGTCCTCGGCGGCGCGCTGCGCGGGACGAACCGCGGGCTCGCGCGCCGCAACGCGCTGCGCAGCCCCAGGCGGACCGCCGCCACGGCCACCGCTCTGATGATCGGCGTGGCGGTGGTCTCGCTCTTCACGGTCTTCGGGGCCTCGCTGAAGGCCACGATGGACCAGACGGTCTCGCGCTCGTTCGCCGGTGACGTCGCCGTCAGCACACCGTCGTTCGGCGCCGGGGGCGGCGGGCTCAGCCCGCGGCTCGCCCCGGCGATCGCCGAGCTGCCCGAGGTGGAGACCGCCGTCGGCCTCGGTCAGGGCGTCGCGGAGATCGACGGCGAGGGGCGGGCCCTGACCGTCACCGAACCGACCGCGCTCGCCCGCTCCTTCGACCTCGGAGACGTACAGGGGTCGCTGAACGGCCTCGGCACGGACGGCCTCGCCGTCGCGGACACCGAGGCGGCCAAGTCCGGCCTGAAGCCCGGCGACACCACCGAGCTGGCCTTCACCGACGGCAGCCGGCACACCTTCACCGTCAGGGCCGTCTACCAGCAGTCCGAACTCGCCGGCGACTACGTCGTCAGCCGCGAGGCCTGGGCCCCGCACCGCGCCCAGGACTCCGACACGCTCGTCGCCGTGACCTTCGAGGACGGCGTCTCCGTCGATGCGGGCAAGGCCGCGGTCGAGGACGTCGCCGAGCGGTACGGCAACCCTGAGGTGCAGACCCGCGACGAGTACGCCGCCTCCTCGGCGAGCGGCATCGACATGATGCTCACGCTGGTCTACGCGCTGCTCGCACTGGCCGTGCTGATCGCCCTGCTCGGCATTGCCAACACGCTCACCCTCGCGGTCCATGAGCGCACCCGTGAACTCGGCCTCCTGCGCGCCGTCGGCCAGACCCGGGCCCAGCTGAAGGCGATGGTCCGCTGGGAGTCCGTCCTGGTCGCGGCCTTCGGCACGGTCGGCGGACTCGTACTCGGCGGCTTCCTCGGCTGGGTGCTGGTCACGGCGTCCGACGGGGCGAGCGACAGCGCGTTCGCCTTCGCCGTACCGCCGTTGCAGCTCGCCCTCGTGGCGCTGGTCGGCCTGACGGCGGGCGTCGTGGCCGCGTGGCGCCCGGCCCGGCGGGCGGCCGGGCTGGACGTCCTGCGGGCGATCGCGACGGAATGACGCCGGTACCGGAACACGCGTACCGGATCACCCATGTCGGATCTCTTGGATCCCGCGTGGATATCGGATCCTGGATCTTGGATTTTGGATCCGATACGTGTGGTCCGGTCCGCGGCATTCCCGCCCCGCCCCCGACTCAGCCCATGAGAACCGAGCGGGCGACCGACGGGGCGCGGGCGGGCTCCGTCGGGGACCCGAAGGGCACACCCTCGAGTCCCGTGCCATGCGCACCGGGGAAGCGGGTCTGGTCGGCGAACGGACCGTCGGTCGTCGCGCCGTGGACGGCGTGCGACCGGAAGGGGACGGCCACCATGGGGGTCGGCGCGGAGAGAGTGAACCACACGACCTTCCCCGTCTCGCCGTGCGGGCGGATGCCCCAGCTCTCGCTGACCGCCTCGATGATGGCCAGACCGCGGCCCGACGTGGCCAACTCGTCGATCCCGACGAGGTCCTGGGCCCCCAGGATTCCCGTCCTGCCGGCGAATCCCGGTATCCGCGGGTCGTGGTCATGGACCGAGACCATGAGTCGGTCGAGGAGCAGCTCGATCTCGACGGTGCACCTCTTGTCCGGCTGTGCGTGCCGGTGAACATTGGTCAGCAGCTCGGTGACACCGAGCGCCGCATGGTCGATCAACGCATCGAGATGCCAGTAGCGCAGATGCGCCGATACGATTCTGCGGACCTGACCGATCCGCGACGGCAGGGCCTGGAGCTCCACCGTGCAGTGCCTGCTTGGCTCGCTGATCACGGCTGCGACTCCCCGAAGTAGGTCCGGAAGAAGACGAAGATTCGGATCTGTCATGCGGTACTGCAGGGCGGCGGGCTGGATCACAGCGTCACCGCCGGTAAACCCTCGGTGAGGTGGTTCCAGCGTGAACCAGTGGTGAGTGGCCCGCAACTCGCGGCGACCCACCGCAGGTCACCGGAGTGTCATCGCTCCGCGCCTACCTCTTCCTGGCCGCCTTCTTCAGTGCTTCGAGGAAGCGTCCCGGGTCCGACGCCCGGTCCTGCGGCCCGTCCATGGTCAGGCGGTAGCGCGTCCCGTTGACCGTGGCCACCGTCTCGTCGGGCTTCGCGAACCAGGGCCGTCCGGCCCGCACGGAACTCACCGGGGCGCTGTCGATCTCGCTGCCGTAGCTGGTCAGCAGCGACAGCCGGCCGTCCTCGATCCGGACCTCGCCCGCCCGGGTCAGCGAGCGGGGCCAGCGCTCGATCCGTACACCCGTGGCCGTGAACTCGGGCTCCGTCATATCGCTCCGCCCCCTTCGCACCGGTTGTTCCGACCAGTGTGCCCGGCGTGCGGCAGGCGCACCAGAGTGCCCTTCTGCAAGGGACTCCTATGGACCCCCAAAGTGAACGTTTGTGCAGGTGAGCGAGTTATCGTCACCAGTGGGGACCGTCGGGGGAAGGATGAGGAGAGGGACGCATGAGCACCACGGAGAACACGGTGTCGGGCAGCGCGCCACGGGCCGCGGCCACCATCGACATCGACCGCAGCGACCCGGCGTACCGCGCCTGGCTGAAGGAAGCCGTCCGCAAGGTCCAGGCCGACGCCAACCGCTCCGCCGACACCCACCTGCTGCGCTTCCCGCTCCCGGAGAAGTGGGGCATCGACCTCTACCTCAAGGACGAGTCGACCCACCCCACCGGCAGCCTGAAGCACCGTCTCGCCCGCTCCCTCTTCCTCTACGGCCTCTGCAACGGCTGGATCCGGCCCGGCAAGCCCGTCATCGAGGCGTCCAGCGGCTCGACGGCCGTCTCCGAGGCGTACTTCGCCAAGCTGATCGGGGTGCCCTTCATCGCCGTGATGCCCCGCACCACCAGCCCGGAGAAGTGCCGCCTGATCGAGTTCCACGGCGGCCAGTGCCACTTCGTGGACGACTCGCGCAAGATGTACGAGGAGTCCGCGGCGCTCGCCGAGCGGACCGGCGGGCACTACATGGACCAGTTCACCTACGCCGAGCGGGCCACCGACTGGCGGGGCAACAACAACATCGCCGAATCCATGTACCAGCAGCTGAGGCTGGAGCGGTACCCCGAACCCACCTGGATCGTCGCCACGGCGGGAACCGGCGGCACCTCGGCGACCATCGCGCGCTATGTGCACTACATGCAGCACGACACCCGCATCTGCGTGGCCGACCCCGAGAACTCCTGTTTCTTCGACGGCTGGACGAACAACGACCCGCTCGCCTCCTCCGACTGCGGTTCGCGCATCGAGGGCATCGGCCGGCCGCGTATGGAGCCGAGCTTCGTGCCGGGCGCCATCGACCGGATGATGAAGGTCCCGGACGCGGCCAGCGTCGCCGCCGTCCGTGCCCTGGAGGCAGCGATCGGCCGCAAGGCGGGCGGCTCCACCGGTACGGGACTGTGGAGCGCGCTGAAGATCGTCGGGGAGATGGTCGAGCACGGCCGTACCGGCAGCGTCGTGACCCTGATCTGCGACCCGGGCGACCGCTACCTCGACAAGTACTACTCCGACGCCTGGCTGGCCGACCAGGGCATGGACATCGCGCCCTACGCCGCCGCTATCGACCGGTTCCTGGAGACGGGTTCCTGGCCGGAGTGAGCCGCCGGTCCAGGCTGCGCATCGCGTCGCGGAAGGACTTCCCGACGCCCGGGCGGGCCAGGCGCATGGCGACGAGGCAGGGCCGGGGGCCGTCGACGGCCATCGTCCAGCGGACCCGGGTGCCTGGTCCGGCGGGGGAGAGGGACCAGTCCTCAAGCATGGCGCTGACGCCCGGTGCGTTGGTCTCGTCGATCCGGTAGGCGTAACGGGTGTCCGGTTCGTCGGCCATGATCGTCTCGTGGAACACGATCCCGCCCCGCAGCCGTACCGTACGGCCGGCGCCGTCGGCGGTCGGGGCCGCCGAGGCCACCGCCGCGAACCAGGCGGGCATGCTGCCCAACTCCACCGCCAGTGAGCGGTGCACGGCGGACGGCGGGGCCGCCACCTCCGCCGTGAAGACCAGACGAACGGGCGCGGATGTGGCGAAGTCGAGCTCCACGGGCCTGAGTCGGCGTGCCATGGGACCGTACCTCCGGAGGGCGGGGCTGAAGTGCGCACACCCTAGCTGACGTTCTGTCACATGCCCAGCAGTCCGTCCATCGCCCGTCCGAACAGCCACCGCCCGGCGCGGGCCAGTACGAGATCGAAGGCGCCCGGAACGCCGCGGAGGCGAAGCTCCTCCACCCACACCGCGCGGGAGCCGCCGCCCGGCGTCCCGTACACCTCGATCACGGCCCGCCCGAGCACCACCCTGCCCCGCTTCTCCAGCAGGCACCTGCCGGGCCGCCCGGCCGCCGGGGGCTCCCAGCGCACGACCTCCATGGGATCATCGAAGGCGAGCCGTCCGATGCCCGTACGGGCCACGAACCGCGTTCCCACGCCCACGGGCCCGGGAGAGAGCAGCCGCGTCCGGGTCAGCGGCACCAGACGGCCGTGCGCGCGGAAGTCGGTGAGGCGCCGCCACACCTCCTCGACCGGCAGGGCCGAGGAGCGCTCGACGCGGAAGAGGCTCACACCGCGTCGTCCTCGTTCTCGTCCTCGCTCGCCACCACCAGACCCGGCAGCAGCTCCGCCATCTCCGCCCGGGTCTCCGACGACAGGCCCGCGTCCGTCACCAGCGTGTCCACCTCGTCGAGCCGGGCGAACGAACTCAGCCCCACCGTCCCCCACTTGGTGTGGTCCGCGACCACCACCACCCGGCGCGCCGAGCGCATCAGTCTCCGGTTCGTCTCCGCCTCCGCGAGGTTCGGCGTGGAGAGCCCCGCCTCCGCGGAGATGCCGTGCACCCCGAGGAACAGCACGTCGAAGTGGAGCGAACGGATCGCCTGGTCGGCCACCGGCCCCACCAGCGCGTCCGACGGAGTCCGTACGCCACCCGTGAGCACCACGGTCGCCGCACCGGGCCGCGACTCGCCGCCCGCGTAACCCGCCGTGTGGAAGACGTCGGCGACCCGTACCGAATTGGTCACCACCGTCAGATCCGGCACATCGAGGAGCTTCTCCGCCAGGGCGAACGTCGTCGTACCGCCCGACAGTGCGATCGCCGAACCGGGCGCGACCATGCGCGCCGCCGCCCGGGCGATGTCCTCCTTCGCGCCCAGCTCCAGCGCGGACTTGGCCTCGAACCCCGGTTCGTGCGAACTCGTCTCCACCACCGGCACCGCGCCGCCGTGCACCTTCTCGACGACACCCTGGCGGGCCAGTGCGTCCAGGTCCCGGCGGACCGTCATGTCGGAGACATTGAGCCGCCGCGTCAGTTCGTTGACCCGTACACCGCCGCGCCGCCGCACCTCGTCCAGAATGAGGGCGCGCCGCTGCTCCGCGAGGAGATTCTGATGGTCGCTCACCACCGGGGGCCGTTCCTTCCGAAGGGGACTGGGGGATTGCCGTCGGATTCGGTGAGAGCCCGTGCACGAGTGCACGGCCTTCCGCGATCCTGTTGCCTGTCGTCGAATCCTGCCACCCAGAGAGCGAGACGCCGAAGTGTCCCCTGCCACACCTGCCCCGAAGAGCGGAGGTGCGGCGCTCGAGCTCCTCGTCCACGGTGTCGGCGGCGCCACGCCGCAGGACATGCTGGGCGACCCCCGTACGGTCCGGGTCACCGGCGACACGACCGCCGCCATGCACCGCCGCACCGACGACCTCGACGCCGAGGAGCACCCCGAGCGCTACGCCGAACGGCCGGTTCCGGAGGCGTACTGCTGGTCCAACCTCACCTCCGGCAACGGCGCCCGCGCCCTGTGGCTGCTGCTCCTGCCCTTCATGGTCGTCAACCTCGCCCACTGGATGCGTCCGCCGGCCAAGAGGCGCCCCGGTCTCGTCCGGCTGTACGGGGTCCTGGTGCGGCTCGTCGCCCTCACCCTCACCGTGCTGCTCACCGCCGCCGCATGCGAGGTCGCGCTCGATCTGACGGCCTGGCAGTGTGCCGGATCCGCCGCCTGCACGGAGGACCGCTCCTGGCTCGGCTTCCTCTCGGCCGAACGGGGCGGCTGGTGGTCCCAGCCGGGCCGCCGTCTCGCGCTCGCCGCCGTGGTCCCGGCCGCGCTCGTGGGACTGCTCTGGTACCTCTCCAACCGGACGTGGAGCGCGTACGAGGCCCAGCGCCCGCCCACGGGGTACGACGAAGCGGCGGCGGCGCCGACGGAACCGGCGGACACCTCGCCGGCCGAGTCCGGGTCGGACGCGGCGACGGCGGACACCGAAAGCGCCGACGCCCCCACCCCCATCGAACTCCGCCCAGCCCTCGGCCGGCCCGGCTTCTGGTACGGCCGCCGCCTCGTCGCCCGGCTGCGCGCCGCCCACACCGCAGCGGGCCTTCTGACGGTCGCCTCGGCCGTCACCGGAGCCGCCGCCCGCCATGACCGTGGCGCGTCCGACGCCCTGCTGAAAGCCTTCGCCTGGTCCCTCCAGGCGGCCTTCGTCGTCCTCGCCGCCGTCGTCCTCTGGGTCGTCTGCCGCCGCGGCCGCAGCGAGAAGCGCCTCGACCTGCGGCTCGAACGGGCCATGGTCTCCTGGCTGCCCGGCGCCTCCCTCGTCCTGCTCGCCCTCGCCGTGCTCCACGCCGGCTGGTCCCGCCCCGAGTGGCGCTCCGCCGGCACGCTGCCAGGCGACGCCGCCTTCGGCGTCCTGACCCTGGCTCAGGGCGGCCTCGTCGTCGCCCTCGCTGCGGTCGCCCTCCTCCTGCACCGCCCCCACCGCGAGCCGCGCACCGCCCTGTACGGCCTCGGCGGCCCGGCCGTCGCCATGCTTGCCTGCGCCCTCGGGGGCGTGATGTCCGGCGGAGTCGCCCAGCGTATGGCCGACTGGCTCGACGGTCCCGGCACCCCGGGCATGGGCGCCGGCTCTCCTGTGGCCCCGCCCGTGCTGCTGAGCTGGCAGGCGTCCGTCATCCCCGTCCTGCTCCTGATGCTCCTCGCCCCGGTCGTCTTCCTCGCCGTACGGACCGCGCGTGCCGCCCGCCGCCTCGGGCCCGTCGTCGAGGCCGAGTACGGAGCCGAGGTCTCCGACCCTGTTCGTACCGCACGGATCGCCGCGGGCCGGGCCACCGCCGGACTCACCGACGCCGCTCCCGCCCTCGTCGGGATCGTCTCGGGCGCGACCCTCCTGCTCGGTGCCGGTTCCGTCGCAGGGGCCTGGGCCAGCGGGAACGTACCCGGCCGGGCCTTCGACGGCGCGCACCCCGCGATCGCCTCCGCCGCCGACACGGCCCAGTCCCTCGGCTCCTGGATGATCGGTTTCGGCTTCCTGCTCTTCGTCACCTGGGGCCGGCGCGCCTACAGGGACGCCTCGGCCCGTCGCACCATTGGCATCCTCTGGGACGTCGGCACGTTCTGGCCGCGTGCCGCGCATCCCTTCGCCCCGCCCTGTTACGCCGAACGGGCTGTGCCCGACCTCACCTGGAGGATGAGCTCCTGGACCAGGCACACGGGCGGCCGGCTCGTCATCTCCGGCCACTCCCAAGGCAGTGTGCTGGCCGCGGCGGCCGTCTGGCAGCTGCCGCCGACGACCCGCGGTCGGGTCGCGCTGCTGACCTACGGCTCCCCGCTGGAGCGGCTCTACGGCCGCTGGTTCCCCGCCTACTTCGGCCCGGGGCCGCTGCGCGCCCTGCACCGTACGGTCCACTGCTGGAGCAACCTCTACCGCGCAACCGACCCGATAGGCGGACCCGTACGGGTCCCCGCCGAGGGAGCCAAGCCGGCCGTCGACCGCGCCGTGCTCCTCGATCCGCTCGTCTACGGCCGCACCCACGAACACCCGCTGCCGGAACCGATCCTGGGCCACTCCGACTACCAGGCCGACCCGGTGTTCGCCGCCGAACGGTCCGTACTCCTCGACCGGTTGCCACCCGCCCTGCCCCGCCAGCGTGACGGCGACGGGGGAACGAACGATCAGGCGGATCAGGGGAGTTCGGGAAGGTCCTCCGGATAGAGCAGGGTCAGGTCGTCCGTGTTCACCTCGGCGAGCACGGCGACCCGTCCGGCGTGCCGCTCCACCATCGACTCGAACGTCTGACGCGCGGTACGGCCGTTGCCGAACGCCGGCCCCTTCGGCAGTTCGGTGAAGTACTTCCGCAGCGCCTCGTCGGTGCCCTCGGCGAGCCGGTACTCGTGCTCGTCCGCCTGCTGCTCCACGATCCGCAGCAGCTCTTCCGGTACGTAGTCGCTGAAGCTGATGGTCCGTGAGAAGCGGGACGCCACGCCGGGGTTGACGGTCAGGAAGCGTTCCATCTCCGCCGTGTAGCCGGCGACGATCACCACGACCGCGTCGCGGTGGTCCTCCATCAGCTTCACCAGGGTGTCGATCGCCTCGCGCCCGAAGTCCCGGCCGGAGTCCTCGGGCGACAGCGCGTACGCCTCGTCGACGAAGAGCACACCGCCGCGCGCCCGGTCGAAGGCCTCCTGGGTGCGGATCGCGGTCGAGCCGATGTGCTCGCCGACCAGATCGACCCGGGACACCTCGACCAGATGCCCGCGTTCCAGGACGCCCAGCGAGGCGAGGATCTCGCCGTAGAGCCGGGCGACGGTCGTCTTGCCCGTGCCGGGGTTGCCGGTGAAGACCAGATGGCGGCGGACCGAGGCGGCCTTGAGGCCGGCCTCCTGCCGTCTGCGCCCGACCTCGATCATGTTGGTGAGCGTGCGCACCTCGTGCTTCACGCTCTCCAGGCCCACCAGCGCGTCCAGTTCACCGAGTACGTCCTTCGAGGAACGTGCCTCCGGAGCCGGCTCGGGGACAGGCGGGGCAGGAGTGACGACGGGGGAGCGCGGCGCGGGAACCGTACCGAGCAGCCCCGCCGACTGCGTCGCCGTCAGCACGGTCCCGGTGTCCGGGGCGGGATTCGTCCGCACGGCGCTCTCGTCGCTCGTGCAGTCCTCCGCGACCGGACCCTCGTCGGGGAACTCGTACCCGCCGCGGGCGCAGCGCTCCGTACGGCACTTGCGCAGGGTCGTGCGGCAGCCGTCCATCACATGGAAGCCGTAGCCGCCGCTGCCGGTCACCCGACAGCCGTGGAAGGAGCCGCGCCCCTCGGCGGAGACGTAGAACCCGGCCTCGGCGGGCGAGGTGACCGTGCACCGTTCGATCGTCGGGTCGGCGCCCTTGGTGACGATCACCCCGGTCTGTACGGCGTCGATGGTGCAGCCGCCGAGCGTCCCGCCGCTGCCGTGGTCCCGGAACCAGGCGCCTGTGGACGCCTCCCGGATCCGGCAGTCGTCGAGCTGCGCGGTCGCCCCGTCGCTCACCGACACAGCCGTGTTCCGCACCTGCGACAGATCGCTGTCGACGACGTCCGCGCGCGAGCCACGGTCGAGGACGAACAGCGCGTCAGGTACGTCGTGCACTCGGCACGCCTCGAGGACGGCGGTCGCCCCGTCGCTGATCCAGACCGCCGGGTAGTCGCCCGTACTGTCGTGGATCTCGCACTGGTTGGCGTCCACCCGGGTGCCGGGGTCCCACACCGAGAGCCCGTTGCGGCCGAAGCGGCGCACAGTGGAGCGGGTCAGCGTGAGCACGGAGCGCGAACGCAGGTCGATCGCGTTCTCGGGGATGTCGTGGATGTCGCAGTCGGAGAGGGTGAGGACCGCGTCCGTGTCGAGCGTGATGCCGTCGGCGGAGGTGCGGTGCAGGGAGGAGTCGGTGAGGTGCGCGGTGGCGCGGGCCGCGATCTGCAGACCGGTGCCCTTGATCTCGTACACCTCGCAGCCGATGGCCTCCAGGCCGCTGCCCTCGCCGTTGACGGTGATCCCGGCGCCCGAGGCGTGATGGACCCGGCACCGCTCCAGCCGCGGATGGGCGCCGCCGCGCACGGAGACGCCGGACTGCCCGGCCGAGACGATCTCGCACTCCTCGAACACCCCGCCGGCGCCGTCGAGTACGGCGATGCCGACGCCCGCCGGATTGTCGACGGTGCAGCGCCGGACGGTGGGGCGGGCGGCTCCGCGGACCTCGAGGCCGGCGGCCGACCGGGTCACGATCCGCAGATCGAGCAGCTCCGGGGTGCCGTCCTCGACGAGCAGCGCCGGCGCGGCGGTGTCCTGGCCTTCCACATGCAGGTCCTGGACGGTCGCGGACGCCCGTACGGTCAGCGGTACACCGTCCACGGGGGCGATGCGGACCGAGCCGACACCGCCTTCCGGGCCGCGCAGGGTGACGGCCCGTTCGATGACGAGGTTCTCCCGGTAGGTGCCGGGCGCGACGGTGAGGACATCGCCGTCCCCCGCGGCCTCCAGGGCTGCGGCGAGGGACGCGTACTCACCCGTGCGGCGCCGCCACCGCGATGTGCCGGTGTGCGTCACCTGGACCGTGCCCTGTGCCATGGGTGTGCTCTGCCCCCGCCTCATGCGTCGCTGCTCATCGGATGCCCCACCGTAGCGCGCGCGACGGCGAGGGGTTGACGGGTCGGCCGCTCGTGCCGGGTACGTCCGGTCGACGGGGTCGGCCGGACGCGCCCGTACGTCGTAGGGGAAGGCGTGGCTGGTCGCGCCGGGTGCGTCGGTCAGCTGCCCGCGCCCGTACGCCCCCAGTCGGGACCGGCCTTGGCCCATGCGCGGTCGAGGCGTTGGTACCGCCGGTGTACCAGCCGCCGTACGACAAGGCGCCTGGCCGCCTCGACGAAGACGCCGGCCAGGGCGGCCGTGAGCAATCCGATGGCGATCGCGTGGGCGTGCGCGGTCTCCGGCTCCATGGGCGCCGTGACCGGGCGGCCGCCGCGGTCCGTCCAGAGCCGGAACGTGTCGCCCGGATCGGCCAGTTCGCGCCGGATGGTCACCGTACCCGTGCGCGACGTGCCGTCCGGCGCCGTCCAGCGGGCCACGACGGACCGGCGGAGCGGCTGTTCGTCCCCGGACTCGGGGCTCGTGAGTCCCGGCGCCGGGGTGTCGGCGAGCCGGACGACCCGCGCCGTCGTGGGCTGGCGCAGCCGGGACTGGGCCTGGACCGCGCGCTGGAGGGAGGCGTCGGTGCGCACCCCGGAGATCCAGCCGGCCGTCGGTACGGCGAGCGCGAGCAGCACCACGGCCGTGAGCGCGACCCACGCCTCGATCAGGTCTGTGGTCCGGCGCAGGGGATTGTGCCGCCAGCGCCAGACCCCGGCGGCCGCTCGCACGCCTCGCACCCCCTCGTCCTCGGCTCTCTCAACGAGTCTGCCCCCGGGGAGGGTTCCCTGCCCGTCGGGACGGGAATTGCGGAGCGATCGGGGGGCGGCCGCCCCACTTCAGTCGATGATCTTGACCTCGTCGCCCACCCGGACGGTGCCGACGGTCTCGGGCACGAGGTTCTGGCCGAAGATCAGCCGGCTGCCGTCCTTGCGGTGGAGGGCGAGCGTCCGCAGCGGCTCCTTGCCGCGCTCGGCGGTCCGCTGGTCGGTGGTGGTCACGACACACCGGCCGCAGGACCTGGCGACCCGGAAGGTGACCTCGCCGATGGCGAGCCGGGTCCAGCCGTCCTCGGCCCAGGGCGCGGTCCCGTCGATGACCACGTTCGGCCGGAAGCGGTTCATCGGAAGGGGGCCCTCGTCGGCGTGATCGCCCTGGGCGATCAGCGAATTGAGGGCGTCGAGGGAGGCGGTGGTGGTGGCCAGGAGCGGAAAGCCGTCCGCGAAGCTCACCGTTTCGCCGGGCAGCGCGAACTCGGGCTTGATCGGACGCCGGTGGTCCGGCTCGTCCATGTGGACGAGCCGGACCTCGGTGCCCAGGTACTCGCTGAACCATGTGTCGGCCGAGGGATCGGCCGGGACCGCCTCCACCGGAGTCTCGAAGACCTCCACCCGGATCGTGGACGACAGCCGCGGCACCTCGACCGACAGCGTGGGGCGGCCGGACGCGGACACCTCGATGCCACCGCTCGGCAGCGGTTGGGCCGAGGCCAACGCCATCTGCGGATGACGGCGTTGGGTCACGACCTTGCCCGACGAGTCCACGACGGCCCAACGGCGGTCACCGGCCAGTCCCCATGGCTGGACCTCCGCCTCGGCGGGTGCGTAACCGCGCAGCGCCTTGACCGGGTGGACATGGACGGAGCGCAGGCGAGGGATCGACATGTCGCCATCCTGCCAGTAGCTCCGTGTTTGGTGTCGCTCAGTACCCCTGACCCTGGTACGGGCGGTTGTAGGGGTCCTGGTACGGCGCGGGCGCCGGGGCGGGCCGTGCCGCCGGGCGCATCGCCTCGTACCCCGTATTCACCGGGCGCTGGGGCTGCTGGGGCTGGCCGCCCGGGTAGCCGCGAGGGCCGGCGGGCTGCTGGGGGATGTACGGCGCAGGAGCGTGCTGCAGCGGAACCGGAGCCATCTGCTGCTGCATCGGCTGCGGGTATCCGTAGGAACCGCCGCCGTTGTAGGCGGGGGCGGGCTGGCTGGGTCCCGCCGGGAGGGCGGGCAGGGCCGCGGGCAGCGCCGGCAGATAGCTGTTGCCGGTGTCGTACGCGGAAGGCACTCGGATCGGGGCGATCTGAGGCGTGCCCCGCTCCGCGACCAGGGAGTCGTAGATGGGGGTGTCGGGGAACGACGGCGCGGTGTAGTAACCGCCGCCGTAGGTGGAGCGGGGGGAGGTCATGGCACATAAGTTAAGCCCACGATGTGCTGGTTGGGGAGCCCGATAAGAGGGTTGTTTGACGGGTTCTGAGTGACCGTCGATCCTTAATGCGATCGAACGTGACAAAAACGGTCGCTCCGAGAGGCTCCGGCGGACCGCTGATCTTGAAAACACGAGCTGGGAAGGGGTTACCCACGGGTTGCCCCGGGCGCCCGGCATGACCCGGCATTAGGTTGACGTAAAGAAATCTTGATGTGCCGCGAGCCGTGAGCGGGGGATCATGTCCATGCTTAAGGGAGCCAATGTTCCGGTGGCGGCGCGCACTGTGCGCGTCGAATTGGGCTGGCGTTCAGGTGCGGGAGTGCCGGATGTCGATGCCTCGGCGCTACTCCTTGTGTCGGGGAAAGTGCGCTCCGATACGGACTTCGTTTTCTACAACCAGCCGGAGCACGCTTCGGGCTCCGTCCGGCACGAGGGAAAGCGGGCCGCAGAGGGTGGAAACGATGCTGCGGACGGCGCGATGGCGGACGTCGTGACCGTGGATCTGGTGCGCGTGGAACCGGTCGTCGAGCAGCTCGTCCTGGCGGCCTCGGTCGACGGCGGGGACTTCGGCCGGGTCCCGGGTCTGTACATCCGCGTGGTGGACGCGGACAGCGGCGCCGAGATCGCCCGGTACGACAGCACCGACGCGAGCGTCGAGACGGCATGCGTCCTCGGCAACCTCTACCGGCGGCAGGGGGAGTGGAAGTTCCGGGCGGTGGGCCAGGGGTACGGCTCCGGCCTGGAAGGCCTGGCGACGGACTTCGGCATCACGGTCGTGGAGCCCGGGCTCCCGGAGCGGCCCGCCGTGGTCGTGGTCGCGCAGGAACCCGCCGCGGCCGTGGTGGCGCCCCCCCACGAATGTCTCGCTCACGAAGATCACCCTGACGAAGGACTCGCCGAAGGTCTCCCTGGCCAAGCAGGGCGGCACCTCCGGCACCCTGCGGGTGAACCTCAACTGGCAGGTCCGCAAGCAGAACACGGGCTGGGGGGCCAAGCTCGGCCGAGCGGTCGGGAAGGGCGGCACCGCTTCCGTCGCCCCCGTCGCCCTCGATCTCGACCTGTGCGCCCTGTACGAGCTCACCGACGGAAGCAAGGGCGTGGTCCAGGCGCTCCAAGGCTTCGGGTCGCTGCACGACCCCCGTACCTCCATCTCGACGGGGACGACCGCACCGGGGACGTCGACTCGGGCGAGAACCTCACGGTCAACCTGGACCACACGGCCGGGTTCCGCCGCATCCTCGTCTTCGTCACCATCTACTCGGGCGCCCGCGGCTTCGCCGGTCTGGACGCCACCGTGACCCTCCAGCCCCAGCACGGTGCCCCTGTCGAGTTCTCCCTCGGCGAATGCGCCGGCCCGGCGACCGTCTGCGCGCTCGCCCTGCTCACCCAGGAGGACGGCGACCTGATCGTCCAGCGGGAGGCGCGTTACCTCGACCCGCTGCTCGGGATCAGCATGCAGCGGACCGTCGACGAGGCGTACGGCTGGGGCATGAAGTGGACGCCCGCCGTCAAGTGATCACCGGTCCGGGGCCGGCCGGGGACGGGCATAGGTCCGCCCCTTCCAGGCCGCGCCCCGGCCCCGGTAGTGCTGCACCGCCGAGTCCACCGTCATAAGGAGATAGAGCAGCGCGGTGAACGGGAGCGTGGGAGCGAGCCAGAGCGGCTGCCGGTAGTAGCGGAGCATCGGGAGGTACGTCCCCGCCATCACCGCCCACGCGATCCCGCCCGCCCACGCTGCCGCGGTGTCACCGCCCACCACCCCGGCCACCAGCGCCACCGGGGGAGCCAGGTAGACCACGGCCAGCCCGGCCACCGTGCCGGCCAGCACCAGCGGATTGTGGCGGAGTTGGGCGTACGCGCTGCGCGAGACCATGCGCCACAGATCGGCCAGGCGTGGATACGACCGGATGCTGTCCACCCGCTCGGCGAGACCCAGCCAGATCCGCCCGCCGACCCGCCGCACCGCGCGGGCCAGCGACACGTCGTCGATCACCGCCTGCCGGATCGAGTCCGGCACCCGTGCCCGCTCGGCCATCGACGTCCGCAGCAACACACAGCCGCCGGCCGCCGCCGTGGCCAGCGGGCGTCGGCGGTTGATCCAGCGGAACGGATACAGCTGGGAGAAGAAGTAGACGAACGCCGGCACGACCAGCCGCTCCCAGAAGCTCGCCACCCGCAGCCGGGCCATCTGGGACACCAGGTCCAGATCGCCTCCGACGGCCGCGGCCACGAGGCGGCGCAGACTGTCCGGCTCATGGGCGATGTCCGCGTCCGTCAGAAGCAGGAACTCCGGGCCACGCGCGCGTGCCAGGCCGATGCCGTGGCGCAGCGCCCACAGCTTCCCCGTCCAGCCGGGCTCGGGCTCGCCCGGCGAGGCCACGGTCAGCGGCAGCCCTCCGTACCGCGACGCCAGCTCACCGGCGAGCTTCCCGGTGCCGTCCGAACTGCCGTCGTCGACGAGGACGACCTCCGCCTCACCCGGATAGTCCTGCGAGAGCAGCGACGGCAGGCTCAGCGGAAGCACCTCCGCCTCGTCCCGTGCCGGCACGACGATCGTGACCCTGGGCCAGTCGCCCGGCCGCACGCGCGCGTGCGCCTTCGGCAGGCGTTGATCGGTACGCCAGAAGAACCCCTGACCCAGCAGCAGCCACCCCCAGGCGGCGAGCGAACCCGTGGCGATCCAGGCAATGGCGCTCATTCGCCGCAGTCTGCCCCAGATCGCCGGGGACGCAAGGGTGGTCGGCTAGGGTGATCGGGTGAAGATCGCGCTCATGGACTCCGGAATCGGCCTGCTCCCGGCAGCGGTCGCGGTTCGCCGACTGCGGCCCGACGCCGATCTGGTCCTCTCCTCCGACCCCGACGGTATGCCCTGGGGCCCCCGCACACCCGAGGACCTCACCGAGCGGGCCCTGACCGTCGCCCGGGCCGCCGCGGAGCACGAGCCCGACGCGCTGATCATCGGCTGCAACACCGCCACCGTGCACGCCCTGCCCGCGCTGCGCGCCGTGCTGGAGCCCCGCATCCCGGTGATCGGCACGGTCCCCGCGATCAAGCCCGCCGCCTCGGAGGGCGGCAAGGTCGCCATCTGGGCGACCCCGGCCACCACCGGCAGCCCGTACCAGCGCGGCCTGATCCGCGACTTCGCCGACGGCGCCGAGGTCACCGAGGTGCCCTGCCCCGGACTTGCCGACGCGGTGGAGCACGCCGACGAGGACGCCGTCGAGCGGGCCGTCGCGGCCGCCGCCGCCCTCACCCCGCGCGACGTGCGGGCCTTGGTCCTCGGCTGCACGCACTACGAACTGGTCGCCGAGCAGATCCGCGCCGCGGTGCAGTCCGCCGACCTGCCGCCGGTGGTTTTCCACGGCTCCGCGGGGGCAGTCGCGGCACAAGCGCTCCGTCGGATCGGCGTCGAGCCCGTGCCCACCGCGACCCCGTCCGGCGGTCTGACCGTTCTGCTGAGCGGACGGGCCTCGGATCTCCCGGCCGCCGCCCTGAGCTACGCGGAAGGCCGCCTGCTCCGGGCCGCGGCGCCCGCCCGCTGACGGAGCCGCCGTCCGGCCCCGAAGGGGCGCCGTACGGGCGGAACGTGAGTAGGCTGCCCCACATGAGGGACCATTTCGGACATCCCCGGCACCACCGGCCTCTGGGCATCGAAGCGCCACTGCCCGAGGTGTGGATCGGCCGGGCCACCAACCGGATGCAGTGGGTGGCCGCCGTCGCCGGTGCCGCCTGTATGGCGCTCGGCATCACCCTCGCGGTCGACTCTGCGTGGACCTCCGGCATCGCGGCCTTGCTGATGGCCGTGATCGGCTGTGTCGCCGCAGGGCTTCTCGTGCTGTTCGGGACGCTCGCCTTCGTCCATGTCGAGGTCAAGGTGGACCAGCGGGCCATGGAGGTCCGTTGCGGCCACATCGGAGTGCCGCGTCGGCGCATCCTGCTCGCCCATGTGGTCGGCGCCGACTACGTCGCGAAGGTCACCCCCCACGAATGGGGTGGCTGGGGCTACCGCTGGCGCCCGGAGAAGGGCAAGGGGGTCATCGTCCGCCGGGGCGAGGCACTGGTCCTGAAGCTGGACGACGGCCGGACGTTCACGGTCACGGTCGACGACGCCGAGTTCGGCGTCCGTGTCATCCGCGACCGACTGCGCCCCCCGACACCGACGGGGCCGACGGGCGCCTGAGCGTTCGCCGTGTCGCCGCACCGGGGGTCCGTCGTCGGGCGGTGGAGTGCGGTGGACGGCCGGTGGGCTCGTTCGTCGTTCGTCAGCCGTCGTTCGTCAGCCGGTCAGCCGGTCAGCCGTCGTTCGTCTGCCGTCTGCCGTCTGCCGTCTGCCGTCTGCCCTCAGCCGTCGTTCGTCTGCCGTCAGTCATCGGTCGGCGCCGGTGCCGCGCGGGCCGTCGCCAGGCCCGCGAGAAGACCGGCGCCCACGGTCACCGGGGTGAAGCTCAGCGCGTTGCCGACCGTGGCGAGCGCCGCCAGCGCGGTCAGGGTCGCCGCCGCCGTCAGGACCACCGCCGTCCGCCGGGGCGAGGTCCACAGGCCGCACACCAGCCAGCCGTAGGTCGCCCCCAGCAGGACGACCCCCGGCACCCCCTGCTCCGCAGCCTGCTGGAGCGGGGCCGAATGCGGCTTGCCGTCGGCGTACAGGGTCGTCCGGGCGGTGGGGCTCAGCGCGCCGAAGCGTTCCGGGCCGACCCCGACCAGCGGGTTCTCCTTCGCCATCGCGGACGCGTCCTGCCACAGCAGCACCCGGTGCCCGGTCAGCTGGCCCTCCAGGGAGACCGCGAGCCCCTCGGGGAGCCGCTCCTCCGCCACGGCCCAGGACACCCCCACGAACAGCCCCGTCGCCAGCACCAGCCCCGCGAGACCGAGGAGCCGGCGTCGCATCCGTACCGCCGCGAGGGAGCAGAGCAGGACACCGAGCGCCGCGACGAAACCCACCACGGAGCCCAGGACCAGCGCCACGGCCGCCACCCCGAGCGCGAGTGTCCGCAGCAGAAGACGGACCGGGACCGAATCGGCGGCCGAGGCCGCGCAGCAGGCCGCGCCGGCGGCCAGGACGAGCAGCGCCGCGGCCGCACCCGTGTGACCGGGAGGTACGGAACCGGTGGGGGTGGCGCCCGGGATGCTCGGCCCGGAGGTCAGCGCGAGGCCGAGCGCGGCGAGGGACGCGGCTGCCGAAGCGGCCACCGGGAGCAGCGTGCCGGAGATCCGGCCGCAGGCGTAACCCGCGGCGAGCGCGAGTACGGCGAGGAGGACGCCCTCGGGGCGGGCGTCCCGGCCGGTGGCGGTGACGAGCGACCACAGCACGACGGCGCCGAGGATCAGCACCCCGGCGACATCCGGTGCCCGCCCACGCTCACGCACGGCGGCCCGCTCAGCCGCAGGTGCAGCCATCCCCGTCGTCCCCCCGCTCCGTCTGGCGGACACCGTAACGGGGCTGCCGGGGTTTGGGGAGCGAATGCGCAGGAACGTTGCGGCAGAGGTGAGGGAACGGTGATGGCGGAGGGCCGCGCCGCGTCGGGCCCGTGCGCCGCTTCCTGCGCGGCCCGCGTGTCGCGTGGTGCGCGACTCCGTGCGCGACGGCGTCGGCGGGCCGCCCGAGCCGGGGTCCTCCGGGCCCGGGTACGCGCCGTAGACTCCGCAGGGTGAGCACCACGATCACCCCCGTCGACGCCTCAGGACCCGCCGCCACCCCGGAGCCCGGTCCGTCCGGCCTGCGGCGCCTCGTACGGCCGGGAGCGGCCGTGCTGTCGGGCGTGCTGCTCTTCCTGAGCTTCCCGCCCCGTCCGCTGTGGTGGCTCGCGCTGCCCGCGTTCGGCCTGCTCGGCTGGGCCCTGCGCGGCCGCCGTCTGCGGGCCGGGTTCGGCCTCGGCTACCTGGCCGGTCTGGGCTTCCTGCTGCCGCTGCTGATCTGGACCGGCTCCGAGGTCGGGCGGTTCCCGTGGATCGCGCTGTCCGCGGTCGAGGCTCTGTTCATCGCCGCCGCCGGTCTCGGGATCGCGGCCGTCTCCCGGCTGCCCGGCTGGCCGGTGTTCGCCGCCGCGGTGTGGATCCTCGCCGAGGCGGCACGCGCGCGTGTCCCCTTCGGAGGCTTCCCCTGGGGCAAGATCGCCTTCGGTCAGGCCGACGGTGTCTTTCTGCCCCTGGCGGCGGTCGGCGGCACCCCGGTGCTCGGCTTCGCCGTCGCGCTCTGCGGCTTCGGCCTGTACGAGGTGCTCCGTCAGGTCCGCGCGTACCGTGCCACGGGCGTCGTCCCGCGCGGCCCGCTCGCGGCGGCGGCGCTCACCGTGCTCCTGCCGGTGACCGGCGCCCTCGCCGCCCTGCCGCTCGTCGACGACTCCGCGGAGGACGGCACCGCGACCGTCGCCGCCGTCCAGGGCAACGTGCCCCGCCTCGGCCTCGACTTCAACGCACAGCGCAGGGCCGTCCTCGACAACCACGTAGCCCGCACCAAGGAACTGGCCGAGGACGTCGCGGACAAGAAGAAGCCCCAGCCGGACTTCGTCCTGTGGCCGGAGAACTCCTCCGACATCGACCCTTACGCCAACCCCGACGCGGCCGACGCCATCAGCGAGGCCGTGCGGAAGATCGGCGTACCGACCGTGATCGGCGCCGTCGTCGCGCCGGACACGGGCAAGCTGCGGAACACGCTGATCCAGTGGGAACCGAACAAGGGCCCCGTCGCCACGTACGACAAGCGGCATGTCCAGCCCTTCGGCGAGTACATCCCGATGCGGTCCTTCGTACGGATCTTCAACAGCAATGTGGACCGCGTCAGCCGCGACTTCGGCGCGGGGACCAAGGTCGGTGTCTTCGACCTCGCCGGCACCAAGGTCGGCCTCGCGACCTGCTACGAGGCCGCGTTCGACTGGGCCGTGCGGGACACCGTCACCCACGGCGCCCAGCTGATCTCCGTACCGAGCAACAACGCCACCTTCGGCCGCAGCGAGATGACGTACCAGCAGCTCGCCATGTCGCGGGTGCGGGCGGTCGAGCACAGCCGCGCCGTCGTCGTACCGGTCACCAGCGGCGTCAGCGCGATCATCAGGCCGGACGGGGAGATCGTGGCGAGGTCGGAGATGTTCACCCCGGACGTCCTGGTCGAGAAGGTGCCGCTGCGCTCCTCGCTCACCCCGGCGACACGGATGGGCACGCTCCCCGAGGCGCTCCTGGTGGGCGTCGCGGCCGCCGGTCTCGGCTGGTCGGTGCTGCGAGCCGTGCGGGCCCGCCGGAGCCGCGAAGCCTGAGGAACCCCGGCCCTCGGTTCGCTGTGTCCGTGGTCGTCCGGCCCTGGGCTCCCCGTCCCTGAGGTCGCCCGGCCTCGGATCCCGTTCCCGAGGGTTCCTGATCGGACGTGAGTGTTCTTGATCCAGAAGGGCTTAGGGTCGGGACATGGGTACCCCTGACTTCATCCGCGAACTCCGGGCCAGCGCCGGCCACCAGCTGCTCTTCCTGCCCGGTGTGAGCGCCGTCGTCTTCGACGACCGGGGCCGTGTGCTGCTCGGTCGCCGGACCGACACCGGGATGTGGGCGATCGTCGGCGGCATCGTCGAGCCGGGCGAGCAGCCCGCCGCGTGTGCCGTGCGCGAGGTGTACGAGGAGACCGCCGTGCACTGCGAGGCCGAGCGGGTCGTGATCGTCCAGACCCTGCGCAAGCCCGTCGTCTACCCCAACGGCGACCAGTGCCAGTTCATGGACATCACCTTCCGCTGCCGCGCCGTCGGCGGCGAGGCGCGCGTGAACGACGAGGAGTCGACGGAGGTCGGCTGGTTCGAGGTGGACGACCTGCCCGAGATGAAGCGGTTCTCGCTCTTCCGGATCCAGCAGGCGCTCACCAGCGAACCCACATGGTTCGACCCCATGCCCTCAAGCTGAAGTATGGGCTCGGAACACATCGGTTGGCGATGGAGCGCTTCATAAGGTGCGGAGCATGAGCGCCCCCACCACATCAGGTCCCGCACCGGCACAGGTATCGGCACCACTCGCGCAGGGCCCCGCACCCGCCGCCACGCCCGGCTCCGTCATGCTCGACCTCACCGGCCGCACGGCGCTCGTCACCGGCGCGGCCGGCGGCATCGGCCGGGCCTGCGCGCTCCGGCTCGCCGCCGCGGGGGCCCGTGTCAGAGCTGTCGACCGGGCCGGTGACGGACTGGACGCACTGGTCGAGGACGCAGACGGTCTCGCCGGCGTCGTCGAGCCGCAGCTCCTGGACCTCACCGACCTCGACGCAGCGGAGGCCGCGGCAGCCGGCACCGACATCCTCGTGAACAACGCAGGGCTCCAGCTCGTCCGCCCCATCGAGGAGTTCCCGCCGGACGTCTTCCACACCGTCCTCACCGTGATGCTGGAGGCCCCGTTCCGGCTGATCAGGGGCGCCCTGCCGCATATGTACGCGCAGGGCTGGGGCCGGATCGTGAACCTCTCCTCCGTGCACGGTCTGCGCGCGTCCGCCTTCAAGTCCGCCTATGTGGCCGCCAAGCACGGTCTGGAGGGACTCTCCAAGACCGCCGCGCTCGAAGGTGCCCCGCACGGCGTCACCTCCAACTGCGTCAACCCCGGCTACGTCCGCACGCCCCTGGTCGAGCGCCAGATCGCCGACCAGGCCGCGGCCCACTCCATCCCCGCCGAGCGGGTCCTGACCGACGTCCTCCTGAAGGACTCGGCGCTCAAGCGGCTCATCGAGCCCGCGGAGGTCGCCGAGGCGGTGCTCTACCTCTGCACACCCCAGGCGTCGTTCATCACCGGAACCTCCCTGGCCCTCGACGGCGGCTGGACCGCGCACTGACGACAGGTTTTCCACAGGGCTGGTGCGATCACCCCTACGACAGGTATCCCTGTGTCCATGTCCCATGAACAGGTCTCCTACCTGGAGCTCCTCGCGCGAGGAGCCGCCACGGAAGGCTTCGACCGGCCCGTGCTGCTCGCCCGTGCGAGCGGCGCGGGCCCCGAGGAGCTGGCCGAGCTCGAACAGGCCAAGCAGCTCGCCCTGCGCGTGCGGGCCGAGCTGGAGGGCAGGCGCCGCCGCGAGGCCGAACTGTCCGCCCTCTTCGAGACCGCCCACGACCTCGCGGGACTGCGCGACCTCGACGCCGTGCTCCGCGCCATCGTCCAGCGCGCCCGATCCCTGCTCGGCACCGAGGTCGCCTACCTCAGCCTGAACGACACGGTCGCGGGGGACACGTACATGCGCGTCACCGAGGGCTCGGTCTCGGCGCGCTTCCAGCAGGTCCGGCTCGGCATGGGCGAGGGGCTCGGCGGCCTCGTCGCCCAGACCGCCCGGCCGTACGTCACCGAGAACTACTTCGACGACCCCCGCTTCCAGCACACCGCCACCATCGACTCCGCCGTGCGCGACGAGGGCCTCGTCGCCATCCTCGGCGTGCCGCTGACCCTGGGCAGCCAGGTGATCGGCGTGCTGTTCGCCGCGGACCGGCGTGCCCGTGTCTTCGAACGGGAGCAGGTCGCACTCCTCGGCTCCTTCGCCGCGCACGCCGCCGTCGCCATCGACACGGCCAACCTGCTCGCCGAGACGCGGTCGGCGCTGGCCGAGCTGGAGCGGGCCAACGACATCATCCGTGAGCACAGCGGAGTCATCGAACGGGCCTCGGAGGTCCACGACCGGCTCACCGAACTCGTGCTGCACGGCGGCGGCGTCCATGACGTGGCGGCGGCCGTCTCGGAAGTCCTCGGCGGAAGGGTCGAGTTCATCGACGCCGGTCTCGACTCCGCCCGGCTCGCCGACGGCCACGCCCTGCGCGAAGGCGACCGCTGGGTGGCGGCCGTCTCGGCCGGCGGCGAGACCTTCGGCGCCCTTGTCCTCCACGACCAGCCCGACCTCGACCCCGTGGACCAGCGCACGCTGGAGCGCGCCGCCCTGGTGACCTCCCTGCTGCTGCTCGCCCGCCGCTCGGCCGGCGAGGCCGAACAGCGGGTACGGGGGGAGCTGCTCGACGACCTCCTCGACGCCCCCGATCGCGACCGCCGGCTGCTGCGCGAGCGCGCCGCCCGTCTCCGTACGGATGTCGACGCGCCCCATGTCGTACTCGCCGCCCGCATGGACCGGACCGGGTCCGGCGGCGAGGGCGACGCCGGGGTACGGGAGAGCGCGGACCGCCAGCGACTCTGGTCGGCCGCCTCGCATCTCGCCGCCACCCGGCGAGGGCTGGCCTCCGCACGCGACGGCGGGACGGTGCTCCTGCTCCCGCTCGGCCCGGGGGAGTCCGCGGCCGAGCTGGCCAGGCAGACCGCCAAGCACCTCGGTGGCGCGCTGCGCGAGAGCGTCACGGTGGGCGCCTCGGCCCCCGTCGCCTCGCCACTCGCCACACCCGACCGGGTCGCGACCGCCTACGAGGAGGCCCGGCGCTGTATGGACGCGCTGCGCCTGCTGCACCGTTCGGGCGAGGGCGCCGCGGCAGAGGACCTCGGCTTCCTGGGCCTGCTGCTCGCCGACACCCGGGACATCGACGGATTCGTCGACCGCACGATCGGCCAGGTCGTCGCGTACGACGAGCGGCGCGGCACGGACCTGGTCCGCACGATGGACGCGTACTTCGCGAGCGGTATGAGCCCCGCGCGCACGAAGGACGATCTGCACGTCCACGTGAACACGGTCGCCCAACGCGTCGAGCGCATCGGCCGCCTCCTGGGCCCCGACTGGCAGTCCCCGTCGAGAGCCCTGGAGATCCAACTGGCTCTCCGCCTCCACGCGATGTCGTCGGCCGTCACCCGCTGAACGGAGCGACGGACGAGCGTCCTCCCGCACCGCATGTCGAACAGTCGGGTGCCGACGGCACGAAGCGGCCCCCTCAGCCTTCTCGGCCGAGGGGGCCGCTCGCTCCCCGTCGAACAGTGCGGTCAGGCGTCGGCGCGGACCTGGGCGGCCGCGGCCCGCGGGGCGTCCTCGGCCACCTCGGACAGGTCGCGGTTACGGGTCTCCCGGGCACATGCGATGGCGACGACGGTCAGGAGCGCGGCGGCGATCACGTACAGGGCGATCGGCGTCGAGGAGCCGTAGTCGGCGAGCAGCGCGGTCGCGATGAGCGGGGCGGGGGCACCCGCGGCCACCGAGGAGAACTGCGCGCCGATGGAGGCGCCCGAGTAGCGCATCCGGGTCGCGAACATCTCCGAGAAGAACGCGGCCTGCGGCGCGTACATCGCCCCGTGCAGGACCAGGCCCACGGTCACGGCGAGCAGCAGGGCGCCGAAGGTGCCCGAGTCGATCAGCATGAAGAACGGGAACATCCAGGCACCGACGCCGACCGCGCCGATCAGATAGACCGGCCGGCGGCCGATCCGGTCCGACAGCGCGCCCCAGGCCGGGATGACGGCGAAGTGGACGGCGGAGGCGATGAGGACGGCGTTCAGCGCGGTCTGCTTGGAGAGGCCCACCTGGGTCGTCGCGTAGACGAGGATGAACGCGGTGATCACGTAGTAGGAGATGTTCTCCGCCATGCGGGCGCCCATCGCGATCAGCACATCGCGCCAGTGGTGCTTGAGCACCGCGACCAGCGGCATCTTCTCGACCTGCCCGGCGGCAGCCGCCTTGCGCTCCTCGGCGGCGGCCAGCGCGGCCTTGAACACGGGCGACTCGTCGACCGAGAGCCGGATCCACAGACCCACGATCACCAGCACACCGGAGAGCAGGAACGGTATGCGCCAGCCCCATGAGAGGAACGCCGAGTCCGAGAGGAGCGCCGTGAGCGCGGACAGCACAGCGGTCGCGAGCAGCTGCCCGGCCGGCGCCCCGGTCTGCGGCCAGGAGGCCCAGAACCCGCGCCGCTTGGCGTCACCGTGCTCGGAGACGAGCAGCACGGCCCCGCCCCACTCCCCGCCGAGCGCGAAGCCCTGCACCAGCCGCAGCACGGTCAACAGCACGGGAGCGATGGACCCGACGGCGGCGTGGGTCGGCAGCAGACCGATCGCGAAGGTCGCGCCACCCATCAACAGCAGGCTCAGGACCAACAGCTTCTTGCGCCCGAGCCGGTCACCGTAGTGCCCGAAGACGAGCGCGCCCAGCGGCCGGGCGGCGAACCCGACCGCGTAGGTCAGGAAGGAGAGCAGCGTTCCGACGAGCGGGTCGGACTCGGGGAAGAAGAGCTTGTTGAAGACCAGCGCGGCGGCCGAACCGTAGAGGAAGAAGTCGTACCACTCGATGGTGGTGCCGATGAGACTCGCGGCGACGATGCGCTTGAGATTCGACTCGGCGGGTGGAGCCGACGCGGGGGAGGCCATGTGCACCACTTCCAGGGGATGTGCGGGGACGTTTTGGTGTTGCCACACCGTAGAAACACGCAGGTCACTGGCGTATGTGGTGGGACACCATAGTTCAGGGCGTCGGGGTGCGCGTCACCACCATGGGGAGCCGGGGGAGCCGCCGCGATCGCCCGTTCCCCAGCGCCCCGGGCGCCGGCGGACCTCCATCCGGCCGGTCCACCCGGTGGGCTGCGCCCGGCCGTTGTGGCATTCGAGGCCGTAGGCGAACGGCCCAGCCCGGCGTGCGGCATATGCCGCGTTCGTGGACGGTGGTGGAGTCCGTGGATGCCCACGCGACGGCCCGAGCTGGAGAGGAGGCGTGGTGACACCTCTGATTCGGATTCCGCTGGACGGCGGCGGCTGTGTACTGGTGGAGCAACCTGGTCTGCCGGACGGGGGGCCGGTGAAGGCCGGTCGCTTCGGCGACACCGTGCGCGAGCTTCCGGCCACACTGGAAGGAGCGCTCGAGCCGGTCACGGAGGCCGCCCGAGCGGCTCTCACGCAGCTGCGCAAGGCCCGCCCGGACGAGATCACCATCGAGTTCGGTGTCGACCTGGCCTTCGAGGCCGGAGCCGTGATCACCAAGAGCCAGGCCAGCTGTCATCTGAAGGTGACCGTGTCCTGGAGGGACGGCGGCTCCGACCATCCGCACACCACCTCGAGTGAGGGCCGACAGCCGTGACCAGCGCGAACAGTACGTCCGGCGACGGCATCGCTTCCGATCTGCCGACGGCCGTGGCCCAGATCCTCACGCCGGACGGCAGAGTGGCCGGTACCGGATTCCTGGTGGCTGACGGCGTCGTGGTCACCTGCGCGCACGTCGTCGAAGCGGCCGGAGGCGGGCCCGGCACAGTGGTCCTGCTGACCTTCCCGCACGTGGTGGGCGCCGACCAGCTGGCGGGCACCGTACCGGAGGAGCTGTGGCGTTCCGCCGAGTACGAGGACGTGGCCTTCGTCCGGCTGAGCGGTACGCCGGCCGGGGCGAGCATCCTGTCGCTCGGCTCCTCGGAGGGCTGCCGGGGCCACACGGTGCGCTCGTTCGGCTTCCCCGCACAGGCCCCGCCGGAAGGACACCTCGGCTTCGGCGAGACCGGCGATCTGCTGCCCGCCACGGACGGGCGGGGCGCACACCTTCAGCTGACCGATGCCAACGACCTCACCACCGGCTTCAGCGGCGGGCCCGTCCTCGACGAGGTGACCGGCCTGGTCATCGGCATGCTCACCGAGATCACCGCCCCCGACGCGTACGAACGGGGACTGAGCATCGCGTACGCCACTCCCACCCAGGTCCTGCGCGAGGTCCTGCCGGAGCTGGCCGAGCGCGAGGTGTGCCCGTACCGAGGTCTGGAGCCGTTCACCGCCGAGCACGCCCGGTGGTTCCACGGCCGGTCGGAGGCGGTACGGCAGGTCCTGGCGAATCTGGGGCGGCAACGGCGGCTGACGCTGCTGCTCGGACCGTCCGGGTCGGGCAAGTCGTCGCTGATCCAGGCCGGTGTGTTGCGCGCACTGGCGGCGGGGGAACTGCCGCGCAGCGACCGGTGGCTCCCGGTGCTGACGCGGCCCAGGCAGGACATGCTCGCCGAGATCGAGCGGGCAGGTTTGCCCGGGGCGAGCAGCGACGGCATCACGGCGGCGGTCAACCGCAGGCTGGCGGCCGAGCCTTCCTGCCAGCGCGTCCTGCTGATCATCGACCAGTTCGAAGAGCTTCTCGTGCAGACGAAAAACGGTCGGCTGCGGGACATGCTGAATGTCGTCGACGAGGTCACCTCGGCCGCCGACGAGTACACCAAGATCACCATGATCCTGATCATGCGGGACGATTTCTATCCGCAACTGGCTGCTCTCGCCCCCCGGCTGCTGGACGCGGCGATGCCGGGACTGCTCAATGTGCCGGGCACCCTCAGCCAGCAGGATCTGCACGACATCATCGTCCTGCCGGCCGAGGATGTGGGGCTGCACTTCCAGCCCGGGCTGGCCGAACGGATCATCGGTGACGTCCTGGACATCACCACCGAGTCGGCCGTCACCCGCCAGGCACCCGTCACCGTGCTGCCGCTGCTGGAGATGACACTTCAGCAGCTGTGGAACCGGCGGCAGGACGGCTACCTCACCCACGACGCGTACCGGCGCATCGGAGAGGTCAGCGGAAGCGTGACCACGTGGTGCGACAGCGCGCTCGACGAGTTGTCTCCCGCCCAACGCGACATCGCGCGGCGCGCGCTCACCTCCCTTGTGCACCCCGCCGACCCCAGCCACCACATCACCGCCGTACGCACCCAGGTCCCCCTCCACGAGCTGCGGGACCTGGCGGCCGCCCCGGGCGACAGCGGCGAGCAGGCGGCTGTCGATTCGGTCATCGCCGCGCTCACCCGACGCCGCATCATCACCACCCAGACGCTCCGGGCCCCGCTGCGTCCCGGTGGCCCGCCCGGGGAGCCGGTGGCCGAGCTGATCCACGAGGCGCTCATCCGCGACTGGGGCGCACTGCGGGAGTGGGTCGACCAGGACCACCGTTTCCAGGAGTGGCTCGACCGCACCCGCGATCGCCAAACCCGCTGGGCCGCCCAGAAGCACCCGGGGGACCTGCTCGGCGGGACGGCGCTGGCGGAAGGCGTCGAGTGGTCTCAGCAGCGGCGGCTGCCGGCGGAGATCACGGAGTTCCTGACGGCGAGCAGTGAGCGCCAGCGGGCCGCGATCCGGCGCAGCCGGGTGCTCAACGGCGTCCTCGGGGGGCTGCTGGTGCTGGCGCTTCTGGCGGCGGGCGGTGCGGTGTGGCAGTGGAAGAGGGTGGGCAGCGAGAAGGAGGCGGCGCTGTCGCGGCAGCTCGCCGCACGGTCCGACGAACTGTTCTACACCAACCCGGAGTTGGCCGCGTTGCTGGCGGTGAAGGCGTACCGCACCAGTCGCACGTCCGAGGCGACCGAGAGCCTGCGCGACGCCGGTGCCCTGCCGGCCCACCGCCGTCTGTCCGAGCACACCGGCGAGGTGCGTGCCGTGGCGTACAGCCCCGACCGCCGCACGCTCGCCACCGCGGGCGCCGACAAGACGATCCGCCTGTGGAACACGGCCACGGGCGAGACCCGCACCACGCTGAAGGGACACAGCGACGGAGTGAATGCCGTGGCCTTCAGTCCCGACGGCAGCACTCTGGCCACCGCCGGTGCCGACAGGACGATCCGGCTCTGGGACACGGACACCGGCACGCCACGCGCCACAATCCAAGGACACACACAGGGAGTGACGTCGGTGGCCTTCAGCCCCGACGGTCGCACACTCGCCACCGCCGGCGACGACTCCACCGCACGACTCTGGGAGGCGTCCGGTGGCAAAGCCCTCGCCACGCTCGAAGGACACACACAGGCGCTGACGTCGGTGGCCTTCAGCCCTGACGGCCGCACACTCGCCACAGGTGGCGCCGACACTACGGTCCGTCTCTGGGACGTGGAGACTCGCAAGACCCGCACCAGGCTCACGGAACACAGCCAGGCGCTGACGTCGTTGGTGTACAGCCCGGACGGCCGGACGCTCGCCACCGCGGATGGTTACGACGTCCAACTGAGGGACGGGGACACCGGCAAGATTCGCATCACGCACGAAGGGGCGGCGTCCCTGCTGGCCTTCAGCCCGGACAGCAGGACGCTGGCCGCCGCGAACGACCGCTTCGTAGGGCTCTGGAACTCGACCACGGGCAGAGTCGGAGCCACGCTCACGGGGCACTCGAACAGTATTCTTGGGCTGGCGTTCAGCCCTGACGGCCGCACGATCGCCACCGCCAGTCGCGACAAGACGGTACGTCTGTGGGAGACGAGACCTCCGGACGACCGCACCACACTCACGGGGCATGACGGCGCGGTGTGGGCGGTGGCCTTCAGCCCCGATGGCGACACGCTCGCCACCGCCGGAGCCGACAAGACCGTCCGCCTCTGGAACACGGACACGGGCAAGACCCATACCACTCTCAAAGGCCACGGCGACGAGGTGCATGCGGTGGCCTACAGCCCCGATGGCGACACGCTCGCCACCGCCGGCGCCGACAAGACCATCCGCCTCTGGAACACGGACACGGGCAAGACCCGCGCCACACTCAAAGGCCACGGTGGCACGGTGTGGGGTGTGGCCTTCAGCACCGACGGCCGGACGCTCGCCTCCGCCGGTGCCGACTCCACCGCACGGCTGTGGGACACGGACACGGGAAAGCTCCTCATCACATGCGAGGGACATCGTGACGAGGTGAACGCGGTGGCCTTCAGCCCCGACGACCGGACGCTCGCCACCGCCGGCGACGACTCCACGGCACGGCTGTGGGACACGGCCACGGGAAAGCCCCTCAAGGAACTCACGGGGCACAACGCCGAGGTGTGGGCGGTGGCCTTCAGCCCGGACGGCCGCACACTCGCCACGGGCAGTGCTGACGGAACGGCTCGCTTGATGGATCCGGCCACGGGTGGAACGCGCATCACCCTGACCGAGCATGCCGCATGGGTGAACGGTGTGGCCTTCAGCCCCGATGGCAAAATGCTCGCCACCGCCGGCGATGACGGCGCCGTCCGGCTCTGGGACACGGTCAGCGGCAAGGCTCGTACCGCACTCACCGACGACGTGGCCTTGGCGTCCTTGGCCTTCAGCCCGGACGGCCGCAAGATCGGCACCACCAGCCAAGACGGAACCGTCCGCATGTGGGACGTGGCCACCTCCTCCGAACCCACCCGGGCCATCGAGCACATCTGCCGCATCTTCGGTCGCGACCTCACTCCGGAGGAACGCGCGGCTTACTTTCCCGACGAGTCAGGGGCATCCGTATGCCCCTGACAGGGATGCTGATGTCGCAGTCGAGACACGCGAAAGCCGGAGAAAGGTCGCCTGCACGGTCGTGGCTGCTCCTGGCTCGACCGGGAAGTGGTGAAACTCTCCAAGATCGACTCGTGATCGTTGTTCCTGGAGGGGCAGCTGGTCGCCGGCCTGCTGGGCCAGACTTTCAGGGCACGGTGGCCCGGCCGGCCGCCGCGTTCCCGTCCCGGCCTACCAAGGACTGCCATCGTGAACGAGCGCGTTCTCACCCCCCGCAACCGGGGTTTTCTCTTTCTAGACTCCCACCCGGCGGGGTGTGGGCAGCTGGTGGCCGACATGTGGGAGGCGTGCCCCGCCCCCGTCGCCGCGCCGGAGGGCGATGGACCGGTGGCGCTGGTCATCGGTTCCTCCGCCGGATACGGTCTCGCGGCCACGCTCGCCGGACTCAAGCGCGCCGGTATCCGCGGCATCGGTGTGTCCTTCGAGAAGGCCCCCACAGCGCGGCGGACCGCGACGGCCGGCTGGTACCGCACCGCCGCCACCGCCGACATCGCCCGCACTGCCGGGCGGGACCTGGTCTTCCTCAACGGCGACGCGTTCTCCGACCCGATGAAGGAGCAGGTCTCCGACCTCATCGAGCGCCGCTTCGGCGGCCGGCTGGACTATCTGATCTACTCGGTCGCCGCGCCCCGGCGAACCGACCCCGACACCGGTACGACCTACGCCTCGGTCCTCAAGCCGATCGGCCGGGCGAACCGCACCAAGACCCTTGTCTTCGACGACGAGGGTGTTCCCGAGGTCCGCGAGGTCGAGACCGGGCCGGCCGAGGGCGACGACGTGGAGCAGACCGTGGCCGTGATGGGCGGCGCGGACTGGGAACGCTGGATCGACCACCTCGCCGGGCGGGGACTGCTCGCCGACGGGTTCGCCACCGCCGCGCTGTCGTACATCGGCTCGTCGCTGACGGCTGCGATCTACCGGCAGGGCACCATCGGCGCGGCCAAGGCCCATCTGGAGGCCACCGCTCGTACGTTGAACGAGCGGCTCGAGAAGATGGTGGGCGGGCGGGCCGTGACCTCCGTGAACGGCGCCGCCGTCACCCAGTCCTCCACCGCGATCCCCGGCATCGCCCTTTACACAGGCCTGCTGCGCGGCGTCCTCGGAGACGACCTCGTTCCGCCGATCCGTCAGCTCGCCACCCTGTGGGACCAGCTCACCGGCGCCGCCCCGCTCGCTCTGGACGACGAGGGTCGTATCCGTCTGGATGCCTTCGAACTGACCGCTGATGTCCAGGCGGCCGTTGCCGAACGCTGGGATACGGCAACCACGGCGACCATCTCGGACCTGGCCGACCTGGACTGGTTCCGGGCCGAGGTCCGACGCCTCTACGGATTCTCCGTACCCGGCATCGACTATGCCGCCCCCGTCGCCACCGATGTCCCGTGGCCCGACCACACCTCCTGACGCCCGCCCGAAGAGATGCCGGAGGAAGGGCCCTGCTGAGCGGCGTCACCCTTCAGCGGCGGCCCGTTCCCCTCTCTCGGATCGGGGCACAGGAGGAGCCGGACCGGCGGGGGTGGCCCGCCGGTCCGGCTCCGAGGGAGGGTGACTTCAGCAGGCGTCGACCCAGTCGTACGACGAGACGTTGTCATTGACGAGCTGGCCCTTGCCCGCACCCGGGCTGAAGAACCTCAGGCCGGAGAGGCCGAGGCCGGGAAGGGAGTGGCCCTGGTGGAGGCAGACCCACGAGCCGCTCCAGTGATGGGGACACTCGTCTCGAGGGAACGCAGCGTGCATCCGGAGCGTCGCTGCAGCGCGCGCAGCGCCCGCCCCAACGCGCGGGCGGGATCCTCGTCGTCAGGCCGGTCGGCAGCCACAGTGGCGTCCTTCTGTTCCGGGCCGCACATGATGATGCGGTCGACCGGCCCCGCAGGAGGGGCACAGGGTGTCACAGCAGGTCAGAAGCCTAGGGCGCGGCGGACCTTGACGGCAACAGGGCACACTCTCCCGAGGGAAGCCGAGGGCGCCGGTTGACGCGGGGCTGTGGAACGGGCCCGGTGTTCCCCACGGTCGGCACGCGTCAACCGCACGAAGCCCCGGTGCGCCCATGAGGTTCCGAGTGAACCGGCCTGGCGAGGCGTCCGTTCCTAGGACTCGCTCGGTGAAGGCGTCAGCACGACGAAGTCGGCGCCCGCCGGGTCGACGCAGACGGCCAGCCGGCCGACGCCCTCCGCGTCATCCGGTCCCATCTGGATGGTGCCGCCGTTCTCGGTGACCTTGGCGACAGCGGCGTCGCAGTCCGTGACGTTGAAGACCGGGTGCCAGTACGGCCGCCCGTTCGTCAGAGCGAGATTCTCCTCGGGCATCTCCATGAGGCCGCCGTGCATGCGCTCCTCGGGCAGTCCGGCGGGGGTGATGAGGCTGTACGTCCCTCCGCCGCCCGGCAGTTCCATGTCGCCGAACTGCCAGCCGAAGACACCTCCGTAGAACTCCTTGGCGGCCGCGGCGTCGCTCGTGTACAGCTCGGTCCAGGACAGTGAGCCCGGCTCGTCCATGAGCTCGGCTCCCGTGTTCTCTCCGGGCTGCCAGACGGCGAACTGGCCTCCCAGCGGGTCGCTGTACTGCGCCATCCGGCCCCACTCGTCGAGGTCCCTCGGCGCGACCCGCACCGTGCCGCCGGCACGCTCGACGGCCTGGGTCGTGGCATCCGCGTCGGCGACGTCGTAGTAGATCATCCAGGCCGAGCGGGCGCCCTTCTCGGTGAGCTTGCCGAGCCCGGCGACGATCTTGCCGTCCTTCCGGAACATCCCACCCTCCATGTCCTCCCCTCCCTCCATGGACTCGTAGTCCCATCCCAGTACGGCCCCGTAGAAGGCCGCGGCGGCCGGGACGTCGGGGGCGCCGAGGTCGATCCAGCAGGGGGAGCCGGGGACGAAGTCGGTGGTGATCACGGAAATGTCCTTTCGTAGCCCAGGTGTCCTCAGCCTGGCACGGGCCACCGCACCGCGCCGCTCGACCGCTCCCGGCGCCTCCGAGGAGGTCCTCCGGACGGCCGTGGCGAGGACGTGGCACGCGCCGTGCCGCGCGGTGACGACCCCCGACACGGTCGTGGACTCCGCCTGCGCCTGCGCCGAGGCGGGTTGCACCGGCCTCGCCCGCATCCGCCGGCGCGGCCTTGTCCGGATCGGCGGCGCGCCCTCGTCCGGATCGGGGGGCGCTTCAACTGCCGTCCCTCCGCTGGGCGGAGACCCTGCCTGCCCTCCGCGACGTGTTGTACGAGACGGCCGGTGAACGACGGGCGATGGACTCCTGCCCCCTCAACGGCCCCGACCTGCCCCGACTTCGGGCGCCGTCAGAGCTTCGCGAGCCTTCGGCGCGCCGCGGCCAGGGAGCGGCCGCGACGCAGAGGCTCCTGCCAGGGATCGTCCCCGTCGAGCCGCTCCGCGACGGTGGACAGCGTCCACCGCCGGGAGGTGAGCCGCGGATCGTCCAGCTCCTCCCAGCTCATGGGGGTGGCCACCGGAGCGCCGGGCAGGGCTCGGACCGCGTAGGGGGCGACGGTGGTCTGGCCGTAGGCGTTGCGCTGGACGTCGAGGTAGAGACGGCCCTCGCGGGCCTGCTTGCGGGCCGCCGTGGTGAGCCGGTCGGGATGCCGGGCGGCCAGGATCTCGGCCGCGTCCCGGGCGAACGCGTGGACGTCGTCGAAGTCGGCGCCGCGGTCGAGGGCGACGACCACGTGCAGGCCGCGGGAGCCGGTGGTCATCAGTGCCGACGGCAGCTCGAGTTCGTCCAGGAGCTCGTGCGTGACCACGGCCGCCTCCCTGACCTGCTGGAAGTCGTCGCCCGACGGGTCGAGGTCGAAGACCAGCCGGTCGGGGTGGTCCGGCCGGTCCGCCCTGGACAGCCACCGGTGCGGTGTGACGCACGCCTGGTCGACGAGGTAGAGCAGCGTGGCCAGGTCGTCGCAGACCGCGTAGGCGACGGTGCCGCCCTCTTTGGGCAGCTCGGCGCGGTGGATCCAGTCCGGGAAGTGGTCGGGAGTGTCCTTCTGCATGAAGCGGCCTTCGTCGATGCCGTTCGGGTGCCGTTCGAGCATCAGCGGACGGCCCCGCAACTGCGGCAGCATGCGCCGTGCGACGGTGCGGTAGTACTCCGCGAGGTCTGTCTTGGTGATGCCGTCGGCGGGGAACAGCTCCTTCTCGGCCCGCTTGATCTCGATCGTTCGGCCGCTCGCCCTGACGGACTTCGTGGTCGTCATCGCGTCCTCCCGGCGGGTCGTCGGCGCCGGTGCAGCGCCAGGGCGTCCTGGGCTCCGGCCGGCGTCGAAAGGCTCCTCACGCGCACTCGGCCGCGCTCACGGCTGCGAGCCGTGCCGTAGCCGGCCGTGTCGCGTATCCGTACCGGTCGGCCCCGATTCGTCGCCCTTGGGGCCGGTCGCCCGCTCCCACATCCCGGGTCGAGCGTCACCGGCCTCGGGCTCGGCGCGGGTTTCGTGCGGTGGCTCCGCCGGTCCGTGGGAAGCCGCGTGGCGCGGAGTTGCCGCGCTCCGCCGGCGTCGGGCCAGGCCACCGAAGATCAAGGCGAGGGCGATGAAGAAGACCAGGGCCATGCCGATGCCGGCGAGGAAGGCGCCGAGGGTGTTCACGGTGGCCGGCGTGTAGCCGAGCATCGTCACGGTGTAGTCGGGGCCACCGGAGCTGTTCTCGGCGACGACGAGGCCGGTGAAGGCTCCGGCGGCGGCGAGCAGAAGAAGTCCGATCAGAAGCATGACGATTCCTTTCGTGGCGATGTGCGCCTGCCCGACACCCGCGCGGCTAACCCCGGCAGCCGCGCGGCCCGCCCGCACGCCTGCGGTACGCCGTCAGCCCTGCCGGCTCCCTCAGGAGGCCGAGAGGCCCATGACGGGGCCCGCGGCCAGATGCGAAAGAGCAGGCCCTTCGGGCCCCTTCCTCCAGATCACCCCAGCAGCGGGCTGGGTGTCGGCGCGGCATGGGAGACAAGAGACAGTGCCTGGGGCGGTGCCCGGCTCGCCGGGCGGTCAGCAGGGTGGGAGTTCAAGCGGCCAGGGCCTGTCTTCCGGATCCTGGCGGCACCCATGGCCAGAAGCCGGATCAGTAGATGATCTCTGTCCATGTGGATCGTTGCGTGCGAGACTGCGCGCCGGGCTGATGCTCATGGGGGGACAGAGTGGTGAGGGTCTGGACGAGCACGGCAGCGCGAGCGTGCCTTGCTCCGGTGCTGAGCGGCGCGATGATGCTGTCCGTTGCGGGGTGCTCACCGGAGCAACGCCCACTGGCGGCGGTGTACGTGGACCAGCAGGGCACCGCACACGCGCTGCTGAGATCGTGCGACGACGACGGTCGGGTCCGCGGTCCCTGGCTGCGTGGCACCGTTGTCCGCGTGACGAAGGAGGCCACGTCGGACGAGGTGCAGGGCACCGCGCCGGAAGCGTCCCGGACGGAGGAGCACTGGATCGGCTGGGACACCCCCGGGCTGCACAAGGCTGCGGACTTTCCGCTGTTCGCCCCGCCCTCACCGTGGGCAGCCGAGACCCGTGGTCCGCAGACCCTGCAACCGGGCTACTCGTATGAGCTCGCGTTCGCCGATCCCGACGACTCCTATGCCTACAGCGGCTCAGTGACGTTCGACGCCAAGCAACTCGCGGGGGTGCCGGACGGAGAGGTTCTGACCCTTCGAGGCACCATGACGAGAGAGTCATTCGAGGTCCTCGCACGCAAGGCCTGTTGACCACTCTCACCTGCTCCGCCGGCCGCTCGCGTTCCACCTCACATCCGGCCGGGCCGGAGACGCCCCTGCCGGCACGTCCAGGCCGGGGTGGGTAGGGAAACGAATCGCCGGGCTGCCCTGTACGCCCCGACACGCCTGCTCGAATGCGGCGGATCGTCGGCCCGGTCGGCGAGGATCGCACCGCGGCCACCGTCCCGCGTCTCGGGCAAGAGGGCTGCCCGCGGCGGCAGGCCAGGCTTCGGCGGGCGCGCCGCCCGACGCGAGGCCCGCTCCCGTCGTCGGCCGGACGAGTCCGTCCCCTTTCCCAAGCTCGTCGGAGTCGCCGTGACCCCACCCTCGGACTCACCTCGCTCACGCCGCTACAGGGCGTCGATCCTGCCGGTACTGCTTCCCATCGCGGTCCTGATCGTGGTGGCGGTGTCCGTGGGGTCGTGGCTGCAGTTCACCGAGCGGCAGGTGATGGACACGGTCCACACGGCCGGATCGGGAGCAGCGGACCGGGTGGATGTGGAGGCCACCGTCCAACACGTCGACGCCGCGGCCAGAGAGTTGGTCATGCGAATCCGGGTCACTCCGCGCGGGACCCTCGGCGAGGAGGACGGGATCGCCCCGGTGGCCGATCTCAGCCTCCAGACCTCCGCGGCGACCCTCAGCGACCTGGCGTTCAAGGCGCACGAGCGCCTCACGACTCGGGACGTGCAAGTCGCGATGACAGGTGGATCGATCAGCGACTACCCGTTCGACACCTACGAGACCGACATCGAGTTCTGGGCACAGCTGGGTGGCGAGGAGGTGCCGGTGCGGTTGCTGTTCTCCAACAACGACACCCTCTTCTCGATCTCCGCGACGCCCACGCCCAACCCGCAAGAGGCGGTCCTGGGGCTGGTGCTGTCCCGATCGGGCAGCCTGCTCGTCTTCGCGGTCTTCATGATGGTCGTGATGTGGGCGCTGGCGGCGTCCGTGCTCATCGGGGCCTGGTACCTGACGACCCGCAGCGAGGGCCTGGTCTGGCCGGCCCTCGCCTGGATGGCCGCCACCCTGTTCGCCCTCTCCGCATTCCGCAACACCGCCCCCGGCACACCTCCGATCGGCTGCGTGCTGGACTGGTTCGCCTTCCTGTGGGCCGAGACCATCATCGCCCTCTGCCTGATCGCCGTGGTCATCACGAGTGTCCACACCGCCCTCCGCCGTGACCTCGCCCACGACACCCAGGGCCTGTCTCCTTGATCGGTACTGAGGTCGGCGAGAGGGAGCACGAGGGAGGGCGCGCCAGATCCAGCTGACTGTGCTGCGCGCCCAGGGCGCCCTGCACCTGGCGCAGGGCGGGCCGGTCGGTCTCACTACTGTTTCCGTCATGCGCATGAAGATGATCGCGGCCGCCGGGTTCCTCGGCCTGCTGCTCACAGGCTGCGGGACCGGCGCGGACGACGACTCCGTGCCGAAGCCCGCCTATCCGGAACTGCCCCAGAAGATCGTGAAGCCGGTACCGCAACCGACGGGCGAACTGCTCCCGTCGTCACCGCCCGGGGCCGCCTTCCACGAGACCGTTGCAGTCGACTTGCGCGACAGGCTTCTCGACATGGTCAACACGGACGGGACGACGACGGCCCAATGCCCCGCGTCCCTCAAGCCGAAGGAGGGCGCCAAGGCCATGTGCGTGAGCACGTGGGAGGGCCTCAGGATCGAGTGGGACATCCTCGTCTACACGTTGCCGGACCCTCCGTACGAACTGAAGTGGGGCGCTGAACCTCGCATGGCGATCCTCACGCGGGACGGCGCCGCCAACGCCGTCTACGGCTACTACGCGCCCGATCTCGTGCGCTGCAACAACATTCCCGAGGCCGTTCTCGTCCCCATCGAGCGGGAGATGAAGGAGTACACCTGCCAGACCGTGACGGACGGCAGAGCAGGCAAACCCATGACGGCACGAGTCACCTTGAGCGGCCCGTTCTTCCGCTGTCAGACAAGGAGGGAGGTCCACGCCTGCGGCTGAACGGGCAGCGACCCTGGATACCCGCCCTCGACCGGTGTGATCCTCGGCCCGGCGACGACGTCCAGCCCTGGGCCCGACCGGCTCAGCGAGGCACGAGCCGCAGCGTCGAGGCGCGCGACTGCGGGGTCAGGACCGTGTCGACGATGCCGGTGTAGCGGCCGTACTTCGCCCGGTAGGCCGCGTCGATGCGATCGTACTCGGCGGGGTCGGCGTCCTGGAAAGCGACGTCCTTGGTGATGCCGCCCGCGCGGACGCGCCCTTGGTGGCGGGTCTGGGTACCGCGGAACCACGGGCCTTCGCGGCCCTTGACGGACCGGACGTAGACACGGTCGCCGTCCCGCACCATCCACATGGTGACGGGCGCGCGCAGCGTTCCGTCGCCGCGCTCCGATTCGAGGTTGATCTCCTCGACAGCCCCGATGCGGTCGAGTTCGGCATCGGTCCATTCCGTCATGGCGGTCTCCCAGGGGTCGGTGTCCTGTTCTGTGATCATCACTCTGCCCGCGCGGGCGTGGAGGCGCTCGCCGGAGAACCCCGGGTCCCCCGAACCGCGCCCCGGACCGCGCCCGGCCCGTCCGCTGGCGCGCCGTGCCAGCGGCATGCCAGCGGGAGACGTGCCGAACGGTGAGCGGGGGTCGCTGGAATGGTCCCGTACCGGTACCCACGAGGTCGCCGGTCATGGCGATCCGCGCCCTCACTCATCGGGAGGCACCATGAACAACGACCTGAGCACCCTCGCGGACGAGATCCTCAAGCTCGAGGCCGAGACCTTCGAGATCTCCGACTACTCGGACGCCAGTGAGGTCGTGCTGGCCGGCTGCACGAGCACCAGCTCCACCTCGACCTCCAGCTCCACCTGCAGCACCACCTCCTGCTCCGCCTGACCTCGGAGCCGGTGCGATAGCGCCCGGTCGGTGCCCTCCCCCCAAGGGAGACCAGCGCCGAGCGGGCCTTTCGCATGCCCGTCGGACCGGCCTCGGCGGCGATGCCGCCCGTCTCGGGCAGGCCCCGCCGGCGTGAAAACCGCGACAACGCTCGGGGAACGCCGCGTCACTGCGAACTCGCTTTCAGAAGAGGGTTGTTCGTCGCACGACGCCGACAGGCCCGTCACCAGTGACGCTGCTGCAGCGACTCCGGCGGCCCCGCCCGGAGCTCCTTCGCAGCCCCCCTTGACCGGCGATCTACGCCAGTAGAAACTCACCACTGCCACACGACCGATTGTTTGGTGAAGCCGCCTTCACACATGCTCCGTGGCGCCAGGACGTACTTCCCTGAAGTGCCGGTCGACCGCCGGTTCGGCAGGTGTTCGACGGTCAACGGGGGTACTCGTGCGTTTCCAGTTGCTCGGTCCGCTCAGCATCACCGACGGGCGTGACGTGGTCGTGCTTCCGCCGGCCAAGCCGACGTCGCTGCTGGCGGCGTTGCTGGTCCGCCCCGGCGAGGTGGTCCCGACGTCCCGTCTGCGGCAGGCGGTCTGGGGCGAGGAGCAGCCGGCGACGGCGAAGGCGGCGTTGCAGAGCTGCGTCCTGCGGCTGCGCCGCCTCTTCGCCAAGTACGACATCGAGGCGCAGGCGGTGGTCGCGGTCGCCGGGGGCTACCTTCTTCCGGCCGACGGCGACACCCTGGACCTCCTGCACTTCCGCCGACTGACCTCCGAGGCGGACGGGGCCGGTGAGTCCGAACTCCCCTTGCTGCGCACGGCACTCGGCCTCTGGCGAGGGCCGCTGCTCACCAACGTCCCCTCCGAGCTCCTGCACCGCGACGAGGTGCCCCGGCTGGTCGAGGAGCGCCTGCGCGTCCTGGAACGTGTCTGCGAGATCCAACTGGACCAGGGACGATGTCGCGAGGTCCTGGTGGACCTCTGGGAGGCCACCAGGGCCCATCCCCAGCACGAAGGACTCGCCGCCCAGTTGATGCGGGCGCTCTACCGGGTGGGACGACAGAACGAGGCGCTGGCCGAGTACCGGCGGATCCGGGCGCACCTCCGGGACGAACTCGGCGTCGACCCGGGCGCGGATCTGCAGAGACTCGAACTGGCCATCCTGCGGGGCGACGAACCCCTCGGCCCCGCCCTGGAGACTGCCGCGCCGGCGTCGACGCCGCACATCGCCCCGGCGCCCGGCGCGACCACGGGCGACGCCGCGTCCGGCACCCCGGGCGCGCAGCACACGCGCACCGCTCCGGCCGAGCCCTACGCGCCAGGCCATCTGTCCCCGGCCGAGGTCCGTCCGGTCGGCGGCGCGCACCGGTCCGCCCACGCGCCGGGACCCCGGTTACCCCACGTCCCCGGCTTCACCGGACGCCCCCGCGAGACCGCCGACCTGGTCAGCCACCTGAGCGGAGGCCACCGGCCCGACGGGCGGACCGACGCCGCCCCCGTTCTCGCGGTCGTCTCCGGCGGCCCGGGCATCGGGAAGACCGCGCTGGCCCTGCACGCCGCGCACCTCGTGGCCGACCGGTACCCCGCGGGCGGCCTGCTGGTCTCACTGAGCGGCCCCGACGGCACACCTCGACCCGCCGACGAGGCCGCCGCCGAACTGCGCTCCGTACTCCCCTCCGGTGCGTCCCGCGGATCGAGCCTGGTGATACTCGACGACGTCGTGCACCCGGACCAGGTGCGCGGGCTCCTCGACGTGACCGGCGCGGGCGCCGTCGTCGTCACCAGCCGGATGGGACTTGCCGCCCTGGTCGCCACCCACGGCCCGGCGGTGCTGCAACTCGGCGCTCTGTCGCCGCGGGAGTCCTGGGCACTGCTCACCACCGTTCTGGGCCAGGAGCGGGTGGCGGCCGAGACCTCGGCCGCGCGAACCCTCACGGACATGTGCGGCCATGTGCCGCTGGCCCTGCGGATCGTCGGGGCCCGGCTGCTGACCCGGCCCAAGATGCCCCTGGCGGACTACGCGGTATGGCTGCGCCGGGACCTGCCCGCCCGGCTGGCGTTGCCCGACGACCCCCGGATGTCCGTACCGCTCGCACTCGACGGGGCGCTGCGCCGGCTGCCCGCCCCGCTGGCCGACGCGCACCTGCGGCTGGCACGACTGGGCGGGCAGATCACCGCGCCGGCCGTGGCCGCGGCCCTCTCCGTCCCCGAGACGGATGCCGAGGAGTTGCTCGAGCGGCTCCTCGACCACGGGCTCCTCGAGGAGGACGAGCCCGGGACCCTCCGTATGAACGAGTTGTTCCGCGCCCACGCGCTCCACAGGGCCGCACGACCCGGCGGCATGCCGCAGGCCGTCGCCGCCACGGCCCGGCGCGCGCTTCCGTCCGGAGCCACCTGACGGTCCGCGTCGCTCCGCGCGGAGCGGCCTCGCCGGCCGCACCCGTACACCCCGCATGTCCCGCCTTTTCAGAACGAGCGGCCGACAGGCCCCGACCCGGAGGTGCGATCCCCGCATGCTCACGACGCCGTACGAGGAGACCGCCGACACCCGGCCCAGGGTGCGCCGCGACGTGCTGTTCACCGAGACGCCCAAGGGCGTGATCTTCCACAACGCCGACGGTGGCTTCCAGCTCAACTCCCCGTCCGCCTACGCGTACGTCACCCTCCTCGTCCCGCACATGGACGGGCGCCGGACCGTGGCCGAGATCTGCGCGGGCTTCAAGGACTCGCAGAAGGCGATGGTGGGAGGTCTGGTCAAGGCGCTCTACGCCCGCGGATTCGCCCGGCCCGTACCGGACCCCGCGCAGCCGGGAGCCGGCGCGTCGGTGGAACCGGCGGTTGCCGCCCGCTTCGCGCAACAGATCGCGTACATCGATCACTACGCCGACGATGCCGAGGGCAGGTTCGCCGCGTTCCGCGGCACCCGCGTCGCCGTGCTCGGCGACGGCCCGGTCGCCCGCTGGTGCGCGCTCTCCCTGATACGCAACGGCTGTGCCGCCGTCGGTGTGGAGACCGCACTGGCCGAAGGTCCCGCCACCGCTGCGGAGTTCGGCGCGCTCCGGGCCGAGGCGGAGGAGCTCACCGCGCAGGGCAGCCCGGCCGAGGTGGCGGTACTGCCCGACGCCGGATCCGGGGGAGCGGGCGACTGGAACGCGTACGACGGATACGACGTGGTGGTGGCCGCCGGTGGTCGCGACGCGTTCCGGACCGCGATCGCCCTGCTCGGCCAGGGCGTTCCGGACGGGCGGTTCCTGCTCCCGGCCTGGACCTTCGGCGGACGCGCGGTCGTCGGACCGGTCGTCGAACCCGACTCGGCGGGATGTCCGGCCTGCGCGGCGCTGAGGCTCGGCGCGACAGGGGACGCGGCCGTCGCGGCCGACCTCTGGAGCGGCCTGGCCCTGGGGGGTGGTGCGAGCGGACCCGCGCCGCGCGGCCCGCTCGCGGCGATGCTGGGCAATCTGCTCGGCTACGAGGTGTTCCGGCTGGTCACCAAGGCGCTTCCGGCCGAGACCCGAGGGCAGGTGCTGCTTCAGGACATGGCCTCCTTCGACGTCCTGGCGGAACGGCTGTTGCCCCATCCGCGCTGCCCGTTCTGCCCGGCCAGGTTCGGGGCTCCCGATCCCGTCGACCTGACCGATGCCCCCGAGCGGCCCGCCTTCCAGCCGGTCGTCGCCGCGGCCCCGGACGACGGCGCGACCGAGGGGCCGCTCGCCGAGCTCGACCGTCGCTCGCTCGCGGTCCGCCCGTCCGTCGGCGTCTTCACCCGGTACACGGACGATCCGGTCACACAGACACCGCTGAAGGTCGGCGCCGTGGAGGTCGGTCTGGGAGCGCCCGGACGGCGAACCGTGGTCGCCTTCGACGTCCAGCACACCGCCGGTGCCCGTCTGCGGGCCCTCAACGCCGCCGCCGAGGTCTACGCCGAGCGGGTCGTACCTGCCGTGCTCGCACCGGACACGATCTCCCACGCGGGACGGCCGGACGCCCCGCGAGCGGTGAACCCGGACGCGCTGACCACCGCCACCGGTGCCGGGGGCGATCCGGTGGCCTCCTGGGTCCTGGCCACATCGCTGCTGACCAAGGAGGAGACACGGGTGCCGGCCGGCGCCGTGCGGCCCTTCGGACCGGACAACCAGGACCGCCGGTTCGAGCCGTCCCGCGCCGGGGCGGGCGCCGGCGACGGCCTGCCGGCGGCCGCGGCCGCCGGCCTGCTGTCCGCGATCGCCCACGACGCGCTGCAGCGATCCGTACGAGGGGCCGGGCGTACGACGGTGATCCCCCCGGCCGTGTTCGCCGACGTCCCCGAGGCGACCTTCCTGCTGCGTTCCGCCGGGCATCTGGGCCTCGACGTCGAACTCCTCGACCTCGGGGAGCAGGATCACACCGGGGTGTCCGTCGTGCTGGCCAGGACCCGGACCGCGGAATCGGGCGAACCGGGACGCTGGGCCACCGGCGCCGCCCTGGACCGCTCGGACGCGGCCACCGACGCCCTGCGCGACCTGCTCGGCGCGGTCCAACTCGCCGCGGAGGAGGCGTGGGGCGCGCCCGACACCGGTGACCCGCTCCTTGCCGACCTCGACGCCTTCCTGATTCCGGTCACGGCACAGGACGGCGCCACCGGATCGACCACCGCCCCGTCCAGGGCGACGTGGACGGACGTGCTGGACCGGCTGGCCGCCACCGGGCGGGACGCCTTCGTGGTGCCCACCCACGCCGCGGACCTGCCCGCCGCAGGGATCCACACCGTACGGGTTCTGCTCACCAAGGCGGCCGGCGATGACCGTTGACCTCGTCGAGGCCGTCGTCGAGGAGACGGAGGAGCCACGGCGCGAGGCCTGCCGCCTCTTCGCCGAGGAGCTCCGTCACGCCCTGACGGAGCTGACGTCGGAGCACGGCCGCCGGCTCCCCGGCATCACCGTCTCCGCCCTCGGGGTACGGGACGCCTTCGCCACCCCGATCCGCACGGACGGCGCCGACCGCGCGACGCTTCCCGTGCACCTGTACGGCCGGCAGGCGATCGTCGGCCCCTGGCCGGCGAAGGGACGGGCCGGCTGCGCCGAGTGTCTGCGGCGCCGCTGGCAGGGCGTGCGCTCGGTGGGGCTGCGGGAGGGCATCGAACTGCGCGGCGACACACGAGAGGCGGGGCCCTGGCCGTACCGCGTGCCGTTCGCCGCGCAGGCCGTCGCCGCCCTGATCGCCCGGCTCGCCGCCGCTCCGCGGGACGAGCGACAGCCGTTCCCCGACGTGTGGCTGCTGGACCTGGAGAGACTGACCGTCCGTCACCATCCTCTGGTGCCCGAACCGGACTGCCCCCGGTGCGGCACACCGCGGCCGATGACCGCGGAGTCCGCTGCCCTCGTCCTGCGTCCCGCGCCGAAGTACCGGCCGGGAACCAGCAGGGTCCGGCCGGTGGACGCGTACGGCATCCAGGTGGACGCCTTCGCCAACCCCCATTGGGGCGCCGTCGGGCCCTCGGTGGTGTGCGACGTCACCTCGCCGACCACCTCGGCCACCGTGGGCTGCTTCTCCAGCCGCTCCGGGGACTATCTGCGGGAGACGTTCTGGGGCGGTCACGCCGACACGTACCACGCCAGCACCCGGATCGGCGTGCTGGAGGGCCTGGAGCGCTTCGCCGGGATGCGAGCCCGGGGCCGGTCCCTCGCCCTGACCGCCTCCTTGGACGACCTCGGGCCGACCGCCGTCGACCCACGCGAGACCGGTCTGTACACGGACGACTTCCACCGGGCCAACCCATGGGTGCCGCCCTTCGCCCCGGACCGTGCCGTCCCCTGGGTGTGGGGATGGTCGCTGCGGGACGCGCTGCCCCGCCCCGTCCCGGAGGTCCTCGCCTTCTACCACAAGCCCGGGATCGAGCACCGGTTCGTCCAGGAGAGCTCCAACGGCTGCGCGTCCGGGGGCAGTCTGGAGGAAGCCGTGCTCAGCGGCCTGATGGAGGTCCTGGAGCGGGACGCCTTCCTGCTGGCCTGGCACGGAATGCAGCCGCTCCCCGAGATCGACCCGGCGACCAGCGCCGACCCGCGCACCCGGGTCATGGTGGACCGGATGGCCATGTACGGGTACCGGGCCAGGTTCTTCGACACCCGGATCACCTTCCCGGTTCCCGTGGTCACCGCGGTCGCCGAGCGGTTCGACGGCGGCCCGGCCCGGATGTGCTTCGGGGCCGGGGCGTCCCTGGACCCGGAGGCGGCGCTCGCCGCGGCGCTGTGCGAGATCGCCACCGACTCCGTGCAGCTCCTGCAGCGCTTCCGGCGCGACGAGGCCGGATACCGCGCCATGGCCGAGGACTTCGAGAAGATCACCAGCCTCCACGACCATCCGCTGGTCTACGCGGTGCCGGAGATGGGCCGGCACGCCGACTTCCTGCTCCGCCCGTCCTCGCCCCCGGAACCGCTCCAGCGTGGACGCGTGGCCGATCTGCGATGGTCCCGCGCCGACGGCTCCGGTACGGACGTGCGGGACGACCTGATCGCCGCGGTGGACGCCGTGACCTCCGCCGGCTTCGACGTGGTCGTCGTCGACCAGACCGTGCCCGAGCAGCGCGCGCTGGGTCTGCACACCGTGAAGGTGCTGGTGCCGGGGTTGCTCCCGCTCGACTTCGGCTGGACGCGACAGCGTGCCCGGCACATGCCCCGGATGCGCACCGCCCTGCGTGAGGCGGGCCTGCGGCCGGGCGACCTGACCGAGGCCGACCTCAACCCCGGCCCGCACCCGTTCCCGTGACCGGCCGCCTGTCCGTACCGGCGCGAGCGCGCCACGAACCGAGGAAAGGGGGAACCCATGGGGTACGCCCATGAGTACGCGCACGCCATCCTGCACCGCGGCCGCGTGCCGATGGAACCCACCGACCATGTCGTGAACTGGGCCGACGGCCCGCGCAGGGGAAAGTACTACCCGAACGCCGAGGCGTTCGCCCTGCCGGGAACCGAGGACCTCCCCGACGTACCGATCGCGCCGGGCCTGCTGCCGGACGCGGGCAAGGATCCCGGCGCCGCCAGGCATTCCCGCACCGCCAGGCATCCGGCCACCGCCGCCGACGGCCCGCGCGGGTTCAGCCTTCCGCTGCTGTCGGCCATGCTCAGGGACTCGTACGGGTTGACCGGGCGCCGCCTCGGGATCCAGGCCAACACCGACCTGGCCGGGCTGCCGTTCTACACCCATGCGAACTGGTCGCGCGGCACCGCGGGCGGGGGCGGCCTCTACCCGGTGAGCGTCCACTGGGCGTCCGGCCCCTCCGGCCCTCTCACCCCCGGTCTCCACTACTACGACGTCCACCGGCACGCCCTGCAGCGGCTGTTGGCCGGCGATGTCACGGGCCGCGTCCGCGACGCTCTGGGCGCGGACGCGCCCGCCGAGGCCCTTGACACCGACCAGTACCTGATCCTCGGCGTCAAGTACTGGCAGAACTCCTTCAAGTACAACAGCTTCTCGTTCCACGTGGTCTCCACCGACCTCGGCACCCTGGTGCAGACCTGGCGGATCTGGGCCGCGGCACGGGGACTACGACTCGCCCCCGTGCTGTGGTTCGACGAACCCGCGCTGAACGAGCTGCTCGGCGTACCGGGCGAGGAGGAGGCGGTCTTCGCGGTCGTTCCGCTGCACTGGGACGGGCCGCGCCCCGGGCACGCAGCATCTCAGGACGCGCCGCGCACCTACCCCTGCCACCGCCCCGCCGTCCGACACCGGGATGTCGAACGCTCCCGTACCCTGCTGGACTTCACCACGCTGAGGGACATGCACGAGGCGACCCTGGACGGCGCCGCCGCCCGTCCCCTCCCCGGTGCGCTGGCCGCCGCGGCGGCCCTCCCGGACGACGGCGACGGAGTACGCGTGGCTCTGACCGAGTCTGCCCTGCCCGGCACCGGCGTACGACGGGTTCTGCGTGACCGCCGTTCCAGCTTCGGCAGGTTCGACGCCCGGCGCCGGGTCTCCACCGGGGACCTGTCGGCGGTCCTGGCAGCCTGTGCCGGGACCCGACTGGCCGGGGACACCGATCCGTCCGGTGAGCTCCGGCTCGCCAAGCTCTACGCCTTCGTCAACCACGTCGAGGGCGTCGAGCAGGGCGCGTACGCCTACGACCCCGACCGCGGCGACCTGCGCCTGGTCGCCGCCGGCCCGCAGGGCTCGTTCCTCCAGGCGAACTATTTCCTGGCCAACTACAACCTGGAGCAGGCCGGCGCGGTCCTGGTGCCCACCGTGCGGACCACCGCCGTGCTGGACGCAGTGGGCGACCGTGGCTACCGGCTCGCCGTCGGCACGGCCGGAGCCGTCGCACAGAGCTTCTACCTGGCGGCCTCCGCACTGGGCCTGGGCGCGGGTGTGGCCCTCGGCTTCGACAACGTCTCGTTCGTCGAACGGCTCGGCCTCGCGGACGGCGACGAGGCCCCGCTGCTCATCATGGCCCTCGGTCACGAACGGCCCGGGCCGGCCGACTTCCACCACGAGATCGCCTGACGGCCTCGGAGGATCCCCCATGACACCCACAGAGTCCGGCGCCCCGGACACCGGCGTGCCGCACCCCGGCGTCCCGGACACAGCCGTCGCGGGCACCGCCGTCGCGGGCACCGGCACGGAGCCCGGCACCCACTGGGAGCCCGGCAGACGCTTCGTGCTCCGCGCGGCAGGTCTGCCCATCGAGACGGTTGCCGGTCTGCGCTGCCCCGGCACCCGCGGCTGGGCCGACGCCGTACTGGCCGAGGAGGACCGGCTGACCTCCGCCGGAGCGGCCCTCAGCGATCTGCTGCACGCCCTGGTCAAGTCGACCACCGGTCCCGGCGAGGGCCCGGACGACGCCGCGGTGCGCCGCCGCCTCCTCGACCTGCGGCGGCGGGTCTTCAACAACCGGCTGCCGGCGGACCCCGATGCCGCCGTCCGGCTGGTGGCGGAGCTGGACCGGGAGGCCGGCGAGCGCACCGCTCGCTGGCTGCGGGACCGTGCGCGTCTCGGGGAGCTCATGGCCACCGGAGCCGAGCTGTTCGCCGGTGAACTCCAGGAGAGCCGAGGCGCGTTGCGCCGCGCGCTGACCGAGGATCGGCTGCGACGAGGCCTTCTGCTCGCCTCGCCCGCCCTGGACGGCCGGCTGGACGCCTACCTGCGCGACACGAGCCGGGGGCCGGGCAACCGCCTGCGCAAGATCGAGCGTTCCGCCCTCACCTATCTGTACCGCACGGCCTGCAAGACCAGCCCCTTCAGCACCTTCACCGCCATCGGCCTCGCGGGCTTCGCGGGTGACCCGGCGGACGACGGTGCCGCGCTGGAGCTCGGCGAGGACTGGGTGAGCCACGTACGGCTCAACGTCGTGGTGCTGCGCAGGCTGACCGAGCTGATCGCCGCCGACCACGAACGCCGCCAGGACCTGCCGGTGGTCCTCTCCCCGGGCTGGAAACGGGACGCAGATCGCATCCGCTACGTACGCCATGTGACGACCACGGGCGACGACAGCGCCGCCGTCACCTTCGACGCGGTCCGCGACCGGTTGTTCTTCCTGGGCAGCAGCGGCACCCTGGACCGGCTCCTGGAATGGCTCGGCGGCCACGACGGCGTGGTGCGCCACCGGGACCTGGTGGACTGGCTGGAGACGGAGCACCGGACCGGACGGGACGAGTGCGAGCGGTACGCGTCGGCCCTGCTGAACGTCGGCATGGTGCAGGTTCCCGCGCTCCGCACGGACGTGCACAGCCGCGATCCGCTGCGGTCCTACCAGGACGCCCTGCGCTCCCTCGGGGCGCCGTGGGCCGTCCGGCTCGTCGACCTCCTCGACGGACCGGCCGCCTGCCTCGCCCGCTACCCCGAGGCCGACGTCGACGAGAGCCGCACTCTGCTCAGCACACTGCGTGGTCAACTCCAGGACGTGCAGCGGGAACTGGGGGCAGCCGAGCCGACCCTTCCGCAGACCTTGCTGTACGAGGACGTCAGCGCGGGCGACGACCTGGTCTGCGGACCCGCCGTGCTGAACGGAGAGACCGGTCGGGCGCTACGGGCCGTCGAGGGTGTCCTGCCGCTCTTCGACCTGACGCTCCCTCAACGCATCACCCTGCTCGGCTTCTTCGTCGCCCGGTACGGCCGGGGCGGCCGCTGCGACGACCTGCTGGGCCTGGTCCACGACTTCCACGAGGACTTCTTCGACCAGTACGTGTCCTTCACCGCCAAGCGCGCCTCCTTCGACGCTGACGGCGCGTACGTACCCGAGGAGAACTGGCTCGGGCAGAGCGAGATGAAGGCCCTCGACCGAGCCCGAAAGCACTTTCACGGCGGTATGCGAGCCCTGTGGGAGCAGCACGGAGCGAAGGACGGCGAGGAGATCGAACTGGCCGGTGACCTGCTCACCGGAACGGCAGCCGAACTTGCCTCGCTCGCGGGCCGCTTCGTCCCGCAGAGCCACCATCTCCAGCTCTCCCGGCCCGACGGAGGACGGCGGCTCGTCGTCCTCAACAAGTCCTACGGCGGACTGGCCTTCCCCTTCAGCCGGTTCACCCACCTCTACGACGGCACCGGACCGGACACGGACACCGCGTCACCCGGCTTCTCCGACGCCCTGCGCGAGGAGATCGCGGACCGCCGGTCGGACGGCACCGTCTTCGCGGAAGTCACCGGAGGGCCGGTCACCAGCAACCTGAACCTGCACGGCCGGCTCACCGACCACCAGATCGTCTGTCCGGGCGAGGCCGGCACCGCGCCCGAAGAGGCCCGCATCCACCTCGACGACCTCTACGTCGAACACGACGAGCCGGCCGGCCGTCTGGTGCTCCGCTCCCGCCGCCTCGACCGTGAGGTCGTGCCGGTCTACCTCGGCTATCTCGTGCCGATCGCGCTGCCCGCCATCCCACGCACCCTGCTTCTGCTCTCCCCGTCCACCATGGCCCCCTTCGACGTCTGGGCGGGGGTGCCCGAAGGCGAGGCGGAGGACGGGGTCACCCGCAGGCCCAGGGTCCGCCACGGAAACGTGGTGGTGAGTCGGCGCAGCTGGACCGCGCTCGCCGAGGTCCTGCCGGCCCCCCGCCCCGGCACAGGGGAGGAGGAGTACTACCTGGACTGGCAGCGCTGGCGGCGCGCCCACGGGCTGCCCGACCGCTGCTTCGCCACGGTCTCCCACCCGGGTCAGGGCCCGATCGGAGCCAAGCCGCTCTACGTCGATTTCGACAGTCCGCTCTCCTTGTCCGCCCTCGACGCCCTCGTCGTGCGGAAGCCGGGCACCCGGGTGGCCTTCCAGGAAATGCTCCCCGCCGAGGACGGGCTCCACGTCACCTCGCGGCGCGGCCGGCACGTCGCCGAACTCGCCGTGGAGACCTTCACCACCCGCCATGTCCCGCAGTCCGGCCAGGAGGTCGCACCGTCATGCCCGAACTGACCGAGCCCGCGGCCTTCCGGGCGGCCCCGGAAGGCACCGAACCCTCGCCCTGGCTGGCGCTGCACATCTTCTACGCCGCCAACCCCCAGCCGCTGCTCGTCGACTGTGTCCGTCCGCTGGTCGACCGGCTCACCGAGGACGGTCTGCTGTCCGGGCACTTCTTCATCACCTACTGGCTGGAGGGGCCGCACGTGCGGCTGCGCCTCCGCCCGAGCGGGCCCGGCGCCGAAGCCGAGGTGCGTCGCCGCGCCGAAGAGGCCATCAACGGCTTCCTCAAGAACCGCCCGGCCCTCTACGAGGTCGACTCCGGTTTCCTCAAGGACTTCTACAACGCCCTCTTCGACATCGAGTTCCCCGGCGAGGACCGCGCCAGGTACATGGGCGCGGACGGCCGGATGAACCTCAGGCCCAACAACTCCTTCTCCTACGAGGTCTACGCCCCCGAGTACGCCAAGTACGGCGGACCGGCCGGGGTGGACCTCGCCGAATGGCACTTCCGGCACTCCAGCGACCTGGTCCTGGAGGCGTACCGGAGCATGAACCTCCATCTGCGGACGGTACTGCTCGGGACATCCGCCCAGCTGATGATGGTGATGGCGAGCTGCTTCCTGCCCGAGGAGGAGCGGCTCGCGGAGTACCTCGACTCGTACTACGCCTTCTGGCACCGGCTGTTCCCGGGGACCGGCTTCATCGGATCCACCGAGTACGAGCAGACCTACGAGCGCATGGCGCCCTCGCTCGGCAGCCGGTTCGCCCAGCTCAGGCAGGCGGTCACGAGCCGCGACCTGGCCCGGCTGCCGGCGTTCCTGCGCGGCTGGGCCGAGCACTGCCTGGAACTGCGCGACCGGGTGGTGGACCTCACCGATCGCGGCCGACTCGCCTTCCCGGCCTGGGAAGGCCCGGCCCGTGAGGACACCGGTCAGGAGCGCGCCGAGGATCCCGACGCGGCTCCCCTGGTGACCGTGACCCATGCGCCGGCGGTGCTGCCCCGGCTGCTTTCGCCGTACATGCACATGACCAACAACCGGCTGCATGTGACGATCCGGGACGAGGCGTACCTGGCGTTCGTTCTGGGCCGGGTGCTGCGTGAGCAGCCGGGTGACGGACCGCGGGAGGCCTCATGAGCGCCACGGAGCACGCCGGCCGTGCCGCCGCGGCCCGCGCCTACCGGCCCGCGCTGCGGCCGGGTGTGCTGATCGGCCCGCCCGTGCTGCGCGGACCGCGCACCGTGCACCTCATCAAACACCCGGTCAGCGGCGCCACGTTCGAGGTCGGCCCCAAGGAGTACTTCGTCATCAGCAGGCTCGACGGCACCCGGAACCTCGACGACGTCGTGTCCGAGTACGCGGCCCGCTTCCACCTCAGGCTCCCCGAGGAGCAGTGGACCCGGCTGCTCGGCCTGCTCGGCACCCGCGGACTCCTGGCCGGCTCCCCGGACCCCGCGCCGCCCGAGCCGCCGCCCGCCCGCACCGGCACGTTCTGGAAGGGCAGCCGACGGACCGTCGCCGACGCGCACGGGACCGCGGGACGCCTCCACCGACTGCTGTCGCCAGTTCTCCGCCCATGGGTGCAACTGCCTTTGGTGGTAGCCGAGTTGTTGATGATCGGCACCGTGCTGGCGGATCCGGTGACGTTCCTCGGCGGCACCCTCGACCTGCTGACCCGCCCCCTCGCGCTGATCCCCTTCGCGGTCTTCCTCTGGTTCAGCATCTGCCTGCACGAACTCGCCCACGGCATGGCCGCCCGGCACTACGGCGGTGTGGTGACCGAGATCGGGCTGCGCTGGCGGTTTCCGGCCGTGATGATGTACTGCACGGTCGACAACTACCTGTTCCTGCCCGGCCTGCGAGCCAAGTCGGTCGTGGCCGCCGCCGGCGCACACGTCAACCTGGTGCTCCTGCTGCCCTTCGCGCTCTGGTGGGCGCTCCTGGAGCAGGCGGACCCCATCCGCCCGCCGCTCGCCGGAGTGCTCTTCATCGGCATCGTGCAGGCCCTGAGCAACCTGGTGCCGCTGCCGCCGCTGGACGGGTACCGCATCCTCGGCCACGCCCTGGGCACCGCCAACCTCGCCCCGGAGACCTGGACCTACGTGGCGCTGCGGCGGCGCGGGCTGGAGGCGGTCGCCGCGTATCCGCGGCGGGCCCGCCGTATCCACACCTCCTACGCCGTCACGGCCGTCGCCCTGGTGCTGCTCGCGGTGGCCGGAACCTGCACGGCCGTCCTCCTGCTGCTCCTCCGATGACCTCGACCTTCCGACTCGACGGCGAAAGATCACGCAACTCATGAATGAGGTACCCGTATGAGCTCCACCGCCCCCCTCGCAGATCCCGGATCCCAACCGGCCGTCGCGGTCGGAGACGTGACCAAGACCTATGGCGACCGCAGGGCCGTCGACGGGGTCACCCTGACCATCCGGCGCGGCGAGTTCTTCGGGCTGCTCGGCCCCAACGGCGCCGGAAAGTCCACCCTGGTGGAGATCATGGAAGGGCTACGCAAGGCCGACTCCGGCACGGTCACGGTCTTCGGCGAGTCGCCCTGGCCGCGCAAGACCGCTCTGCTGCCGCGCATGGGTGTGCAGACCCAGTCCTCGGCCTTCTTCGTACGGCAGACCGTCCACGAGCACCTGCGCACCGTCGCGGCGCTGTTCGGCGCCGACCGCGCGGCCGTCGACGCGACCCTCGGCGCCGTGGGCCTCGACGGGCAGCACGACGTCCGGGTCGACGACCTCTCCGGCGGCCAGCGGCAGCGGCTCGCCATCGCCTCGGCCCTGGTCCACGGACCCGAACTGATCTTCCTCGACGAGCCGACCGCCTCACTCGACCCGGAGGGCCGCCGCGATCTGTGGGAGGTCCTGCGGGGTCTCAAGGCGGAGGGCCGGACCATCGTCTACACCACCCATCACCTCGACGAGGCGGAGGCGCTCTGTGACCGCGTCGGCATCCTGGTGGCCGGCCGACTCGTCGTCACCGACGAACCGCAGCACCTGATCCGGACCTTCGGCGCCAGTAGCCGACTGCTGGTGCCGCTCGGCCGGATCGAGGAGGAACGGGCCCGGTCACTGCCCGGCGTGGACGGCGTCTCGGTGCAGGGCGGACACCTCGTCCTGGAGACCCGCGCCACCGGCCGGGTGCTCGCCGCCCTCGACGCCGTGACCGGCCTCGACGGCGTGCAGACCCGCACGCCCAGCCTCGAGGACGTCTACCTCGAACTCACCGCCCGGCGGACCCCCCTCGCCCCGAACAACCAGGAGCAGCAGGCATGAGCGCCTACTCCGCCCTGACCGCAGCGGGCTACCGCGCCCAGGTCCGGGACAAGACGACCGTCTTCTTCACCTTCGCCTTCCCGCTGATCTTCCTCGTCGTCTTCGGACTCGTCTTCCGTGGCCGGGCCGTCGAGGAGAGCGGCTTCTCGTACCTCTCCTACACGGCCTCGGGGGTGCTCTCCTGGGGCGTCGCGAATGCCGCCGTGTTCGGTATCGGGTTCACGCTGATGCAGTGGCGGGCGGACGACATCCTCCGGATGATCCGTATGTCGCCGGCCCCGCTGTCCTCCGTCATCGGGTCCCGCTACGTCCTGGCCCTGGGCGTGGGGTTCGTCCAGTCGGTGCTGTTCGTCGGCGTGGCGATGCTTCCGGGCTTCGGCCTCGTGCCCGCGTCCCGGTGGCCCCTGCTGATACCCGTCATGCTGCTCGGCATCACGACCTTCCTGCTGCTCGGGGTGATCATCGGCAGCATCGCCGACACCCCGGAGTCGGTCGCCGGCATCGCCAACTTCCTGATGCTGCCCATGGCCTTCCTGTCCGGGTCGTTCTTCCCCCTGGACTCCATGCCCGAGTGGCTGCAGCGCGTCTCGCTGATCCTGCCGCTGCGCTATCTCAACGACGCGGTGTCGGCCGCCCTGACGGGTCGGGGAGACCTCTCCGACATCGGCGTGGGGTGTGCCGGGCTCGTCGCCTTCGCCGTCGTCTTCGGGGCGGTCGCGGCGCGTACCTTCCGCTGGACGAAGACCTCATGAGCACCGCCGCCCGGCTGCTTCCGCATCCGATGGAGGAGGCCCGCGACGCCCTCCAGACCTTCCTGGAGGGCCACTTCGGCGCCGACGCCCCACGGGTCGTGCCGGTGGGTGCCGTCGGCGCGCGGGGTGCGGCCACCGAAGCACCGGACCCCTGGGGTGCGGACCGTCCGACGGCGCTGGTCCACCTCAGCGCCTCGGCGGTCCTGCTCGGCCCCTGGGGAGGAGACGGCAGCGCACCCGCCTGCGGCCGCTGTCTCGCCCTGCGATGGCAGCGGCTGCGCAGCCGCAGCGAGCGCAACGCCCTGGAGACCGGCGGCCTCGACGGCCCCCGCCCGGCCGGGGCCTGGCCGCTGCTCACCCCTCACGTCCACGACACCGTGGCCGCGCTGTGCGAGGCGCTGCTGCGCGGGGGGACCCGCCCGGTGCCGCCCGCCGAGCACCCGGCCGACCGCGCCCTGCCCCAGGTGACGCGGCTCGACCTCGCGAACCTCCTGATCAGGACGTATCCGCTGCTCGCCGACCCGCTCTGCCCGGACTGCGGTCCGCGAGCCCGGGCCCAGGCGCCGGGCGACGTGCGCGCGCTCACCCTCGAACCGCGTCCCAAACCGGACCCCGGCACCTACCGGCTGCGCTCGGCCTTCGCCTACCCGCTCCCCGTCGACGCCCTCGCCAATCCCGTCTGCGGCGCCCTGGGGGCCGGTACCTGGACCGACGTCACCTCGTCCACCACCGCTCCGGTGGCCGGCAGCGCGTTCGTCCGGGGGTACGCGGGGCTCCACGACGTCACCTGGAGCGGGCAGGAGAACTCGTTCGCCACCAGCCGCCGGCTCGCGTTCCTCGAGGGCCTGGAGCGGTACGCGGGCACCCACCGGCGCGGCGGCCACGCGCCGGTCGTCGGCTCGTACGACGAACTGAAGGCCCAGGCGATCGACCCGGCCGCGTGCGGCCTCTACGGCCCGGAGACCTACCGGGACGACCCGATGGTCAGGCCCTTCGACCCCGGCCGGCCCATCCCCTGGGAGTGGGGCTGGTCGTTGCGCGACGAGCGCCCGGTGCTCGTACCGTCGCGGCTGGTCTACTACAGCATCCCGCTCGCCGACGACGACTTCGTCTTCGAGTGCTCCAACGGCTGTGCCATCGGCGGCTGCCTGGAGGAGGCGGTACTCGGCGGGCTGCTCGAACTCGTCGAGCGCGACTCCTTCCTGAACGGCTGGTACGGCGCGGTCCGGCTGCCCCGGATCGACCTGGCGTCGGTCGGCGGCCCGACGGCAGCCGCCATGGTCGAACGGGCCGCCCTGCAGGGTTACGACGTGCACGCCTTCGACAACCGGATCGACCTGGCGATCCCGGCCGTCACCGTGGTCGGCGTGCGCAGGGACGGGGGCCCGGGCACCTTGTCCTTCGCGGCCGCGGCCTCCTTGGACCCGAGGTCCGCGGTCGAGGGGGCACTGTCCGAGGTCCTGAGCTACATCCCGCACCTGGCCCGGCAGACCGCCGAACGCCGCGCCGAACTGGAGGCCATGGCCGACGACTTCGCCCTGGTACGTCATCTGAAGGACCACCCCCAGCTCTACGGACTGCCCCGCATGGCCGAGCACGCGCGGGGCTACCTGGAGCGGTCGGAGGCCCGCCCCTTCGACGAGGTGTACCGGGACTGGGAGAGCCACGGCCGCCCCCGCACCGGCGACCTGCGGGACGACGTCGCCGTGGTCAAGGACGAGCTGGTCCGGGCCGGCCATGACGTCGTCGTCGTCGACCAGACCTCACCCGAGCAGGAACGGATGGGGCTGCGGACGGTCGCCACGGTCGTGCCGGGGCTGCTGCCGATCGACTTCGGCTGGAACAGGCAGCGCGCCCTGCTGATGCCGCGGCTGCGCACCGCGCCACGACGCGGCGGACACCGGGACCGCGACCTCACCGACGCGGAGATCCGCCGGGCTCCGCACCCCTTCCCCTGAACCACCCCTTCCCCTGAACCACCCCGCGTCCCCTGATCCCACCCCGCGTGTCCCGATCCCACCCCCGGATCCCCAGAACCCACGCCACCCGGGCCTCCCCACGCCACGGCGGAGGCCCGGCCGTTCCCCGGAGTCCGCCCATGAACCCGCCGTCCCTCCTCGTCCTCGCCGGAGACGTCCTGCGGCCGGCCCTCACCCTCTACCTGGACCTCCACGCGCATCCCGAGACGTCCGGGCAGGAAGCCCGTACCGCGGACCGCTTCGCCCGGCGACTCACCGCGGCCGGCTGCGACGTCACCCAGGGCGTGGGCGGCCACGGCGTCGTCGGCGTCCTTCGCAACGGGGACGGCCCCCGCGTCTGGCTGCGGGCGGAGCTCGACGCGCTCCCGATCCGCGAGCGGACCGGGCTGCCGTACGCCAGCGGCAACGACGCCATGCACGCGTGCGGCCACGACCTGCACCTGGCCGCGGCGGCCGGTGCCGCAGAGCTGCTCGCCCGTCTCTCCGACCGATGGCGGGGCACCCTGCTGGTGGTGGGACAACCCGCCGAGGAGACGCTCGACGGGGCCGAGGCCATGCTGCGCGACCGACTGTACGAACGGTTCGGCAGGCCCGATGTCGTGCTCGCCCAACACGCCGCACCGATGCCCTCCGGCACCGTCGCGCACGCGACGGAAGAGACGCCGATGGCGGCGGCCGGCGCGGTGCTCGACGTGACGGTGCACGGACGGGGCGGTCACGCCGCCACCCCGCACCTCGCGGTGGACCCGGTCGTCGCCGCGGCCGCCATCGTGACCCGGCTCCAGACCGTCGTCGCCCGCGAGACCGCCCCCGCCGACCAGGTGACGCTGACCGTGGGCACGCTACGGGCCGGAACGGCCGCCAACGTCATTCCGGACCACGCCACCCTCGGCATCGGGATCCGCGCGTCGAGCGAGGCATCCCTCGACCGGGCCCTGTCCGCGGTGCGCCGCATCGTCCTCGCCGAGAGCTCCGCCGCGGGCGCCCCGAAGGAACCCGAGGTGACCGTCACCTCCCGCTCGGCGGTCCTGCGCTGCGACCCGAGCACCACCGCGTCGATACGGCGCTCCCACACGCGTCTCCTGGGCCCGGGACGGGCCCTGACCTGGCCGGGATCCATGGCCACGGAGGACTTTCCGCTGTTCGGGGATGCCGGAGCCGGGATCCACGGGCAGCACGGAGTGCCCCTGGTCTACTGGATGCTCGGCGTGCTGAACCCTCCCGAATGGGGCCGGGCCGCGGGCGACGGCCCCGCCCCTCCCGAATGGGGCCGGGCCGCGGTCGACGGCCCCGACACCCCACCGCCACCCGCCCCGAACCACTCCCCGTACTTCGCGCCCGACATCCGCAGCGCCCTGCGCCCGGCGATCGCCGCGATGACGACCGCGGCGCTCGACCGGTTCGTCGCCACGTGAGAGGGCCGGCGATCGGAGCACGACGGATCAGGAATCAAGAAGCGTGGACCCCGCGCCGCCACTAGCGTGACCGGTACGGAGAGGGCAGCGTCCACGCGAGCCGGGCGACGCCCGCGGAGACCGCCGAAGCGGCCCGCCCAACAGATGGAGACACGAAGAGCATGGCCAAGAGGACGAACACGCAGACGCCCGCGCCGCGCGCCACCGACAACCACGACGTGATCCGTGTGCTCGGCGCCCGCGAGAACAACCTCAAGGACGTCAGCATCGAGATCCCGAAGCGCCAACTGACGGTGTTCACCGGAGTCTCCGGCTCGGGCAAGAGCTCGCTGGTCTTCGACACGATCGCAGCGGAGTCCCAGAGGCTGATCAACGAGACGTACAGCGCCTTCGTGCAGGGCTTCATGCCGACCCTCGCACGGCCCGATGTCGACGTCCTCGACGGTCTGACGACCGCCATCAGCGTCGACCAGCAGCGGATGGGGGCCGATCCCCGGTCCACGGTCGGCACCGCCACCGACGCCAATGCCATGCTGCGCATCCTCTTCAGCCGTCTCGGGAAGCCGCACATCGGCCCGCCCAGCGCCTACGCCTTCAACGTGCCCACGGTCCGGGCAGCCGGTGCCATCACCGTCGAGCGCGGTGAGAAGAAGGCGGTGAAGGCGACCTTCAGCCGTACCGGCGGCATGTGTTCCCGCTGTGAGGGGCGTGGCTCGGTCACCGACCTCGACCTCGCCCAGCTCTACGACGACTCCAAGTCGCTCGACGAGGGCGCCCTGACCATCCCCGGCTACAAGCCGGGCGGCTGGAACTACCGGCTGTACAGCGAGTCCGGTCTCTTCGCCTCGGACAAGCCGATCCGCCGCTTCACCAAGCGTGAGCTGCACGCCTTCCTCCACCACGAGCCGACCCGGATGAAGATCGCGGGCATCAACATGACCTACGAGGGTCTGATCCCGCGGATCCAGAAGTCGATGCTCGCCAAGGACAAGGAGGGGATGCAGCCTCACATCCGCGAGTTCGTGGAACGGGCCGTCACGTTCACCACCTGCCCCGAGTGCGACGGCACCCGGCTCGCAGAGGGCGCCCGGTCGTCGAAGATCAAGCGGGTCAGCATCGCCGACGCCTGTGCGATGCAGATCAGCGACCTGGCCGAATGGGTCCGCGGCCTGAAGGAGCCCTCGGTGGCCCCGCTGCTCACCGCGCTGGGGCACACCCTCGACTCGTTCGTGGAGATCGGGCTCGGCTACCTCTCGCTCGACCGGCCGGCCGGCACGCTGTCGGGCGGCGAGGCACAGCGCGTCAAGATGATCCGCCACCTCGGCTCCGCGCTCACCGACGTCACCTACGTCTTCGACGAGCCGACGATCGGACTGCACCCCCACGACATCCAGCGGATGAACGACCTGCTGCTGCGGCTGCGCGACAAGGGCAACACCGTGCTCGTCGTGGAGCACAAGCCGGAGACGATCGCGATCGCCGACCACGTCGTCGACCTCGGCCCCGGCGCCGGTACGGCGGGCGGCACCGTCTGCTTCGAAGGCACCGTCGAAGGGCTGCGGGCCGGCGACACGGTCACCGGCCGCCACCTCGACGACCGGGCCACCGTCAAGGAGACGGTACGCAAGCCCACCGGGGCCCTGGAGATCCGCGGCGCGACCGCGAACAACCTGCGGAAGGTCGACGTCGACGTTCCGCTCGGGGTACTCGTCGTCGTCACCGGTGTCGCGGGCTCCGGCAAGAGCTCCCTCGTCCACGGATCGATCCCCGCCGGCGAGGACGTGGTCGCGATCGACCAGAGCCCGATCCGCGGCTCGCGGCGGAGCAACCCCGCGACATACACCGGACTGCTCGAACCGATCCGCAAGGCGTTCGCGAAGGCCAACGACGTGAAGCCGGCGCTGTTCAGCGCCAACTCGGAGGGCGCCTGCCCCACGTGCAACGGCGCCGGCGTCATCTACACCGACCTGGCCATGATGGCCGGTGTCGCCACCACCTGCGAGGACTGCGAGGGCAAGCGGTTCCAGGCGTCGGTGCTCGAGTACCACCTCGGCGGCCGTGACATCAGTGAGGTGCTCGCGATGTCGGTCAACGAGGCGGAGGAGTTCTTCGGCGCCGGTGAGGCCCGCACGCCGGCCGCGCACAAGATCCTCGAACGTCTCTCCGACGTCGGGCTCGGCTACCTCACCCTCGGCCAGCCGCTCACCACGCTGTCCGGCGGCGAGCGGCAGCGGCTCAAGCTGGCCACGCACATGGCGGAGAAGGGTGGCGTCTACGTCCTCGACGAGCCGACGACCGGCCTCCACCTCGCCGACGTCGAGCATCTGTTGGGGCTGCTCGACCGGCTCGTCGACGCCGGAAAGTCGGTCATCGTCATTGAGCACCACCAGGCGGTGATGGCGCACGCCGACTGGATCATCGACCTCGGCCCCGGCGCCGGCCACGACGGCGGCCGTGTCGTCTTCGAGGGCACACCCGCCGACCTCGTCGCCGACCGCTCCACCCTCACGGGCGAGCACCTCGCGGCCTACGTGGGCAACTGACCGAAGCCGCACAGGACCGAGGGGGTGTCCGGCGGACCACAGCCGGACACCCCCTGGCGTTAGCCTTGTCGAGTGACAACGATCTTCGTGCTGGACGGCAGGCGCATCGAGACGCTGGAGGACTTCTGGCGGGTGATGGGCGAAGCGGTCAACGGCCCCGGCGGCTACTTCGGAAGCAGCCTCGACGCGTTCAACGACTGCCTCCGCGGAGGCTACGGCGCCCCCGAGAACGGCGACTTCACGGTGGAGTGGCACGACCACGCCCACTCCCGGCACGCGCTGTGGCACCCGGAGACCGCCCGCCAACTGGAGCTCCGGCTGAAGCGCTGCCACCCCGACAACAGGCCGGCGGTCGCCGAGAGGCTGGACGCGGCACGCGCCGGCCGGGGACCGACGGTCTTCGACTGGATCGTCGAGATCTTCGAAGCCCAGGCCCCCGGAGCACTGGTGCTCCGCTGATCCTCAGTCGAGGAACTCCCCGTCGCGGGCCACGACGACTCCGCTGTGCACGACCATGTCACGCCGCGGCATGTCCACCACGACCTGAGGCAGGCATCCGCCCCGTACGAGAACGAAGTCGGCCGGGGCGCCGGGCTCCAGGTCCGCGTGGTCGAGCCCCATGACGTCGGCGCCTCCGTGGGCCGCGACGCGGTAGCAGTTCGTCAGCTCCTCGTCGAGGCGTACGTCCGTCACCCACCCGAGCAGATGCGCGCGGTGCAGCATGTCGGCGTTGCCGAACGGGCTCCAGGAGTCGCGCACACCGTCGGAGCCGAGCCCCACTCGCACCCCGTGCTCGCGCAGTCGGGCGATCGGCAGCACGAGGGAGTCGGACGGCGCCACCGTGGTGAGGGCGATGTCCTGGTCGCCCAGGTCGGCGGCGAGGGAACCGAGTTCGCCGTCGGTCAGGCCGGGCAGACAGAAGACATGGCTGACGGTGACCTTGCCGGCCAGGGACAGGGCGCGCGTGCGGTCGATGATGCCGCGCATGGCCTTGATCCCCTTCTCGCCACGGTCGTGCAGGTGGATGTCCACACCGACGCCGTGCCGGTCCGCGATGCCGAAGACGAGGTCGAGCTGCTCGTCGAGGGCGTCGTCGAATCCGATCGGGTCGATACCGCCGATCATGTCGATGAGGCCGGCGCGCGCCGCCTCCTCCAGCAGCTCCGCCGTGCCCGGGGTGCGGACGACGCCGTGCTGGGGGAACGCCACGATCTGGACGTCGAGGGCGTGGCGCAGCCGCTCCCGCGCCTCAGCCACTCCCTCGACACCCGCGAGACCGTAGGCCGGAGCCACATCGGCGTGGGCGCGCATCGCCCGCGTGCCGCGGGTGACGGCGTGGGCCATCAGCCCGTACGCGCGCTCCGCGACGGGGCGGCGCTGGCTGCGGAACAGCTCCACGTCCTGGGCGACATAGTCGGCGATGCCGCTCGCCGGCTTCCGTGACACCCAGGAGCCGCCCCAGGTCGTCTTGTCGGGGTGGATGTGCGCGTCCACGAGGGAGGGAAGCGCGATCCGGCCGCCGCCGTCGACGACCTTCGCGCCGCGCGGCGCCGGGCCGTCGAAGACGCGGCCGTCGACGACCACCAGGTCCGTGGGCTTCGCCGCGCCGAACGGTCGCACGTTACGGAAGACCACGGCCTTGTCGCGGCGCCCCTTCGCGCCGGACACGGCTGCCGACGCCGACCCTTCGGCGGACACGGTCGCGGCCTCGGCGGGGGTGCCGACGGCCCAGGTGGCGGTGGAGGCCAGGGCGGCGGCACCGGCCAGCATCGTGCGACGGGAGAGCGCGCTGGGGGAGGGCGAGGACGGCTTCATGGGGACTCCTTCGGCGGGGTGGTGAGGGGGGAGGGGGTTCGGTGGCTCTGTCGAGGAATGCTGGACAGCCGGGGCGCGGTGGTGGCGAGCGGGGGATGTCCGGCTGCGGGGGATGTCGGCTGTACGTACGGGAGTTGAAGCGGCGGCGGCACGGGGCGGGCACGACGCTGCGGCGGCCTGGGACAGGGGCCATCGTGCGGGCGTCGGCCCGTACCTGACGGGCCGACGCGCGGGCGCATGGGCCGCGTGGCGTGGGCGCCGACGGGACTTGGGCCCGTCCATGTGCCACGGCGCGCGCCTGGGGCGCACGGGCCGTCGCGCTGTCCGACGGCACCCCGACGCGCGGCCGCCAGGTCAGACCGGGATGCCCGCCCGCACCACGCGGACCGGGCGCATGAGCGTGGTGATGTCGGACAGCGGGTCGGTGTCCACGAGGATCGCGTCGCCCGCGAAGCCGCCCACACGGTCGGAGGGGGCGGCCACCGCGGAACCGGCCGCGGCCACGGTGGCGGCGAGCGCGGCCGCACCGGCGAGGACGCCCCGACGGGTCAGCCTGCTGGGGGGTGGCGGCGTGGCTTCGACGCACATGGGAGCTCCTTGGGGAGTAGGAGAGGCGGCTCCCCGATTTTGTATACCAAACGCGAGAGGCGGGGCAAGGGAGATGCCCTGGTGATGCTGTCGTTCCTGGAGAACGGCAGAGTGTCGGGGATGCCGTGGACGGCCCACTCCCGCCTTGGTATACAAAGAACCTCAGGTGTCGCCGAAGAGCGACCGCAGGGCCACGGCCCTGCTGTCCCGTACGTGCAGCAGCGTGCTCGCCCCCGCCGCCTCGGCGTCGCCGGCCGCGATGTGCCGGAACATCTCGGAGTGCTGGGCCCTCATGTGGGCGGGCTCCGCGCGCAGGCCGAACAGCAGGCGCAGCTGCCAGCTCAGCTGCTCCATCGTGCGCGCGAGCAGCGGATTGCCCGACAGCTCCACGACGCCCTCGTGGAACGCGGTGTGCGCGGCCACCTCGCGCGTCCCCTCGTCCGCCGCGGCCGCCGACTCGGCCTGACGCAGCGTCGCCTCCAGGGTGGCGAGTCCTTCGGTGTGTCCCGCCGTCGCGGCCCGCGCCGCGAGGCGCGACGCCTGGACGGCCAGCGGTTCCCACACCTCGTACAGGTGCTCCACGTCGGCGCGCTCCAGGCGGCGTACGCGTACCCCGCTGTGCGGGAGCAGTTCGAGGAGCCCTTCGGCGACCAGCGCGCGCAGCGCCTCGCGCACCGGCACGCGCGACATGCCGAGCTCCTCGGCGACCTCGCGTTCGACGAGCCGGGCGCCCTGCGCGTACCGCCGGTCGACGATCCTCTGCAGCACGGCCTCGCGCGCTCGCGCGCTCAGCGAGGCCGTCGAGCCGGTCTTCCTGTCGTCCGCCACGTTCCCGGCCCTCCGTTCGGCGTGTCCCGGGCGAGGATACGTCCGGCGACCTGCGCGGCACCGGCTCTCCGGCCGGTCCGGGCCGACTGCTCGAGGATCTTGCCGCGAAGACAAGATGGAATGGGCAATTCCGTGCGCAGATGACCACGCCGTGCTACAGTCGAGATCAGTTGCAGTTGTGGTTCCCATAGACTTCAAGTGCCTTAGGCGATGATGAATCGTCGGGCACTTTTTGTATTTTCGGTGCTGTTTCCGGACGGGGAAATCATCGCGGCGACGCCGGGATTCGCACAGTGCGGATTCCCGGGTAATGCCCCGAAGGAGATATGGCATGGCTACTGGCACCGTGAAGTGGTTCAACTCGGAAAAGGGTTTCGGCTTCATCGAGCAGGAGGGTGGCGGCCCGGACGTGTTCGCCCACTACTCCAACATCGCGACCTCCGGCTTCCGTGAGCTGCAGGAGGGCCAGAAGGTGACCTTCGACGTCACGCAGGGCCAGAAGGGCCCGCAGGCGGAGAACATCCTCCCCGCCTGACGTCCTCAGCGTCTTGACGCAGCTGGGACCCTCACCCGAGTGGTGAGGGTCCCGGCTCGTTGCGTTTCTCGGCCGTTTCCCGTCATCCCGGCCATTTCCCGGCACGCAGGTGCCCACCCAGGTTCCACAAAGGTTTCCATGAGCAGTTCAGCCCGCCCGGACCACACCCGTCGTACCTCCACGTCCAAGGACGAATTCGCGCAGCCGGTCAGCCACACCCCGGCCCTTTCCGCCGTCGCGTCCTTCGACGAGCTCGGCCTGCCCGCCGAGGTACGGGAGCTGCTCACCGCGCACGGCGTCGACACGCCCTTCCCGATCCAGGCCGCCACCCTGCCGAACGCCCTCGCCGGGCGCGACGTCCTGGGGCGGGGCCGCACCGGATCCGGCAAGACGCTCGCCTTCGGGCTTCCGCTGCTCGTCCGCACCGCCGGCCGTAGGGCCGAGGCGCGCAAGCCACGGGCGCTCGTCCTTGTCCCCACCCGCGAGCTGGCCCAGCAGGTCACCGACGAGCTCACGCCGTACGCACGGGCGCTGAAGCTGCGGATGGCCACGGTGGTCGGCGGCATGTCGATCGGGCGGCAGGCGACCGCGCTGCGCGACGGCGCCGAGGTCGTCGTCGCGACCCCCGGTCGCCTCATGGATCTCGTCGAGCGCAAGGACGCCCGCCTGGACCGGGTGGACATCACCGTCCTCGACGAGGCCGACCAGATGGCCGACATGGGCTTCATGGACCAGGTCACCGCACTGCTCGACCTCGTACGCCCCGACGGCCAGCGGATGTTGTTCTCCGCCACCCTCGACAAGAACGTCGACCTCCTGGTCGAGCGCTACCTCCACGACGCGGTGGTCCACTCGGTCGACCCCTCGTCCGCGGCCGTCGGCACCATGGAGCACCACGTCCTCCAGGTGCACGGTGCCGACAAGTACGCCACCGCCACCGAGATCGCCGCCCGCGACGGGCGCGTGATCATGTTCCTGGCCACCAAGGCCTCGGTCGACCGCTTCACCGCGCACCTGCTGGGAAGCGGCGTACGGGCCGCCGCCCTGCACGGCGACAAGTCCCAGCCGCTGCGCACCCGCACCCTGGAGCGGTTCCGGAACGGCGACGTCACGGTCCTCGTGGCCACCAACGTCGCCGCGCGCGGCATCCACGTCGACGACCTCGACCTGGTCGTCAACGTCGATCCGCCGGCCGACCACAAGGACTACCTGCACCGTGGCGGGCGCACCGCGCGGGCCGGGGAGTCGGGCAGCGTGGTCACGCTGGTCATGCCCGACCAGCGGCGGGACGTGGTCCGCCTCATGGCCGACGCGGGGCTCCGCCCCCAGGTCACCCAGGTCCGTTCCGGCGAGGCCGAACTCAGCCGGATCACCGGCGCAAAGGCTCCCTCCGGCGTCCCCGTCGCCGGCAGCGCGCCGAGCAGCGAAGGCCCCAAGCGCGGCGGCAAGCCCTTCCGCGGCATGGGAACCGTCCCCGGCAAGCCGGGCCGCGCCAAGAACGAGTCCCGGCGGTCGGCCGAGGACCGCAAGATGGCCGAGGCCCGCAAGGCCGCCCGCGTTCGCCGCGGGCGCTGACGCCTCAGCCGCCCCGGGGTTCGTCGAACCCGGCCTCGGTCGTACCCGGGCTCAGCCGCACCGGTACGTGAAGCGGGTCTCCGCGGTGTGCCCCGGGGAGGGCGAGACGATCACCAGCCTGGCCGTCGCCCGGTGCTCGCCCCGGCCGCGGAACGTCCACAGCAGATGCAGGCGCGCCTCGGTCTGATGCCGGGCGAGCCGCTCTCGCAGCAGCCCGGACGTGGTGCCGTCGCTGCGCTCCCAGCGATACGTCACGGTGCCCGGCCGCCCGTCGGTCTCCACCACCGCCACGACGTCCGCCGTACCGTCGCAGCCGAGCGGCTGCGCGGGCGCGGCGACCGCCACCCCGCGTACGGACACGGTCGGCCCGAGCCGCTGCCACGCCAGGAACGCCAGCACGGCCAGCAGCACGACACCCGCCAGGGCGTACCGCCCCAGCCCCCGACGGCGGGGGCGCGGGGGAGCTCCGCCGGGGTCCTGCCCGGGCAGCGTGCCGTGCCAGATCTGCGCCGTCGTGGGACCGTCGACGGCCCGTCGACGGACGGCCGCGGTCACGCCGGGGCCGAATCGCAGGACCTCGCCCTCGACGCGGTCGGGCTGTACGTCGTCCGCCGGTCGTTCGAACCACTGGCTGCCGAGCACGGTGGCGCTGTACTCGTCCGAGTCGTACGGGCGGTGTCGTGGATCGCTCATGAGACCGTGCACCCCCGGGTCAGGACCTGCTGCGTGGAACCGCCGTTCGCGGCCGAGGGGTCCGTCGCCGCCCGCACACCCCAGTAACAGCCCTTGCCCTGGAAGGCGTGGGTCAGCGTGAACGTGTAGCGCGTAGCTCCGCTGCGCCGAAGGCTCTCGGAGCCGTCGGCGGTGCCCGGCTCTCCCTTGGCGTCGCTCGTGAACCAGCCGACGAGGACGGTCACCGGGCCGGTCCCGTCGGTGACGACCTCGAAGGTCGCCTCGGCGGTGCCCGTGCCGGTCTGCCGCAGGCCGGTGACGGACACCGACTTCACGCCGACCGGCCGTGTGCTCGTGGGCGGACTGGTCACCGGATCCGTGGGGGGAGCGGTCGTGGTCGGAGCGGCCGTCGTCGGAGTCGCCGTCGGAGTCTCGGTCGGCGACGGTGACTCCGACGGCGGGGGAGTGGTGGAAGGAGTCGATCCGGTGGACGCCGAGGGTGCGGCTTCCGGAGGCGTCGTTCCCGGAGACGTCGTCCCCGAGGGCTCGGCCGTCGGGGACACCGAGCCCGTCGGCAGCGCGCTCGTGGTGGCGAAGGCCTCGGCCGTCGTACGGCCCGCACCCTCGTCCCCGGCGCGCGCGGCGACGGCGGCCAGCAGGGCCAGGATCAGCGCCCCCACGCCGGCCGGAAGCACCTTCGGCCACAGCCGCGTCCCACGACCCCCGCTCGGCGGCAGGGTGGTCGTGTGGAGGGCGGTCGTGCCCGAGGCCTGCCCGCCGCCGTTCGAGGGGAGGAGCAGAGGGATGAGGGCCGCGAGCGCGGCGAGTCTGCGCTGACCGCGCTCCTCCCAGTCCGGCCCGTAGGCGGCCGTGGCGACCGTCTCCAACTCGGTCACGAACGCCGCCGCGTTCGCCGGCCGCTGCTCCGGAGCCTTGGCGAGACCGCGCCGGATCAAAGGACGCAACGGTTCCGGCGCGTCCGCGTCGGGGACCGGGGCGTCGAGGTGCTGGAGCGCCAGTTCGGCGATGTTCTGGCCGGTGAACGGCTTGTGTCCGGTGAGGCATTCGTAGAAGGTCGCGGTCGCCGCGTACACATCGGCGGCGGGGGAGGCGGGCTCGCCGTTCCACTGCTCGGGAGCCATGTACGCGGGGGTGCCGGCGACGCCGGGCCTGCTGCCGCGGTCCGTCGCGATGCCGAAGTCGACGAGCTTGGACGAGCCGTCGGCGGCGACCAGGACGTTCTCGGGCTTGTAGTCGCGGTGCACGACCCCCGCCCGGTGCGCGGCGGCAAGACCCAGGAGCGAGCCCTTGAGCACGACCAGCGCGGCCTCGGGGCCGGTGGCGCCCTCCCGGGCCAGCAGCGCGCGCAGCGCGAGCCCGTCGACCAGTTCCATGACGATGGCCGCGCCGCGCGGGGCCTCCACGTACTCGTACAGACCCACGACGTACGGCGAGTCGAGGCCGCCGAGCAGGCGCGCCTCGGCCCGGAAGCCCCGGATGAACGCGGCGTCGCTCCGCAGGCGTTCGCCGAGGTACTTCACGGCCACCGGCACACCGGTCGCATCATGGACGGCGAGGACCACCCGCCCGCTGGCGCCCGAACCCAGTTCCCGGTACTCCGTGTACCCGGGGACCACCCATGCGTCCATTCCGCCCCCCTTCCTCCTTCATTGGGGACAGATTCCGGCCACGGCCGGTTCCCGGGAAGGGCGCACGGGCGGCGCATGGACTTCTCGTACGACCCCATGGACTCTTCGACGACCGCGCTCGGCCGTGCGACCGCGGACTCTACGGTGATTCCGGCCGTGGGGACGCCCGTCCGGTTCCGCGTTCATGTCCTGTACCGCGCCCCCACGTGTCGACGACACGTCCCCGTCCCCTCACCCACTGATCTTGGGCTCGCTCGGACCACCGTCCCCCCGGAATCCATCAGAGGTGCTCAGACCCATGACGGAACTCAATCGGCGCCGCTTTCTCCAGATAGCCGGTGCCACCGCCGGCTTCTCCGCCCTCGGCAGCAGCATCGCCCGGGCCGCCGCCATTCCCGCCGCCCGCGCGTCCGGGACCCTCGCCGACGTCGAGCACATCGTCGTGCTGATGCAGGAGAACCGCTCCTTCGACCACTACTTCGGCGCGCTGAACGGCGTCCGTGGCTTCGGCGACCCCCGCCCGATCACGCTGCCCAGTGGCAAGTCGGTCTGGCACCAGCAGGACGGCACCAAGACCGTGCTGCCGTACCACCCGACGGCCGACGACCTCGGGATGCAGTTCATCGCCGGGCTCAACCACGACTGGGCGGGCGGCCACCGGGCGTTCAACAACGGCAAGTACGACCAGTGGATCCCCGCCAAGTCCGCGGGCACCATGGCGTACCTGAACCGCAACGACATCCCGTTCCACTACGCGCTCGCCGACGCGTTCACCGTCTGCGACGCCTACCACTGCTCGTTCATCGGGGCCACCGACCCCAACCGCTACTACATGTGGACCGGTCACACCGGCAACGACCGCACCGGCGGCGGCCCCGTTCTCGGCAACGAAGAGGCCGGATACAGCTGGAAGACGTACCCCGAGCGGCTCGAGCAGGCCGGGATCTCCTGGAAGATCTACCAGGACATCGGCGACGGTCTGGACGCCGCCGGCCACTGGGGCTGGATCAACGACGCCTACCGCGGCAACTACGGCGACAACTCGCTGCTCTACTTCAACCAGTACCGCACCGCCCAGCCGGGCAACCCGCTGTACGACAAGGCCCGCACCGGCACCGACGTCAAGAACGGGGGTGGCTTCTTCGACATCCTGCGCGCCGACGTGGCCGCGAACCGGCTCCCGAAGATCTCCTGGATCGCCGCCCCCGAGGCCTTCACCGAACACCCCAACTTCCCCTCGAACTACGGCGCCTGGTACATCTCGCAGGTCCTCGACGCGCTCACCTCCAACCCGGAGGTGTGGAGCAGGACCGCGCTGTTCATCACCTACGACGAGAACGACGGCTACTTCGACCACGTCGTCCCGCCCTACCCGCCGGCCTCCGCCGCCCAGGGTCGCTCCACCGTCGACACCTCCCTCGACTGGTTCACCGGCAACGCCGGATACGCCGCAGGCGCCTACGGCCTGGGGCAGCGCGTGCCGATGCTCGTCGTCTCGCCCTGGAGCAAGGGCGGTTACGTCTGCTCCGAGGTCTTCGACCACACCTCGATCATCCGGTTCATGGAGCGCCGCTTCGGGGTCCAGGAGCCGCAGATCTCGCCCTGGCGGCGGGCCCTCTGCGGCGACCTCACCTCGGCCTTCGACTTCGCGCTCGAGGACACCGCGCCGGCCGCGCTGCCCGACACCTCGGCCTACGAGCCGCCGGACAAGGAGCGGCACCCCAGCTACGTACCGAAGCCGCCCACCAAGCCGGTGCTGCCCGTCCAGGAAGCAGGGGCACGCCCGACCAGGCCACTGCCGTACGAGCTGTACGTCGACGGCTTGGCCACCCCGTCCACCGGTCGCTACACCCTCACCTTCGGTGCGGGCGCCAAGGCGGGGGCCCACTTCTACATCACCGCGCCGAACCGCACCGACGGTCCGTGGACGTACACCACGGGGGCGGGAGCGAGCCTGCCGGACACCTGGAACACGGCGTACTCGGCGGGGACGTACGACCTCACCGCCACCGGGCCGCAGGGCTTCCTGCGCCGCTTCCGGGGACCCGGCACGAAGGCCGGGCCCGAGGTGACGGCCCGTCATGACGGCGTCGGTGGCAACCTGGTGCTGACGATGAAGAACCCGGGCGCTGCGGGCGTCACCCTCACCGTCACCAGCGCCCCGGCCTACGGCGGCCGGTCGCGGACCTTCGACGTGGCCCAGGGCGCCACCGTGACCCACACCGTGGACCTGAGCGGCAGCGGGCGCTGGTACGACCTGTCGGTCGTCTCCAGCGGTGACAGCACCTTCCTGCGACGCTTCGCGGGCCATGTGGAGACCGGTGCTCCCGGCGTCAGCGACCCCGGCATCGTCACGGGCTAGCACAGGAGACGGGCGGTGCGGTGGGTCGGACGGCGGGGCGGGTCAGACGGTGACGACCCGCACGCCGGCGTCCGTCAACTCCCGCACCGCGTCCGCCGGGATCGCCGCGTCCGTCACCAGGACGTCCACGCGGTCGACCCCGCAGATCCTGGCGAAGGCCCGTCGGCCCAGCTTCGAGGAGTCGGCAGCCACGACGACCCGGCTCGCCCGCTCGGCGAAGAGCCGGCTGATCCCCGCCTCGTCCTCGTGATGGGCCATGAGCCCGAGCCGCGGGTCGATGCCGTCGACACCGAGGACGACGACGTCGAGCACGACCTCGTCCAGCACTCCCGCGGCCAGCGGGCCGACCAGTTCGTACGTCTGCGAGCGGGCCACGCCCCCGGACACCACGATCTTGATCTGTGGGCGGACGGCGAGCTCGCCCGCGATGTTGAGCGCGTTGGTGACCACGGTCAGGGCCGGCGTTCCGGTCGTCTCCCGCGCGCCACCGCCCGCGAAGCGCAGGGCAAGGGAGCGGGCCACCTCGGTCGTCGTCGTCCCGCCGTTGAGACCCACGACCTCGCCCTCGTGGACGAGCTCGGCCACCGCCGCGGCGATCCGCTGCTTCTCCGGGGCGTGCCGGGAGGACTTGTAGCGCAGCGGCAGCTCGTACGACACCCCTTGCGGCACCGCCCCGCCGCGAGTACGGACAAGGAGCCGCTGTTCGGCGAGCTCGTCCAGGTCCCGGCGGATCGTGGCCGGGGAGACGTCGAGCGTCGCCGCGGCGTCCTCGACCTCCAGCCTGCCGGTGGCGGCGAGGAGTTCGAGGAGCGTGTTCCACCGCTCGTGCTTCGACATGATCGCGATTTTAGCCCGAACGGCCGTGGGATCCCTGGACCCAAGGCTTCAACTGATGGATACTGCGCACAGAACAGGTGCTCGAAGTTGCTTGAAAGTATGGTGATACGAGCAAGAATGAGCATCACTCGCCAGTGAAGGAGCCGCACGTGCCCACCTCGGGACTCTCCCCCTCCCGCACCGCCGTCGAAATCGCGTCCCAGCCCGCGTCCTGGCGCAAGGCCGCCGAGACCCTGCCCCAGCACCGTGCCGCCCTCCCGGTGCGCGGCGAACGCGTCGCGGTGGTCGGCTGCGGCACCTCCTGGTTCATCGCGCAGGCCTACGCCCAGCTCCGCGAGGACGGCGGTCACGGCGAGACCGACGCCTTCGCCGCCTCCGAGTTCCCCCTCGGGCGCCGCTACGACCGGATCCTGGCGATCACCCGCTCCGGCACCACGACCGAGGTCCTCGACCTGCTGAACCGCGTCAAGGGCAGCGTCGCCACCGGAGCCCTGACCGCGGACCCGGAGACCCCCGTCATGACGGCCGCCGACGCCGTGGCCGTCCTCGACTTCGCCGACGAGGAGTCGGTGGTCCAGACCCGGTTCGCCACCACCGCCCTCGCCCTGCTCCGCGCCCACCTCGAGGCCGAGGACGCCCTGCCGGCCGGGGTCCGGACGGTGGAACGGGCGGCCAAGGACGCCGAGCGGGCCGTCGCCGAACCTCTCGCCGCCGAGATCACCGGTGCCGAGCAGTACACCTTCCTCGGCACCGGCTGGACCTACGGCCTCGCCCTCGAGGCGGGACTGAAGATGCGCGAGGCCGCCGGCGCCTGGACCGAGGCGTACCCCGCTATGGAGTACCGCCACGGCCCCATCAGCATCACCGCGCCGGGCCGGGTGGCCTGGTCCTTCGGTCCCGTCCCCACCGGACTCGCCGACGACGTCGCCCGCGTGGGCGGCACCCTCGTCGCCGAGTCGGGCGACGCCGACGACCACCTCGACCCGATGGCCGACCTCGTCCGCGCGCAGCGACTCGCCGTCCTGCTCGCCGAGGTGCAGGGCCAGGACCCGGACCGGCCCCGCAATCTCACCCGGTCCGTCGTCCTGACCTCCGGTGGGACGGAGCGGTCCTGATGCCACTGACCACCACCGGCGAGATCGTCCTCGGAGCGCGCGAGCGGAACGCCGGCGCCGGCGCGTTCAACGTGATCCAGATCGAGCACGCGCAGGCCATCGTGGCCGGGGCCGAGGCGGCGGGACTCCCCGTCATCCTCCAGCTCAGCGAGAACACGGCGCGCTACCACGGCTCGCTGGAACCCATCGGCCTCGCCACCCTCGCCATCGCCCGCCGGGCCGCCGTCCCGGTCGCCGTCCATCTCGACCACGCCGAATCGCCCGAGCTCGTGCGCGAGGCCGTCGCCCTCGGCTTCGGCTCCGTCATGTTCGACGCATCCACTCTCCCGTACGAGGAGAACGTGGCCGCCACCCGCGAGATGACGGAGTACTGCCACCGCCACGACGTCTGGGTGGAGGCCGAACTGGGCGAGGTGGGCGGCAAGGACGGCGCCCACGCCCCCGGGGTGCGCACCGACCCGGACGAGGCACGGGCGTTCGTCGCCGCCACCGCCGTCGACGCCCTCGCCGTCGCCGTCGGCAGCTCCCACGCGATGCTCACCCGGGACGCCGTCCTCGACTTTGCACTCGTCTCCCGGCTGCGCGAGGCCGTGGGCGTACCCCTCGTGCTGCACGGCTCGTCCGGGGTCGGCGATGTGGACCTCAGCTGGGCGATCAGCGCCGGCATGACGAAGGTGAACGTCTCCACCCATCTGAACAAGGCCTTCACCCTGGCGGTCCGGACCCACCTGGGCGAGAACGGTACGACCGTCGACCCGCGGCGCTACCTCGGCCCCGCGCGCACCGCCGTCGCCGAGGCGGTCACCCACCTGCTCCATGTGCTCACGGCGGAGGCGCCACTCGTGCGGACCTGATCACGTCATTCGCAGGTGACGCGGTCGCGCGGCGTGTAGTGGGTCCGGAAGGTCTCCCGGCCCACCTCCGCCCCGTCGTCGCGGAAGACCCGGTCCACGGTGATGTCGAAGCCCTCCAGCGGGGGCTGCGGCTCGCACTTGGGACCGGTGCCCTTCCGCTCGGCGGGCTCCGTGAGGTTGGTGCGGGGACCCTCCACGGCCTCCACCGCGTCGTACTTCTTCGTGCCGAGGAAGGTGATGGTCACCGAGGAGTCCGTGGCCTTCGCCTGGATGTAGATCCACGCGTCGGAGTTGTTGCGGAACTTCAGGTCCAGCGTGCCCCAGGCCACGGTCGCCTCCCGGCCCGGCGGGTACCGCTCGATGTAGAAGGAGTGCGCCCCGTACTCGACCGGCTTGACCCCGGCGAAGAAGATCGCGTTGAAGACCGTGGTGGCGACGGCGGAGACACCGCCGCCGGGCGCCGAGTGGTACTGCCCGTCCAGGATCATCGTGCCGTCGACGAAGCCGTTCTCCTTGGTGCGCTCTCCGACGGTCCTGTTGAAGCTCCAGACCTCGCCCGGCTTCACCAACGAGCCGTTGATGAGCTCGACCGCCCGGCCGATGTTGGTCGTCCGATAGGGCGCGGTGGGGAAGTTGACCGTGAAGGTCGACATCTGTTCCCTGATCCCCATCTCCGCCACCGACTTCCGGGTGAGGACCGGCTGGATCAGCTGGGTGGCCACCGGTCCGGTCCGCGCGGCCTCGCCCTTCTTCGGCAGCAACGGCATCACCGCGTCGCCCAGGGCCTTCGCTGTCACCTCATGGCCGGCGCGGCCGTCGGACAGCACCACCACCCGGCCGTTCTCCACGCCCAGCGTCGCCTCGACCGGCCCGGTGGCGATGGCTTCGAGTCGGCCCGCGACCGCCGGGTCGCGGATCAGCGCCTGGGAGTTCAGCGTGGGGACGAGCCGGCCCTTGTCGTCCGCCTTCACCGTCAGATGGGCGCCGAGCGTCGTCGGCGTGATCCGCAGGCTCTCGCCGTCGACGGTGAGAGTGACGGGCCCCGACATCGCGGGGGTCCCGAACTCGTTCAGGAACCGCACCGTCTCCGTCTCGTCCACCTTGGGCGGGGACACGGCGGTCGGCAGCGTCACAGGATTCTCCGTCGCCGGCTCGGGATAGTTGTCGCGCAGAGTGTCGACGGCACCGTCGACGTCCAGCTTCTGGCCGTCGCGGGCCTGGACGGTGACGGCTTGGCCCTCCTTGAAGGAGACGGACCCCTCCACGGTCGCGCGGTCGTAGGTCCGAGCCGTCTCGGCCATCGCCGTACGGGCCTTGGTCTCGTCGAAGGCGACGACGGGTTCGATGTCCCGCTCCTGGCTGGAGAACAGCCGTCCGATGACGGTCACCGGGTCGCGGGAGGGGTCGGCGGCCTTTTCGACGGTCTTCTCGACGTCGACGCTCAGGCCCGCCGCGGCCGGTTCGACGGTGCCGGTGCTCTGACCGATCCGTACGGGTACCGGGGCGGTCCAGGACGCCGGTGGGGAGGACGTCAGCTTCGCGCGTGCCTCTTCGCGGCTCATGCCGCCGATGTCCACGCCGTCGACCCGGGTGCCCTCGGATATCTCGTCGCCGGTGGCGACGAGTCCCGCGGCGTACAGTCCACCCGCGGCGACCAGGACCGCTCCGACCGCCGTCACCGCGATGCGTATGCGCCGGTGGCGGCGGGACGGAGCGGCCGCGTCGTCGTGCGTGGAGCCGCGCACACAGCCTCCCGGTGCCGTCGGGTACCCGAGATCCACCGGCGACGTTACGCCGAGAGGGTGTCGTACGCATGTCGTACCCCTCTGACCAGCAGGTATGTCGTGCCCTCGGCCCCGACAGGGGAGCAGGCGCATTTCTCCTGGTCCTGGCAGCAACGCGCCCACCCGACCCCGCCCCACTCCGCCCGACTCAGTCCTCCGTCGGGTCCGCGAGCTCGTTCGACCGCGCCACGCGTGCGTACCAGTGCGCGCTCGACTTGGGGGTGCGAGCGAGTGACGTGTAGTCGACGTGGACGGCGCCGAACCGCTTCGCGTAGCCGTACGCCCACTCGAAGTTGTCCATGAGCGACCAGAGGAAGTAGCCGCGGACGTCGGCACCGTCGGCGATCGCCCGGTGCACGGCCGCCAGATGGCCATGCACATAGGCGATCCGGTCGGGGTCGTGGACCGTGCCGTCGGCCCCGACCTCGTCCTCGTAGGCGGCGCCGTTCTCGGTGATGAGCAGGGGCAGGTCCGGATAGCGCGCGGAGACCCGGGTCAGCAGGTCGTACAGCCCGCTCGGGTCCACCGCCCAGCCCATCGCCGTGCGTTCGCCCGGTGCCCGGTGGAAGGCGATGTCGTCGCCGCCCGGCCAGGGCGAGTGGTCGCTCGCCCCGTGGCCGTCGTCCTGCGGCTTCTCCGCCCCCTCGGCGACCGCCGACACGACAGTCGGTGTGTAGTAGTTGATGCCGAGAGAGTCCAGCGGCTGTCGGATCGTGGCCGTGTCGCCGTCCTGTACGAAGCCCCAGTCGGTGAGGGACGCGGTGTCGGCGAACAGGTCCTCGGGGTACGCGCCGTCGAGCAGCGGGCCCAGGAAGACCCGGTTGCCGACCGCGTCGATCCGGCGGGCCGCCTCCCGGTCCTCGGCCGAGGGCGTGAGAGGCCGGATCTCGTGCAGATTGAGGCTGATGGAGAGCCGGGCCCGGCCGGGCAGCGCCGCGTGCAGGGCCTGGGCGGCGAGACCGTGGGCCAGGTTGAGGTGGTGGGCGGCGCGCAGGGCGGCGACCGGGTCGGTGCGGCCGGGGGCGTGGACCCCGGAGCCGTAGCCGAGGAAGGCGGTGCACCAGGGCTCGTTGAGCGTCGTCCAGCGCGTGACCCGGTCGCCGAGCGCCTCGCCGACGAGCGCCGCGTACGTGCCGAACCGCTCGGCGGTGGCCCGCTCGGGCCAGCCGCCGGCCGACTCGAGGTCCTGTGGCAGGTCCCAGTGGTAGAGGGTGACGACCGGCTCGATGCCGGCGCCGAGCAGCTCGTCGACGAGGCGGCGGTAGAAGTCCAGGCCCTTCTGGACGGCCGGGCCGCGGCCGGTCGGCTGGACCCGCGGCCATGCCACCGAGAAGCGGTAGGCGCTCAGGCCCAGGTCCGCCATCATCCGTACGTCGTCACGGAAGCGGTGGTAGTGGTCGACCGCCACGTCGCCGGTGTGGCCCTCGAAGACCTTGCCGGGGGTGCGCGAGAAGGTGTCCCAGATCGACGGGGTACGGCCGTCCTCGGCCGCGGCGCCCTCGATCTGGTACGCGGCGGTGGCGGTGCCCCACAGGAATCCGGCCGGAAACCGGCGGGTCGTGGTGCGAGGTCGGGGATCTGTCGCGGTCATGCGGAAGTGCTCCCGAGTGAGAGGAGTGTACGTACGGAAGGAGGACCGGAGAGGGACGGCGCCCCGGTCGGGGACGGAGACGGGGTGAACCCGTCACGGAGCACGCCGGTCAGCTCTTGACGGCGCCCGAGGTGATGCCGCCGACGATGTGCTTGCCGAGCACGGCGAAGACCAGCAGCAGCGGCAGGGTGGATATCAGCGCGCCGGTCAGAACGACCGCCTGGTCGACGGTGTGATTGCCCGCGCCGAGGCCGGCCAGGGCGACCTGCAGGGTCGGGTTCCCGTCCGGGGTCAGCGCGATGAACGGCCAGAAGAAGTCGTTCCACGCCTGGACGAAGACCAGCATCCCGAGCACCGCCATCGCGGGCCGGGCCACCGGAAAGACCACGTGCCAGATGATCCGCAGGCTGTGGGCGCCGTCCATGCGGGCCGCCTCGACCAGCTCCACCGGGAGCGCCTCGATCAGATACTGCCGCATGAAGAACACGCCGAACGCGGCGACCAGGGACGGCAGGACGACCGACTGGAGCTGGTCGACCCAGCCCAGGTCGGTGATGATCCGGTACAGCGGGATCACGCTCAGCTGCGGCGGGATCGTCATCGTCGCCACCACGAGGGCGAGCATGGCGTTGCGGCCCCGGAAGGGCAGCTTGGCGAAGGCGAAGCCGGCGAGCGTGGAGAAGAGGACCGTGGACACCGCGACGAGGCCGGCGACGACGGTGGTGTTGATCAGCGCCTCACCCATGTCGACCTGGTTCCAGGCGAAGGTGAGGTTGTCGAAGAGCCGGGGGCCGGGCAGCAGCGGTGCCGGAGCCTCGACCACGCGCTCGCCCGAATGGGAGGCGGCGACGAGGTTCCAGTACAGCGGGAAGAGCGAGACCAGGGCGGCCAGTCCCAGCAGGACGTAGGTCAGCGGGCCGGCGTGGTGCTGGCGGCCTGCGGCCGGGCGCCCGAAGAGGCGCTTCCCGTCGAGGGTGGTGTGCGTCATGAGGTCAGGCCCCCAGTTTCGTGCGGTTCGCCCGGGCGAAGAGCATCCGGACCGCCCCGATCAGCATCAGGAGCAGGAGCATCACCCAGGCGATGGCGGATGCCTGTCCCAGAGCGCCGGTCACCCAGCCCTTCTCGTACATCAGCAGGCTCAGCGTCTGGTACTGGTTGCCGCTGCCGCCGCTCACGCCGAGACTGCCGCCGAAGATCATCGGCTCGCCGAAGAGCTGTGTGGCGCCGATGGTGGACACGATGATCGTGAACAGGATCGTCGGGCGGATCGACGGGATGGTGACGCTGATGAACTGCCGCCAGCGGGAGGCCCCGTCGAGCGCCGCCGCCTCGTAGAGATCCTGGGGCACCGCCTGCATCGCGGCGAGGTAGATCAGCGCGTTGTATCCGGTCCAGCGCCAGATCACGATCGTCGAAATGGCGATCTGGGAGGGCCACTTGGAGGACTCCCAGTCCACCGGGTCGAAGCCGACCCAGCCGAGCACCGTGTTGATCAGACCGTAGTCGGTGTTGAAGAGCTGGGCGAAGACGAGCGTCGCCGCCGCGATCGAGGTGGCGTACGGGGCGAGCACCGCGACGCGGAAGAAACCGCGGCCGCGCAGCTTGTAGTTGAGCAGATGCGCCAGGCCCAGGGCCATGAGCAGCTGGGGGACGGTCGAAATGACCCCGATGGTGAAGGTGTTGGCGAGCGCGTTCCAGAAGAACTCGCTGTCCGCCAGGTTGGCGTAGTTGTCCAGCCCCTTCCACTCCGCGTCGCCGCCGAGCTCGACCCGGTGGAGCGAGAGCCAGCCCGTGTAGAGCAGCGGGAAGAGCCCGAAGGCCGCGAAGGTGAGGAAGAAGGGGGAGACGAAGGCGTACGGGCTGAGCCGCAGGTCCCACCGGTAGAACCGGCTGCGCCAACCGCTGGGAGGCGGAGGGGCGCTTCGGTGGGTGGGGGAGGAGGGCGGGGCGGGCGGCGGGGTGCCGTCGGCCGCGGCCCGGAGGGAGGTGGCCACGAGGGGCGTCCCTTCGGTGTCGGTGCGCGTGCGGTGCGTTCGGAGGAAGGAGGCCGGAGGGCCGGACGGCCGCCCGACGGGGGAGCGCCGGGCGGCTCGTGGGCGCCGCTACTGCTCGATCTTGTCCTCGATGAGCTTCTTGACGTTGTCCCACGCCTTCGCGGGATCGGTGCCGCGCTGCTCGATGTCGAGGATGCCGTTGTCGGTGATGAAGGTCTTCACCTGGCCGTCCCAACGGCTGATCGGGGCGGGCGTGATGCCGGCCGCGGCCTCGGAGTAGATCTTCCCGACCGGGGCCTCACCGAAGTACGGCAGCTTGGCGTCCTGCACCACCGCGGAGGTCAGGGTGTGCTTGGTCGAGGGAATGTTGCCGTTCACGCCGAAGACCTTGGCGTGCTGCGCCGGCGCGGTCAGCCAGGCGGCCAGCTCGGCGGCTTCCTTGGCGTGCTTGCCCGACTTGGGGACGCCGAGGAACGCGCCGCCCCAGTTGCCCGCCACGGGCGGTGCGGCGATGTCCCACTTGCCCTGGTTGGCCGCGCCCGCCTGGTCCTTGATGATGCCCGTCATCCAGCTCGGGCAGGCGACGGTCGCGAACTTGGAGTTCTTGAAGGCGGCGTTCCAGGTGCCCTTCTCGTCGAACTGGCGGAGCTTGGCGGTGATCCCGCCCTGCGCCGCCGCGACGGCGGTCTCCCACGCCTTCTTCACCCCGGGGCTGTTCTCGTAGTCCAACTCGCCCTTGGTGTCGGCGTACTGCACCGGCTCGCTGGAGATGACCGCGTTGAACAGACCGCTCGCGGAGTCGTGGAAGGACGTTCCCGCGGGGGCGTTCTTCTGGTAGTTCTTCCCTGTCTCCAGGAACTTGGCCCAGTCGCCCTGCCACAGTGCGCCGACCGCAGCTCGGTCGGTCGGCAGCTTCGCCTTGGCGAACAGGTCCTTGTTGTAGCAGATGGCCATCGGGCCGATGTCGGTACCGAGGGCGATGACCTTGCCGTCGGAGGTGGTGGCCTGATTGACCTTCCAGTCGAGGAAGGCGTCGAGGTCGGCCCCGCCGCTCTTGCTCAGATCGACCCACTTGTCGGCCATGGCGGGGCCGGTGGCCTCCGCGATGTAGCCGACTTCGAGGGCCTGGATGTCGGCGAGACCGCTGTTGCGGGAGAGGCGCAGCTTGAGGGTGTCCCAGTACTTCTGGCCGTCGGCGACATTGGACTCGACGATCTTGATGTTCGGGTGCGCCTTCTCGTACTCGGCGTAGAGCTTGGCGCCGGTCTTGTCGTCGTAGCCGAAGGAGCCGAAGGTGCCGATGCGCAGGGTGATCTTCCCGTCGCCGCCGGCTTCGTCGGAACCGCTGCCGCCGCAACCGGTGATCAGGGCGGCGCACGCCGTGAGGCCCGCGACCGCGGCCATGGTGGTGCGCCGGCGCCCCTCTCTGGTGCGTCTGGTGCTGGAAGTGCGCATACGACTCTCCTCGTCCGGGTGGTGCGATGCGTGGGCTGTGGGGCCACACGTGGGAGCGCTCCCACTGCGTCTCGCCGGAAGACTGCTGGCTGGCTCGCACGGGTGTCAAGAGGTGGACCGGGATCCGTTACGTGGACTGTGGGAGCGCTCCCACTCTTGATAGGGTCACGGGTAACGCAGGGGACACGAGGGGAGACGGCAGATGGTGGTGAGCGGGCGCCAGACCGGCAGGCCCACCCTGGAGGAGGTCGCGGCCAGGGCGGGCGTCGGCCGCGGCACGGTCTCCAGGGTGATCAACGGCTCCCCGCGGGTGAGCGAACACGCCAAGGCCGCCGTCGACCGGGCCGTCGCCGAACTCGGCTACGTACCCAATCGCGCGGCGCGGGCGCTGGCCGGCAGCCGCACCGACGCCGTGGCGCTGGTGATCCCCGAGACCGAGGCCAGGCTCTTCGCCGAGCCGTACTTCCTCGACATCATCCGCGGAGTCAGCGCCGAACTCGCCGATGCCGACAAGCAGTTGCTGCTCACGCTCATCCGCAGCGACAAGGAGCGCCAGCGCTTCGAGCAGTACCTCGCCGCCCAGCGGGTGGACGGCGTGCTGCTGGTGTCGGTCCACGCCGACGACCCGCTGCCCGACCAGGTGCGGGCGCTCGGGCTGCCGGCCGTGCTGAACGGTCGCCGTGCCGAGGCCGAGCCGGTGGCGTACGTCGACTCCGACAACGTCGGCGCCGGGCGCTCGGCCGTCGCCCATCTCGCCGGCCGGGGCCGCCGCCGCATCGCGACCATCACGGGTCCGCTCGACATGTACGTGGCCCGCTGCCGCCTCGACGGCTACCACCGGGGACTCGCGGAGGCCGGGCTCGCCCCCGACGAATCCCTCGTGGCCACCGGCGACTTCACCGAGGACGGCGGACGGCGGGCCATGCACGAGCTGCTGGAGCGCAGCCCCGACCTCGACGCCGTCTTCGCCGCCTCCGACGTCATGGCGGCGGGCGCCCGCGCCGTCCTGCGCGCGTCGGGGCGCCGGGTCCCGCAGGACGTGGCCCTGGTCGGCGTCGACGACTCGCCGGTGGCCCGCCACATGGACCCGCCTCTGACGAGCGTGCGTCAGCCGATCGAGGAGATGGGGCGCACCATGGCCAGGCTGCTGCTCGAGGAGATCGCGGGGGCGTCGGAGGAGCGCCACCACCGCGTCCTGCCGACGGAACTGGTCGTCCGCGACTCTTCCTGACGTCCCGGGCCCGCTCTTCTGCGCCTCCTGCTGATCGCATCCGCCCAGCGGCCCCGCCAGGATTCGCCGACCCGCCGACCCGCCGACCCGCCGACCCGCCGACCCGCCAGGACCCGCCGACCCGCCGACCCGCCGACCCGCCAGGACCCGCCGAGCCGACGACCCGCCGAGCCGACGGCCCCGGAAAGACCGTTCGGCGATTCGTTCGGGTGCGCACAACGGGCGCCCCGGACCGCGCCGGGTTCGAATCGGAGCATGGCACCCTACGACAGGCTCCGCGCCGACCGCAGAACGCAGTCGCTGGAGACCGGCACCTGGTGGTACGCCAACATCGCCGGTGAAGCGGCCGACTCCTTCAGTGCCCGAATACGCAAGAGGATGCAGCGCTCCTGCCTCGCCGCGGTCCTGCTGCTCGCGGTCGTCTACGCCGGCCTCGTGCTGACCGCCACCGGCCAGCGCTGGGAGAACGCCGTGCTCACCGGCCGGCTCACCGACGAGACCCTGGCCGCCGCCCACGAGGCGAACCGCACCCTGCAGCACATCACGGTGTACTCCCTCGCCGTCGCCATGCTCGTGCTGACCGTCATCGGGGTGCTGCGGCGACGGCACGCCCTCACGCTCGCGGCACTGGGCACCGTCGGCGTCTCCCTCTTCCTCGCCGAGATGCTCAAGGGCTATGTCCTCGCCCGCCCGGATCTGGTCCACGCGCCCGCCCACCTGACCCACAACAGCTTTCCCAGCGGACACACCACGGTCGCGATGAGCGTGATGTTCGGCCTGGCCCTCGTCGTCCCGTACCGGGTCCGCGGCCTCGCGGTGGGCCTCTGCGCCCTGTGGGCGACGGCCGTGGGCGCGTACACGGTGGCCGCCGGATGGCACCGGCCCAGCGACACGATCGGGGCCGACCTGCTCGTTCTCGCCGTGGCGTGCGGACTCGTGGCCCTCCTCGCCCGCCGCGGCAAGGTGGGCCCCGCGCGCTCGCGCCGCTTCCCGCTGCGCACCGTCTTCGTGATCGTTCCCCTGGGCATCGCCGCCGTCGGTGGGCTCGGCGCCGGCCTGGTCCTCCTCGTCGACTCCATGTTCCTCATGGAGCCCACCGATCCGAACGTGTCCCACGTCGCCTACCAGGCCGGACAGGGCCTCGCCGTCGGTGCGAGCGCCGCGGCCACGCTGGTGCTGCTGGCCCTGCTGCGCCACGTCGACCTGGACGCCGTCCCCACTCCGTACCGGCTCACCGGCACCATCGTTCCCACAGAGGAGGCAGGGCCCTTTCCCACCGAGGCGGATCACGAGATATCTTGATGTCGAGCAATCTCGCAGACGCAGACGTGGAGCGGAGCACACCCGGTGACTGACTCGACCATCATCTACACCCACACTGACGAGGCGCCCGCCCTGGCGACGTACTCGTTCCTGCCCGTGATCCAGGCCTACGCCTCGACTGCCGGGGTCAATGTCGAGACCCGTGACATCTCCCTGGCGGGACGCATCATCTCCGGCTTCCCCGAGCGTCTCGACGAGGGTCAGCGCATCGACGACGCGCTCGCCGAGCTCGGCGCGCTGGCCAAGACGCCCGGCGCGAACATCATCAAGCTGCCGAACGTCTCGGCGTCCATCCCGCAGCTGAAGGCCGCGATCGCCGAGCTCCAGGCGCAGGGCTACGCCCTCCCGGACTACCCGGACGACCCGCAGACCGACGAGGACAAGGACGTCCGCGCCCGCTACGACAAGGTCAAGGGCAGCGCCGTCAACCCGGTCCTGCGTGAGGGCAACTCCGACCGCCGCGCCCCGGGCTCGGTCAAGAACTACGCCAAGACGCACCCGCACCGCATGGGCGCCTGGTCCTCGGACTCGAAGACCAACGTCGCCACCATGGGGCAGAACGACTTCCGCTCCACCGAGAAGTCCGCGACCGTCTCCGAGGCCGGCACGCTGCGCATCGAGCACGTCGCCGCCGACGGCACCACCACCGTCCTGCGCGAGTCGGTCCCCGTGCTCGCCGGTGAGGTCGTCGACGCCTCCGTCATGCACGTCGCCGCCCTGCGCACCTTCCTCGGCGAGCAGATCGCCCGCGCCAAGGCCGAGGACGTCCTGTTCTCCGTGCACCTCAAGGCCACGATGATGAAGGTCTCCGACCCGATCGTCTTCGGCCACGTGGTCCGCGCCTTCTTCCCGAAGACGTTCGCCGCCCACGGTGCGGCGCTCGCCGCCGCCGGCCTCTCCCCGAACGACGGCCTCGGTGGCATCCTCAACGGCCTGGCCGCCCTCCCGAACGGTGCCGAGATCAAGGCGTCCTTCGACGCCGAGCTCGCCGAGGGCCCGGCCCTCGCCATGGTCGACTCCGACAAGGGCATCACCAACCTGCACGTGCCGTCCGACGTCATCGTCGACGCCTCGATGCCGGCCATGATCCGCACGTCCGGCCACATGTGGGGCCCGGACGGCCAGGAGGCCGACACCCTCGCCGTCCTCCCGGACAGCAGCTACTCCGGCGTGTACCAGGCCGTCATCGACGACTGCCGCGCCCACGGCGCCTTCGACCCGTCGACCATGGGCTCCGTACCCAACGTCGGTCTGATGGCGCAGAAGGCCGAGGAGTACGGCTCCCACGACAAGACCTTCGAGATCGCCGCGGCCGGCACCGTCCGCCTCGTCGACGCCGCGGGCAACGTCGTCCTGGAGCAGGAGGTCGCCGAGGGCGACATCTTCCGCGCCTGCCAGACCAAGGACCTGCCCATCCAGGACTGGGTCAAGCTCGCCGTGACCCGCGCCCGCGCCACCGGCGCCCCGGCCGTCTTCTGGCTGGACGAGACCCGCGCGCACGACGCCCAGCTGATCGCCAAGGTCAAGCAGTACCTGCCCGAGCACGACACCGAGGGTCTGGAGATCAAGATCCTCGCCCCGGTCGACGCCACCACGTTCTCCCTGGAGCGCATCCGCCGCGGCGAGGACACCATCTCGGTCACCGGCAACGTGCTGCGTGACTACCTGACCGACCTCTTCCCGATCCTGGAGCTGGGCACCAGCGCCAAGATGCTCTCGGTCGTCCCGCTGATGGCCGGCGGCGGCCTGTTCGAGACGGGCGCCGGCGGCTCCGCCCCGAAGCACGTCCAGCAGCTCGTCAAGGAGAACTACCTCCGCTGGGACTCCCTCGGCGAGTTCTTCGCCCTGGCCGCCAGCTTCGAGCACCTGGCGACCACCACGAGCAACGCCCGCGCCCAGGTCCTCGCCGACACCCTCGACCGCGCCACCGGCACCTTCCTCAACGAGGACAAGTCGCCGACCCGTCGCGTCGGTGGTATCGACAACCGCGGCAGCCACTTCTACCTGGCCCTCTACTGGGCCCAGGAACTGGCCAAGCAGACCGACGACGCGCAGCTCGCGGAGGCCTTCGCCGGCCTCGCCAAGACCCTGACCGAGCAGGAGGAGACCATCGTCTCCGAGCTCAACGCGGTCCAGGGCTCCCCGGCCGAGATCGGCGGCTACTACCAGCCCGACCCGGCCAAGGCCGCGGCCGTGATGCGTCCGTCCGCCACCTTCAACGAGGCCATCGCGTCCCTCGCCTGATCCCGGCGCGACAGCTGTTCCGCCCCGGCCGGAGTTCCTCCGGCCGGGGCGGTCCTGTCAGTGGCGGAAGGCCCTGCGGACGGGGTGGTCCCGTCGGTGGCGGATGTGGCATCCGGGTGTGAACCTGGATGGATGAGCTGGGCATCATGGACGACCCCCGGCGTCTACACCGGGCGTGGTGGCGTGCTGACCGAGGAAGTCGGTGCGGTCACGGGCGACCTGACCGTGCACACCACCTGGGCAGATGGCGAAGCACGTGTGGCCGTGCAGTACAGCGGCGCGTCCGACTGGTTCACGATGTCGGGCAGTCCGGTTCCGTGCGCCACCGAACTCGAGAGCCGCGAACTCCACGAGGCCGCGGTCGAAGCCGTACGGGTGGGGAACGCGGCCACCGTGCCGTATCTTCCGCATCCACCGGCATAAACATCGGCGCGAAGTGTTATCCCACCCGCGCCCGCGGGTCTCCCTCACGACGGGGACGGACAGACCCAGGCACGAGGGAGCAGGCAGGATGCACAGCGACGAGCGCGGCACGGCCGCACTGGTGGACGCGGCCGTGGCCGGAGACCCGCATGCCGGAGAGCGGCTGATACGCGCATACCTTCCGCTCGTCTACAACATCGTCGGCCGCGCGCTCGATGGGCACGCCGACGTCGACGACGTCGTGCAGGAGACGATGTTCCGCGCCCTGGACGGCCTGCCCGGGCTGCGCGACCCCGAACGCTTCCGGTCCTGGCTCGTCGCGATCGCGATGAACCAGATCCGCCACCGCTGGCGCGAGCGGCAGGCCGGGCCCGTGCCCGGCCTCGACCGGGCGACCGAGCTCGCCGACCCCGCCGGAGACTTCGTCGACCTCACCATTCTGCGACTCGGCCTCTCCGGGCAGCGGCGCGAGGTCGCCGAGGCGACCCGCTGGCTCGACGAGAGCGACCGCGAGCTGCTCGCCCTGTGGTGGCTGGAGGCCGGCGGCGAACTGAGCCGCGCGGAACTCGCCGACGCCCTCGCCGTCCCCCCGGCACACGCGGCCGTCCGAGTCCAGCGGATGAAGGAACGGCTGGAGACCGGCCGCGCCGTCGTCCGAGCCCTCGCCACGCGGCCGCCGTGCGCGGAACTGCTCGGCATCACCGCCGGCTGGGACGGACACCCGGCACCGATCTGGCGCAAACGCATCGCACGCCACGTCTCCACCTGCGCCACATGCGGCCGCAGCCGCTCGGGCCTGGCCCCCGCCGAGGGCCTCCTGGTCGGCCTCGGCCTGGTGCCACCGCTGCTGGCCTGGGGTGCGGCCCGCCCGGACATCCAGACGGCCGCCTGGGCAGGCCGGTCCCCGGACACGGCTGCGGGGGGCGACTGGGGCGCGGGGCAGGCCGGCGGCCAGGGATCCGACGGGGGCATGGGGCAGACCGGCCCGGGGCCCGACCTGACGCCGTACGGGGGAGCGCCTGCGGATCCGGGGGCCGCCGGGTCGTCGGCCGGGCAGGCGTCCGGAGCGGATCCCCATCCGGACTTCGAGCCCGGGCCGGGGCTCGCCGGTGACGGGACGGGCTCGGTGTCCGGCGGCGGAGGCGGTGGCTTCGGTGAGGCGGGGCGCTCGGTCCCCGTGCCGGGGGCGGGCCGTGGGGGGTCCGGCATGCGCCGGTCCGTCGTCGCCGGGTTGGTCGCCGTCGGCGTCCTCGGCGGGCTCATACTCCTCGTGCCGTCGGAGCCCGAGAGCCGGCAGCCCTCACCCCGTACGCCCGCGGCGGCGCCACCCCCGGCGCCGAGCACCGTACGGGCGTCGACGGCCGCGCCCCGGCCGAGTCCGACCTCCGCCACGCCGACCCCCACGCCGACGCGGACCCCGACCGCCGAGGAACGGCTGACCCGACTGGTCAACCAGCGCCGCGCGGAAGCGGGTTGCGCCCCGCTCCGGCAGGATCCCCGACTCACCGAGGCCGCCCGGGACTACGCCCGGGACATGGTCCGGCGCGGCTACTACGCGCACAGCAGCCCCGAGGGCGAGTTCGCCGACGCGCGGATCTCGTCGGCGGGATACACCTGGTCCGCCTGGGCCGAGAACCTGGCGCGCAGCGGGTCCGATCCCTCCGCCGTCTTCGAGAGCTGGATGGACGGCGCGATGCACCAGGAGAACATGCTGAACTGCCGCTACAAGCACACGGGAGTCGCCGCCGTCTCCGGCCCCGACGGCACGGTGTGGGTGCAGAAACTGGCCTCGCCTGCCTCCTGAACCCACACCGCGCGAGGCGCGGACCCGGTCAGCGGGCGGTGCCGAAGTTCTGCACCCACCAAGGCCCGTTGGCCGTCAGCTTCACCCCGACACCGATGTCCTTGAACGAGCAGTTGAGGATGTTGCGGCGGTGCCCGTCGCTGTTCATCCAGTCCTCCATCGCCGCCGCGGGGCTCTTCGGGCCGCGGTGGATGTTCTCGGCCCAGCTCGACCACGCGTACCCGGCGGCCGTGATCCGGTCGCCCGCGTCCCGTCCCTCGGGGCTGGTGTGCTCGTAGTAGTTCCGCTCCGCCATGTCGTCCGCGTGCGCCTGAGCCGCACTCCGCAGCTTGCTCTGGGAGCGGAGCGGGGAACAACCCGCCTTCTCCCGCTCGGCGTTGGCGAGCAGCACGACTTGCTCGACGTACTGGTCCACCTTCCCGACGACGGGCGCCACCGCCTGGAGCGGGCCGGGCACCGCAGCCTTCTGCCGTGCCGGCGTGGGGCGGGCGGGCTCCGGCACGGAGGTCGGCGACGGGCTCGGCGCGGAGGCCGACGCCGGTTCGGATGGAGGCCCGGACGGAGGCGGGGACGAGGACGGAGTGACCGGAGGAGCGGCCCGTACGGCCGCTGGTGTCCGTTCCGAGGGTGCGGCCGACGGGACGGCCGTCGGCACGGACCCCTCGGCCAGGGGCGCCACCCGCGACAGGGCGACCGCGTCCGGGCGGGTGCCCGCACCCTCCTGCGAGCCCAGGGACGCGACGTACGCTCCCGCCGCCACGGTGAGGACGGCGGTCGCGGTACCCGCGACGGTCACGGCGGTACGGAAGGACGGCACGAGGCGCGCGCGCCGTCCCGCACGCCGTCCTCTGCGGTGCCTGCCACCGCCGTTCGTCCGCCGTTCGCCGGGGCTGTGCTCGTCGTGGTGCTGCATGCGCTCCGCTCTCTTCTCCGAGTCCACCGGACCGTCCGGCGCAAGGGAGAGCCGCCGGGACTAGGTCCATAACCCTTTCCTGCCCCCCACCTGTCGACACGCCTCGTCAACGAGGTGCGCCACCGCTCACTCCTGCGGTACGACCGCAACCGGGCACGGCGCCAGGTGCAGCGCCGCATGGGCGACCGAACCGATCCGGGTCCCGATCGCCCGGCGCCGCGCCCGCCGGCCGACCACCAGGAGCCGGGCGTCGCCCGAGGAGCCGAGCAGTACCTGGCCGGCGCTGCCGATCTCCACGTGTTCGGCCACCCGCACCTCGGGGAACCGCTCCCGCCAGGGCGCCAGCGCCTCGCGCAGCGCCTTCTCCTCGTACGGGACCAGGCCGCCGGCCTCGTCGGCGAGCGACAGCGCCGTCGACGTGGGGCTGTACGCGTACAGCGGCGGCAGGTTCCAGGCTCGTACCGCGCGGACGGACGCGCCCCGGGCCGCCGCCGTCCCGAACGCGAAGCGCAGCGCCGGAGCGCTGTCCTCCGCCGAGCCCTGCTGACCGACGACGATCACCCCGCCTTCCGGGTCACCGCTGCCCTCGCCGTCCCGGGAACGTACCGCCACCACCGGCCGATGGGCGTCCGCGATGATCTGCTGACCGTAGGAGCCGAGCAGGAATCCGGCCACCGCCCCGTACCCGCGCGAGCCGATGACGAGCATCTCGGCCTCCTTCTCGACGCTCAGCAGCGCGGCGACCGGGGTGTCGTGCAGCACCTCGGCGGTGAGGGTGAGACCGGGATGCCGCTCGGCGATCGTCGACTCGGCCTTCCGCAGGACGTCGTCGGCCGTCCGTTCCTGGCTCGGCCGGTCCTGCTCGAGCGGGATGTCCAGGGGCTCCCACCGCCAGGCGTGGACCAGACGCAGGGGCAGGCGCCGGCGTCGCGCCTCGCGGGCGGCCCAGTCGGCCGCCGCGAGACTCTCCGGCGAACCGTCCACTCCTGCGACGATCTCTCGACTCATCGGGTGACTCCGTCCCTCCGTGGGCGGGCCCGGCCCGTCGACCGGTCCCTCTCCCGTCCAGCGTGGGACCGCCGACCACTCGACGAGACGGCCGGAGGTCCCGCCATGACGGTACGTCGGTCCCGGTTCCGCCGCCTCCGCTGCACCGCGTGGGCGCGGCGCCTCGACCGGCGCTGAGTCATCGTCAGGGTGACGCGTCGGAAGGCGGGCGGAGAGCATCCGCTCGGTCGACGACCGCGGTCGGTCCTGTCAGGGTTCCGGTCGACGATGTGCACGGTCGGCTCCGCCACGTCGTCGAAGGCGCCGCCGGCCGCGCCGCCGCTTCGACGGCCGACCGCGTCAGGCGCCGGTCGGTGTCGGGCCGTCGTGGCGCCCGCGCCGTGTGACGGCGGCGGCCAGGGCGGAGAGAGCGTAGGTGCCGACGAGGCTTCCCACCATGACCGTGCCGACGCCGATCACGAAGCGGCCACTGGAGTCGTCCGACCAGTCGTAGAAGGCGGCGACGGTCAGTCCGGCCGTGGTGCCGAGTACGGCGCCGGGGATCCGGTGCCGGGCCGCGGCCCAGTACACCGGCGCCACCAGAGTCAGCACCAGCCCGATCACCTGCCACGCCTCGTACGGGCCGGTGACCGACCCGTCGGGGTGTACGTCGCGATGCTGGTCCCAGCCCAGCCAGGCGGCCCATGCCGCAACCGGCACGAGCACCAGCGGCAACAGGGTGGCGGCGGGTTTCAGTGGTATCCGAGGCATGACCCCGGCATCCCGGCCGCCCGGACCCCGGCGCAGAGCGCACGTACTCACCTCCCCTGAGTAGCAGGGCGACCACCGGCGCGCGGCGGTCGGCCGACGCGACGGAGGCCGCCCGGTGCGTGATGCGCGGGGCGGCCTCCGTCGTGCGCGGTGGGCCGTGGAGGACGGTCAGCCGCAGTTGTGCAGTCGGTACGAACCGCCCTGGAAGGCCAGAGTCCCGTTCTGGTCCCACATGTTGACCTCCTCGGCGACGCACAGGCCGGCGCCGTTCACCCAGTTCGGCCCGGCGTAGCTGCTGAAGTAACCGGGGTCCTCGTCCCAGTCCTTGATGGTCCGGCTCGTTGTCATGGCATACGTGGTGAAGGACATACGAGTGGAGATTCCGGCGAGCGGCCCCCGCTTCACCACGACCTGACAGTTCTGCGAGCCGTTCCAGTAGGTGTAGACGTCCGCGATCTTCTTGCCGGCGTGCACACCGTGGTCGGCGTTGATGCCGTAGCTGTCCACCAGGCCACCGGTGCAGCCGTAGCCGCCGGCCGACGCGGCGGGTGCGGTGACGACCGGCGCGACGACACCGACGCCGAGGACGACGGCGGCGCTGGTGAGCAGGCGGGCAAGCTTGTGGGTGCGCATAGGGTCGGTTTGTCTCCCTGATCGGCGCCCGGGATCCGAAGTGGTCAACTCAACGGTCTCCACCGGGCATTGGAGTTTGACTCTCGATACGCGAGTTGATCTTGTCGAGAGCCGGATCAGGAAGTGTCTGTGATCCCGGTCACCGGGAGGGTCGGCCGACTCCGGCCGGCGGAGGCGCCGCGGCGCCGACTTCGCCGCCGGGGAGGGCACCTCACGGTCCCGGCGGGGGCTCACGCTCGCAGTGTCAGTCGCGGATGGGTGCCGTTCAGGTAGTGGTCGCCGATGTCGCGGAGGCGGTGTGCCGGGGACGAACTCGCCGTGAGAGCACGGGCGTTGCGCCAGAAACGGTCGAAGTCCGGTCCGCCGCCCGCGGTGTCGGCGACGAGTTCGAGTATCCGTGTGGTGATCTGGACCGCGGATCGGCTGGTCACCGCCTCTGCCGCGGCGACCAGTACGGCGATGTCGGCCCGTTCCTCGACGCCGAGGGACCGCTCCGCCCGCAGTCCGCGCGCCAGGGCGTCCGTCGCCCGCTCGACGACCGCCGCGGCGGTGTGCGCGGCCGTGGCCAACTCCCCGTACGCCAGCAGGAGATACGGGTCCTCCCCGTCGCCCACCGGGTACTCGTCGGTCGGCGGCGGGGCGGCCTGGGTGGCGCGGCTGATGTCCCGGGCCTCCGCGAGCGCTCCCTCGGCGATGCCGAGACCCACGTGGAGCAGGAGAAGTCGCCGGGCGAGCGGGGCCAGCGTGGTGAAAGGGGCCACGGCGTGCTCGTCGCCGGAGAGCGAGCCCAGGATGTCCCGGGGACTCACCGCGACCTGATCGAAGGTCACGGTCCCCGCGCCGGCGAGACGCTGGCCCATCCGGTCGGTCGCGGCCTCGGTGAACACCGCGGGATCCGCGGGATCCACCAGTGCGACCAGGGTCTCACCCGTCCCCGTACACCGCGCCCCCACGATCAGCCGATCGGCGACGACGACGCCGGAGGCGAACGACCGGCGCCCTTCGAGAACGTGACCGCCGTCGACCGGTGTGAGGGTCGGCTCGGGCCGGCCGGCCGTACGGGACGGTTCGATGCCGCCGGCGAGCAGCCACCGCTCCTGTGCCGTGCGGTTCTCCAGGTTCCCCAGGTTCTCCGGGGCGCTCGAGGCCGTGGCGCCACCCGAGAGGAAGCGGGCGGTCCAGGACAACACGTAGTGGTGGGCGAGGAGTTCGCCGATCGAGCTGTCCGCCGCCGAGATCTCGCGGATGACCGCGCAGGCGGACCGCCAGTCGGCGCCCCGGCCGCTCGGCCCCGGTGGGGTGAGCAGCGCGGGCAGTCCGGCTTCCCTGAGTCGGGCCACCTCGTCGAACGGGGCCTTGCCGGCGCGGTCCCTGGTCGGCGCGTCGACCGCGAGGTCGTCGGCGAGTTCCCGGGTGACACGGGGCCAGATCTCGTCGTCGGCCGGGCGGTCGACCGGCCCGGAGGTGGGCCGTATCGCTGACTTCTTCGGCGTTCTCACGTCACCTCACATGATCCCTAGTATTCCCACTGGAATACTAGGGATAGTGGCAGAGGGGTGACGGAGGCCTCAAGGGGCGTTCGCATGGTGGACAAGGAGGTCTCGCACAGCGAGACCGGTGTGGGGTCGTCGTCGAGTCGCTGGCGGGGGTCGGGCGCCGGTCAGGGGTTCGTCCATGCCTCCGGGTCGTCCGCCAGCTCGGAGATCCCGGCGGGCAGTTTCGCCGCGGCCACGTCCGCGAGCGACACCCCGTCCAGTACGTGGCGCACATTCGCCCGCAGCGCGATCCACAGCGTGAGCAGCGACTCGGCCGGGCCCGTGTACGAGAGCTCCGGAGGGCGCACCCCGCGCACCGACACCAGGGGGCCGTCCACACATCGGATCACGTCCGCGACGGAGATCGAGTCGGCCGGCCTGGCCAGCCAGTACCCGCCGTTCCCGCCCCGCTGACTCAACACCAGACCGCCTCGGCGCATGTCGCCGAGGATCCCCTCGAGGAACTTGTGGGGGATGTCCTGGACCTCCGCGATCGCCTCGGCCTTCAACGGCCCCGTGTCCTGGGCGGCGGCGAGCTGAAGTGCGGCACGCACCGCGTAGTCGGCCCTGGCTGAGATGCGCATGGCCCGCATTATTCCGCACCCCGGTGACCGGATTCGTACGCTCGCGGGCGCGGGTCTCAGGGCGGTCCGCACCCTTGACGCGGGCCGTGACCGCCCCGACACTCGGGGACGGGAATCCGAGCGAAAGGGTAGGGAATCATGGGGCTCACGGCGGGAACGGACGCGGCTCGCACCGTCCGGCTGCCCCGCTCCCTGCCCCTGACCTCGCGACGCCACATCGACCTCCTGCGTGTGTGCAGCGCGGCGAGTCGTGTGCCTTTCGGGCGCACCGGCACCGCCGTCCCCACCGCGCGCTGAGTCCGCGGCCGCCTTCGCGGCGTCCTCTCCTCCTTCCCGTATCTCTGCTGCCTCCGAGCGCGTGTCGATGGCGCGCTGTCGTGACCCAGCACCGAGCACCCTCAGGGAGAAGCATGTCCGTCATCCCGTCCGTCGTCGCACCGCCCGTCTTCCGTGGCCGGATCGGCTGCGACGTACGCAGCGGCCACTACGCTGTTCCGCACCGCTACCGGCTTCATCTGGCGCTTTCCTGCCCCAGCTGTCTGCGCGTCGCCGTCACCCACAGCCTGCTCGGACTCCAGGACACGCTTCCCCTCACCCTGCTGCCCGCCACCCCCGACACACCCGGCGGCGGTTACGTCACGTTGCGCCCGCTGTACGAGGCCAGTGCCCATCTGTACGCAGGGCCCGCCGCCGCCCCCGTGCTCAGTGACGGCTGGACCGGCCGGATCGTGAGCACCCATGTCCCCGACATCTTGCGTGACCTCGCCCTGCGCTTCCGCGGCACCGGCCCCGAACTGCTGCCTGCGGGCCGCGAGTCCGAGATCGAGGCGATCGGCGACCTGTGTGAGCGAAGCGTCAACCGTGCCGCGCAGCGCGCCGGCGAGCTGGGCCTCGACGACCTGGCCGCGCACCGCGACCCGCTCACCGTTCTCCTCGCCGCCCTCGGTCGGCTGGAACGGAGGGTGGAGCGACAGGCGTACGTGCTCGGCGACGAGATCACCGCCGCCGATGTGCACGTCTGGGTGACGCTCCTCCAGCTGGACACCGTGCACCGCTGGCACCTGGACGCCGGAGCGATGGAGCGTGTCGCGGACCATCCCGCACTGTGGGCCTACGCCCAACGCCTCGCCGCGCAGCCCGCGTTCGGGCGCCACCTCGACCTCGACGGCATCGTGCGCCGTCATCGCGCCCACTGCCGGGGTCAGGAGGCGGCGGGCGCCGCCATGAGCATCGTGGACTGGCAGGCGTACCGCGTCTGAGGACACGTAGGGGACGGCACCGGAACCGTCAGACGAAGGGCGGTTCCCAGTCCTTCTTGACCTCGAAGCGGTAGTCGCGCCGGTCGAGCACCCGGCCGTCCCCGTCGACCAGCGAGGCGGACACGTCGTAGACCCCGCGCGCCCGCGGTCCGCTCGGGACACGCTCCGGTGGGAGCTCCAGATCGTACGGCCCGCCGTGCCGGAAGTTCCCGAGCACCACATCGACCCCGCCCAGCTCGGCGCCGTCCTTGCTCCGCTGGTCGACCACCCGCAGGCCGGTCACCGACGGACCCTCGACCCGGAAGCGCACCACGGCGCGGAATTCCGCGCCCTCCTTCACCGTGAAGGGTTCCGGTGCCGCCCCCGACGGAGGCACCGGCAGCGAGATGTCGCCCGGGCCGGTGAACCGGAGCGCCAGTCCGAGCAGCCGGACGCCACGGCCCTCCTGGAGCGGAACGGCCGCGGCCGGGTCGGCGAGGGAAACCATGGTGTGCTCGTCTCTCAGGACAGGGCCTCGCGGACGAGGCCGGGGTCGGGACGCAAACGCGGCTACCCGAATCGCTCCCGCCCATGCGGCGGGCTGCGCGTCCGGGAGCGCCCGCCGGCCGGCTCGGGCCGGGCGGCCGAGCCGGCCCGCCGATCGATACGGGCCGGGCCTGGCCTCGATACGGGCCCGTCAGCCGACGCGGCGCCCGGCGAGCGGAGCCGTCGCGTCCCCGCTACCCGCGCGTACGCCCCGCAGAAAGGTGCCGAAGGCCTCGACGGGGGTCATGGACGGCGCCCAGTCGAGCTCCCGGCGGGCGCGCTCGGTAGCGAGCACGGGGAGGCGCAGCACGGCGTCGAAGAGGTCCGGGGACGCGCCGGCCACCCGCAGTTTCCAGGCCGCCGAGAGCACGCCGCGTACCGCGCCGTTCGGCACCTTGATCGCCCGGGCGTCCAGGAGCGAGGCGAGGGCCGCGGTGTCGATCGCCGGATCCCCCGCCAGGTTGAAGGCACCCCGGACGTCACGTACGAGCGCCCGGCAGTAGGCATCGGCCGCGTCGTCGGTGTGCAGCGCCTGGAACCGCAACCCTTTCAGCTCGGGAAGGAGTGGCAGCAGCTCGGGGCGCATCAGTCCGCCCGGGAAGAAGCGGCCCGCGAAGATCCGGCGCTGCTCGCTGGCCGACTCCTCCTTGAAGAGGAAACAGGGCCGCATCCGTACCACCCGCGTCGTCGGATGATCGCGCTCGAAGGTGTCCAGGACCCGTTCGAGGTAGGCCTTCTCGCGGGTGTAGGCGGCGCCGGGCCAGCCGTGCGTGGGCCAGGACTCCGAGACGGCGGCACCGTTTCCGGGGCCGGGGGAGTAGGCCCCGATCGACGAGGCGTGCACCAGGACGGGCACCCGCGCCGCCGCCACCGCGTCGAGTACCCGCAGCGTGCCGAGGACGTTCGCCCGCCATGTCTCGGCCACGTCGTGGGTCGGCTGGAAGCGCCAGGCCAGATGGACGACCGCATCGGCGTCCGCGATGTACTGCGCGAGCCGCGGTTCGTCGCCCTCCAGCGACAGGTCCACCTCGGCCCACTCGGTCTTCGACAGGGTCAACGAGGGTCTGCGGCGGGCGAGTCCGAGGACGGAGGCGATCCGCGGCTCTCGTTCCAGGGCCCGGACCAGGCTCGTCCCGACATTGCCCGTCGCGCCCGTGACGACCACCCTCAGTCCCTCACTCGCCTTCATACTTCGACCTTCCGTCATCCCCGGCCGACGCGCACGCCGGGCCGCACCATGACGGATCGTGTTCGGTTGGGTCGCGCGGGTGAAGGAGTGACCCGAATATGGAGCAACGGAGCGGAGGGGGTGTGTGCCAGGAGGACATGATGTTGCTGCCCGACAGAAACACGATCGACCGGCTGCTGCGGCACTACCGGGCGCAGGAACGCGCGGTCCTGGCCAGGCCGGGCGACCTGTCGGTCCGCAGGCGCTTCGAGGACACGGCCTACACGCTGTGTGTGCTGATGGGCGAGCGGACGGCGCGTGAGGCTGTCTTCGCCGCCGAGCGGTACGTGGCCAAGGCGAGCCCCGCGTCCCGGCAAACACTCGAAGGGATGCCCGGCGCGTGAGGGACTGAGTGAGCGAGTGAGCGGGTGGCGTGGGGTCGGCGATCGGGTGAGCGAGTAGGCGGGCGCGTGGGGCAAAAGGAGAGTTCCGGGGCATGAGTGGGGTAGATGCCCCTGTACGGAAGCGGAGGGAGGCGGGTGACCCGATGGCGTCGGAGCGGTTCACCGTCACAGCGGCGCCCGGGCCGCAGCCCGGAGTCGTGGTGCTTGCCCTCACGGGGGAGCTCGACCACGACACCGCGGACGCGCTGCGCGGGGAGCTCGAGGGGCGAAACGGAGCGGTGCGGATCCTGGTCGACTGCGAGGGGCTGCGGTTCTGCGACTCGACCGGCCTGAACGTCCTGCTGCGGGCCCGTCTCCACGCGATGGAGGCCGGCGGCCGCCTGGAGCTGGCCGGGCTACGACCGCCGGTGGCCCGGATGTTCGAGATCACGGGAGCGCGGACCGTTTTCCGCGTGTACGAGAACGTGGCCGAGGCGCTCACGGATCGACGGGCGGACGGCTAGGCGGGGCGATCGCGGAGGGAGCGGTGGGCAAGGAAACCGTGGAGGAAGACCAGGTCCGAAGGCTCGTGCTGTTCGGGACCAAGGGCGTAGTGATGCGCTGTCGCGACTTCACCGCGGACGCCCTCACCGACTGGGGCTGGCTCCCGGCCGAGGACGACGAGGCCCGGGAGCGGGCGGACGACGTGCTGCTTCTGGTCTCGGAGGTGGTCACCAACGCCTGCCTCCATGCGGGAGGCCCCGAGGAACTGGTTCTCCGCCACCGCCAGGACCGCCTGCGGGTCGAGGTCTCCGACGCGAACCCGGAGCACCCCAGGCGGCGACAGCCCCGAGCGCCATCGCTGCCGGGCGGTCACGGGCTGATGGTCCTGGACCGGCTCGCGGGGGACTGGGGGTCGGAGCCGCGCGAGCGCGGCAAGGTCGTGTGGCTGGAGGTCGGCCGCCCGTCCCGACCGCCGTGGCGCGGGGACGGGCGGCCGTGACACCGCCCGCGGCGCCCCGCCGCCGACCGCCGTGCTACTCCGTCGACGCGGGCAAGGTCGTGTGGCTGGAGGTCGGCCGCCCGTCCCGACCGCCGTGGCGCGGGGACGGCAGACCGTGACACCGCCCGCGGCGCCCCGCCGCCTACCGCCGCCCCGCTACTCCGTCGACACCCGTCGAGCGCTGTCGCGGTCCTCCAGCAAGCCCGTCCTGAGCTCGTCCAGGATCCGGGCCAGTAGCCGGGAGATGTGCATCTGCGAGAGGCCGAGCCGCTCGCCGATCTCCGCCTGGGTCAGCTCGTCGCCGAAGCGCAGCGCGAGGATCGTGCGGTCCCGCGCGTCCAGTCCTGCGATCAGTGGTTTCAGCGACTCCAGGGAGTCGATCAGCTCGAACGCGTGCTCCTCCTCGCCGAGGCGCCGGGCGCCCGCCGTGAGGGAAGACTCGTCGTCGCCGGTCGGAGTGTCGAGCGAGCGGGCGACGTAGCCGTTCGACGCCTGTTCGCCCTCCGCCACCTTCTCCTCGTCGATGTGCAGATGCGCGGCCAGCTCGGCCCTGCTCGGGCGCCGGCCGAGCCGCTGCTCCAGGGTGTCGACGGCCTTCGCCAGCTCGATGCGCAGCTCTTGGAGCCGCCGCGGTACCTGGACGGACCAGCTGGTGTCCCGGAAGAAGCGCTTCATCTCGCCGACGATCGTGGGCAGCGCGAACGCCGAGAACTCCACGTTCCGGCCGACCTCGAACCGGTCGATCGCCTTGATCAGGCCGATCGTGCCGACCTGGACGATGTCCTCCGTCGGCTCGGCCCGGTTCCGGAAGCGGCGGGCCGCGAACTTCACGAGGCTGAGATTCAGCTCCACCAGCGTGTTCCGTACGTACGCGTGCTCGGGAGTGCCTTCCTCCAGGCTGCCCAGGCGGGTGAAGAGCGCCGTGGACAGGGTCTGGGCGTCCGTCGTGCTCACCTCGGTGGGCCGGTCGATCTCGGGCAGACCGTCCAGCGCACGGCGGCGCACGGCGGCCGGCTCCGTGGACGACGGCTTGCCGCAGGGCTTGCTACGGGTGGACATAAAAGGCTCCCTCGACGGGTGGCGTGGGCCTTCGCCGCCGTGGGGGCGGCGGGGGTCCGTCGTTCGAGCGTCCTGTAGAGAACCATTCCCTTTGGTCGTGGTTTGACACTGTCTGTCCGGGCAGTCGTGTCCCATGACGACAACGGCACTCCAGTACGCCTTGCCCGACGGCCCCGGCGTGGTGGGCGAGTGCCGCGACCTCACCCGCCGGGCGTTGCTCGACTGGTTCGGCCCGGTGGGAGGCGCGCAGGAGGTCCTCGTGGAGGACGTCCTGCTGCTCGTCTCGGAGGTCGTCACCAACGCGTACACCCACGGTGGCACTCCGTACGAACTCCGTCTCGACCGCACCGACGGGCGGCTGTGGGTGCAGGTCAGCGACACGAGTCCCGTACGTCCGCGGCCCCACGGCCCGCACATCGCGAGCCGATCCTCGGGACACGGGCTCTATCTGCTCGAACGCCTCTCCTCGGCGTGGGGCTCGCTCCGGCGCGGTGAGGGCAAGGCGGTCTGGTTCGAGATGAAGCTGACGTCGGTCCCTGCCGTGGAGGACGCCCCCTCGCCGGCCGGCGCCGCCCCCACAGACGCTGCCGCCCGCCCTCGCCGTGCCTAGAGTGGAGGAGCGGGGCGGGGGCCGTCGCGGGCGCACCACCCCGGATCCGCGGCGGGACCCGATCCGCGTCCCTGCCGTCTCCCTGCCGCGCGAGGTCCGCGATGGAGAGTTCCCCCCGACCGCCCGCGTCCGAGCCTCGCGTGCCGCCGGAGCACCTGGGCGAGGACGGGCTGGGAAAGCTCCTGGCCGGGCTCACCGCCGTACGGGACGGTGATCTCTCCGTCCGTCTCCCGGACTCCGCCGGAGGCATCCTCGGTGAGATCGCGGCCGTCTACAACGACATGGTCGACCAGCTGTCCCTGGTCACCTCCGAGGTCACCCGTGTCGCCAGCGAGGTCGGCGGGCAGGGCCTGCTGGGTGGCCGGGCGCGCGAGCCGCGGGTGAGCGGCGTGTGGCGCGAGCTGACCTCCGGTGTGAACACCATGGCAGACAACCTGACGTCCCAGGTCAGATCCATCGCCCAGGTCGCGACCGCCGTCGCCCTCGGCGACCTCACGCGGAAGATCCGGGTCGACGCGCGCGGCGAGATCCTGGAGCTGAAGGAGACCATCAACACCATGGTGGACCGGCTGTCCTCCTTCGCCGAGGAGGTCACCAGGGTCGCCCGCGAGGTCGGTACGGAGGGCAAGCTCGGCGGCCAGGCCACGGTGCTCGGCGTCTCCGGCACCTGGAAGGACCTCACGGACAACGTCAACTCCATGGCCGACAACCTCACCAACCAGGTGCGCAACATCGCCCAGGTGACCACGGCCGTCGCGCAGGGCGATCTGACGAGCCGCATCGACGTGTCCGCGCGCGGCGAGATCCTGGAGCTCAAGACCACCATCAACACCATGGTCGACCAGCTGTCATCCTTCGCCGCCGAGGTCACGCGCGTGGCCCGCGAGGTGGGTACGGAGGGCAAGCTCGGCGGCCAGGCCGAGGTCGAAGGCGTCTCCGGCACCTGGAAGCGGCTCACCGAGAACGTCAACGAACTCGCCGGAAACCTGACCCGGCAGGTCCGCGCCATCGCCGAGGTCACCGGCGCCGTCGCCGAGGGCGACCTCACCCGCTCCATCACGGTCGACGCCCCCGGCGAGGTCGGCGAGCTGCGGGACAACATCAACGCGATGGTCGAATCACTGCGGGCCACCACCCGCGCCAACGAGGAGCAGGACTGGCTCAAGACGAACATCGCCCGGATCGCCGCGCTCATGCAGGGCACTCGCACCCTGACCGACATCGCCGAACTCATCATGACCGAGGTGCCGCCGCTGGTCTCCGCGCAGTACGGCGCCTTCTTCCTCGCCCGCCACGACGCGCGCGGCACCGAACTCGTCGTGACCGCGTCGTACGGAGCACCCGAGGAACCCGCCACGCCGCCCCGCCGCTTCCGGCTCGGCCAGTCCCTCGTCGGCCAGGCAGCCCAGGACCGGCGCACGGTCGTCGTGGAGCGGCTGCCGGTCGGATACGCCACGGTCTCCTCCGCGGCGGGCTCCGGTGAACCGGCCATGCTGATCATCCTGCCCATCGTCGTCGAGGACCAGGTCCTCGGCGCCGTCGAACTCGCCTCGCTCCAGCCCTTCACCGCCATCCACCGCGACTTCCTGGAACGGTTCGTGGACACCGCGGGAGCTGTCGTGAGTTCGCTCGTCGCCAACCTCCGCACCGACGAACTCCTCGCCCAGTCCCAGCGGCTCACCGATGAACTGCGATCCAGCTCCCAGGAGTTGCAGGCACGGCAGCAGGAACTGCAGCGCTCCAACGCCGAACTGAAGGAGAAGGCGGCGCTGCTCGCCGAACGCAACAAGGACATCGAGTCCAAGAACCTCGTCATCGAACAGGCCCGCCAGGAGCTGGAGGCGCGCGCACAGCAGCTGTCCCGCACGTCCATGTACAAGTCCGAGTTCCTGGCCAACATGAGCCATGAGCTGCGCACCCCGCTGAACAGCCTGCTGATCCTGGCCCGGTTGCTCGCCCAGAATCCGCAGGGGAATCTGTCGGAGAAGCAGGTCGACTACGCCGAGGTCATCCACTCCGCGGGCTCCGACCTGCTCCAGCTGATCAACGACATCCTCGACCTGTCCAAGGTCGAGGCGGGCAAGATGGACATCCGCCCCGAACGGTTCCCGCTCCACCAACTCCTGGAGTATCTGGAGGCCACCTTCGGACCGGTGGCGGACGAGCGCGGGCTGAGCTTCTCGGTCACGGTCTCCTCGGACGTGCCCGAGGAACTCACCACCGACGAGTCCCGGCTGCGGCAGATCCTGCGCAACCTGCTCTCCAACGCGCTGAAGTTCACCGACGAGGGCGGGGTGGACCTGACGATCGAGTACGCCGAAGGGGACGAACCACCGGCCACGATGCGCGCGAGCGGACCGGTGCTCGCCTTCCATGTCACCGACAGCGGGGTGGGAATCCCCGCCGAACGCCTCGAAGGCATCTTCGGAGCCTTCCAGCAGGGCGACGGCACCACGGCTCGCCGCTACGGAGGCACCGGGCTCGGGCTCTCCATCAGCCGTGAGGTCGCCGGCCTCCTCGGCGGCGCCATCGACGTCCGCTCGACGCCCGGTGAGGGCAGCCGCTTCACCTTCTACCTGCCCGCCCCTCGCACTGCTTCGTCGGGCGTACCGACCGGGACCGAGGAGGTGGCCGCCGACGCCGGCACGTACGAGGCCGCGGGGACCGGCAGTGCCCACGCCCCCGGCGGTCACGACCCTTGGGCGGCGGGCCACACCGTCCTCGTGGTCGATGACGACGTGCGCAACGTCTACGCGCTCACGGAAGTGCTGGTGGGCCACGGCGTCCTGGTGCTCCAGGCCGACAGCGGCCGCGCCGGCCTCGACCTGTTGGCGTCCCACCCCGAGGTCGAACTCGTCCTGATGGACGTCATGATGGCCGGCATGGACGGGTACGCCACCACCGACGCCATCCGGAAGCTGCCCGGCCGCGCCCACCTGCCCGTCATCGCCGTCACCGCCAAGGCCATGCCCGGCGACCGGGCCCGCGCCTTGGCGGCCGGGGCCAGCGACTACGTGGCCAAGCCCGTCGACGCCGAAGAGCTCATGGCCAAGGTCCGGCAGTGGCTGGCCACGTGAGGCCGTCGAGCGCCACGTTCCTCGCGCGCCGGTACCCCCGCGCACACCGTCACCGTACGAGCACCGCGACGATGCTCGTGTCGTCGTCCGTGTCGCCGGTGGCCGCCTCGAGAAGCCGTTCCACCTGCTCGTTCGGCGGGTAGCCGGTGAGCCGTTCGGCCGCCGCGGCGAGCTGCGCGAGCCCGTGGTCGAGGCCGTCGTGGCGCCGTTCGACCAGCCCGTCCGTGAAGAGCAGCAGTGTGTCGCCGGGCCGCAGGGCGGTGTGGCGCTCCTGGTACGCGTACGAGGGCACCGCGCCCAGCAGGAGGTCGTGCGGCGGTTCGAGGAGCTGCGCCGCGCCGTCGCGCAGAAGCAGCATCGGCAGGTGCCCGGCGCTCGACCAGACCAGGCCGCGATCCTCGGGGTCGTACAGGGCGCAGACCGCGGTCGCCGTGGGCTGTCCGCTGGTGCGCAGCGTCATCTCGTTGAGCCACTCCATCAGCCGTCTCGGTGACTCGCCGGTGCACGCCAGGCCGCGCTGGGCGTTGCGCAGCGCCACCATGCCGGTGACCGAGTCGATGCCGTGGCCCGCCACGTCGCCGACCGTCACGAGGACCTTGCCGCTGGGCAGTGGCTGGACGTCGTACCAGTCGCCACCGACCCGGTACTCCTCGGTAGCCGGCCGGTAGCGGGCCGCCACCATCAAGTCCGGCAGCTCCTGAAGATCGGGGACCTCGGGCACGATCGCCTGCTGGAGCTGCAGGGCCAACTGGTGCCGGAGCTCGGCCTGGGTCCGTACCTCGGTGAGCTGGTCGAACGTCGCGGTCAGCGCGGCCTCGGTGCGCCGGCTCGCCGAGACGTCCTGGTACACCCCGGCGAGACCGATGACCGAGCCTGCGTCGATGAGAGGCTCCGCCGCCACCCGGACGTGGCGTACGGCCCGGTCCTCGAGCACGATCCGCAGGACCGTCTGCGCGCCGGTGCGACGCTCCACCAGCGTCCTGAGCAGCTCGGTCAAGGCCTCCCCGTCCTCCGGGTGCACCAGCCCCCGCAGCCCCAGCAGGGGTACGGGTGGCTCGTCACGGCCCCGGCCGAAGACGGCGTACGCCTGCTCCGACCACACCGTGTCGCCGCCCGTCAGGCTGTCCTGGAAGAGGGCCACGCTCTGCAGCCTGGACACGGCGCGCTCCGAGGCCAGCCCCGGATCGGTGGTGTCGTGCCACAGCACCACGGCCCGCTCGTCGCCGGCGGGCAGCACGCGCACGTCGAGCAGGGGCGCCGGATCACCCGGCTCGGCGGCCATGGACGCGGGCAGCCGGGCGACCCGCTGGGTGCGCCCGGTCCGGTGCGCGCGTCGTGCGAGATGGGCGAGGTCCGCGTGGAGCCGGGGGAGGACGAGCACCAGGGAACGGTCCTCGGCGGGAGGGGCGCCGCCGAGCGTCGCCACGGCGGAGTCGTTGAGGTGCTCGACGGTCGGCGGTGCGACGGCCGGGCCGACCTTGAGGAGCATCGCGGGATGCACGAGGGCGTCCAGGACGTCCACGAGGACCGGTGCGGCGGACGGGGACGAGTCGGCCGCGTCGAGGACGGTGCCGGCCACGTCCGTCAGGCCCACCAGAGCCCTGCGCAGCGGCTCGTCGAAGGGGTTCGGGCCGGGCCAGGCGACCAGCGCCAGGCCCACCGTCGTACCGCGCAGGCGCAGGGGGAGCAGCGCCCGCGCCGCGTGGGGCGCGGGCCCGGGCAGAACCTCGCCGTTCTCGGGGCCGGAGTCCAGCCAGACCGGCGAACCGTCGGTGAGCGCCGAGCGGAACGCGGGGGGCGCCGCGGGAGGGATCCACTGCCAGGCGGCCGCCTCCGCGGCCCCGACGCCCGCGTGTCCGGCCAGCCGCAGGCACCCCCACGCGTCGCGTCGCCACAGCCACAGGCTCCCCGCGCCGAGCGGTACGAGACCGCCCTCCAGGAGCGCCTGGGCCGCCTCGCCGACGGTGTCCTTCGTCTCGGCAGCCGTGGCCGCGCGCCGTGCGCGCCGCTCGTCGGGGGTACTGAACACGACGGGAGGGGCCGCGGACTCGTCCGGCGGGGCGACAAGGGGCGCGGCTGTGGCCTCGGCTGCTGCGGAGCCGGTCCGTGCGAGTCTCTCGGCCGTCGTACCGCCGACGGCGTTGACGATGTCGGCGGCGAGATCCTCGATGCCGAGGCCCGTGGCGTGGGCGAGGGAATCCAGGTGCTCCGCCGCATCGGCCGGGGACGCGCCCAGCTGGGCCGCGAGAACACCCGTGGCCAGGTCGACGAGATGCCGCCGGGTGAGCTCGGCACGCAGCCGCCTGTTCTCGGCCGAGAGACCGCTGATGCCGGGCTCCGGAGCTTCCGCCGCAGGCGTCGTCACGGCTCCTCCCGTCCCTCCACCGAGTGGTTGTCCGGAATGATCGCGTCCGCTCAGGATTCTACCGGTCGGCCCCCCTCGGGTGTCTGAACCCGAGCCCCCGGGTACCCGCCCGGACGGAACGGACTGGTGTTCCTTCCCGTCCTGTATCCGGGCCTCACGGAATCACGGAATCACGGAAGAGAGGCGCGCCATGCCCCGTGGATCGAGCCCCAAGAGGGAACGGCAGTACGAGCACATCAAGGAGAGCGCGAAGGACCGAGGCGAGGGCGAGAAGCGCGCCAAGGAGATCGCGGCGCGCACCGTGAACAAGGAACGGGCCCGCGCCGGCGAGTCGAAGACCGCGAGCAAGAGCTCCACGGAGGACATGTCCTCCTCCCGACGCGGCGGCCTGCGCTCCCACAGCGGCTCCCAGGGTCCGACGTACGACCAGCTCTACGCCGAGGCGCAGCGGCGCAACATCCACGGCCGCTCGTCCATGGACAAGGCGGAACTGAAGCGGGCGCTCGGCGGCAGCTGACCGGCCAGGGCCGATTGTCAGTGGTGCCCGGCACGATGTACCCATGACAACGACTCCGGTTCTTGCCGATGCCGCCGCGTACGCGCAGGCTGTCGAGGAAGCCAAGCAGGCAGCCGCCGCCTACTACGCGGGTGGCACGTCCCCGCTCGACGACGACGCCTATGACCGCCTCGGCCGGGCGATAGCCGCATGGGAGTCCGCCCACCCCGACCAGGTGCGCGCGGACTCCCCGACGGGCAAGGTCGCCGGGGGCGCGGCGGAGGGCGACGTCCCGCACACCCGGCCGATGCTCTCGCTCGACAACGTCTTCTCGGCCGAGCAGTTCACGACCTGGGCCGCGTCCCTGGAGCGCCGGATCGGCCGCGTGGTCGAGCGGTGGAGCGTGGAGCCGAAGCTCGACGGACTGGCGATCGCCGCGCGCTACGAGCGAGGGCGGCTGACCCGGCTCGTCACACGGGGCGACGGAACGGCCGGCGAGGACGTGTCGCACGCGCGAGGCACGATCGTCGGGCTGCCGGAGCGACTCAGGGAGCCCGTCACGGTCGAGATACGCGGCGAGGTGCTGATGACCACCGAGCAGTTCGAGGCGGCCAACCCGGTACGGGTCGCCCACGGCGGCGAGCCCTTCGCCAACCCGCGCAACGCGGCGGCCGGGACACTGCGCGCCAAGGACCGTCCGTACCGCGTGGAGATGACCTTCTTCGCCTACGACATGCTGCCGCTGGCCGCGGCCGACGCGGACGGGCCCGCGGCGGACCCGGACGGCCTGGACGAGCTCGCCCACAGCGAGCTGATCGCACGGGCGGTCGCCCTCGGCCTGCACACCTCGGGCGCCACCGCCGTGCCCGGCCGTGCGGTCACGGGCACGGAGGAGGTACTGGCCCGCGTCGCCGAGATCGCGACCCTGCGGGCCGAACTGCCCTTCGGTATCGACGGGATCGTGATCAAGGCCGATGTCGCGGCCGACCGGCGCGAGGCCGGCTCGGGCTCCCGCGCGCCGCGCTGGGCGATCGCGTACAAGCTCCCGGCCGTGGAGAAGGTCACCCGACTGGTCGGGGTCGAATGGAACGTGGGCCGCACGGGCATCATCGCGCCCCGCGCCGTCCTGGAGCCGGTGGAGATCGACGGCAGCACGGTCACGTACGCCACGCTGCACAACCCTTCCGACATCACCCGCCGTGATCTTCGCGTGGGCGACCACGTGATGGTCTACAAGGCGGGCGACATCATTCCGCGGGTCGAAGCGCCCGTCGCACACCTGCGGACCGGCGAGGAGGAGCCGATCGGTTTCCCCGAGGCCTGCCCGCAGTGCGGCTCGGAGATCGACCGCAGCGAGCAGCGCTGGCGGTGCGCCCGCGGACGCGACTGCCACCTCGTGGCCTCCCTTTCGTACGCCGTGGGCCGCGACCAGCTCGACATCGAGGGGCTCGGCGCGAGCCGGATCGTCCAGCTCGTGGACGCCGCCCTGGTCGCGGACGTGGCCGATCTGTTCACCCTCACCCGCGAGCAGCTGCTCGGCCTGGACCGGATGGGGGAGACCAGCACGGACAATCTCCTTGCCGCGATCGCCACCGCGCGCACCCGGCCGCTCGGACGTGTGCTGTGCGCCCTCGGCATCCGGGGGACGGGACGCTCCATGTCCCGTCGCATAGCCCGCCACTTCGCCACCATGGACGCCGTCCGGGCGGCCGACGCGGAGGCGATGCAGCAGGTCGACGGAATCGGTGCGGAGAAGGCGCCGGTCATCGTCGCCGAACTGGCGGAGCTCGCAGCGGTCGTCGACAAGCTCGTCGCCGCCGGGGTGAACATGACCGAGCCCGGAGCCACCCCGCCGCCCCCGCCCGGCACCGGGACGGAGTCCGCGTCCGAGGCCGCCACCGCCGAGGCGGCCGGGCCGCTCGCGGGCCTGTCGGTGGTCGTCACGGGTGCCATGACCGGCCCGCTGGAGGCACTGAGCCGCAATCAGATGAACGAACTGATCGAGCGCGCGGGCGGCAAGTCCTCGTCCAGCGTCTCCAAGCGCACCGGCCTGGTCGTCGCGGGCGAGAAGGCAGGCTCCAAGCGGACGAAGGCCGAGGAGCTGGGCATCCGCCTGGTGGACCCGGACGAGTTCGCCACCCTGCTGGGCGACTTCCTGCCGGCCTGACCCGGGAGCCGGGGAGCCCCGGCGCGGTCAGGGCGCTTCGGTGGGCCGGGGGAACCGGGCCCGTATCGCATCGACACAGGTGTCCCGCGAGGTCGGGCCACCGAAGCGCAGCCGGTCGTACCCCGTGAAGGCGGGCTCAAGCCGGTCGAGCTCGTCGACGAGCGCGTGCAGCGCCGCCGTCCACCGCGGCGACCCCACATCAGGGGCCAGTTCGGCGGCGCCGATCGCGGCCGTCAAACGGTCCTTGCGCTGGATCGTCCGCGGAGTGACGGTGTGCAGGCAGACGTACCGTCCGCTCAGATACGCCTCCCACTCGGCCACGGCCACGGCCGGGTCGTCCCAGTGCGCGGTGAACCAGGAGCGGAGCCGATCCGGTCCGCCGGCCTCCTCGGTCAGATCGAAGAGCGAGGCCGGCACCATCTCCGTACCGTCCGAGCGCAGATAACCAGGGAGCGGCAGGAACCCGTCCAGCATGCGCCGACGGGTCTCGTCGACATCACGACCCCGGGACGCGCACAGCTCGCCCAGCGCGACGAACTGCGACGAGACGTAGGCGTCGTCGGCCGCCGTCATCGGGTGGTCACCGTTGACGGCGCGAAAGCGGTCGGCGACCTGACGCCGCAGGTCCGGTCCGGACATCACATACCCCCTTCGGGATCGCCGCAGGGTCCTTCCCCGACGGCGTTCCCGCAGGCTAGGCGCAGGATCGTGCGGCGGTCGCCGAACCGTCGTGGACAGGGGGTGAGCTCGTCAGACGCCCTCGTCGCCGCGCCGGGTCGAGCGGCGGCGCCACAGCCAGACGGAGATCGCGGCCCCGAGCGACGCCCCCACCAGGGCCAGGGGCAGCCCTGCCCAGGGACGGGACGGCACGGCCTCGCGGGAAACGGTCCTCGCCGGTGCGGCGAGCGCGGCCACGTCCGCCGCCTTTGCCGCCGGAGTGGTTCCCGACTGCGGACCGGCATGGCCCGCCTTCGGCGCCGACTCGCGGGCCGGCCGGTCCTTCGTCGCCTTCACCTCCTCCACCGTCCGCTTCGGCTTCTCCTTCGCCTTCGCCTCGTCCCGCGCCTGTGCGAGGGAACCCACCGGCTGCACCCGGCCCGCCGCGTCGAAGCCCCAGTCGAGGAGCGTGCGCCCCTCCTCGTACACCGCGAGTCCGCCACCCGACTGCGGGTTCATCACCGACACCACCAGCGTCCGCGAGCCCCGCCGCGCCGCCGCGATCAGCGTGTTCCCGGCGCCGCTCGTGTAGCCGTTCTTGACGCCGATGAGCCCCGGATAGCGCTCCACGCCGTCCTCCCCGGTCAGCAGCCTGTTGGTGTTGCGGATGCCGTACGACCAGTCCCCGGACGGGAAGTCGGCGTACCGCGTGGAGGCGTACCGGACGAACGACGGATCCTGCAGCCCGGCCCGGCCGAAGACCGCCAGGTCGTAGGCCGACGACACCTGACCCGGTGCGTCGTACCCGTCGGGCGACACCACCCGGGTGTCGCGCGCCCCCAGAGAACGGGCCTTCTCCTGCATCTGACGGGCCATGGACTTCCAGCCGCCGTTCATCGCCGCGAGCACCCGGACCGCGTCATTGCCCGAATTGAGGAAGACCCCGTTCCACAGATCCGACACCTTGTACGTGTAGCCGGCCTGTACGCCGACCATGCTGCTGCCCTCGCCGATGCCCGACAGCTCCGACTCGGTGACGGTGTGCCGCTGCTCCTGGTCGAGAAGAGGGAGCGCCGTCACGGCGAACAGCGCCTTGAGCGTGCTGGCCGGCGGTAGACGTCGATGGGCGTTGCGCGCCGCCAGGACCTCGCCGGTCGAGGCGTCCGCCACCACCCACGACAGCGCGGAGACGGAGGACGGTCTGTCAGGCGCTCCGGCCAGCGGCTGGACCTGGGTTCCCGAGCGGTGGAGCCGGGCGGGGTCGATGACACGGGCGGCGGGAGGTGGGGGTTCGGTGAGGGACGATGCCGTGGCCGCCGGGACGGGCAGCACGAGCAGCAGCGCCGCGGTACCGGCGGCAACGTGACGCACAGCTGACATGACGATCATTCAGCCACCGTAGGAAGCCCTGGCGGCGCCCGCAGATCGTAGTGCGCCGACCGGCGTACGACGAGTGGCGGACGGGCGATCGTCGCCCCGGACGCGCCCGGCCCGGAGGCTCGGACGACCCGCGGGCAGTGACCCGCGACCGGCGGTCGGGCTGTCGGCACGGCAGGGCATCCTGGTGACGTGTCCTCACTTCCGTACCAGAGCCCGCCCGTTCCGCCGGATCCCGTGGAGCGCCCGCCCGCGGCACCGCCCGCCGCCGACCCGCAGGGCGGGCCGTTCGGCGCACCGGTGTTCCGTGGCGAGCGTCCGCCGCGCCCCACCCCGGTCGGCCACATGATCGTGTGCGGGGACGACGTCCTCGCCCACCGGCTCGCGGGCGAGCTCAACGACGTCTACGGGGAGCGGGTCACCCTCCTCGTCCCGGCGAGGACCGAGGCCCAGCCGCAGCCCGCGGGCCGCCCGGGGCGTGCTTCCGCGCTCTTCGGGCGCGTGACGGCGGCCGTGACCCGTACCACCCTCGGAGAACAGCGGGGCGTGCCCGCCGGCCGGGCGGTACGTGTCGTGGAGACGACGGAGGTCGACGACGCGGTGCTCGTCGAGGCGGGGGCGGAGCAGGCCGCGGCCCTCGCCCTCGTCCATGACGACGACGAGACGAACATCCGGGCCGCGCTCGCCGCGCGCCGCCTCAACCCGCGGCTGCGCCTGGTCATCCGGCTCTACAACCGCAAGCTCGGCCAGCATCTGGAGACGCTTCTCGACCAGGCCGCGGCCATCGCCGAGCCCTGCCTGGACCCCAAGCTCCTCGACGCCTCCACGACCGTCCTGTCGGACGCGGACACCGCCGCCCCCGCCCTCGCGGCCACCGCTGTCGCCGGCACGAGCAAGGTGGTGCAGGCCGGTGGCCTGTTGCTGCACGCCGTCGAGCGGACCCCGCCCGCCCGCGGCGAGGTCGCCGACCCCGGCCTGTGCACACTCGCCCTGCTGTCGGCGACCACCAACGACCCGGCCGGCTGCGAGGGCTCGGAGCGCAGCGGCGACCAGGGCCCGCTGCTGCTGCCCGACGACCGGGCGGTCGCGGCCGCTCCCGGGCGGGGCACGGTCGCCCTGGAAGCGATCACGTACGCCGGTCCGATGCTGTCCTCGAACAGGTTCGGCACCTCCGCCCTGCCCGTCGGCTCGCTCTTCTCCCGCCGCCTGCGCTGGTCGCTCGCGGGGGTGACAGCGGCAGTCGGCGCGATCGCCCTCGCCACCTGGCTCACCACCGGGGACCACCCCCTGCACGCCGCCTACCTGACGCTCCTCGACCTCTTCGCCATCGGCGACCCCGCCGTCGAGGACGCGACCAGTCGTCAAGTGCTCCAGATCCTCGCCGGTTTCGTCGGCCTCCTCCTGATGCCGGTCCTGATCGCGGGAATCCTGGAGGCCCTCGGCACCTTCAAGTCGGCGACCTCGCTGCGCCGCCCGCCGCGCGGGCTGTCCGGGCATGTGGTCCTCCTCGGCCTCGGCAAGGTCGGCACGCGTGTCCTCGCGCGATTGCGGAGGCTGAACATCCCCGTGGTCTGCGTCGAGTCCGACCCGGAGGCGCGCGGAATCGCGCTGGCGCGCCGGTTGCGCGTGCCCACAGTGATCGGGGACGTCACCGACGAGGGTGTCCTGGAGGCCGCCCGCGTCCACCGCGCGCACGCCCTGCTCGCCCTGACCAGCGTCGACATCACCAACCTGGAGGCCGCGCTCTCCGCCCGCTCCGTCAAGGCCGACCTCCGGGTCGCCCTGCGGCTGTACGACGACGACTTCGCCACGGCCGTGTACCGCACCCTGCGTGTGGCCCACCCCGACGCCCTCACCCGCAGCCGCAGCGTCTCCCACCTGGCCGCGCCCGCCTTCGCCGGCGCCATGATGGGCCGCCAGATCCTGGGCGCCATCCCGGTGGAGCGCCGCGTGCTGCTGTTCGCGGCGGTGGAGGCCGCGGGCAACCCGCTGCTGGAGGGCCGCACGGTGGCTGAGGCGTTCCGCCCGGGCGCCTGGCGGGTGATCGCCCTGGCGACGGGTTCGGCGCCCCTGGGACGCCACGGAGCGGGCCTGGTCTGGCAACTGGAGCCGGACCGAGTCCTGGCCGCGGGGGACCGGCTGGTCCTGGCGGCCACGCGCCGAGGGCTGGCGGAGCTGCTGGGGCGTCAGCCACGGGGGGCTATGTGACATCTGGTTCCGGGGCTCGGGCCGGGGCCCGGCGGAGCAGGTGGTGGAGCGCCGCGGCGGCGAACTGAAGGGTGGCGGCAGCCAGCAGAAGGGTCGCGGGCCGCGTGCCGGAGGCGAGCCCGGTCAGAGCGGCGCCACCCGCCGCCGCCGAGATCTTGAGACCGGCACCGAGGGTGAACACCTGGGTCCGTACGTCGGCGGGGGCGTGATTCGCCCTGATCCGTAACGTTGCCGTCAGCAGCGGACCGTCGCACAGCCCGGCCGCGCCGAACAGGGCCGCGCAGAGCCACGGCGAGGGAACGAGGGCGGCCGCGCCGAGGGCCGCGCCGGTGCCCAGGAGCGTGACGCCGACCAGCCGCCCGGCCGGCACACGCGGCCACACGCGGTCCACGGCGAGCGACCCGACGAGCGCGCCGACGGCGAACGCGGTCATCAACAGCCCACCGTCACCGGGCCGACCGCGCTCGGCGGCGAGCAGCACGGCCGTGGTGGTGAGACCACCGAGGCCGAGGAAACCGAGGCAGGTGGCGGCGGTGACGGCCCTGAGCTCCCGCACGTCCCGAACGGCCACGAGCCCGGCGAGGAGGTCACCACGTAACGACCGCCGAGGGGCGTCGGCCTTCTCGCGAGGCCTCGTGCGTGGCCCAGACATGGTGGGTGGGCTCCCGCCGGTCGACCGGCGGGAGCCCACCCCAGGCCCCCGCGCCGTTGGCGACCCCGCTTCCGGTCCCGACGTCAGCCTCGGCGGCGACTCCGCTTCCGGTCCCGACGTCAGCCTCGGCGGCGACTCCGCTTCCGGTCCCGACATCAGCCCCGGCGGCGACCCCGCCGCCGCCCCAGGCCCCCGCGCCGGCGGCGTCCCCGCCGCCGCTCCCGATGTCCGCCCCGGCCCCGATCCGGTCCGCCCCGCACCCAAGGGCTCCCGATCCGGCCGTGACCCGCGCTGTCCGGTCAACAGGACCGTGGCCGTTAGGGTCGCGAGGGCTGCCGAGGCGGCGAGTACGGCCAAGGCGGCGGCCGGACCGGCGAGCGCCGCGATCACTCCGGCCAGGGCCGGGCCCGAGACCGCGGCGGCGTTGTAGACCGTGGCGTCCCAGGCGTACGCGCGGTCCCGGGCCGGGCCCTCGGTCACGAGCGAGGCAACCAGGCCGGACAGTCCGCCCGAGACCACCGGGCCGCAACTCCCGCCCAGGGCCGCGACGGTGAGCGTGACGGCGACCGGCGCGTGACCCGTCACGTACGCCAGGCACGCGACGGCGGCCGCGAAGCCGGCCAGTGCGCCGCCGTAGAACAGGGCCGGTCTGCGCACCCGTTCGGCGAGCGCCCCGGTCAGCGGGGCGGCGGCGATGTGCGGCGCCATCCACGCGGTGAGTACCAGGGCGCCCAGGGCCGCTTCGCCGGTCCGGGCCAGCGCCAGCAGCACCAGGGCGACCGGGAAGCCCTCCTCCGCCAGGCGGGCCGGGAACGCCGTCGCCAGATAGAGCCGTACCGCTCTCCCCATGACCTCCACCCCCGTGTAACGTCTTGTCTCAATAAGACGTTACACGAAAGGCGTGGTGCTCCCGTGAGCGAATCCGGCCACGGATTCCGGCCCGTACAACGGATGATCGACCTCGCCAACGCCGTACGCGCCACTCCCGACCTGTCTCGCGAAGCCCTCGCCGAGCTGCTCGCGCACCACGGGGAGAACGCGCGGGACCTCACCCCGACCGCGTTCTCGGTGCACGATGCCGACGAACTGCGCGCGGCCGTGGTCCGTATCACCGACGTCCTCACCGAGACCGATCCCGACCGAGCCGCCGAGGAGATCAACTCCCTGCTCGCCGCGCACGCGGGGCCGCCCCGGCTCTCGCGCCACGACGGACACCCCTGGCACCTGCACATCGACCGGGGCGACGACGCCGACTGGGCCGACTGGTTCCTCGCGGCCGGCGCCCTCGCGCTCGCCCAGGTCCTCACCGAACACGGCCGGATCACCTGGGGCGAATGCGCCTCCGCCCGGTGCGCCACGCTCTACCCGGGAACCGGGCCCGGCAGTGCGCAGCGGTACTGCTCCGCCGCCTGCGCCTCCCGAGAGCGCGTCGCGGCCCATCGCCGCCGCGCCAAGGGGTGACCAACTCGGCGCCCCCCCGAGAGGGGTTGACCGTAGGATCTGACCGCTCGCGAGCCTCATCGATCCGCCTTCGCCGTCAGGAGTGCCCGTTGAACGCCTCGCCGTACCGCCTCGACCCCGCCGGCGGCTGCCCCCACGCGGCCAATGCCCGGCTGCTCTCCCAGGGCTCCGTGACGCCCGTGGTGCTGCCCGGAGAGATCGAGGGCATGGCCGTACTCGGCCACGACGCCCTGCGTGACTTCCTCGCACACCCGGAAGTCGCCAAGAGCGCCCGGCACTTCACCGCGCTCACCGAGGGCCGCATACCCGACGGCTGGCCGCTGCGGACCTTCGCCACCGTCCAGGGCATGACCACCGCCGACGATGCCGACCACCGCCGACTGCGCTCCCTGGTCAGCAGGGCGTTCACCGCCCGCCGCGTCGAGCAACTGCGGCCCCGGGTCGAGTCGGTCGCCGCCGGACTCCTCCACCGGCTCGCCGAAGCCGCCGACGCCGGCGACGGCATCGCCGACCTGCGTCGTCACTTCGCCCTGCCGCTGCCCCTCGGTGTCATCTGCGAACTCCTCGGCGTGGACGAGAAGTACCAGGACCGGCTGCACCATCTCTCCAGCCAGGTCGTCGCCACCGACATCGGCCCCGCCCAGGCCGTGGCCGCGAACAGGGAACTCCTGGAGGTGCTCACCGCCATCGCCGCCGACCGCACCGACCGGCCCGGCGACGACCTCACCAGCGCGCTGATCGCCGCCCGCGACGAGGGCGGCGACCGGCTCAGCCAGCCCGAACTCATCGGCACCCTGGTCCTGTTGATCATCGCCGGTCACGAGACCACGCTGAACCTTGTCACCAACGCTGTCCGCGCGCTGTGCACGCACCGGGATCAACTCGCCCACGTCATCGCGGGGCGCGCCGACTGGGCCGACGTGGTCGAGGAGACCCTGCGCTGGGACAGCCCGGTCAGCTACTTCCCGTTCCGTTACCCCACCCGCGATCTGACCGTCGACGGCACGCTGATCCCGAAGGGCACCCCGGTCCTCGCGGCCTATTCGGCGGCCGGCCGCGACACCAAGGCCCATGGCCCGGACGCCGCCCGCTTCGACATCACCCGCGTCCCCGCCGCCAAGCACCTCTCCCTGGGCCACGGCCCCCACTACTGCCTGGGCGCCCCGCTCGCCCGCATGGAGGCGTCGATCGCCCTGGAGGCGCTGTTCACCCGATTCCCCGACCTCGACCTCGCCGTCCCCGAGCCGGAGCTGACCCGCCATGCGAGCTTCGTCGGCAACAGCGTCCGGTCCCTCCCGGTGCGTCTCGGGTAACCCGTCACGCCCCTCACCCCGCTCGGCCGCGATCCGGCGCGGGGGAGGCGCGCAGGGCCGAGACGAGGCGCAGGAGATGTGCCTCGTTGCCCGAGAGCCCCGCTGCCCGCAGGGCCGCGTCGGCCTCGGCCATGGGGTGGGTGAGCATCGCCGCCGCGTACGGCTCCAGACGCGGATCGGTCAGCACCGCCTGGGTGGACTCCAGCAGACGAAGGTACGCCTGAGCGGCGGCGCGCTCACGGACGGAGAACGTGGTCATGTCGGGCTCCCTCTCGACAGGTTGGACGCTTCCACCCTCTCCTACGGGTCTGACAATGAGGGCGGAGGTGACATCGCTCGGGATGTCGGACACCGCCACCCGGCTCCAGGGCGGCCCGGCAGGCCGCCTCCGGTGGTCACCCTCGGTGACCTGGGCGTTCGTGCCGCGGAGCGGGGCTCCCTGTGGAGCCATGGGGCACCGGCGGCTAGGGTGAAGTCGGGAGTCGGCGGAACCCCCCGGAGCCGTGATGCGCGGACACCGTCCCGATCCGCCCGACAATGCGCAGCAGCTTCTGGTCGCACTCGGGCAGCTCGTCGATCAGGCCCTGGAGCGGATCAAGTTCCAGCGGGCCAGGGTCGAGCTGGCCATGGCCTTGCAGCGTCACATGCTCCCACCGGGACTCCCGGAGGTGCCCGGGTTGCAGTTCGCCGCCAGATACACGCCCTCGCGGGACGGACTGGACGTGGGCGGCGACTGGTACGACGCCTTCGTGATGAGCGACGGGTCCCTGGGGCTCACGATCGGCGACGTGCAGGGCCACGATGTGGAGGCGATCGCCTTCATGGGGCAGGTGCGAACCAGCTTGCGTGCCATCGCCGAGTCGACGAGCGACACCCGAGAGGTGCTGGAGCGGACCAACGATCTGCTGATCGCAATGGGGGGCGGCCGGTTCGCGACCTGCTGTTTCCTGCGCTTCGACCCTGTCACCCGCGATCTGACGGTGTCCCGGGCCGGCCATGTCCCCATGATCTGGGCCACGGCCGCGGGCCAATGGGGCGTCGCGCTCGACAGTGGTGGACCGCCGTTGGGCATCCTGCGGGGCGAGAAGTATCCGGTGACCCACCGACGTCTGAGAGAGGCCGGCGTCCTGGTGCTGGTCACCGACGGAGTGGTGGAGGGCCCGCACTACCCGATGGAGTCCGGTCTGGCCGAGGTCGCCAATCTGGTGCGCGCGGGATTCGACGCAGACCCCGACGTGCTCGCCTCCGCCGTCGTCAAAGTGGCTGATCAGACCGGGCACCGGGATGACGCCGCGGTCCTCGTCGTGCGCTACGAAGGCCCCCAGGAGACTGTCCCGCCCCCGGAGCAGGTCTGACCACGGCGTCCCCGCCGGAGTCGCAGGGATCCCGATGCGCATGCAGACTGCTGTCGTGCGCGGTGCGGAGATGAGTCGCTACGGGCGTGCTGCGCTGCGCGTCCTTGCCGTCGCAGCCGTCTACTACGGCGCCGCCCGGATCGGGCTTCTCCAACAACTCGTACGCGAGCAGGTCACACCCCTGTGGCCGCCGACCGGCGTCGCGCTGGCCGCGCTGCTGCTCATGGGCCTGCGTGTCTGGCCGGGCATCGCCCTCGGTGCGTTTCTGGCGAACGTGTTCCTCGGGCCCTCGGCGGTCGCGGTGCTGGTCATCACCGTGGGCAACACCCTCGCGCCGGTCTGTGCCTTCCTGATGCTGCGCAAAGCCGGATTCAGAGCCGAGCTGGACCGCTTGCGGGACGTCCTGGCGCTGATCTTCCTCGGCGCCCTCGCCGGCATGCTGATCAGTTCGACCATCGGCAGCGGCGTACTGGTCCTGTCCGGAGCCGAGGACGCGGGCGACTTCTGGTCCACATGGTCGGTGTGGTGGACCGGTGACGCCATGGGGATCCTCGTCGTCACACCGTTCCTGCTCGTGCTACGCAGGGCCCGGTGGCCGGTGCGGGCCCGGCCCGCCCGCTGGCTCGAGGCGGGGGCGCTGGCCTTCGGTACGGTCTTCGTCACGCTCCTGGCCACGCGCACGACGGACTCGCCCCTGCTCTTCCTCGTCTCTCCCCTCCTGATCTGGGCGGCGTTCCGCTTCCAGCTGGCCGGAGCGGCGCCCTGCGCGCTCGTGGTCTCGACGCTGGCGATCGTGGCCGCCACCGCGGAGAAGGGTCCGTTCGAGGGCGAGGATCTCTTCTCGAGCATGGTCACGCTTCAGGCGTTCAACGGCACGACGGCGCTGACGGCTCTCCTCCTCGCGGTCGTGATCACCGAACGCAACAACACCCATGACGAGATCAAACGGGTGTGCATGCGGTTCGCGGAGATGGTGGCCCAGATGGAACCGCGGCCTGATCCGTTCGAGTTCCCGCCCGAGGATCCGCCGCCCTGACGTCCGAGCGCTTCTGTCGTCGGACGCCCATGCCCTCATGGGGCAGCAGCGGTTACACAACGTGCCCGCGGCATCAATAGGGTGACCCCATGTCTGCGACGTTGAGTTCCACCAAAGCCGCCGCCGCGCTTCGCACCGCGGCACGAGTCTCCGCGGAGTCCCTGCTGGTCCTCGTGATGGCCGCAGTGAGCCTGTGGATCGTGGGCCGCATGTGGCCGGTCGTCTGGCCGCTCATAGTCGGCCTGTTCCTCACCACCCTCACCTGGCCCCTGGCTCGCTTCCTGCGCCGGCACGGGTGGCGCCCCGCGCCGGCCGCGGCTTTCGTGACCGTCCTGTTCCTCCTGGTCGTCACGGGCGTCCTGGCGCTGATCGCGGTGCCGGTGGCGTCCCAGTCCGGCGAGTTGGCCGACGGGGTGGTCGAAGGGATCCAGAGGCTGCGGGAGTGGGCCGCCGGGCCGCCGCTGAACATCGGCGACGACCAGATCTCGGGCGCGTTCGACTCCGCGATGGCCCGCATCCAGGACAGCGTCGGCAGCCTGGTGACCGCCGTCGCCACGGGCGTCGGCACCGTGTTCAACGGCGTCGTGACCGCCGTCCTGGCGCTCTTCCTGATGTTCTTCTTCCTCAAGGACGGCCCGCGCTTCCTGCCGTGGCTCACCCGACAGCTCCCCGGACGGCTCGCCGTCGACGTTCCGGTCGTCGCCGAGCGCGGCTGGGAGACCCTGGGCACGTTCGTGCGGTCCCAGGCGTTCGTGGGCCTGCTCGACGCCGTCTTCATCGGCCTCGGACTGTGGATCCTGGATGTGCCGCTGGTCCTCCCGCTGGCCGTGCTGACGTTCGTGTCCGCGTTCGTGCCGATCGTGGGTGCGCTCTTCGCCGGCCTGGTCGCGGTGCTGATCGCCCTGGTGTCCAACGGGCCGACCGACGCGCTGATCGTGCTGGCGATCATCGTCGTCGTGCAGCAGCTCGAGGGCAACGTCTTCCAGCCCATGATCCAGAGCCGTGGGCTCGGTCTCCACGCGGCCGTGGTCCTGTTGGCGGTGACGCTGGGCGGGAGCCTGGCAGGCATCGTCGGCAGCCTGCTCGCCGTGCCCGTGGCCGCACTGATCTCGGTGATCTGGAGCTATCTGCGCGAACAGCTCTCCGAACCCCTGCCGGAACCGGAACCCGACGCGCCGCTCACCGACGTCGCTGTGTGACGGGTTCGCAGGGGACGAATCAGGGCCCGCCCCGCCCGTCAAGCCCTGCGGCGAGCCGCTCGAGGAAGACCCGCTGACCCGACACGAGGAGCGGAGCGGCTGCCTCAGGGGTGAACCAGCCGACCCGGTCGATCTCCGGGAACTCCCGCTGGGTGCCCGAGCCGCGGGGCCACTCCATCGTGAACGTGCCCGGCACGATTCGGGTCGGGTCGAGGTCGGATTCGACCGCCCAGATCGTGACCGTCTTGCCGTTGGCCTGCCGCGCCTCGCCGAGCGCGAGCCGCTCGCCGTCGGGCGCCGGCAGGCCGAGTTCCTCCTCGAACTCGCGGCGGGCGGCGGCCTCCGGTGTCTCCTCCGGGCCGTACTCGCCCTTGGGGATCGACCAGGCCGAGACGTCCTTCGAGGCCCAGAAGGGGCCGCCCATATGCCCGATGAGCACCTCGAAGTCACCGTCAGCCGTCCTGCGGAAGAGAAGGAGCCCGGCACTGCGCTTGTCCGACATGGCGTCCAGTGTGGCGGAGCGCGTCAGATGCCGCAGCTGCTCGCCGACCAGAACCGGGAGGCACGGGTGTCCACATGCGCGTGGTCGCCGTGGCCCGGGTAGCCGGGGCCGAGGATCCCGTTGAATCCGTGGTTACGGGCCTGCTTGGCCAGCGTGCACAGCGAGGGCGAGCCCGTGAGGTCGATGCCGTCCCCGTAAAGGTGCCGGCTGTCCGACGCCCCGCCGACCGCCGAGTTGCACGCCCGCGAGCGGAATCCGCTGCTCACCGAGATCGGCACGTCGCCGAGCGCGTGGCGCAACGCCTCCAGCTTCCACATCGCGCGCAGGGCGTTCGACCTCGCGGTGGCCGCGGTGACGGCACCGCCGGAGAAGTCGCCGTTGCACTTGTTGAGCTCGGCATAGGTGAAGTGGATCGGCGTGCAGTCGGCGTCCTGGAGCGCGTACAGCTTCGAGAAGGTCGCGGGACCGGCGACGCCGTCGGCGGCGAGTCCGTACGCCTGCTGGAAGCGGGTCACCGCGGCCTTGGTGGCGGGGCCGTAGTCGCCGTCGACCGTCAGCACGGCGCCGTAGCCGGGATATCCGGCGACCCGGATCTGCAGCTGGGTCACGTCCGCGCCGGACATGCCCGAGGACAGGGTGCGGCCCCAGGTGTAGCACTCGTCGGCATGTGCCGTACCGGATGTGGCGACCGTGCCCGCCAGTGCGGCGACCACCAGAAGAACCATCGAGAGCAGAGATCTGACCATGCGCCGGGCCATGACACCTCCGTGTCGGAACCGGACGGGACCTCCGCCCCGATTCCGCCATGAGCATGACCATGCGGAAGGTCGTGGTCAACGGTTCCGGACGTTCGCCATTGGCCCAGGCCAGTGGCGTCTACGGGACGATCCGGACCGTCACCGGGCCGCCCGCCGGGTCCACCTCGCGCGCCCATGCGGCGCGCAGCCGTACGGAGCGGTGCGGCCACGCCGTGCCCAGGAGCCTGACGCGGTGGAGGATCCGGCCGTCCTGCGCGACCTCCACGACCGGGCGCACCAGTGGCTCCCTCACCCTCAGCAGAAGCGGACGAGCCGCCGCCGCGTCGGTGACCCGGTTCGGCGCCACCCACCCCACCGGGCCGTCCGCGACCACGGGCACCGCCGACAACGGCCACACCTCCCCCGACAGATAGCGGAGGACGGCGTCCGCCACCCCGCGCCCCTCGGCCGCCGCCACGCCCGCCGATTCGACTCCGCGCAGAACGTTGCCCGCCGCGAAGACACCCGCGGACCCGGTACGGAACGAGCCGTCCACCGAGGGCCCTCGCGTACCGGGGTCCAGCGGCACCGCCCGTGCGCGGGCAAGCTCGTGGTCGGGGATCCAGTCACCGGTGAAGACGACCGTGTCGCAGCGGATCGTGACGTTCCGTCCGTCGGGACGGCTCAGGCGGACCCCGGTGAGTCTCCGCCGTCCCAGCAACTCGGTCACCACGGCGCCCGTCAGGAGCGGAGGGAGAGCGGTGGCCGTGAACCGCCGTGGCTCGCGCGGCTGCTCGGTGACCATGGCAACCACGTCGGCCCCACCCCGGCGCAGCGCCCGCACCGCGTGGTGGGCCACCGGTTCCGCGCCCACGACGACGGCCCGCCGCCCGAGCCGCGCACCACGCACCCCGTGCAGATACACGGACTGCTGGAGCTCGCCGGTCGTCAGTACGCCGGCCGGCCGCGATCCCGGCACCAGGCGTGCGGTGCGCGGCCGTTCGCGCGCGCCGGTCGCCAGGATCACCGCCCGCGCGCTGATCCTCTCCAGCCCGCTCGGGGAGGTGACGTCCAGGGTGAGGGGGCCCGCCCAGCCGGTCGCCGAGACTCCCGTACGGACCGTGGCCCCGGCCAGGACCGCCGCTCGCGCCATCCGCCGTGCGTAACCCGGTCCGTCCGTGGGGCGACCCGGTCCGGTCAGGCCGAAGCCGCCGTGGGCGCAGTGGCGCGGCACCCCACCGGCCTGCTGCTCCCGCTCCAGGACCTCGATCCGGTACCGGCTCGCAGAGCCCGGGGCAGGGGGCGAGCCGGAAGCCGCGCCCCAGCCCGAAACCGTCGCCGCGGCGAGCCGAGCCGCCGCCGCGAGTCCTGCGGGCCCCGCGCCGACGACGAGCACTTCCACCGTACGGTTCACCGCTCCGACCACGGGGTCTCCGCCTCCTCGAACATCGCCCGGACCGTCGCCCCGCACGAGAACCCCTGGCACCGGCCGCCTCGTGCCCGCGTCCGGCGCCGCAGACCGTCGAGTGAGCCCGGGGGGATCGTCGAGGCGAGCGCGGCTCGGATCTCTCCCCGCGTGACCCTTTCGCAGTGGCAGACGATCGAACCGAACTCCGGGTCACGCGCGATGAGTTCGGCATCCCGATACGGGCGCGGGAAGGCTTCTCCCAGATTCGGCATCCGCACCGGGGCGAGCGGACGCTCCGCCCCCAGGGCCAGCCCGCTGTCGGCGAGCAGCTCCACCACGTGTGCGGCGATCCCCAGGGACGCGGTCAGGCCGGTGGACCGGATGCCGCCCACCGTGACGTAGCGCCGGCCGGGATGAGCGGCGATCCGGTAGTCGTCGTACTCGGTCGCCGCCCGTAGCCCGGCGTACACGGCGGTCACTTCCTCGTCGAGGAGCTCGGGGAGGATCCGTCGACCCTGCGCGCGCAACGCCGCCAGACCGTCGGCCGTCGAACCGGTGGCCGACCTGTCGTCCAGGTCCTCGGCCGTCGGCCCGAGCAGCACGTTCCCGTACACCGTCGGCGCGACCAGGACGCCCTTGCCGAGCGCACCCGGCACGGGGAGCAGGATGTGCCGGACGAGCGGGCGCGCGAACTTGTCGAAGACGATCAACTGGCCGCGCCTGGGCGTGACCGTGAAGTCGTGTCGGCCGAACAGCGTGTCGAAGCGGTCCGCGTACAGTCCGCACGCGTTGACGACGTACCGGGCACGCAGCACGCCGCGCGGGGTGACCAACCGGTGCGGATCGCCTGGGTCGGCTTTCTCCACACGGCAGTTGAGATGCAGATCGACCCCGGAGCGGACGGCCTGGGTGGCGTACGCGAGTGTGGTGGTCCAAGGGCAGATGATCGACTCTCCGGGGACGTCCAGCGCGCCGAACGCGCCGGGCCCCAAGTGCCTTTCCCGTGCAGCCAGTTCCCTACGGTCGAGAAGCCGTGTGGTGCGGTGGCCATTGCGCACCGCCTTGTCCGCGAGGCCGGGGAGCGCGGCCAGCTGCTCCTCGTCCCAGGCGACGAGCAGCGCGCCGAGCGGCTCGACGGGGATTCCCGTCTCGTGGGCGTAGTCGGCGAGCAGACGTCGCCCGTCCCGTACGAGTCGGGCCTCCAGGGAACCGGGCACGGCGTCGAATCCGGTGTGCAGGATCGCGGTGTTGGCCTTGGATGTGCCCTCGCCGACATCGCCGGACGCCTCGACGAGCGCGACCCGCAGCGGCCGGCGGGCGAGCTCGCGGGCGATCGCGCAGCCCACCACCCCGGCGCCGACCACCACGATGTCGTACTCCGAGCCCGGCGCGGAGGAGCCCGGCAGCGCCCCTCTTCGGGTCACGACGCCGGAGGTCTCGGGCAGTGCCCGAGCCCCGCCGCCCAGGCCGCCCACGCGAGCTCCCGCCCCCGTACCGCCTCCGCCCAGCCATCCCGCCGTCATGGCCGTGACGATCCGGGGGAGCCGTCGAGGAGCGCCGTCACGGCCGTGCGGAATCCGTCCAGCCGTTCCTCCGCCTCTGTGCTCGTGATGGCGGGTTCGTACACGGCCGACGGTTTCCACTCCGGAACGGCCTCCTCGACGGTGAGGCCGGAGTCGAGGCCGAGCCGCGCCACCGTCCCGACGCCCAGCGCCGTGGCGTCCGGCAACGCCGATACCTCCACCGGAAGTTGGAGGAGATCGGCCTGGGTCTGCATCAGCAGTGCGGAACGGGTCAGGCCCCCGTCCACGCGCAGCGCGGTCAGCGGTCTGCCGAGGTCGGCGCCGGCCGCGCCGGCCAGCTCCACGACCTGGGCGGCGATCCCCTCGCACAGGGCGCGCACCAGGTGTCCACCGGTCGTGTCCAGGCCCAGGCCGTGCAGCGAGCCGCGTACATCGCCTCGCCACCACGGTGCGGCGAGCCCGGCGAGGGCCGGGACGAAGGTGACTCCGCCGGAATCCGGGACCGCGCCGCCCACGGTGTCGAGGTCTTCGGCGCCCGAGATCACCCCGAGGTCGGTCAGCCAGCGCACGGCGGACGCGGCCGTGTACACCTGGCCGTCCAGGCAGTAGCTCGTTCGCCCGGCGAGTCGCCAGGCCACACAGCTCACGAGCCCCGAGTCGCCGCGGCGTGGGGTCGGCCCGGTCTGTGCCAGCAGGAACGCCCCTGTTCCGTAAGTGCATTTGGCCGCGCCGGGCTCGGTGACGCTCTGGGCGAGGAGGGCCGCCTGCTGGTCGACGAGGAGTCCGGTCAGCGGGATCGGCGGCCCGAACGCGGTGGTGACGCCCACCCGGGTGTCGGCGTCGACCACGCGCGGCAGGCGTTCGCCGCCGAGCCCGAAGACGTCGAGGGCGGGATCGGACCAGGACACGGTGTCGAGATCGAGTAGTCCGGTGCGTCCCGCCGTCGCGGCGTCCGTGACGAACGCGCCCGTGAGGCGGTGCACGAGCCAGGCGTCGCTCGTGGTGACCACGCCCGCGCCGGTGAGGTGGCGTCGGATCCAAGCCATCTTGGGGGCGGCGAAATAGGGGTCGAGCGGAAGACCGGTCCACCGCCTCAACTCATCGGCATGTGAGGAGAGTTCCGTACACACGCTCTCCGCCCTGCGGTCCTGCCAGACGAGTGCGTCGGTGAGCGGCTCGCCCGTCGCGGGGTTCCAGGCGAGAACGGTCTCGCCCTGATTGGCCAGGCCGACCGCCGCGACCGGGGTGCCCGCCTCGGTCAGCGCGGCCCGGCCCGCGGTGACGACGGAGTCATACAGGTCTGCCGGATCCACCTCGACCAGGCCGCCCGGCAGATACCGCGGCCGCACGGGTGCCGTACCGGAGCCGATCACGCCCCGCTCGGGGCAGACGACAAGCGCCTTCGTCCCGGAAGTGCCCTGGTCGACGGCGAGTACCGGGCCCGTCATGGTCGTACTCCCGTCCCCGAAGCACGTTCGGTTCTTGATCGCGGAAGCGGACAGACTGGTGCACGCGGCCCGTCCTCGTCAAGCGGTGCATGGCCGGGAGGTCAGCTCGTCACGCATATGTGAGGGATCTTCAATTTCGTTCAGTGGCTGGATAGTTACGGTCAGAAGCGAAAGTGGATCGGTCTCGTCCATGCACCTCTATAGTGATCGCCGATCAACGGCCGGGACGCCCACCCGGGGACTGACCACCCCCGCCGCCCACCGAGGACCCACCGAGGACCCATGTCTCCCAGCGCACGCCCCGCTTCGTGATGGCAGGACACGGCTTCCGGCCCGTCTACCATCCGGCGGGCCACGACCACGCCCTGCGTCACGCCGTCCAGGACCTGCGGACCGGCCGCTGGGTGTCCATGGCCCGATTACTCGACGAGACGCCCGGCTGGGACGGCTGGACCCGGCGCACCCAGGTCCTTGCCGCCGTCGCCGCCGGCACCGATGTCGTAAGGATCTGGCGGTCGGAACAGCCGGACAGCATCTCCGCGACCGTAATGCACACCCGGGTCGCCGTGGAGCGGGCCGTACGCGCCCACCGCGGCGGCCACCCCCGCACCCGCGCTCTCTGGCAGGAGGCGTGGACCGCCTGCCGCGATGCCGCCGAACAGGCGCCCGACGACCCCGTCCCCTGGGTCTGTCTCCTCGCCCTCGCCGCGCTCGACGAGCGCCAGCGGATGGAGGAACACCGGCTCCGCCCGCCCGCGCCCATGCTGGCGCCCGGCCCCTGGGGACTCCTCGCCGAGGCCGAGAAGCGCGACCCGCATAATCGCGAGGCGCACCACCGGATGCTGCAGTTCTTCTACGGGCGCCAGTCCGGACCCCTCTCCGAAGCGGTCAACTACGCACAATGGGCAGCCGGTTCGGCCCCCACGGGCTCCTCCCTGCACGCGCTCCCCCTCTACGTCCGGGTGGAGCGCTACCGGCGCGAGCGCGGCCAGGAGCACGCACTCGACCTGCACTGGGTCGCCGAGGACGCCGTCCGTGACGCCAGCCGCGCTCTCGACGCCTGGTTCCTCTTCTGTGCCACCGCCGAGGCGTCCCTCCTGGACCTCAACCACCTCGCCCACGCCCTCTTCGGTGCCCTCCGCTTCGCCGACGCGGCCCGCGTCTTCGAGGCCCTCGGGCCGTACTGGACGGTCCTGCCCTGGGCGTACCGCACGCCACGGCCCGACGACCGGGCCCTCGCCGAAGAGGTCTTCGTACGGGCCCGCGCGCGCTGTATCGACCCGTGACTCCGAAGGCGCGACGTACCCGCACCGCCCCGCTCGACTCCCCAGCCCGCCCACCCACTTCCGGAGGTACCGGCATGTCCCGCACCGTCCCCGCCGACGAGATACGCAGGCCCCCCGCCGCGCAGGACGAGGAGGCACGGCTCCGCGAGCTCGGCTACCAGCCCGTCCTCGCTCGCCGCATGGGCGGCTTCGGCAACTTCGCCATCAGCTTCTCGGTCATATCCATCCTGTCCGGCTGCATGACCCTCTACGGCTTCGGTCTCAGCACCGGCGGACCCGCCGTCATGATGTGGGGCTGGGCGGGCGTCGGGCTCTTCGTGCTGTGTGTCGGCCTCGCGCTCGCCGAGGTCACCAGCGCCTACCCGACCTCCGGCGCCCTCTACTACATGGCCGACCGGCTCGGCGGCCGGCGCTGGGGCTGGTACACCGGCTGGCTGAACCTGCTCGGTCTGCTCGGCGCCATAGCCGGCATCGACTACGGCGCGGCCCTGTTCACCGGAGCCTTTCTCAACCTCCAGTGGGGCATCGTGCCCACGGCCGGTTCCACCTTCCTGATCTTCCTCGCCATACTGCTGCTGCACGCCGTACTCAACCTCTTCGGTGTACGTCTGGTCAGCGTGCTCAACTCGATCAGCGTCTGGTGGCATCTGACCGGTGTGGCCGTGATCGTCGGCGCCCTCGCGTTCATCCCCGACCGGCACCAGTCGGCAGAGTTCGTCTTCACCGAGTTCGTCAACGACACGGGCTGGGCCAACCCGTTCTACGTCGCCGCCGTCGGTCTGCTCCTCGCCCAGTACACCTTTTCCGGCTACGACGCCTCCGCCCATCTCTCGGAGGAGACCTCCAACGCCTCGGTCAGCGCGGCCAAGGGCATCGTCCGCGCCATCTGGGTCTCCTGGATCGCCGGTTTCGCGCTGCTCGCCGGACTGACCTTCGCCATCCAGGACTACGCAGGTACGCAGAACAGCGCCACCGGCGTCCCGCCCGCCCAGATCCTGCTCGACGCGCTCGGCTCCGGCGGCGCCACCGTCCTGCTGCTCGTGGTGATCGTGGCCCAACTCTTCTGCGGCAACGCGGAGGTGGCCGCCGCGAGCCGGATGGTCTTCGCCTTCAGCCGCGACAACGCCCTGCCCGGCTCCGCTCTCTGGCGCAAGGTCAGCAGCCGTACGCAGACCCCGGTTCCGGCCGTCTGGCTCTCGGTCGGGTTCGCCGCGCTCCTCGCCGTGCCGTCGCTCTACTCCGCCACCGCGTACGGGGCCGTCACCGCCATCAACGTCATCGGCATCACCCCTGCCTACGCCATTCCGATCTACCTGCGGCTGCGGGCGGGCAAGCGGTTCACTCCGGGGCCGTGGAACCTGGGGCGCTGGAGCGCCCCGATCGGTTGGATCGCCGTGATCTGGGTAGCCGTGGTCACCGTGCTGTTCTGCCTGCCGCAGAAGTCCCCGGTGACCATCGACTCCATGAACTACGCCGTCATCGCGCTTGCCGTCGTCCTCCTGCTCGCCAGCGTCTGGTGGTACGTGGCCCGCCGCTCGTACGGCACTCCGTCGGCGTACGGCAACGCCCGCGAGGAGGCGGAGATCGCGGAGGGCATCGTGTGAGTTCCGTGAGCCGGCGCACAGTTCGCGGCGGACACGGGTGCGGACGGATCGTCAGCCACTGAACTCGTAGGTCCACGCCGCCCCGTGCGCCGCGAAGTCGATGTCCGTGATCTCCAGCGCGTGACCGTGCTGGTCGCACACCACCCGGTGGACGACCAGCCGGGCCGTGCCGTCCCCGACGCCCGTGGCGGAGGCCGGTGGCACCGCGATCGACTCCCGGCGGGTGAGCCGGAGTCCGGCCTGGTGCATCCAGTGGTAGAGCAGCCGCAGATCGGGCTGGGACAGGGCGCTGCCCACCCGTCGATAGCGGGCGAGCTGCGGTACCTCGGCGACCGCCGGCCTGGAGAACCAGGACACCGAACGCTGCAGCGGAGTGCCGCCGGGGGAGAGGACCACATGGCGGTGGACGAGGGTGGGTTCGCCGGGGGCGAGGGTGAGCCGCCCGGCCGTCGAGGCCGGCGGCGCCTCCCAGGAGAGCGAGGCGCGGACCAGGGCGTCGGCTGCCTCCGTCCCGCCGGGAAAGGTCTGCCGATGTGCCGTCAGGGCCGGTACGTGCGACCTGTGTTGGGTTCCTGCGGCGAATGTGCCGCGGCGGTCGGTGACGACGAGCCGTTCCGCGCGTAGCAGTTGGAGCGCGCTGCGGACGGTCTGCCGGTTGACGTGGTAGCGATGCGCGAGGGAGCGCTCGGACGGGAGCCGGCTGCCGGGGGAGATCTGACGTTCGGCGAGGTCGCTCCGCAGTGCGGCGGCGACGCGAAGGTAGAGCGGGACCACCGCCGCCTGCTCGGGTTCGGGCTCAGTCATGTTCCAAGCCTCTCTTTGCTCAGCGTGACTGCTCGGGTGCCTGGCCGTCACGACTGCTCACCGTGACGGTCCGGACCGCGTGGGTGATCAATTTCTACCATTGGTCTAAACCATCAAGGAAGAGGGGTTGGGAGGAGTGGCCGAAATCGGGACCGCCCCGGGGTGCGCGCGGCGCCGTCTGACCTTGTAATGAGTGACGACCGGTAAGCGCGGTGGAAGAGGCGGGTGAGGCCGGATGACGACACCGGCGGAGCGGGCCCAGGCCGGCAGAGCGGCCCGCAAGAGCGTGCCACGGTCCTCGCACGGCCGGTGGATCCCGTCCTCGCAGCGCCCTGACCCGCTGGCCGTGCTGGAGCGGCAGGCCGTCGACCGCGTACCCGAGCTGATCCCCATCCGGTACGGGCGGATGGTCGTCTCACCCTTCGCCTTCCTGCGCGGCGCCGCCGCGGTCATGGCCGCCGACCTCGCCGCCCAGCGTCACACCGGCCTCACCGTCCAGCTCTGCGGGGACGCCCATCTGCTCAACTTCGGCGTCTACGCCTCACCCGAACGGACGCTTCTCTTCGACGTCAACGACTTCGACGAGACCCTGCCCGGTCCGTTCGAATGGGATGTGAAGCGGCTCGCCGCCAGTGTGGTCGTGGCAGCCCTCCAGAACGGCACCACCAAGGCCAAAGCCCACCGGGCCGCGCTCGTCGCCACCGAGTCGTACCGTACCGCCATGGCACGCCTCGCGGAACTCGGAGAGCTCCCCGTCTGGTACGAGCGGATCGACGCCGACGAACTGACTGCACTCGTACGTCCCGACCGGCGTGCGCGCCTCGAGAACCGCCTCGCCCGTGCCCGCCGCCGTACCAGCCTCCAGGCACTCGCCAAACTCACCGAGGAGGACGCGAGCGGTGGTCGCCGCATCGTCGACGATCCACCACTCCTCGAACGCGTCACGGACGTGGACCGCGTCACCCTCGGCAAGATCTTCAGCGACTACCGCAGTTCCCTCCCCGAGGAGCGCCGACTGCTCCTGGACCGGTTCCACTACGTGGAGGCGGCGCGCAAGGTCGTCGGCGTCGGCAGCGTAGGAACCCGCTGCTTCGTCCTGCTGCTCCAAGGCCGCGACGACGGCGACCCGTTGATCCTCCAGATCAAGGAGGCCGGCCGCTCGGTCCTCGAGCCGTACCTGTCGCCGAGCGCTTACACGCATCAGGGACAGCGCGTCGTCTGCGGACAGCGCCTCACACAGGCCGCCAGCGACATCTTCCTCGGCTGGATGACCGGACCCGAGAAACGCCACTTCTACTGGCGTCAGTTGCGCGACATGAAGGGCTCGGCCGAGGTGGAGACCATGTCCCCTGCGATGCTCCGCGCGTACGCGGGCCTCTGCGGCCGCGCCCTGGCCCGCGCCCACGCCCGCTCCGGCGACCGTATCGCCATAGCCGCCTACCTCGGCTCGTCGGACGTCTTCGACCGGTCGATAGCCGACTTCGCGATCCGGTACGCGGGCCAGAACGCCGACGACTACGCGGCGCTGAGTGCCGCGATCGCCGCCGGAGTGATCACGGCGGCGCCGGGGATCTGACGACCCTCGCGCCGCCGCCGTCGGACCCCGGAGCGGCCGCCGGTGTTCCGATCGTCGCCGTCGCCCCGGACACCGCCGTCGTACGCCCTACGCCTCGCGTCGCATCGGCGGCTCTGCAGGGGTCCGTGGCACCGGGCCGAAGAGCACCGCGCGGGCCACGGCCGGGGCGAACAGCGTCGTCATCGGAGCCGTCAGGGTCAGTACGGAGCGGAACGCGGCGCCCACGACCGGATCCCCGCCGTACCGCTGCTGCAGTCGGCTCAGGTACCAGCCGACCGGCTTGTCCACCGCGCGCGCGGTGATCGCGTTGCCGGTGGCGCCCGGCATGTTCTTGTCCGCGCCGGCCGAGATGTCCCAGGCCTGCTTCGAGGAGTCGAGGAGTGCCCTCTGGACGGTACGGGTGGTCGGCGTCTTCCTGGGGTCGGCCAGCGCCCCGCGCAGGGCGACCGCGTTCAGGGCCGCGACGGTCATGCCCTGTCCGTAGATCGGGTTGAAGGCGCACAGCGCGTCGCCGGTGGCGAGGAAGCCGGCCGGTCGGCGGCCCGGACGGTCGTACCGGCGACGGATGTTGGCGGTCTGCCGGAAGCCGTGGACCGGGGACTCGGGCGTGGCCTTCGCCAGCCACTCGCTCAGGATGGGGTGGGGGAGCTTCGCGGCGAACGCCTCGAACCCGTCGTCGTCCGTCGGGGGCCGGTCGTCCCGGAGCCCGGACAGGGTGACCAGATGGAGCCCGTCCCCGATCGGCAGCATCACGCCGCCGTACACCTGTTCAGGGTTCGGCACGACGTTGAAGCCCAGCGCGTCCATGTCCAGGTCCGCGCCGGCTCGGTACATCCGGGTCGCGTAGGACAGGCCGGTGTCGATCGTCTCCTCGTGCGGGGCTTCCGCCCCGATGGCGGCAAGCCAGTCCGAGGCGTGCGTGCCACGGCCCGACGCGTCGACCACGAGATCGGCTTCGAGGGAGCGGCTCTCCCCCGGGTTGCCCGTTCCGCGCTCGCGCAGCTGGACGCCGCGCACCCGCGACGCGTCGCCGATCAGACCGATGGTCTCGGTGCCCTGCACCGTCTCGACCCGAGGGTCGGCGAGGACCCGACGGCGCACCAGCCACTCCAGTTGGGCACGCGGTCCGGTGTAGAGGTGGGTGGTGGCAGGGTGGCGGCTGAACCAACGCCCGTTCTGCCACTGAACCATGTCCTCCGGCATTCCCACGCGGGGAGCGCCGAGTTCTCGCAGTTCTCCGGTGAATCCGGGGAGCAGTTCGTCGAGCGCCTGCTGCCCGGCGTCGAGAAGCACATGGACGTGCCGGGACTGCGGCACACCCGGCCGGGCGTCCGGTCCCTCGGGGAAGCGGTCGCGCTCGACGACCGTCACCCTCTCCGCGTGCTCGCTGAGCACCCGCGCCGCCAGCAGGCCCGCGAGACTTCCCCCGATGACCACCGCGTGCCGTGTCCCGCGGTGCCCCAACTCGTCGGCCATCCCCGCCCCTTCCCCGATGTGGATCTCCTACTGAGCAGTATCCACGGTCTCGCGGGGCACGTCGCGTGCGCCGAGACGAAGGTGCTCGATGTGGTACACGGCCTCGTCGAGGAGTTGGGCGACATGGTTGTCGTAAAGGCTGTACTCGATCCGGCGGCCCTGCCGGACCCCGGTCACCAGGCCCAACGCGCGGAGCAGGCGCAGCTGGTGGGAGACGGCGGACTGCTCCATGTCGACGGCGTCGGCGAGTTCGGTCACTCCGCACGGGCCCTGGCGCAGCTTGGTGAGAATCATCAGCCGTGAGGGCGTCGCGAGTGCCTGGAGGGTGGCGGCGATGGTGGCCGCGGACTCCGCGTCCAGGTGGGTTGCCGGGGTTGTCTCGCCGTTCACGCCGTGTCCCATGCGCTCATCGTAGCGGCGGCGATAAACTGACGAATGAAGACCTCTTCATGTATTCCGCTATGGTGTTGGCCTCCGCCCCGACGTCCGATCGAAGAGGTGCCCAGCCATGGCTTCTCCGGTGCTCGATGCCCGGACCACCGCCCCTGCGGACAAGGTCCCGCCGGCCTCCCGCCGCACGCGTGCGTCCGCACTGCCCGAGGTCCGCTGGGCCGCGCTGTCCGCCCTCGCCTTCCTGCTCGCCCTGCCGCTGGACCTGACCGGCGCCCCCGCCTGGGCCTGGGGGCCGCTCTACGCGGTCAGCTACGCCGCCGGAGGCTGGGAGCCCGGCTGGGCGGGGCTCCAGGCACTGCGGGAGAAGTCCCTCGACGTCGACCTGCTCATGGTGGTCGCCGCGATCGGCGCAGCGGCGATCGGCCAGTACCTCGACGGCGGCCTCCTCATCGTCATCTTCGCCGTCTCCGGCGCCCTGGAGGCGCTCGCCACCCGTCGCACCGCCGACTCCGTACGTGGCCTGCTCGACCTCGCGCCCGCGAAGGCGGTACGGCTGACGGCCGGGGCCGAGGAGCCGGTGGACGTGGCCGACCTGCGGATCGGCGACACCGTTCTCGTACGGCCGGGGGAGCGGCTGCCCGCCGACGGCAGGGTGCTCGACGGCGCGAGCGACGTCGACCAGGCGACCATCACCGGGGAGTCGCTGCCCGCGGCCAAGTCGCCCGGTGACGAGGTCTTCGCCGGCACCCTCAACGGAACCGGAGCCCTGCGCGTACGGGTGGACAAGGACGCGGCCGACTCCGTCATCGCCCGGATCGTCGCCCTCGTCGAGGAGGCCAGCGCCACCAAGGCGCCCACCCAGCTCTTCATCGAGAAGATCGAGCAGCGCTACTCCGTCGGCGTCGTCGTCGCCACCCTGGCGCTCTTCACGATCCCGCTCGCGTTGGGTGCCGACGTCACAAGTGCGCTGCTCCGCGCCATGACCTTCATGATCGTGGCCTCGCCCTGCGCGGTCGTCCTCGCCACCATGCCGCCTCTGCTCTCCGCGATCGCCACCGCCGGCCGCCATGGCGTCCTGGTCAAATCGGCCGTCGTGATGGAACGCCTGGGCGCGGTCGACCGGGTCGCGCTCGACAAGACCGGCACCCTGACCGAGGGCACGCCCCGGGTGACGCGCGTCGAGGGGGACCCGGAAGCGCTCGCCCTCGCTGCCGCGGCCGAGCTGCCCAGCGAACACCCCCTGGCCCGCGCGGTGGTCGCCGCGGCACGCGCCCGCGGCCTGGCGGTCCCCGAGGCGAGCGACTTCGTCTCGGTACCCGGTGAGGGCGTACGGGCCGTGGTCGAGGGCCGCGAGGTACGTGTCCGGCGCGCGGACGGCGACCATGCCGACACCACCGTCGAGGTCGTCGTCGACGGCACCCGGGTCGCCGTCCTCGAACTCGCCGACAGGCTCCGCGACGGCGCCCCCGAGGCGGTGGCCGCCCTGACCCGCCTCACCGGCACCACCCCCACCCTCCTGACCGGCGACAACGCGGGGGCGGCGGGCCGGGTCGCCGAGCAGACAGGGATCACCGACGTGCGGGCGGCACTGCTGCCGCAGGACAAGGTCGAGGCGGTACGGGCGTGGGAGCGGGCCGGTTCGAAGGTCCTGGTGGTCGGCGACGGCGTCAACGACGCGCCCGCCCTCGCCGCCGCCCACAGCGGCATCGCCATGGGCCGGGTGGGCTCCGACCTGGCTCTGGAGACCGCCGACGCGGTCGTCGTACGCGACGAGCTCGCGACGGTCCCCGCGGTCCTGGCCCTCTCGCGCCGCGCCCGCCGAATGGTGGTCCAGAACCTGGTGATCGCGGGCACCTGCATCGGCGCCCTGGTGATCTGGGACCTGTTCGGCCACCTCCCGCTGCCGCTCGGCGTGGCAGGCCACGAGGGCTCCACGGTCCTGGTGGGACTCAACGGCCTGCGACTGCTGCGCGACGCGGCCTGGCGAAAGGCGGCGACCGGGGAGTGACGGCCGGTGGCGCGGGCACACCGCCGGTGCGCGGGTCGGAGCGAGCCGGGCGGTCGCCCAGGCCGACCCGCCGTCACGCGGCTCGGAGTGAGCCCACGCGAGGGCGCGGGCCCAACCGCCCGATCACCCGGGTTCGAGGGATCGGTCGGAGCGAGCGCAGGCCGACCCCGTCGCTGGGCCCGCGCGCACCCGTTCGCCGCGTCCGGCGACGCCGAGGCGCCGGGAAACGCGGTCGGGAAGGGGAGAGCGGGGCCCCTGATGAGGCGCTCCGCTCGCGGACGACCGCGCTCCGGGCGACGATGGCCCTACGGAGGAGTCCTCGACGTCTCCGCGGCCCAGGCGCGCACCGAAGTGCGGCCGGCCGACCAGCCGGCGGCCTCCGGTACCCGCCGTGACCTGCCACGGCTTCGCGCCCAAGCACTCCGAAAGGTCGGCTCCCATGCAACCCGCGCTCAGCACCGACGTGCTTGCGAAACTGCGTCAGCCCCGTCCCTATCCGGCCGTGTCGCTGCTCATGCCGACACACCGTCGAGAGCCGGACAACACCCAGGACCCCGTCCGTCTCCGCAACCTCCTGGCCCAGGCCGGGGAGCTGCTTCAGGCGGACCCGGCGGTGACCCGCGAGCGGCGTACCGACGTGCTGAGCCAGCTGGAGCAGGCCCTTGCGGAGGTCGATCTCGTCCATGCCGAGGACGGTCTTGTGATCTACGCGGCGCCCGGAGAGCACCAGGTCTGGTCCGTGGCCCGCTCCGTGCCCGAGCGCGTCGTGATCGCCGACACCTTCCTCACCCGCAACCTCGTCGCCGCGCAGGCGGCCGAGCAGCCCTTCTGGGCGCTCGCCGTGGCCGCCGACCGGGTCTCGCTGTGGAACGGCGACGCCGAGCACGTCACCGAACACACCGAGGACGGCTTTCCGCTGACGCGGAGCCTGGAGGACCCGGACGCGGAGCGCAAGGAGCGCATCGGCGACATGCCGAGCACCTTCCGTGACGAGCAGACCCGCCAGTTCATGCGCCAGGCGCACGAGGCGCTGCGCAGGGTGCTCAGCTCCTCCCCCCGCCCGCTGTACGTGCTCGGTGAGGCCGCGGCGGTGTCCCTCCTGGAGGAGATCGGTCCGCTGGGCAAGGACACGACGATCGTCCAGCGCGGCGGGCTGGCCGCCGGTCCGGCCGCCCAGGTGTGGCAGGCGCTCGAGCCCCTGCGTACGGACAAGGCGGCGGCGGAGAAGGCCGCGGTCGTCTCCGAGCTGGACGCGGCACAGGGCCGACGCGAGTTCGCCGGCGGTCTCGACGAGGCCTGGAAGGCCGCGAAGGAGGGCCGTATCCGTCTGCTGGCCGTGGAGGAGCACTTCCAGGCGATCGTCCGCGACTACGGCGACCACCTGGAACCGGCCGAGGCGGCCGACCTCGACTCGCGGGACGACATCGTGGACGAGATCGTCGAGCAGGCCCTGCAGACAGGGGCGGAAGTGCGCTTCGTACCCGACGACACGCTGACCGGCGCGGGCCGGATCGCCGGCGTCCTGCGCTACTGACCACGGAGGAACAGATGTCAGATCTCATCGTCATCGGCTACGAAGAGCGCTCGGTCGCGAACAAGGCCTTCAAGACGGTTCAGGAGCTGGAGAAGGCCCACGTGGTCGACCTCGGCGGACTCGCGGTCGTCTCCGTGGACCTGGAGGGCGAGATCCATGTCGACACGCCCAAGAAGAGCGAGAAGACGGCCGTCTCGGCCACGGCGGGTGCGCTCTGGGGCCTGGTCTTCGGAATCGTCGTGCTCACTCCCGGGCTCGGCGTGGTGGGTGCCGCCATCGGAGGACTGATCGGCAAGCTGAGTCAGATGGGCATCGACAAGGGCTTCCGGGAGAAGGTCCAGTCCCTTCTCGAGCCCGGTTCCTCCGCCGTGGTGATCATGGCGTCGAAGATGAACGAGGAGAAGTTCGCCGCCGCCATGCAGGGTTACGGCGGAACGGTCCTCAAGACCTCGCTCGCGGAGGAGGACGAGAAGGAGCTCGTGGACCAGCTGGCCGGCGACGCCGGGTAGGAGGACGAGAAGGAGCTCGTGGACCAGCTGGCCGGCGACGCCGGGTAGGAGGACGAGGCGCGGGCCGACGACCAGGAGCGGAGGTCGGCACGTCGGCTCGTCGAGCGCGCCTCAGCGCTCCAGCTCCGCCAGCGCGTGCGTCAGCCACTCCACCCAGAACCGCTCCAGATCGATCCCGCCCCGCAGCACCAGATGGCGCAGCCGGTCCGGCTCGCTCTCCCGGCGCGCGGGCGGAAAGTCCCGCCCCTCGATCGCCAGGTACTCCTCCAACTGGCTCCGGTGCAGGTCGAGATGGCGGCTCAGCTCCTCCCGCATGCCGGGCGCCCCGACGACCGCCGCGGCCCGCATCCGCAGCAGCAGCGCCGCCCGCATCGGCTTGGGGTCCTCGCTCCGCGCCACCCACTCGGTCAGCTCCTCGCGGCCCGCGGGCAGGACCTCGTACTCCTTCTTCTGCCCACGCGCCGGCACCGGGGCGGGCAGGGCACGGATGTGCCCCGCCTGCTCCAGCTTGCCCAGCTCGCGATAGATCTGCTGATGCGTGGCCGACCAGAAGTAGCCGATCGACTTGTCGAAGCGACGCGTCAGCTCGAGGCCGGAGGACGGCTTCTCGAGCAGCGCGGTCAGGATCGCGTGCGGGAGGGACATGGACGCATCCTAGAAGCGGCCGGCCACGGTGATCACAGGGTGGCCGCCAGTCGCGTGCCCTGGTCGATCGCGCGCTTGGCGTCCAGCTCGGCGGCCACGTCGGCGCCGCCGATGAGGTGCGCGGTGCGGCCCGCGGCGATCAGCTCCTCGTACAGCCCCCGGCGCGGCTCCTGGCCCGTGCACAGGACGATCGTGTCGACCGGAACGGTCTGCGGCTCGCCGTCGATCGTGAGGTGCAGCCCCTCGTCGTCGATCCGCTCGTACGAAGCGCCCGCGACCATCGTGACGCCCCGGTGCTTCATCTCGGCGCGGTGGATCCAGCCGGTGGTCTTGCCGAGTCCGGCGCCGACCTTGGTGGTCTTGCGCTGGAGCAGGTGGACCTGGCGCGGCGGCTTCGGCCGCTCGGGGGCGCGCAGTCCGCCCCGCGTCTCGTACGAGGTGTCGACACCCCACTGGCGGAAGTAGGTCTCGGGGTCCTGGCTCGCACCCTCGCCGCCGTCGGTGAGGAACTCGGCGACGTCGAAGCCGATGCCGCCCGCCCCGATGATCGCGACGCGCTCGCCGACCGGCGCGCCGTCCCGCAGTACGTCGAGGTAGCTGACGACGCTGGGGTGGTCGACGCCCTCGATCGCCGGGGTGCGCGGGGTGACTCCGGTGGCGACGACCACCTCGTCGTAGCCGTCGAGGTCGCCTGCCGCGACGGGGGTGTTGAGCCGGACCTCGACCCCCCGCTCGTCGAGCTGGGTGCGGAAGTAGCGCAGCGTCTCGTCGAACTCCTCCTTGCCCGGCACGCGCTTGGCGATGTTCAGCTGTCCGCCGATCTCGGCCGCCGCGTCGAACAGGGTGACGGAGTGGCCGCGTTCGGCGGCGGAGACGGAGAAGGCGAGTCCGGCCGGGCCCGCGCCGACGACCGCGATCCGCTTGGCGAGACGGGTGGGAGAGAGGACGAGCTCGGTCTCGTGGCAGGCGCGGGGGTTCACCAGGCAGGAGGTGATCTTCAGGCTGAACGTGTGGTCCAGGCACGCCTGGTTGCAGCCGATGCAGGTGTTGATGGTGTCGGCGCGGTCCGCGGCGGCCTTGGCGACGAACTCCGGGTCGGCCAGGAAGGGACGGGCCATGGAGACGATGTCGGCGCGGCCCTCGGCGAGGATCTGCTCGGCCACCTCGGGGGTGTTGATGCGGTTGCTGGTGACGAGGGGGATGCTCACCGCGCCCATCAGCTTCTTGGTCACCCAGGTGTACGCGCCACGGGGCACCGAGGTCGCGATGGTGGGGATGCGGGCCTCGTGCCAGCCGATCCCGGTGTTGATGATGGTGGCGCCCGCGGCCTCGATCTCCTTGGCGAGGGCGACGACCTCCTCCAGGGTGGAACCGCCCGGCACCAGGTCGAGCATCGAGAGCCGGTAGATGACGATGAAGTCCTCGCCGACCCGCTCACGGATGCGCCGGACGATCTCCAGCGGGAAGCGGACCCGGTTCTCGTAGCTGCCGCCCCAGCGGTCGGTGCGGTGGTTGGTGGCGGCCGCGATGAACTCGTTGATCAGGTAGCCCTCGGAGCCCATGACCTCGACGCCGTCGTACCCGGCGGCCTTGGCCAGCTCGGCGCAGCGGGCGTAGTCCTCGACGGTCTGCTCGACCTCGGCGTCGGTGAGCTCGTTGGGGACGAAGGGGCTGATCGGCGCCTGGATCGCGCTGGGTGCGACGAGTGCGGGGTGGTAGGCGTACCGGCCGAAGTGCAGGATCTGCATCGCGATGCGCCCGCCCTCGGTGTGCACGGCCTCGGTGATGAGCTTGTGCTCGCCGACCTCGTCCTCGGTGCTGAGCTTGGCGCCGCCGTCCCAGGGGCGCCCGGCCTCGTTCGGGGCGATGCCGCCGGTCACGATCAGGCCGACGCCCCCGCGGGCGCGCTCGGCGTAGAACGCGGCCATCCGCTCGAAGCCGTTCTCGGTCTCCTCGAGGCCGACGTGCATGGAACCCATGAGCACCCGGTTCGGCAGGGTCGTGAACCCGAGGTCGAGCGGGCTCAGCAGGTGCGGGTACGGGGTGGTCATGGGGGCGCCTCCTCGCGCAGTGTCGTCGTGACTGTTGTAGACGACCCGAGGGGCGTTGTGCAACAAGTTGCATAAGCAGGGGAGGGTGATCTGCGCGACGTTGCACACCACGGCCCCCTGGCGGGGATCCGCCAGGGGGCCGTCGTGGTGCTTCGAGCGCCTCAGGTGCTCAGATGCGTGAGGCGCCCCGGGCGCGCGGCTGCTTCCGGCGCCTCGGGCACCTGTGGGGGAGCGGTCGCGGCGACCAGCTGCCTCTGGTGCCTTATATGCATAAGACGCCTCGTGCGCCTCGTGCGCCTCACGCGCCTCGCGGTGCCGTGACCCAGATGTCCAGGTCCTCCGCCGTGCGCGGACCCTCCGCGTCCGCGCCGAGCAGGCCGTGCGCGCGCAGCAGTCGCGTCACCGCCATGCCCCAGGGCCGACGCAGGCGCGCCGCGTCGAGGAGCTCGTCGTCGGCGAGCAGCTCCTCGATCGGGCCCGTCCGCAGCCCCTCGGGCGAGAGCACAGCGGCCTCGTCCGCCCAGCGCAGCGCCAGATCGACATCGTGCGTGGCCATGACCACCGTCGTACCGGAGTCCCGCAGCCGCCCGAGCACCTCGAGGAGTCGCTCCTGCCCGTGCGGGTCGAGCCCGGCCGTCGGCTCGTCCATGATGAGGACGCGCGGCCGCATCGCCACGGCGCCCGCGATCGCCGCCCGCTTCCGCTGCCCGTACGACAACAGATGGGTCGGGCGGTCCTCCAGGGCCACGATGTCCAGCGCCTCCAGCGCCTCGCGGACCCGGAGCCGTACCTCCTCCTCCGGAAGCCCCAGATTCATCGGCCCGAACGACACGTCCTGGCCGACCGAGGCCGCGAAGAGCTGGTCGTCCGGGTCCTGGACCACCAGCTGCACGGTCGTCCGCAGCCGGGTCAGCCCCTTCCGGTCGTACGACACCTCCTCGCCGTCCAGCCGCAGTGCTCCGTTGCTGCTGCGCAGCCCCCCGCTCAGCAGCCGCAGCAGCGTCGTCTTGCCGCCGCCGTTGCGGCCGAGGAGAGCCATCGCCCGGCCCTCCGGCACGGCGAAGTCGATGCCGTCGAGGACGACCGGCCCGTCCTCGTAGGCGAACGTGGCCTTCACCAGTTCCACGACAGGAGGTGCTGGGCTCACGGCAGGGACCTTTCCAGTACGAGAGTGAGCGTGACGAGACCGGCCAGGAGGCCGGCCGTCGACGCGAGGAAGCGGGTCGACACCGCCGCCTGGGGCACCAGGACCCGCAAGGTCCCGTCGTACCCCCGCCCGGCGAGCCCCGTCTGAAGGCGCTGCGCCCGGTCGAAGGCGCGCACGAACGCGGTCGCACCGAGCCCCGCGAGGGAGCGCCACGTCGCCGCCCGCGTGGTGAGCCCGAGCCGCGCCGCCTGCGCCTGCCGGATCTTGGATATGGCGTCCAGGAGCAGGAAGCTGATCCGGTACATCACGAGCGCCACGTCCACCACGGGAGCCGGCACCCCGGCCCGTACGAGACGCGGCAGCACGTCCGAGACGGGCGTGGTGAACGCGAACAGCAGCACGCCCAGGGACGCGGCCGAGGTACGCAACAGCAACTCGCCCGCGTGCACCGGTCCGTCCGGCGCGAGGGCGACGAGCCCCCGTGCACCACCGACCTCGAACAGGAGCGGGATCGCGCCCGTCACACAGAACCCCAGCGGGATCCGGAACGCCCGCCACAGCTGGCGCCCCGGCACCCCGGCAGGACCGAGGAGCACGGTGAGCGTGGCCGCCGCGACGAGCACGGCGCCCGGCCAGGGCGGCAGACAGACCGCGCAGAGCGTCAGACCGAACCCGAGCACCGCTTTCTCGCAGGGGTGACGGCGGCGCCAGCGACTGCTGTGCGCCGCCGCGTCGATCGGCAGCATCGGCGCCTACTCGTCGCCGGACGCCGACCGCAGCGCCTTCGCCTCGGCACGGGCCTCACCCTGCTTGCGGCCCCTGTGCACGCCGAAGTAGTACGCCAGCACGCCGGCGCCGAGCGCCGCCTGGAGCGAGAACAGCGCCGACTCGACCTCGCCGGACGGCGGCTCGTACAGCGGGCTGAACCACGGCTCGTAGTCGGGAGCGATCTCCGTGATCGCCGTCTCCGCCTCGGCGTCGGCCCCGGTGAACGGCTCCTCCTTGTGGTCGCCGAGCCCGAGCACCAGCGGGAACACCGCCAGAGCCGCGACGACGAGCAGCAGCAGGGTGTTGATCTTCGCGTTCCGGCTCATCAGGCGCTCGCCTCCGCGTTCTCGTTCTTCTTCCGGGACGGGAGCAGGACGCCGAGGCGGGTCAGGTCCCCCTTGCTGGACTGCGTGAGCAGCCGCATCACGAGCACCGTGAGCAGCCCCTCGCTGACGGCGAGCGGGAGCTGGGTCACGGCGAAGATCCCCCCGAACTTGGCCAGCGCGCCGAGCACACCGCTGCCCGGGTCCGGGAAGGCCAGCGCGAGCTGCACGCTGGTGACGCAGTAGGTGGAGATGTCGGCGACGAACGCGCCGAAGAACACGCTCACCATCAGCGGCACGTTGGACCGGCGCAGCAGCCAGTACGTACCGAAGCCGGCCCATGGGCCGACGATGGCCATCGAGAAGACGTTGGCACCGAGCGTCGTGAGCCCGCCGTGGGCGAGCAGCAACGCCTGGAAGAGCAGCGTGATCGTGCCCAGGACCGCCATCACGGGCGGCCGGAACAGGATCGCGCCGAGCCCCGTACCGGTGGGGTGCGAGCAACTGCCCGTCACCGACGGAATCTTGAGCGCGGACAGGACGAATGTGAACGCACCGGACGCACCGAGCAGCAGGGTGGACTCGGGGTTGGCCTTGACCTCACGGGTCAGCGCGCGAACACCGTGGACAACGAAGGGAGCGGACGCGACGCCCCAGGCGGCCGCGTGCACAGGGGGCAGATACCCCTCGGCTATATGCATGGTTGGGAGACCCTCTCCAGCACCTCGTGGATGGACAACGCACCTTGGCCGGTCTCCTGGCTGACGGGTCATGCCGCCGCGACTCCGCCTTCCCAAACCGCCGCGGTCTCCCGCGGTGGTCCAGTGGCTTCCCCGGAGGGATGGAGCCGGACTTCCCGATCACAGTGGCGAGGGCCGCACCGGTACCGCACCGGTTTCCCGTACACCAAGGCGCTGTGACAGTAGTGGGTTGACCAGGTACATCACAACACGGAGGCCCTTCCGGACGGTGTGTGACAGATCTCGCGCGCGCCCCCCTCTCACTCCTTTCGATACGTGTAGGCCTCCGAGGCCGCGGCCACCACGGCGTCCAGATCCCCGCCCGCGCTCGCCGTGACGAGGGCGGCGACGGCGCCCTCGACGAACGGGGCGTCCACGAGCCGTGCCCCCTCCGGCAGCTCGTCCTCCTCGGCGAGGAGCGCTTTGACCGTGAGCACGGCGCTGCCGAGATCGACGAGCAGCGCCACACCGGCACCCCGGTCGACCTCCTGCGCCGCCCCGACGATCAGCTGGGAGCTGGTGCCGAGGCCGCCGTCCGGTCTGCCGCCCGCGGGGGCGATCGGCGCGGTCGCTCCGCCGCCCGCGAGACCCTGGGCCAGTGCGACGACGGCGTCGGCCACCTCCGCGCTGTGCGAGACGAGGACGATTCCGACCTGCGCGGTCACTCGGCCGCCGCCTCGGCGAGGGCGGCGATCAGCAGCGCGGACGAGGTGGCCCCGGGGTCCTGGTGCCCGATGGAGCGCTCGCCCAGATAGCTCGCCCTGCCCTTGCGCGCCTGGAGGGGTACGGTCGCGAGGGCGCCCCGCTCGGCCGCGTCCAGGGCGGCCGCGAAGGACTCGCCGAGCCCCTCGGTTGCCGGAACGAGGGCGTCCAGCATCGTCTTGTCACCGACCTGCGCACCGCCGAGCTGGGCGACCGCAGCGACTCCCGCGGTGAGCGCCACCGCCAGCTCCTGTCGCGTCACCGCCGCAGCCTCGCCGAGACTCTTGCCCGTCCGGCGCAGCAGCGTCCCGTACAGCGGCCCGGACGCGCCGCCGACGGTGGAGATCAACTGGCGCCCGGCAGCGGCGAGTACGGCGCCCGGCGTCGTGGGCGGATCCTTCTCCAGCGCATCCGTCACGGCGCCGAACCCCCGCTTCAGATTGGCCCCGTGGTCGGCGTCGCCGATCGCCGAGTCGAGCTCGGTGAGGCGATCGGCCTCGCGTTCGACGGCGGCCGCGGCGATGGTCAGCCAGCGCAGGAAGAACGCGGCGTCGAACTCGTCGACTTCGGACACTCCGCTCACCGGCCCCAGCGCAGGGCGGGCGTCTGCACGGGCGCGTCCCACAGTCGCAGTATCTCTTCGTCGGCCTCGCACAAAGTCACCGAACAGCCGGCCATGTCGAGGGAGGTGACGTAGTTCCCGACCAGGGTGCGGGCGACCGGCACCGCACGTTCGGTCAGGACTCGTTGAACCTCGGCGTTGAAGCCGTACAGTTCGAGCAACGGGGTGGCGCCCATGCCGTTCACCAGGGCGAGGACCGGCCCGGACGGCCGCAGATCGTCCAGCACGGCATCGACGGCGAAGTCCGCGATCTCCCGCGAGGTCATCATCGACCGCCGCTCACGCCCGGGCTCGCCATGGATCCCGATGCCCAACTCCAGCTCACCGGTGGGCAGATCAAAGGTGGGACTGCCCTTGGCGGGCGTGGTGCAGGCGCTCAGCGCGACACCGAAGCTCCGCGACCGCTCGTTCACCCGCCGCGCGATCGCCTCCACCCGCTCCAGCGGCGCGCCCTCCTCGGCCGCGGCCCCGGCGATCTTCTCCACGAACAAGGTGGCCCCGGTCCCGCGCCGCCCGGCCGTGTACAGACTGTCCGTCACCGCCACGTCGTCGTTGACGAGAACCTTGGCGATCTGGATCCCCTCGTCCTCGGCGAGCTCGGCCGCCATCTCGAAGTTGAGGACGTCCCCGGTGTAGTTCTTGACGACGAACAGGACCCCGGCCCCGCTGTCGACCGCGGCGGCGGCCCGCACCATCTGATCGGGCACGGGCGACGTGAAGATCTCCCCGGGGCAAGCGGCCGCCAACATCCCGGGCCCCACGAACCCCCCGTGCAACGGCTCATGCCCGGACCCACCTCCGGACACGAGCCCCACCTTGCCGTCCACGGGCGCGTCCCGCCGCAGCACGACGCGATGCTCGACATCGACGGTGAGCTCGGGATGCGCGGCGGCCATCCCCCGCAGCGCATCGGTGACCACGGTCTCGGGAACGTTGATCAGCATCTTCACGGGCATCTCCTGGCAGCGCTGGCAGGTGTGGTGCGACCTCCAGCAGTATCTGCCGTGCGTGTCCCCGATCACAGACCCCCACCGTCCGGTGCGTCGCCGCCGCTTCCAGCGCGGCGCGACACCAAGGGCCGCCAGATCAGGTCGCCATCCGGCTGTTCGCGGGTTCCCGCACAGTGGCGACTGCGGTCGGCCCGTTCCGGTGGCCGTCCTGTTCGAAGGTGCGGAGCAGGTCCGCCGCGACGCTCACCGCGATCGTGGCCGGTTCCTTGCCGGTGATCCCGGCGATTCCGATCGGGGTCTTGATCCGGTCGATGGTGGCGGCGTCGTGGCCGCCCTCGGTGGACAGGCGTTGCCGGAACCGCGCCCATTTGGCGGCCGAGCCTATGAGCCCGATCGAGCCCAGTCCGGGGGTGCGCAGTGCGGCGTCGCACAGTGCGGCGTCCTCGGCGTGATCGTGGGTCATGATCAGAGCGTGGGTGCCGGGAGGCAGCTCCGTGAGCACCTCCTCCGGAAGCAGCGGAATGTGGTGCACGTGGATCTGGGCCACAGCGTCCGCGAGCACCCCGAGCCGTTCGTCGGTGAGTACGTCGGGGCGGGTGTCGATCAGGTGCAGATCGAGGTCGTGGCGGGCCAGGATGCGTGCCAGCTCCAGCCCCACGTGCCCGACACCGAAGATCGCCACCGCTTGGACCACCGGCAGCGGTTCGAGCAGGACGCTGACGACACCGCCGCAGCATTGCACGCCGTGCCGGCTGGTGACCTTGTCGTTGAGGGCGAACTCGATCAGCTCCGACTCCGGATCGGGCGAGCCGATCAGCTCGCGGGCCCGATCGATCGCGACGGCCTCGATGTTGCCGCCGCCGATCGAGCCCCAGGTCTCCGTCCGTCCCACGACGAGCTTGGCGCCGGCCCTGCGGGGTGCATGGCCGCGCACGGTCGCGACGGTCACGAGCACGCCGGCTTCCCGGCGGGCTCGCAACCGCGCGACCGCGGTGACCCACGTCATGTCAGGCATGGCTCAGAGCGCTCGTGTCCGTGGGGATCGCCCCGGCCCCGGGAGCGTGATCGTCACGCCGCACGGCGCTCCCGCGGGCCGCTTCGACGGCCCAGTACACCGCCTCCGGTGTCGCGGGAGAGGCGAGTTCCACGCTGACTCCGGCGGGCCCGAACGCCGCCGCGGCCTGCCGCAGAGCTTCCCGCACCGAGAACGCCAGCATCAGCGGAGGCTCACCCACGGCCTTGGACCCGTAGACCGCGCCCTCCTCGGTCGCGTTCTCCAGCAGCCGCACGTTGAACTCCTCGGGCATCTCCGAGAAGCTCGGCAGCTTGTACGTACTCGCGGCCTGGGTCAGCAGCCGGCCGCGGTTCGGCCCGTCACCGGTGTCCCAGCGCAGGTCCTCGAGCGTCAGCCACCCCGCGCCCTGCACGAAACCGCCCTCGACCTGGCCGATGTCGATCATCGGAGACAGGCTGTCGCCGACATCGTGGACGATGTCCACGCGCCGGATGCGGTACGCGCCGGTGAAGCCGTCCACCTCCACCTCTGTCGCGGCGGCACCGTAGGAGAAGTACTTGAACGGCGAGCCCCTGAACGTCTTCACGTCCCAGTGCAGGCCCTCGGTCCGGTAGAAACCGGCCGCCGACAGCTGAACTCGCTGGAAGTACGCGGTCCGCACCAGGTCGTCCCAGGCCAGCTCCTTGTCGCTGCCCAGGACGCGCGCGACGCCCTCGACGATGCGCACGTCCGAGGCGTTCGCCCCCAGCTGCGTGCCGGCCACCTGCAGCAGTCGCCCGCGCAACTGCTCGCAGGCGTTCTTCACCGCCGCACCGTTGAGATCCGCACCCGAGCTGGCGGCGGTGGCCGAGGTGTTGGGCACCTTGTCGGTCCGCGTCGGGGCCAGCCGTACCTTGTGTGACGGGATACCCAGGGTGGTCGCGGCCACCTGCAGCATCTTGGTGTGCAGGCCCTGCCCCATCTCGGTGCCGCCGTGGTTGATCAGGACGGAGCCGTCCTTGTAGATCAGCACGAGTGCGCCGCCCTGGTTGAAGGCGGTGAGGTTGAACGAGATTCCGAACTTGATACCGGTGACGGCCAGCGCCCGCTTGGTGTTCGGGTGCGTGGCGTTGAAGGCCGCGATGTCGCGCCGGCGATCGGCGATGCCGGCGTCGTCCCGAACCTGATTCCAGATGATGGAGATCCGTTCCGGATGAGTGACCGGCTGTCCGTACGGCGTCGTCTGCCCCTGCCCCTGCCGGTAGAAGTTGCGCTCCCGCAGATCCATGGGGTCCAGGCCGAGCAGTGGCGCGCACCGGCCCAGGATGTCCTCGATCACCAGCATGCCCTGCGGTCCGCCGAAGCCGCGGAAGGCGGTGTTGGAGACCTTGTTGGTCCTGGCGATGCGTCCGGTGACGCGCGCGTGGGGAATCCAGTAGGTGTTGTCGATGTGGCACAGCGCGCGGGCCACCACCGGCTCGGACAGGTCCAGACTCCAGCCGCCGTCCGCGGTCAGGGTGGCGTCCAGCGCCTGGATGCGGCCTTCGGCGTCGAAGCCGATCCTCCACGCGGCGTGGAACCCATGACGCTTGCCGGACATGGTCAGGTCCTGGGTCCGGTTGAGCCGCACCCGAACCGGGCGGCCGGTCAGTGTGGCGCCGAGCGCGGCGACGGCGGCGAACCCGTGCGGCTGCATCTCCTTGCCGCCGAAACCGCCGCCCATCCGCAGACACTGCACGGTCACCTCGTGGCTGTGCAGGCCCAGCACGTGCGCGACGATCTCCTGGGTCTCCGAAGGATGCTGGGTGCTGCTCTGGACGAACACCTGCCCGCTCTCGTCGACGAGCGCCAGCGCCGCGTGCGTCTCCAGATAGAAGTGTTCCTGATCGGAGAACTGGAACTCGCCGGTGAACACGTGCGCGGAGTCGCCGAAGCCGGCGTCGACGTCGCCCGTCACCATCATGGGCCGGGCGCCGTGGAAACTGTCGGCCGCGATCGCGTCCTGCAACGTGATCACAGAGGGCAGTTCCTCGAGTTCGACCTCGACCGCCGCCGCGCCGATCCGGGCCGCCTCCAGCGTCTCGGCGAGTACCCAGGCGACCGCGTGGCCGTGGAACATGACCTCGTCGGGGAACAGCGGTTCGTCGTGCTTCATACCGGCGTCGTTGACGCCGGGCACATCGGCACCGGTCAGTACGCGGACCACACCGGGCACGGCGAGCGCGGGCTCGGTGCGCAGCGCCGTGATCCTGCCGTGGGCCCTCATCACCTGGACCGGGTGGGCGTGCAGCACGTCCTTGGTCCGGTGGACCAGGTCGTCGGTGTAGAGCGCGGTTCCGGTGACGTGCAGGTTGGCGCTCTCGTGGGGCATCGAGACGCCGACGACGGGCCGTGCGGGACGCTCGGACAAATGGCTCATGACGAGACCGCCTCGGTGGTGTGCGCGTACAGCTTCAACAGGCTCTGGCCGAGCATCGCGGAGCGGTAGGCGGCGCTGGCGCGGTGATCGTTCATGGGTGTGCCCTGGGCCTGCAGCACCCCGGCCGCCGCCTCGGCGGTCTCCGCCGTCCACGGCTTGCCCTCGAGGGCCGTCTCGGTGGCGAGGGCGCGGATCGGAGTGGCGGCCACGCCGCCCAGACCGATGCGCGCCTTGCGGACGATCCCGTCCTCGATGTCGAGCGCGAAAGCGACCGCCACGCTGGAGATGTCGTCGAAGCGCCGCTTGGCAATCTTGTGGAAGGCCGACACCGGCGACAGCTGCAGCGGGATGCGCACCGCCCGGATCAGCTCCCCGGGCCGGCGCACGCTCTGCCGGTAGCCGGTGAAGTACTCCGCGAGCGGGACTTCGCGCTCACCGTCGGCGTCGGCGAGCAGCACCGACGCCTCGAGCGCCAGCAGCACCGGCGGGCTGTCACCGATGGGGGAGCCGGTACCCAGATTGCCGCCGAGGGTCGCGCTGTTGCGGATGAGCCGGGACGCGAACTGCGGGAACAGCTCTGCCAGCAGCGGGATCCTGCCGTCGAGGCGTCGTTCGATCTCGGTGAGCGTCAGCGCCGCCCCGATCACGATGTGGTCCGATTCGACGCGAAGTTCCCGCATTTCGGGCAGGCGATCGACGGCGACCACGCAACTGGCCCGCCGGGCGCGGATGTTCACCTCCACGCCCCAGTCGGTGCTTCCGGCGACCACCACCGCGTCGGTCCGCTCGCGCAGCAGCCACAGCGCTTCGGGCAGGGTGCCCGGCCGCAGGAACGCGCTGTCGCCCTGGGTGTACGCGGTGGCCACCGGCTCGGGCGGGGACTGTTCGCGGCGCTGCGCCAGGGCGTCGTCCTGGGTGGGCGTACCGACGGCGAACGCGGCATCGCGGATCGGGCGGTATCCGGTGCAGCGGCACAGGTTCCCGCTCAGCGCGTGCAGATCGAAACCGTTCGGGCCGTGCTCGGAGTCGGCGCCCTCGGCCGGGTCGGCGTGCGCGCAGCGGTCGGGTCGGTAGTACTCGGCGGCCATGCTGCAGATGAATCCCGGCGTGCAGTAACCGCATTGGGATCCACCGCGGACGGCCATCTCCTCCTGCACGGGGTGCAGCGTGGGTGGTTTGCCGGGTTCCCCGGCGGTGGCGAGACCTTCGGAGGTGATGACCTCCTGACCGTCGAGCGCCGCGGCCGGGACCAGGCAGGCGTTGACCGCCACCCAGTCGGTGGGCTTGTTCACCCCAGGTCGGGCCACCAGGACCGAACAGGCACCGCATTCACCCTCGGCACAGCCCTCCTTGGTGCCGGTGAGGCCACGCTCGCGCAGGAAATCCAGCACCGTGGTGTGGGGTGCAGCCGGTGAGAGTGGAGTTTCTTCCCCATTGACCGTGATCCGCGCCGCTACCATGGCACATCCTCATTTCGGTGTGCGGTCGATCCAATTGCCCAAGTCGCCATTTCGGAAGCCTTCTGTATTCGGTGGCGCAGCTCAAGAACCCGGCGCGTGGCGGCACGCAACGACGTGCCGAAGCCGGTGACAGAGATCGGAAGATGCCGGGGCCGCAAACGGGCACGCCGGTGAAGGGGCTGCTCAGCAGCCGTGTGCTACACGACCCGGAGTCCAGGCGGTCTCGTGAGCGAGGCGATGTGCTTCGGAGATGGTCGACATCCGAATGCGCCTCCTTCCATGAACTCACGAACCGGTGCGCTCGAAAATACGTCGCAGCAGGTCCACCGGTCAAGCCTTGGTGCGGAGAGTGCGGAGAGTGCGGAGAGTGCGGAGAGTGCGGAGAGTGCGGAGAGTGCGGAGAGTGCGGAGAGTGCGGAGAGTGCGGAGAGCACGGAGAGCAATTGTCTCCGCCGAAATCGCGGACCGTGGACCGGGCCCGCGGCGGCGCCGTGCGGCGAAGTTCCCCGAACGCACGGCGCCACCACCCCGAGGTGGTGGCGCCGTGACCGGCTACGTCGGTCGACAGGGCAGCGTCACTTGCCGAACCACGCGTTGCGGATGGTCAGCGTCGACATGTTGTCCTGCTGGTCCGTGACCACGGCGGAGAAGGAGATCCCCTTGTCCTTCGCCGGGTTCTTCACGGAGATCCTGCCGTTCTGGACCTGCACGAGCTGCCAGGTGCTCCCGTCGTCGTAACTCACCGAAATGCTCAGTGATTTGAGGTTCTTCCCGGCCGCCGAGCCCTGCACGGTCACCGGGACGACGACCGGCGCGTGCGCCGGCGCACGCGAGGCGAGATCGACGGGGGCGGCGAAGCGGACCGTGGACACCGGCAGCGCCGTGGTCTCCGCGACCTGCTTCGAGCGGAACGTGAAGCCGGTCTCCACGCGGGTGGAGGCAGCCGCGATGTTCGCCGGGCGTTCCACGGAGGTCACCAGCCGGTACTCGGCGTCGGCGGCGTCGACCGTGAAAGGCTGCGAGCCGCTCAGCGGGTCGTCGTTCTCGCCGACCTTGACGCCGTCGCGGTACAGCGTCGACGTGGCCGAGGTGTACGGCGTGGATCCCGTGTGGCCCTCGCCGTCGGCGAACAGGGGTACGGCGCCGATGAGCTGCTGCTCGCCCGTCGCCGGGTCGGGAGCGGTGCGGAAGACGCCCGTCCGCTCGCCCAGAAGCGGGCCGACGACGCCCGTGTTGAAGGTCTCCCGATACGTCCTGCCCGCCTCGTACCGCTTCGGACGGACCATCTCCCAGCTGCCCTCCCAGGCCGGGTAGCCCCACTCGTCGGGCTCGCCGAGCTGGTTGACCTTGGTGAGCCACTCGACGCCGTCGGCGGTGGAGACAAGGAACGTGCGGGTGCCCGGCGCCGCCTGGGGGGCGGAGAACCCATTGCCCTCCGGTGCGCCCGGGAGATGGGCGAACGGGGAGGCGAGAGCGGACTTCCCGGGGGCGGAGGCCCCGAGACCGACCTTGAGCGTGGCCAGCTCCTTCGCCTTCACATGCTTGGTGTAGCCGGTCGCGACCAGGTTCGTCCTGCCACCGAAGGCCACCGAGTACTGGGTGGTGGCGTTCTTGAGGAAGTGCGCGTCCCAGGTCTGCAGAAGGGAGCCGTCGGTGACGGCCGGACCCATGTGTGCGGTGCGGAAGCCGGTGAAGCCCCTGAGGACCCAGCCGTTGCCGATGCGGCCGCTCTCGGTGGCGACCTCGTAGTACGTACCCCCGTAATCCGCCCGGTCGATGCCGGGCACGGTGAGGTCCACCGGCTTGGCCGTGCGTGCGTCGGAGGTGACCGTGGTGTCGCCGGAGATGTCCAGCTTCGGCTGGGCGAGCCAGTCGGTGCCCTTGGTGAAGTCCGACGGGTCCTGGTAGACGGCCGTGTTCAAGGTGTACGAGCCCTTGGGCACACGGATCGTGTGGGTGCCCGGCTCGTTGTCGATGCGAGCCGCGAACCCGGCGGCGGGGCCGGCGACGCCGTTGAGCGTGCTGGAGAAGTTCCGGGCGTCCGTGCCGTCACGGCCGACGGTCCTGAGCGTGAGGTCGTACGACTCGGCCTCCCGGACGGCCACCGCGGCCGTGCGGACCGACTGGCCCGACCCGGTGGCGGTGACGTAGCCCGAATACGTGCCGTCGGAGTCGCCGACCCTGGTGTCCGCGACGAGGTCGACCTCGGCCCTGCCACCGGCGGGCACCGTCACCTTCGAGGTGCCGAGCGTGAAGAACCCGGCCGGGGCCGGGTTGCCCTTCGGGTCCAGGGTGGACACCGAAAGGTCGAGGGTGATGTCGGTGGTCCCGAGGTTGCGGTAGGCGACCTTCTGGGTGGCGGGCCGGTCGTCGCCGTGAGGCCACTGCGCCATGCCGAAATTCAGCGAGACCGGATCGGAGATGACGCTCTGGGCCAGCGCCTTGTCGATCTGGATGCGGCCCGAGCCCTGCTGGAAGGCGGTGTAGGCGCCACCCTTGGCGGACGCGGTCAGCGCGCCCTTGAGCTCGGTGGACTTCCAGGCCGGATGCCGCTGCTTCAGGATCGCGGCCGCGCCCGCGACGTGCGGGGTGGCCATCGAGGTGCCGTCGATCTGAAGGTATCCCGGTGCGGGATGCGGTGTGCCGGGGCGCGTGTCGATGGCGCTGCCGGGTGCCGCGGCCGCGGTGATGGCGACCCCGGGCGCGGTCACGTCCGGCTTGACGGAGCCGTCGCCGACCCGTGGGCCGATGCTGGAGAAGGGCGCGAGCTTGTCGTCCTTGTCGACGGCGCCGACTGTCAGTGCGGCGTCCGCACTGCCAGGCGAGCCCACCGTCGAGTCGCCGGCCTCGCCCTCGTTGCCCGCCGCGATGGCGAACAGGATGCCCTTCTCGGCGGACAGCCTGTCGACCGTGGCTTCCAGCGGGTCGACACCGGGGCTGTCGGCGCCGCCGAGGCTGAGGTTGACCACGTCCGCGCCTTCGGCGGCGGCCCACTCCATGCCCGCGACGACGGCGGAGTCGTCGCCGTAGCCCTCGTCGTCGAGGACCTTCCCGCTGATCACCTTGGCGCCGGGGGCGACGCCCTTGAACCGGCCACCGGACCTGGCTCCGGTGCCCACGGCGATCGACGCGACGTGGGTGCCGTGTCCGACCCGGTCCACGGTGTCGGGGGAGGCGGAGAAGTTCTTCTCACCGACGACCTGGGGCTCGAGGTCGTCGTGGGTCTTGTCGACGCCGGTGTCGAGCACGGCGATCGTGACGCCCGTGCCGTCGTACCCCGACTCCCACGCCTTGTCGGCGCCGATCTGCCGGACGCTGCGGTCCAGGCTCGCCGCGCGCACCCCGTCCAGCCACACCTTGCCGATGCCGGAGGCGGTGGCGCGCGCGCCGCTGCTCTGCCGGTCGGTCAGCGCATCCCACACCCTGGCGACATCGTCCCGGGACGTACGGATGGCGTCGGCGTTGATGGTCGGGAACGTGCGCCGCAGCCGGGTGTCGCCGGCCGCACGCACCTCGGCGCGTGCGGCACCGGCACCCCCCTCGTACTGCACGATCAGCTTGATCCCGTCCCGATGGCTCTTGCGCAGCCGCGCGTCGGTGAGCACGTCGAGGTCGAAGAGCCGCTGGTCCAGCTTGCCGGCGGCGATCAGGCGCCGCGCGTCGCTGGGCACCACCAGGGTGTGGTCCTCGAAGCGCTGCACCTGTACGGGTATGTGTTCACGGCCCTCGGCGGACTCGAAGCCCACCATCCGGCCCTTGGTGTCCACCACCACGCGGTCGCCCGTAATGAGCGGGATTCGCTGGTTGCCGTCGACGTACGTGATGTCCGATGTGGCCGTCGTGTTCGCGGCGAGCGCCGTCACGGGGCCGGTCATGCCTGCCACCAGCGCCACCGATGTGGCTGCCGCGATGGTGAAGGCGCGTGCTCTGTGCACGTGTGCGCGCAAGTCTCCCCCAGGAGATTGGGATGAGGTCGAGTGGTCATTCCGGCCGGGGCGCAACGGCGCCCGCCGCCGGTCAGCGCAGTATGTGAGTCGATCAACGGCGGTGCGGGCGTGGGGGATTGACCTGCGTGGTTTCAAGCCATCCGGAAGGCCCCGAGTTCGACGGGGCCAAGACGGCTCTGTGACGGCTCCATGACGACCGAGCGATCCTTGCGCGACACCGGAACCCGCCGACCCTCCGGATCCCAGGCCCCGCACGCCTTTCGAGGGCCGGTGCCCCCGGGTCGGAGTGTGTTCCTCCCATTGGCCGTATCCGCATCAGGATGGAACTCCGCTCTTCGGCAGGCTGCCGACACTGCGTCGCCAGGTGCCGCCGGCTGTGGCCGGCGGGCGGGCCACCGGGCCGTCACACCTGCCACCTGCCGACGGCGTCCAGCGCGTCGCCCTGGAGGAAGGTCGTCCCAGCGGCGAATGGCGGGGCAGGGTGGCGCGGGCCAGAGCATGCCGGCGGGTGAATCAAGCCCGGAACTCCATGAGTTGCGGCCTGATCCGACGTGAAGGCGCAGGTGTAGGCTCTGCGGATGACCTTGGAATGGGAACAGGTAATCGTTCACTCGGTAGATCCGGCGGCGCTGGGGCAGTGGTGGGCCGAGGCTCTTGGTTGGGTTGTGGTCCACTCCTCCGATGATGAGTTCGAGATCCGCCCGGCGCCGGATCGTATGCCGGGGTTGGATTTCGTCCGGGTCGATGAGACCGAGAAGGCGAAGAGCCGACTGCATCTCGACTTCAGGCCTGATGACCAGGAGGCCGAGGTGGCCCGCCTTGTGGCCCATGGCGCACAGCATGTCGACATCGGCCAGGGTGACCAGTCGTGGGTTGTCCTGGCAGACCCGGAAGGCAACGAGTTCTGCGTCCTTGGCCAGCGGCGTCAGTAAGCGGGCTGTCTGAGCCTCGTACGACCGCCGGCGCTTCGAACTCCGCATGCACCCTGACCACATCACGGTGCGTCGATCACGCAAGGGGGCCGAGGCCTCCCGAGGCGCCGGCAGGGCTTCTGGGCGCGGACACGGTTCACGGCTACGGCCCCGCACAAGCCTTGGTCACCGCCACAGATCTGTTCCGTCGCGTCCACCCGGATCCATCGTCAGCAGGTCCTCGTGAAGACCCGAGAGGACACGGCCGGTGGGAGACCCGTCCTCGCCGGACTCCATGACCATCCAGCCGGCATCGATTCCGGAGACGTTCACGTCCGCGCCGCAATCGAGCTCGTCAACGGTGGCGAAGACGGCTTCATAGGCAATGGCCCGAGCCAGGAGGACCAGGTCCTGCCTGTGCGCTCCGGCATCCACTGCTCGTCGTTGTCTCCCCTGGCCAGGAGGCGCGTACGGGATCGCTTCTCGGCCACCGGGTCACCGTGTGCGACGCGCGCCCTGTGCCGGAAGGCCGGCCTCTGGAGGTTTCGACCGTCCGGCAGCGGCCTAGCTCTTCGAGTCCGGCTTCCAGTCCTGCACGAGGAGCCCGAGCAGTACCTCGTCCAGGAACTCGCCCATGACCCAGGCGGAGGAGCGCAGCACGCCCTCGCGGACGAAGCCGTTGCGCTCGGCGGAGCGCAGCATCGCCGCGTTGTCCGACAGCGTCTCGATCTGCAGCCGCTGCAGGCCGCGGACGACGAAACCGTAGTGGCACAGCACCGCGACCACGTCGGTACCGTAGCCATTGCCGCGGGCGGACGACAGCAGCCCGAGGCCGATGTGCGCGGACCGGTTGTGGTTGTCGATGCCCCACAGCACCGCGGTACCGACCAGCGTGCCGCCGTCCAACTCCACCACGGAGAAAGGGACATGGCCGTGCTCCGTGTCGTCCACGATGAGCGGCGAGTCCTTCGAGCCGGGTGTGATCGGCCGCCACGGCCGGCCTTGGGCCCGCGAGTGGTTGACCACGTCGTCGTAGAGATCGGCCTGCAGGACCGGGATGTCGTTCTCGTGCCGGGCCCTGAGCCCGACCTTGTTGCCCCTCAGCATGCAAGCTTCCTATCCGACTGAGCGGACCGTCGGCAAACCAATAAGACGTGCCGGTCGAACCGGGCCGCGAGCGAAAGCCCGGCACACACGTGACCGATGACCTGACGGGGACGCGGTACAGCGGGGCCTCTGAATGAGCCGGAGCGACATTCTCCGGCCGGCTGACGCAGCCGTCCGCTGTGTCGTCGAGGCACCGCGTCCAACGCGGCCGGGCGCAGGACGCGCTGACGGCCTGGGCGGTACGACACCAGCGACAGGAGTTCCCCGGCGATACTGATGGTGACAGTCGCCCTGCCGCTGGACCGGCCCCGGACGCAGGCCTGGCCGGTGGGACGCCTCTTTGTCGATGTCTCCGAGGGGAGCCGTTCATGACCACGGCGAAAGACCTGTTCATCATCGCCATGGACCCGGGGCTGAAGCGTTCCGTGGGACAGGGAGACCTGTCGCTCGCACTCGCGGGAGCCGAGCTGATCGACCTCATCGGTGCGGGGGCGGTCACCGTGGACCGCGACCGCATCGTGCCGGGCGGGCCGCCGGTGCCGGACGATCGGCTGCTCGGCGAGGCCGCGGCAGCGCTCGCTCGGCAGACGCCTTACGAGCGGATCGAGGACTGGCTGTGGCGCCGAGGCCAGGACCTCTCGGCCGCGTACCAGGCCGCCCTGGAGGAGGACGGTGAGCTGACGCGGAAGCGAAGCGGCCGGTCGCCCTTCGGCTCGGAACGCGTGGAACCGGTCGATACGCCCGCGCGCCGCCGGGCGGCCGACCGCTGGGAGGAGAAGGAACCTGTCCTGGCCGCCCTTGCCTCGGTCGTGGGCATGGAAGGGGGACGATCCGACGACGAGCCAGGCCTCGATGACGAGGCGGTGACGACGGTGGTGGCCATCGTCCACGACGCGGTGATGGAACTGGAGGCCGTACGCCAGAGGCGGTCCATCGAGAACTCTGCCTTCGCCAACCTCTGGCGCGGACCGTGAGTCCGGTGGGGGTGCGGGCACGGGTCCGGGACCGGGTGTCGGACCGGGACCGGGTGTCGGGGTGCGGGCGCGGGTTTGGTCCGGGTCTGCGGTCGAGGCCGACGGCGCGGCACTCCCCGCGCCGCGCGCCCCGTCGCCGGAGATCTTCATGACATAGTGGTGCATTCCTGTACGTGCCGGACTCGACGGGCCCCTTCCGAGGAGTGCTGCTGTGGCATCTGCCGGGGCGACGCGGCCCAGCGGGCTCGGCTGGAACCGTGCCACGGCGGCTCTCGCGCTGCTGTCGTTCGCCATGTTCACGGTTTCGCTCGACCAGTACATCGTCGTTGTCGCACTGCCCGACATCGCCCGCGACCTGGACTACTCCGCGCAGTCGCTGCAGTCCGTGATCAGCGCCTACGCCGTGGTCTCCGCCGGCTTCCTCCTGTTCGGAGGAAGGGCCGCAGACCTCCTCGGGCGGCGCCGGATCCTTGCCGCCGGCCTCACCCTCTACGCGGCCGCGGCTTTCGTGGGCGGACTGGCGACGGGGCCCGGAATGCTCCTGGCCGCCCGCGCGGTTCAGGGCCTCGGCGGCGCGCTCGTCTTTCCCACGACCCTGGCGCTCATCAATGTCACCTTCCGCGAAGGCCGCGTGCGCAACCGCGCGTTGGGGATCTGGGGCGGTGCAGGCGCCGCCGGGCTGGTGATCGGCGTACTCCTCGGAGGACTGCTGACCCATGCCTTCGGCTGGGAAGCGGTATTCCTGGTCAACGTCGCCCTCGCGGTCCCCGCACTGGTCCTCTCCTTCGTGCTGATCCCCAAGGACCCGCAGCGCGACCGGACTCGCAGATTCGACCTGCCCGGTGCGCTCACCGTCACCCTCGGCGTCACACTGATCGTGTTCGCGCTGGTCCAGGGGCCGGGGCTCGGCTGGCTCTCGCCCGGCATCCTGCTCAGTGCTGCGGCCGGGCTCCTCCTGCTGGGAGTCTTCGTGCTCGTCGAGCGGCGCAGCAGCGATTCGCTCGTGCCGCCGCGCCTCCTGGCCAACCCCAGCCTCGTTACGAGCGTCGTCATCGCGTTCATGTTCATGGCGACCTTCGGCTCGGTGCTGTACTTCCTCTCGCTCCACTTCCAGCAGGTTCTCGGCTACGACGCCCTGGAGACCGGCGCAGGATTCGTCGTCCCGACGGCGGTCGTCGTCGCGGGGTCGATGACCGCGGGGCAGCTCGTGACCCGTTTCGGTCTGCGGCGCACACTGCTCGGCGCACTCGCGGTCGGTGCGGTGGGTGCCGTCCTGCTCGGCGCGACTGTCTCCCCCGACGGCTCGTACGCAGAGCTGGTCCCGGGACTCGTCCTGCTCAGCGCCGGTGACGGCATCGTGTTCACCGGCATGTTCATCGCCGCCGGGACCGGGGTGCCCGACCGGGATCAGGGCATCGCCTCGGGGATCGCCTCCACCGGCTCCGGGATGGGCGCCGCCGTGGGCCTCGCCCTCCTGGTGCTGGTGGCGACGGCGGGTCTGGGCGGACTCACGGGGGAGCAGCTGAGCGACGGGACGGCGAACGGGATCAGCAACGCCCTGTTCGCGGTGGCGGCGGGCATCGCCCTGACCTTCCTCGTCGCCCTGTTCCGGCCCGAGGGCAGGCCCGGAGCACAGGACGCGCCGCCGCCGTGCCAGGGTCGGCGCTGCTGACGGCTCCCCGACGGACGGCTCCCCGACGGACGGCTCCCCGACGGACGGCTCAGCGACTACGGCGTGTCCGCCTCCGTGGCCGTGTGCCGCGCCCCGCGCTGCTTCCCCGGGCCGCACCGGCGGGCCCGTACGAAGCGCAGCAGGCGAGTGATGCCGTAACCGAGCAGCCAGGGCAGCACCGTGATGCCCCCGACGTACACGGCCAGGTAGCCGAGGAACTCGTACAACTGCTCCGGCGGTTCCACCGCGCCGTCCACCCGCACCGGCCGGTCCCACCGGCTCAGCGGGAAGATCATGAAGACCGCCGAGGTCACCACCGGTATCAGCGGCACCGACACCGACCACACTCGAGGTCGAGGACCGGGCGCGGAAGCGCACCACACCCCCAGCGAGAGCATGAGGAACGGCCCGAACGGCACCCACAACACCGCTGGGTACAGCAGCAGCACCCACCACTCGTCCGAGTAGCCGAACATCATCGGCGTCGCCCCCCCGGAATCGCCCGCCCCGCAGGGCTTCCTCCCCTGCCACATGCCAGGGCGAACCTACCGCCGGCAGGTTCCGGACAGCACCCGAGTTTCGCGGCCGCCGGGGCCGCGTGCCCGTAACCGGAGACCGGCGCCGACGAAGCGCTGCCCAAGGGCCGAACGGTGTCCTGCCGGATCGGGAACCAGGGCTCCCGCCCCTGACGTCGACATGATCATGATTGCGAATGCGGAAGAGCTGGCCGAAGACTGGGAGTCGATCCGGCAGGGATATTTTCTGGGCGAGCACGACGAGACCTTGCTGGAGTGCGTGGAACAGCTCCGCAGGGCACGGGCCGCGGTGCCCCCGGATCCGGATGTCACCGCGTTCTTCACGTTCGGGCTGGTGCTGATGTACGGCCACGCAGCCACGGAGGCCGAGCCCAAGGCTGCGAACGAAGCCATGGAGGCGCTGCTGGCCGCGGCTTCGGATCCGGCTGTCGCCAATGGGGCCTGCAGTCACGAGATCCATCCGTGCGACGAAAGTGATGTCGACGGGACGTTGGAGTCCTTCGAGATGCTGCTGTCGTTGCTGGCCGGCGACTCGGAGTACGAGTGGACGGACCTCGACTACCCCGACAAGGAACCGGAGGGAGAGTCCCGATGGCGTTGCCCGCGCAATGTGGCGGGCTTCGCCCGGTGGGCTGCGGCGGCGATCCGTTGAGCTGAACAACGTGGCAGGCGCCCGCGCCTGGCAGGGCGCGTCGTTGTGGCGAGATGCCCGTCCGGTGCGGCCGCGGGTCACCCCCTGCCGGCCGAGAACCCCGTGCCCGAGAGGCGGCCCGCACCGTCACCACGCCCAGCGGCCCCGGGGTGACCAGACGCCGAGCCGGGCGCCCCTGACATCACGACAAGCGGCCCCTCTGCCGACCCGGGAGTGGGGCCGCCTCGTGTACGGCTGCAGCCCTCCCCGTACTCGTGACCAGTGGCCGACGACCGCGCACCCGACCCGACCGTGTCGGGGGCGATGGGGCGCACTCGTCACGCCGCAATCGGCGTCACCTAGCCTTATGGAACAAGCTGAGTGAGTGTTCAAGAACGTCATCTCTGAGGCCGCGTTCCTCACTCTCGCGCTTGAGGCCGGGGCCGGAGCAGGTGCGAAAGATAGTTGTGCCATAGGGGCCCTGAGCTTGACCCGTCGGTCGCGAGATCACATCCGGACCGTACGGCGGCTCTGACCGCGATTCCGTGAATGGCGTTGGGAGCAGCTCAGTGAGAGCGCCGGCGACGGTGATACGCGAACGTCAGGGCCAGCAGCAGAGGGCCCCACAAGGTGAACAGACCACTGACCGTCATCGCCAGCACGTCCCACCCCTCGGCGTACGGGAAGCCGTCAGCACCGCCCAGGCGGAAGGCCCCGAACACCCAGTGGACCATCAGGGCGGAGAAGAAGAGGCCGCCTATTGTCGCAGGGAGGATGACCGCGAAGGGCGGGATGCGTCTGCCGCCCAACTTGGGGACCCAGGTGGGCACGACCTCGCCCCACCGGCGGACCAGGCCGAGGCTGAGCAGGGCGAATATCTCGGACAGAACGCTGAGTCCGACGACGTAGGGAATGTTCCACGGTGACGGGGGCAGGACCTCCCCGCCCATGCCGTAGCCGAAGGCGATGGGAAGACGCCACAGGCACACAGGCAGCGCGACCAAAGGCATTGCATGGGCTGCGGCAGCAGCCCACCGGGGAACGGGCCGTTCTGTCGCTGTCGTGTTGAGGTGCGCCGTATGGGTTGTCATGCCTCCACTGTGTCTGGGCAACCAACGAGCCCGGATCAACTCCACGGACGATCCGCCTCCGCCTGAAGGGCGAGGAGCGCGGTCCAGGAGTGGGACCCCGTCGCTGCCATCACCGACGTCATGGCCAGGTTTCACGGAACTGCGGGCGGAGCCCGTACGGCACGGCGCTGACACAGCGCGCGGGACCGTCACGACGAGCATCTTCCGTGATCCCGACGAAACGCCCTAGTCCTGCCAGTAGAACAGCAGCGTCTCGACCGTGAGGGACCCGCGTCCGCCGAAGTAGTAGACACAGAGGTCCGTGACCCGGATCGCGCCGGTTTCCGCGTCGATCCAGCGGAAGCCCGCCCGTTCGAGCGCCCGTCGGCCGGCGGAGTCGTCGTCCTCGGCGGTCGCGAACGGGCCGAGGGTGCTGATCAGGAGACGGTGCTCGCCGACCTCGATCACGTGATAGGTCCCGTCCCCCTGCTGGTTGTCCTCGCCGCACGAGACCGGGGGCTTCGGCGCGAGGCCGGCTGTCGTGAGGGCGGCCATCGCGCGGCGGAGCTGGTCGTCCACGTCGGGGCGGGCGGGCGGTTCGTCGCACAGGGCCTCGAGCCGCCACCGCGGGTCGCTCGCGCGCTCGCAGCCGTGACCGTACTCGTGGACGATCACACCGCGTAGTTCCTCGTCCAGGCCCTCGACCTCGACCCGGGGGTATCCCAGGCGCTCGTAGACAGCCCGGATCTCGGCCTCGTCCTCGGTGAGGCCGTGCAACGCGTACGCCGCCCACAGCTTTGCCTCGGTCGTCGGCGCCTCGTCGAGGTAGGCGCGGAGACGGTCCGGGTCGGTCGCGAGCGACTGCGCAAGGTACGCGACTCCCCGGTCCGGGTCCGCGAGCGCGTCGGTCACGTCGTCGTCGGCGCGATGCCGCATCCGGACGCGGAACGCCCGGTCCTCGGGTCGCTCCATGCCGAGTTCGGCCAGGATCGCGGCGGTCCCGTATCGGTCGACCAGCCCGTCCAGACCGGCTTCGCCTGCGACGCGGGAGCGTTGCCACGGCGAGGCGGCGAGAGTCGCCAGCTCGCGCGCGGCCGAGCGGTCGCCGAGCAAGCCCCGTGCCTTCAGGAAAGCCGTGGCCATTCCGTACGAGGTGTCGGCCCGGCGGTCCTCGTGTCGCAGCCAGGGCAGCAGTTCCGCCTGATCCGCGAGCAGGTCGAGCAGGGCCCTGCGCACCTCGGAAGTGTCGCAAGGATCCTGGATGCGCGCGGTCAGCTCGGGGACGTACCGCTCCGGGATCCGGCCGGTCAGCGCGATCACGCAGGGCCTGCGGCGCCACCACGGGTGCGCGGGGTCCGCCGCGTACCGGGCGAGTTCCTCCGCGTCGATCTCCCGCAGGCCTGCGATGTCTTCGCGTCCGGCATGCGGGATCAGGGCCTCGATGCTTCGCATTCGGGGATGCTACTGCTCCCGCAGCGCTGTGAGCAGGGCATTTTCACCAACGCGCGCACTTGGTCTGCCCTGGTGGGACACCATCAACACTTGGCGCTGTCCAGCGAAACTGACCTCGCCGTCAAAGAGGCGCCGTCCGTGCTCGGGTTGCGGCCGTCGGGGGTTTGCCCCGACTTCACCCACCCGGCACCCGCGGCCTGTGTCCGCCATGCCGACGGTCAGGAGACTGGACCAGTACTTGGGGAAACCTCTGCTGCGACAAGGGTCTCGAACACCGCGTCGCTCTGGTGGCTGCAGATGCGCCGGCCGATGTGACGTGCTGAGTGCTTCGGGGCGTGCCTAAGATCATCTCTGCCGCATCAAGCGGCGCCCCAGCCTGGGGGAGGGCTGGCACTTCATGGGAGGAAGACCTTATGGGACGGTTCCGCAGGATCCGGATCGCTCTCGCGGGCGCGTTGTGCGCCGCGATGCTGCCCGCGGCCGCGGCCCAGGCGGAGACGACGAGCCCGAAGACGTACAACATCTGGCAGTGGAACGTCGCCGGGCACAAGCTCAACGACGGCTCCGTGACCTCGGGCATGGTGGAGGGGGCCGTGTCGTCGATCGTGTACCGCAACGCGGACTTCGCCGCGTTCAACGAGCTCTGCGCGAACCAGTGGCGCACGCTCGTCACTCAGCTGCGAGCGGCGAATTGGCCGGACGATCCTGACAATTTCGGCCGCTTCGAGGCCAGCAGGACGGCGGGCAACGAAGATGTCTGTGATGGGGAGGCGTTCGGCAACGCGATCTTCAGCAAGCGTCCTCTCGGCACCGCCGACCGGATCAAGCTCCCGGACGACGGAACCGACGAGAAGCGGAACATGCTCTGCGCGCCGCTCCTCGCCGACGCGGCCACCCGCTTCTGCACGACGCACATCACGGTGGAGTCGAACGCCGACAAGCTGAATCAGCTGCAGGCCGTCCAGGTGCAGCTCGACGCATGGGTCAACGCCGGCCAGACGGTCATGATCGCGGGCGACCTCAACGTCCAGCCCGACTACCCCTCGCTGGACACGTTCTACTCGGCCACCTTGGACACCACCATCAACGGCGGCAACAAGGGGTTGTTCCGGGAACTGGACGACACCGACCCCGTCAAGACGGTGGCCCCCACCTGCCTCGGATACGGCGAGTGGACAGCCGACGACGACACCGTCAGTCAGTCAAAGTGCAACACCAAGCGGAAGATCGACATGATCTTCGTCTCGGAGGCGGCGCTGGCCAGCCCGGGCAGCTACAGCGCGGACTCGCTGTCGATCTCCACCACCTGCGATCGCACGGAGAAGTCGCCGGACGGCCGCTGCTCGGATCACCGCATCCTCATCGGCACCGCCACCGTGAAGTAGAGGGCCGGACAGAGGCAGTCGGACCTGGCGACGAACGCGACGCCCAGGGCGGAAACGCACCGTCGGGGACCGCGCATACGCGGCCCCCGACGGGATGGCACGACTGCCCGATACACCAACGCGTCCGACGACGGCCCGCAGAGGGTCGGAAGCGGGCCGTCCCGACACCTTGCGGGTTGTCGACCAACGGGCGGGTGTCGAGGATCTCCATCTCGTGCCGCACCTACCGGGAAGGCGGGCGGCTGTGGTCGCTTGTGCAGCGAACCGGGAGCCAAGCCGCCCCGAGGTTACGTCGGCGACGGAGGCGAGATGCTTCTAGCGAGTCTCCGCGTTCGGAACGAGGCGAGCCCCCGGTCTGCGGTGACCGGGGGCTCGTGGGAGATCGAGAGCTAGTAGCGGCACCGGACCCAGACGATGCTCAGGCTGACAGCGCCGCTGCCGAGGCTGTAGCTGGCGCCGCGGATGAGGTGGTGGTGGACGCGGTGTCCACGCAGGTTGAGGCGTTTCCGCAGGTTACGGGCCACACGGGTGACCCAGCTGTCCGCCGGTCGGCTGCCGTCCCCGGCGCCGTGCCAGATACCCTGCATGAGAGTGTTCCTTTCGTCTTCTGAGGGCTGGGATACCGCGCAGGGAGCCCTCCCGACCTGGCCGTCGGGGTTGCAGGGCTCCTTCAGCGCGTCTCTGCAGTGGTTGTCCCGTCCTGGCTCGCCCCGAGCCCCGGCAGGAGCACGCAGGCCCCGCGGTGCCGCCCGGCGCGTAGCCAGCGGTACCGAACTCCTCGAGTCCGCGGCGGGCGGTACCGTGGGGATCGAGGGTCTGGGGGTCGGCGAAGGCCGATGCAGTTGCCTTAGAGGCCGCTTCTCCTGGGCGGGCATGCCGGGCATCATGGGCGTCGGTAGGGGTTAACCCGGGAGGACGAGTGCACCAGGGTGTCTGAGGGCGGGCAGACGGCTTTGACGGAGCTGTGGCATCAGCGCTGGCCCAACTGCCCTCCGGTTGGGTACAAGCTCCGTGATCCGTATCGGGATGTTTGGGTGCGCTTCCACAGCCTGCCGGAGTCGAAGCGATACGCGGCGAGAGTGAGTACGCCGTCCTCCTGGAGCGTTACAACACGGTCCTCGATGCGTTGTTCGCCGGTGGGGACGTGTACGTGATCACACCGGTCTGGACGACCGAAGCCGAGGTTCCGCCGTTCCAGCCTGACGCTGGCTACTGGCAGAGCCTGCTGGTGGAGGACGATCCGGACCCGAAGTTCCGCACCTACTGCCACCTCTTCGTGGCCCGCCGGCCCTGGCGACATGGCTGCCTCGACGAATTGCTGCGTGACATCGCTGACGACAAGGTGGCGGGGGTCCTCGTCACTGACACTCAGATGCGACGCATCCACCACCCCTACGACGGTGGCGCCGACGTCTTCCTCGTCACGCCCGAGGAACGGAATCGGGCGCGCGATCGGTATGCCGGCTGGCTCTCCACCCATCCGTCGGGTCTCTGACGGATCGGGATCACGGCCCTGCCCACGTTGCCAGATTCAGGTAGTCAGCCGACGATGTGCAGCGCCGCTATGGCTACGACGGCGTGGGCACCGCTGGGCGAGGAGAATGGCCGTATGACGGTCTTTCGCTGTGCCAACTGTCAGCAGCCTGCTACCAGCGATGTGGTGCCGGGGGAACCAGTGATGGGCCCTGAGCGGCCGCCGAGCCACGAGGTCGTTCCGCCTCGGATGGCCCTGGGAACCTTCAAGACCAACTTCGACGGCACCCTTCTGATATTTCATCCGGACGACGTTCCAGGAACCGCTCTTCACTCCGATCAACGGCGCGTCAGCGGTTGCTGCGGGCTCGCTGGCCAAGACGGCCCCAATCTCGTCTGTGCTCGATGTGGCGTCGAAATCGCGACGAAAGAGTCCGACTGCTGGACCGACAACCTCGTGGCAGTGATCGCCGCCGCAGTGACCGATGTGCCCAAGGGAGCCACCAGCAACTAGAGGGTGAAAGAGTGAGTGCCGGTCCGCACGCCGCTCGCACGGCGTGGACCGGGGCGGCCTCATCCCGCGCGGACGCGCCGAGGCGAGCCCCCGCTCCGTGAACAGCGCCCGGCCGTCGGTCTCACGCGTCATCCTGCGTTACCAGCTCCTGCCCTGAGGGCGACGCCCGGGCGCGGCTCGTCGTCGCGCTTGCCCTCGTCCTTGGGTCGTGACACGTCGTCCATGCCCTGGTGACGGCGGATCGATACGGCGAGGTAGGCGATGGCGCCGACGAAGACCACGACGGAGGTCCAGCCGTTCAGGCGCAGGCCGAGGAACGCGTGGGATTCGTCGATGCGCAGGTACTCGGTCCAGAACCTGCCGATCGTGTAGGCCGCGACGTACAGGGCGAAGGTCCTGCCGTGACCGAGCGCGAACCGGCGGGCCGCCCAGAGGACCAGTGCGGCGACGCCGATGTTCCAGAGGGACTCGTAGAGGAAGGTGGGGTGGTACGTCGCGATGCCGAGCATGTCGGACGGGCGGTGCGCGGGGTCGATCTCCAGGCCCCAGGGGAGCGTGGTGGGGCGGCCGTAGAGTTCCTGGTTGAACCAGTTGCCCCACCGGCCGATCGCCTGGGCCAGGGCTATGCCGGGGGCGACCGCGTCCGCGTAGGCGGACAACGGGATCCGGCGGCGACGGCAGCCGATCCACGCGCCGACCCCGCCCAAGGCGATGGCGCCCCAGATGCCGAGCCCGCCCTCCCATACGTACAGGGCTCGGATCGGCACGCCGTCTTCGCCGAAGTACGCGTCGGGGCTGGTCACCACGTGGTACAGCCGTCCACCGGCGATGCCGAACGGCACTGCCCACGTGGTGACGTCCGCGATGACGCCCTGTTCGCCGCCCCGCGCAACCCAGCGCCGGTTGCCGAGCCAGACGGCCACGAACACGCCCAGGATGATGCAGAAGGCGTACGCCCTCAACGGAACGGGGCCGAGGTGCAGGACCCCGGTCGAAGGACTGGGCAGGTAGGCGAAATCCATGGTCACTCCGTCGAAGTCTCAGTCCGGGTCAGGGCCGTGAGCCCGAGGGTCCATGCCTCGGCGTGCGTCCTCCGGCGGCGCGGGAGGTGCAGCCCGAAGGCTCCTCGGCGATCGTCGTCATGCGGTGTCTTCCCGGGGCCTGCCCCGGATGGCCTGGGCGAACGCCTCGCAGCCGGTGCGCCATGCGGCGTCCAGGTCTGCGCCGGGCGGGAAGCGGCCGTCGAGTTCGAGTACGACCATGCCGTGCGCGAAGGCCCAGAACGAGCGCGCGATCTCGATGTCGCCGTGCACCGCGCGGGCCAGCGGCGTCGCCGCTCGATCTTCGAGTCCGTCGGGAAGAGCGGCGCGAACCAGCGGCCGAGTGTGGGTGATGCGGTAGAGGTGCGGGCCGACGAGGGCGTGTCGTCGGTAGGCGCGTGCGAGCACGAGCAGGGGCGGTTCGACGCCGATCTCGGCTTCGGCGGCCTCGAGTTCCTCCGCCAGCAGGGTCATCCCCTGCGCCTGGAGCCCGGCTTCGACAGCGGCCTTGTCGGGGAAGTGCTTGTACAGGGAAGGCGCCCGGATGCCGACGCGTTCGGCGATGCGCCGCATCGACAACGCATCCGGTCCCTCGGAGTCGAGCAGTTCGCGGGCGGCGGCCATGATCTGCTGCGCGCGGTCAGTCACGGAGGGCCGTCCCCGTGAGGGCGATGCTGCTGGGCCGTCGGGATCCGGAAGGTGTCATCCGTACGGTGGGCGGGACGGGGAACGCGGCGATCCCGGGACACCGGAGGGGCCGGTTCGGGACGCTGTCGCGCGAGGTGCTGCCGACTGTGGCGGTGTTCATTGCGGCGCCCTCTCACCTACCGACCGATACGGCTAACGGCGATACCCGGGTGGCGTCACGCTAGGGCTAACGGTGTTAGCCGTCAAGTTTCGGGAAATGAGGGCGAGTTGGGTGCCCGCCATCTCGTCGAGCGTGACCGAGTCCTGAGCGCCGTCAAGGGCGACCGTGCCGAGGCGGGCGACGCCCCGGGGGCGCTCGCTCGTCGTTGCTCTCCCTCTGGGGGCATCCGACGCTTACCGGAACGGCCGTTCGGCCGTGCTCGACCTCGAACCGGCGGTGCGTCATCGCCGTCCCTACGGCCGCCTGCGGCGGACGTACCGAAGCCGGCCGCAGTCGGTTCAACTACTCTCGGCACCACTGACGTTCACCGACCGATCCGGGCCCACTGCGACCGAATCGTCACGTGGGAGACTCCATCGCATGACTACGCCACCATCGCCGCCTGGCGCGGAGCCGAATGACGCATCTGTCGTCCGGATCGGGGCCCTCCTTCCGCTCACTCGGCCTGGATGGGTCGAGGCGGGGCAACACCTGCTCGCTGGCCTTGAGTTGGCCGTTCGAGAAGTCAATGACGGCGGCGGGATCGTCGGAAGACCGCTCGAGCTGGTGGTCCGGGACACCGCGGCTGACCCGCAGAGAGCCGTGGCGGCCGTGGATGAATTGGCTCGCCTGGGCGTTGCCGCCTTGGCAGGGGAGTACCACAGCGTCGTCGCCCGCGCCGCTGCTGCCAGGGCCGACGCCCTCGGTCTGCCGTTCCTCTGCTCGTCAGCGGTTCTCGACACGCTCACCGAGGAGCCCACGGAATGGGTCGCGCGCCTCGCCCCTGCGCAGTCCCACGGCTGGCGGATCTACGCGGACTTCCTCCTGAGCGCCGGCCACCGTCGCATCGCCGTGGCGGCCGAGCCGAGTGTCTACTGGGCGGCTGGTGCAGGCATCCTTCGGGACCATCTCGCTCCACGCGGCGGCACCGTCATCGAACTCGACGCGCGCGCGCTCACTCCCACGGCGTTGTGCGACGAACTCGTCGACAATCGCGCGACAGCCCTCCTTCTTCTGGTCGGCCACCCGGAGCCGGCAGCGCCGATCGTCAAGTCCGTCCGCCGCGATCGGCGGCTCGCCGAGATCACGATCGGTGCTCCGGCCGGACAACCGGAGTTCGCCGAATGGGCGACCTTGCTGGGTGACGACGGCGCCGCGATCCCGTTCCTGCGCTATCTGCCCGAGCATCTCAGCCCCCTCGGTGCACGGGTCGAAACGGCCCTCCGCGAGCAGCTGGGCGAAGCGCCCTCCTTCGTCGCCTTCGAGGGCTACGACACGGTCGCAGTCCTCGCCGAGGTGCTCCGTTCGCACGGCCTGGACCGGGTGCGAACTGCCGCATCCTGGGCGCGCGTCGCGGTCCAAGGGACGCGCGGGCAGATCCAGTTCTCCCGCACGCCGGGCATCAACGTGTGGCAATGGGCTTGGGCGCCGGTCCAGGTCGTTGATCGGGATCCGGCAGAACCCGATCGCTTCCGGATTCTCCGCGCCGGCTGAGCGAGCACGGGGTGCGACTCCCAAGATCTGTCGGAACCTGAGGCTGTCGGTGCAGAGACGGCGCATAGGATCGCCGGCATGGGACTGCGACCTGTTCAGGTGAACATCAAGGCTCTCGATGGCTTGGCGGTTGGCCGGTTCTGGGCGGAGGCGCTCGGCTGGAGTGTCTTCCAACCCGGCGTGACCACCTATGTCGGACCCGCCGGCGACCTCGTCTGGCCGGACCCGGTCGCCGTCTGCGTCGACATCGTTCCCGTCCCGGAACCCAAGACGACAACCAAGAACCGTGTGCACCTCGATCTCGCCACCACCTCCGTGGCCCATCAGGAGGAGTTGGTCGCGCGTCTTCAGGCTCTCGGTGCGACGCCCGCCGACGTGGGCCAGGGCGATGTGCCGTGGACGGTCCTCGCCGACCCGGAGGGCAACGAATTCTGCGTGCTGGAGCCTCGCGAGGTCTACCGGGACACGGGGCCGATCGCCGCGGTGGTGGTCGACTGCGCGGATCCGCGGGCCATGGCCCGCTTCTGGGATGAGGCGCTGGACTGGACCCTGCACGAGGTGACCGACGGGAGTGCGGTCTTTCGCTCCGCCAAGGGCGTCGGCCCGTATCTCGAGTTCCTTCGCACGCCCGACGTGAAGACCGTGCCGGACCGCGTCCATCTCGACCTGCTGCCGTCCCCCGATGACGACAAGTCATCGGAGGTGGCCCGGCTGCGCGCCCTCGGCGCCACCGACCTCGACCTCGGCCAGGGCGACGTCCCGTGGACGTGCCTGACCGACCCGGAGAGCCACGAGTTCTGCGTCCTCGCCCCGTCGTGACACTCCAGTCTTGACTCGGTCGGGGCGCGGCCGCGTCTCTCCGACGAGGGCTCGGACGGACAGTCGTCCGTCCGCCTCAGGATCCTGTGACCAGTCCGGCCGCACGTTCGTGAACGACCGGACCCACGTACCTCGGCGTCTGGTCAGGAGACCGTCGCCGGGGTGTCCCGCAGAGTGACGTTGGCGTGGCTCTCCTGGAAGCTCTGGTCCGAGACGAGGGTCAGCCTGGCCGTGGACTGGAACTCCGGCAGGGTGGCCGAACCGCAGGAGACCATCGTGGTCTTGAGCTTGGCGACGGTCAGGGCGAGCCCTTCGTCGAGGTCACCCGCGTAGGGGACGTAACCGTCCACGCCTTCCTCGAAGACCAGCCCCTGACCGCCCTGGCCATAGCGCTGCCAGTTACGGGCTCGATTCGAGCCCTCGCCCCAGTACTCCTTCACGAAGCCGTCACGGGTGGCCAGCTTCGCGCCGGCCGCCTGGTCGAAACGCGCGAAGTAGCGTCCCATCATGACGAAGTCGGCCCTCATCGCCAGCGCCAGGGCCACGTGGTAGTCGTGCACCAGCCCGCCGTCGGAGCAGATCGGCACGTACGCGCCGGTACGCTCGCGGAATGCGTCCCTGGCCGCCGCGACGTCCAGTACGGCGCTGGCCTGGCCGCGGCCGATTCCCTTCTGGTCGCGGGTGATGCAGATGGAACCGCCGCCCACGCCGACCTTGACGAAGTCCGCCCCGGCCTCGGCGAGGAAGGTGAAGGCCTCGCCGTCGACCACGTTGCCGCCGCCGACCGGGATCTCGGGATAGTGCTTCTTCACCCAGGTCAAGGCCTGCGCCTGCCAGTCGCTGTAGCCGTCGGACGAGTCGAAGCACAGTGCGTCCACGCCCGCCTCCACCAGGGCCGGGACGCGCTCCTGGAAGTCATGGGTGTTGACGCCGGCCCCCACGCGCAGGCGCTTGGCGGCGTCCACGGCCTGGTTCGGGAAACGCTTGTTGTCCGTGTAGTCGGATCGGAACACCAGATGCTGCAGGTTGCCCTCGCCGTCGAGTACGGGCAGGCAGTCCAGGCGCTCGTCCCACAGCCGGGCGTTGGCCTCGGAAAGCGTGGTGTCGGGCCCGACGTACGGCAGGTCGGCGATGGCGGTCATCCGCCCGCTGACGGGTTCGGCCAGGTCGTGACGTTGAGGGTGGAAGTCGCGGGAGGTCACCAGGCCGAGCAGGCGGCCGGTGGCGGTCCCGTCATGAGTGACCGCGGCGGTGCTGTGACCCGTGCGGCGCATGATCTCGACCAGGAGACCCAGGCTGTCGTCAGGTCGGAGGTTGGTGTCGCTGGTGACGAATCCGGCCTTGAAATTCTTCACGTGGCGGACTGCTGCGGCCTGGTCGTGCACCGGCTGGTTGTGGTGCAGGAAACTCAGTCCGCCGTTGCGGGCGAGCGCGATCGCGAGCTCCGGTGTGCCGACCGCCTGCATGATCGCGGACGTGAAGGGGGAGTGCAGCTCGATCGCCGACGCCTCACCGACGATGTGCCGTACCAGGGGTGTGCGCAGGTCGACCGTCGCAGGCGAGCAGTCGGTCCGGGTCCGGTTCGGCAGGAGCAGAAACTCGTTGAACGTCCGTGAGACCTCGGCGATGATCTGTGCCACTTTTCCTCCTGTCCCGTCGGCCGGGCCCGACTGCCCCGCCGTGAGGATCGCCCCCGTGTTCCAGGGCCCGGGCAGGCAGGGGTCGGCAAGGCAGTCGTGGAGGTGCCACAGACTGCGGCAGAGCCCTGACCGGCCCGTGGATCGAACGGGGTGCGGTCGTGACCTGGCACCCTATCGATTGCCCGGCCGGTGCACGAATCGTGGGCGAGGCGGTGCGCGGCGTAACGGCGTTGTGGGGCAGCTCAGTTCTCGTCCGGGCTGTGCGGGCTGTCTGTGCTGTGTGAGCTGTGCGGGCTGTCCGTGCTGTCTGTGCCGTCCGTGCCGTCCGGCCCGCCCGGCGCTCCCGGTTTGCCGCTCTCCGTGAGAGCAGCGCGGCGCAGGGTGCGGATGGCCGGGATCGCGAACAGGGCCACGCAGCCCGCCAGGCAGACGCCGGCCGACACCAGCAGCAGCCGTTCCGGGGAGGCCAGCGCGGCGGCCGGCCCCGCCAGTATCTGGCCGAGCGCGATCCCGGACACCGAGCCGGCCAGCTCGTACGCGCTCACCCGGTTCAGCACCGCGGGTGGGGTGTGGGTCTGCACGCTGGTCGCCCACATCACCGACCAGAATGCCAAGGCTCCGCCGCCGAGCACGTGGCCCGCCAGCAGCACCGGCAGACCGGCGCCCAGCGCCACGCAGAGCGGCAGCAGGGTGTAGAGCGCCATCGCCGCCGCGCCGGCCGCCAGTGGCCGGGCCGGGCGCAGCCGCAGAGCCAGCAGGCCGCCGAGCACTGTTCCGAAGCCGAGGAAGGAGACCACAAGGCCGTAGGCGTTCGGGCCGAGCCGGGCTCCGATCAGCGTCGAGCTGAGCGGTACCAGTGGGCCGAAGAGCAGCACGCCGAACACCACCCAGATCAGGATCACCGCCCACATCCAGGTGCGGGCGCGGAATTCCTGCCACCCCTGGCGCAGGTCGCGGCGGAGTGAACTGCCGGTGTGCGCAAGGGAGTCGGCGTCGGATCCATCCGCCGTGTCCGTGCGCGGGGTGGTCGGGGCGAGCCGGATGAGCACCAGGCACAGGGCACTGAGCAGGAAGGTGCCGGCGTCGATCGCGTACACGGTCCCAGCGCTGGTCAGCGCGATCAGGAGCCCCGCCAAGGCCGGTCCGAGCAGATGCGCGAGCGCGTCGGCCACCTTGAGCGTGGCATTGGCCCGCTGCGGTTCGCGGGCGACCAGCGGGACCATCCCGTTCACCCCCGGCAGGAACATCGCCACGGCCGCACCGGCCAGCGCCGCCATGGTCACCAGCAGCCAGAACGGCGGCGCCCCGGCGAAGAACGCGGCAGCCAGCACGCCTTGGGTGAGCACCCGGACGAGGTCCGCGCCGACCATCATCCGGCGGGCGCCGAACCGGTCGGCCAACACCCCGCCGAACAGGACCAAGAGGACGAAGGTCCCGGTCCAGACGCCGAGAACGGAGCCGACCCCGGAGATCCCGTACAGCGGGCCGACCGCGAGCGCGGCGGCCACCGGCATCATCGCGTCGCCGAACAGCGAGACCGCGCGGGCGGTGAAGTAGAGCGTGAAGCGCCGGTCCCACAAGGGGGGCCGGGCGGGCGGCCGGGAGGTGTGCGGATCTGTCCGGGCGGTCTGGGTGGCCTGGGCAGTCTCGGTCTGGGTCTGGGGCTGGGTCTGCTTCTGCGTCTGTGCGGTGGTCACAGGACAGATATTGGACTGGACCAATCGGTTCAACCCAGTGTCCTGAACGACATGAAGGGGTACTTTCGCGCCATGACGCTTCGTTCGCTGCCGAAGTCCCCGGCGCCGCACCGGGTCGTGGCCCTGCTGCAGCCGCCGCAGTCGACCTTCCCGTTGGCCTGCGCGACCGAGGTGTTCGGCGACCACGGCCCGGCGATCCCCGCCCGCTACGCGTTCGAGATCTGCACCGAACACCCCGGTCCGGTGCGCACCCAGGCCGGCTACGACATGCTCGTCACGACTGGCCTGGACGCGTTGGAGCGGGCGGACACCGTGCTGGTCCCCGGCTGGCAGCAGCAGGTCGGCACCGAGGTGCCGACGGCAGTGGTCACGGCGGTCCGCCGGGCGCACCAGCGCGGTGCGCGGATCGTCGGCATCTGCTCGGGCGCCTTCGTGCTCGCCGCCGCCGGACTCCTGGACGGTCGGCGGGCCGCCACCCATTGGGCCCGGGCCACCGAGCTGGCCGCCAGGTTCCCGCAGGTCCGGGTCGACCCCGCGGTGCTCTACGTGGACCACGGCGACGTCGCCACCAGCGCCGGATCGGCGGCCGGCGTGGACCTCTGCCTGCACCTGGTGAGCGTCGACCAGGGCGCCGCGTACGCGATGCGCATCGCCCGGCAGATGGTGATGCCGCCGCACCGCGAGGGCTGCCAGCTGCAGTACGCCGAACTGCCCACCTCCGGACCGGTGACCGACTCGCTGGCCCCGCTCCTCGAATGGCTTGCCGGGCGCCTTGACCAGCCGGTCAGCGTCGCCGACATGGCGGTCCGCTCGCAGGTCTCGCCCCGCACGCTGACCCGGCGCTTCACCGAGCAGCTGGGCATCAGTCCCGGACGCTGGCTGCTGGACCGGCGGATCGCCGCCACCCGGGCGCTGCTGGAGGAGACCGACCTGCCCGTGGAAACCATCGCGCACCGGGTCGGCCTCTCCTCGGCCGTCAACCTGCGCCGCCGCTTCCACGAGGCCCTGCGCACCACACCCGCCGCCTACCGGCGAGCCTTCCGCGCGGACAACACCGGCTAGGTTCTGCCGTCGAATCTCACGCTCACGGTGCTGCGAGAGCGGCGGCTGCTCCGGGTCGCGATGTCGCGCCACCGCTTCAGTGGGTGAAGCCCCGTTCCCTTACGCCTCGCCGCTTGTAGAAGTCGCAGTCGGAGGACGTCTGTTGCGGCAGCCGCGTGGTGTCCGCTGATCGAAGATCGCCTAGCCTGTTGACTTTTGCGCCGATCGAACCAGGGGTGGGATCGTATGACAGGACGAACGAACGACGCGGGCGTCGTTCGACCGGAACCGACGGGGAGGTGGCGCGCAGCGCTCGCCGTGACCGTCGTGGCGGCCATCGGGCTCGCCCTCATCACGGGTCTCGTCTACCTCGTCATGCCGGGCTACCTGCCCTTCAATGCCATGACCACCGTCTGGGAGGCGCCGCGTGACGGCGAGGCCGCCGAGGGCGGAAACGACACCTGGCTCGTCGGCGACACCGTCGTCCGCAGCCGCTTCGACGGCGCGACCGCCTACGACGTCCGGTCGGGGAAGAAGCGCTGGGAGTACCTCGTGCCCAACCGGGCCGAGACGTGCGCGTCGAGCGCCGACGCCGCCGCAGGGGTCGCCTTGATCGCCCACCGCGAGGCGAGGCCGAAGCAGAAGGACTGCGTCACCGTCGTGGCGGTCGACCTCACCAACGGCCGGGAACTGTGGCGCACCACTGGTGTCTCGGCGGCGTTCCTGGACGACGTCGTCACCACCGGCGGCGGCCTTGGCGTTCTCCTCGACGGTGGCCGCCTGCGCGCCGTCGACCTGAAGACCGGTGCCCCGCGCTGGACGGCCCCGCTGTCGAAGGGCTGCGCCCCGCACGGCCTCGGCCTCGCCCCGAAGCAGGTGATCGCCGCCTTGATGTGCGGCACCGAGGCCACGCTTGCCGCGTTCGACCCGGTGAACGGCACGACACGGTGGACCGTGCCCGTCGACGCCCGGCGCGGTGTCGACGCGGATGCGGAGCTGCGCGTCGTCTCCGCCGATCCACCGACGGTGCGGGTCCATGAAGCGGACGGCAGCGCCCTGAGCGCCGTCCTCGCCTTCGGATCGGACGGCCGCGGTCAGAGCAGGATCGACGCCGTCGGCGACTACGGCGCGATCTTCAAGACGGTCGTCAAGGACGGACGGCTCTTCGCTCTCGCCGATTCGGGGAGGGGGCAGGGCGGCGGCCCCTTCAGTGGGGTCGTCGCGTTCGACCTGGCCACCGGCGGCGAGCTGTGGCGGAAGGGGGGCGGGGGTGACGCGTTCGACGTGGCGGACGGCCGGGTGACCGTGGTGAGGCCCAGCTACAAGAACGGCGACCTGATGTTCGTCATCGACGCGGCCACGGGCGACGAGAAGGACGAGCGGACGTTCCGCGACCGGGTGGCGAGCGCGGGCGGCGTGCTCACCTATCAGGACCTGGTGGTCGTGGCCGGAGGGGGTGAGGGGCGCCCCCTCACCGTGTACGAGCGCTGGTGACAGGAGATCGCGGGTGACCCCCCGGGGGCCGACACCCTGACCGGTGGCACTCACCCTCACCGCCCGCCACGGGGCCCGCGGGCCGCTCCCCGGGCTGTTGACCGACCCCGGCGGGCAGTGCTGGAGTCGGCGCGTGGACAGCATCCCCGCCAACCGGCGGCTCTGGAACCGGATCAGCAGCGCCTACCAGCACGAGCATGACCCGCAAATCGGCGCCACACCCCGACTGTGGGGCATGTACTCCATCCCCGACGCGCACCTGCACGCCCTGGGCGACGTCACCGGCAAGCGCGTCCTCGAACTCGGCTGCGGCGCAGGCCAGTGGTCCAGGGCGCTCGCCGCCGAGGGCGCCACCGTGGTCGGGCTCGACCTGTCCGAAGCCCAACTTGCCGCGGCGGCCCGCGCGATGGGAGCGGCCCCCTACCCGCTGGTGCAAGGCGCCGCCGAACAACTCCCCTTCGCCGCCGACAGCTTCGACCTGGTGTTCTGCGACTTCGGTGGGCTCAGCTGGGCGCCCCCGCACCTGGCCGTCCCGCAGGCCGCACGCGTCTTGGGCCGAGGTGGGCGCCTGGTGTTCAACGTCGCCAGCCCATGGTTCGAAGCTTGCTACGACGAAGCCGCCGGCCGCGTGACCACGACGCTGCAGCAGGACTACTTCGGTCTGCACACCATCGCCGAAGACGACGGCGCGACCAGCTATCAGCTCACCTACGGCGACTGGGTCAAGGTCCTGCGGGGCGCGGGTCTCATCATCGACGATCTCATCGAGCCGCGGCCCGAACGCGGAACACCCAACGGCTACAACGAAACCGACCCACCCGACTGGGCATACCGCTGGCCGGCGGAACTGCTCTGGGTAACCCACAAACCGTAAGTTCCGACGCGCCGAGACGTGAAGGCATCCCCTCGCCGGACACGCCCTAGATGAGGCCCCGTGTGCGGTTCTCCAGGATCTCCCGCAGCCATGAGTTGCGGACGGCCGGCAGCCGGACCAGGGTGTGTCGGAACACTCCCACGTCGGCTCCGAACGGGTGGTCGGGGCGCGACATGGGCGGGTCGAGGTCGTCTCGGAGGACGCCGTCGGGGATGCCGCCCGACGTGGGGGCGGGCAGATGCGGCTCGGGGATCGCCAGCCGCAGCCACACCCCGACCGGCAAGGGCACCAGGTGCGCCGAGGCGGCCGGGCCGTCCGAGTCGGCCGGGGCCCAGGCTTGCCCCGTCTGCGGATGGCTCGGTACGAGGAGGATGTCGGCTCCCTCGTCGGGGGCGGGCCGTCCCGGTCCCGCCAGGACTGCGCGCCGCGCCGACGGGCCCGCGGGGAGCAGAGAGTCGAGGGTTCGTCGGAACAGCTCCCCGATCAGACCGTCCGGGACCGTCACCGGCCGACCCTCCGAGGCCACCAGGAGATGAGCGAGTGCCCGGCCGGCCGCGGCCGCCCACTGCGGGCTCCACGACCAGAAGAGGTTCGACCCCAGCCGCGACCCCCACGTGCAGATCGGTTCGAACGGAGGCGTGCCCTTCTCGGCAGCCATCAGCTCCGTCCAGGACAGCGGTTCGGTGTCGGCACCGTCGACGGGGAGGCGGCGCACGGCATCGGGTGCGAGCCATACCGCCTGCCAGAGCGAGCAGTCGTCGATCCGGGTCGCCACGGGCAGGCCGCAGGCCTCGCAGGCCATGTTGGGGCCGTCGCCCGCGTCGAGGCCGCAGCAGGCGCCGCCACGCTTCTCCGGGATGAGGCGGGTGTTGCGGGTGTCTCCGGGTGCGATGACGATCGCGCCGGGCGCGCCGTCGGACAGGGCGTGGACCGGCGCGTGGACACCACGGGCTGTCGCCTCGTCCGGATGGATCTCCTCCCACCGTCGCCACGGCGGCCCCCAGGGCTCCGGGTTCACGGCGAACGTGCCCGACTCCATGAGTACCGGAAGCTGAAGCCCGTTGCCGAACCTCTGATGGGCATGGGCAGGAAGGGCGACCTGGGAGAGCGAGGTGGTCAGCTCGGCGCCGCATCCCGCGCACACGAAAACGAACAAATGTCCTCCGTCCGGGAATCATGCATCATCGCAGCTCGGCGGCGGCCGGCCAATCAGGTTTCCGGACGGCCCGGCGGTGGTTGCGCGGGAACGACTGCTATCCGACCGCCGATGAGCTCGACGCGGTGCTACGTGGGCCGGCCCCGCTGCCGTACGACCGGCTCGCCGGGCACGCCGACCCGCAGGGGATCGTCGAGGCGGGACTCCGGCCGTACGCATGGGACGGGGCCCGCTGGCCCCTGGTCCGGGACCGGCCGGTCGGCCGATCACCCGCCTGACGTTCGAGATTGCTCGCGCAGGCATCTCGGATCGCCGCGCGGGACGAGGGGAGAACCCTCACGCCAGGAGCGCGCGCCAGCGGTCGGCCGACTCCGTCACGTCCTCGATGACTCGCTCGAGGAAGGTCCCCACCTTGGCCAGTCGCTGCCCCACGGGCGTGTCCAGCCCCAGCGTCTCCGCCGCCGCCATCGCAGCCTGCGCCGACTCGAGCGTCTGTCGTGAGCTGATCACGATCGAGTGGTACCAGGCGTCGTCGTCGACCACGTAGATGTCGCAACGCCGCTGCGGATCGCGCTCACGCCGGACGTAGCCCTGCTGGACCAGGAAGTTCACGGCCACGGATACGGAAGCCGGGCTGACCGTCAGCCTGCGGGTCAGCTCCGCCGCAGTGCGCCTGCCGTGCTCGGACAACAACAGGTCGACATGCACGCGCGCCGTCATCCTCGGCAGCCCCGATCTGACCGCCAGCTCGATGATCTCCTCCTCCACCGTGCCGCCCGGCACTCGCGCCGCGCGCGGGGGTGCCGGTGGGCCGCGCCGCGCACGCTGGAGAGTCGCCCCGTGCGCCTGCTGGGGCTGGTAGTCGCGGGGGCCGCCGTTGCGGGCGATCTCCCGGCTGATCGTCGAGGTCGACCGGTCGAGCCGCCTGGCGATCTCGGCGTAGGAGAGCCCGTCGGCGAGTCCGGCCGCGATGCGCTGGCGGTCCTGCTGGGTCAACCGTCCTCCTGGCATGCCGTCAGTATTGCCTTCGCTGCGATCCATTGCAATGCTGCGTTGCATTCACTCTCAACGTCATTGCATCAATTTACCGCCCTCTAGCTGGGGATACTCCTTCTGGAAGATTGACGGAATTCCGAATGCAACGTAGCTTTCGCGATGCGTCAAATCCGAGATGTCGCGAGACGAGGAATGGCCATGAGTGAATCCCTCCACACCGTCACGACGCTGCCGACGGAGCGTCGGCCCGGCTGCCCCTTCGACCCGCCGACGGAGCTGATCGATGCCCGCCGGCACGGCCCCATCAGCCGCTACACACACCCCGGCGGGAAGCCCGGCTGGATGATCACCGGATACGACCTGGTCAGGTCGGTCCTGGCCGACCCGAGGTTCAGCTCGCGCAAAGAGCTCCTGAACGTGGTCGACTTCGAGATCCCTCCGGCGCCGCCCGGCGAGTTCCTCCTCATGGACGAGCCTCAGCACGCTCGCTACCGGAAGCCGCTGGTGGGCAAGTTCACCGCACGCCGGATGCGCCTGCTCACCGAACGCATCGAGCAGATCACCACCGAATGCCTGGACGCCATGGAGAAGACCGGACCGCCGGCGGACCTGGTGACCGCGTTCGCCAAGCCCATCCCCACGATCATCATCTGCGAGCTGTTGGGGGTGCCCTACGGGGACCGGGACTCCTTCCAGGAACAGATCGACAAGTTCATGAACGGGGAGACGAGCGACGAGGACCTGATGGCGGCCTACACCGCGACCCAGGACTACCTCGCACAGTTGGTGGCCGCCAAGCGCGAGAACCCCACCGACGACGTGCTCAGCGAACTCACCGACAGCGACCTGACCGACGAGGAGCTGCAGGGGATCAGCCTGATCCTGCTGGCGGCCGGATTCGACACCACCGCGAACATGCTGTCCCTCGGCACCTTCGCGTTGCTCCAGCACCCGGCGGAACTGGCCGCGCTGCGCGCCGACCCCGCGCTCACCGACCAGGCCGTGGAGGAGCTGCTGCGGTATCTGAGCGTCGCCAAGACGTTCATGAGGACGGCACTTGAGGACGTCGAGGTAGGCGGCCAGGTCATCGAGGCCGGCACGACGGTCGTCCTGTCGTACAACACCGCCAACCGCGACCCCGAACGCTTCGCCGATCCTCACGTGCTCGACCTTCACCGGCGGGACGGCGCACATCTGGCCTTCGGCCATGGCATCCACCTGTGCCTGGGCCAGCAGCTGGCCCGCATCGAGATGCGGGTCGCGTTCTCCGCACTGCTCAACCGCTTCCCCACGCTGCGCCTGGCCGTACCGGCCGAAGAAGTCGGCCTGCGGCCGGAGACGGCGGACATCCACGGTGTGAAGAGTCTCCCGGTCACCTGGGACGTCTGACGGCGAACCGGCGGCGGGGGAGGTGGCGTTCGGTCGACCGGCGGCGGGGGCGGTGGCGTTCGGTCGACCGGCGGCGGGGGCGGTGGCGTTCGGTCGACCGGCGGCGGGGGCGGTGGCGTACGGTCGACCGCCACCGCAGGTTCTTCGCCTGCGAGGGCGGTGCCCGCGTCCCCGTCGCCGTGCCCCACGGAGCGGCGTGTGGTTCCACGACCGGAACGGCAGACGCGTGAACGACGGGAGCGGACACCTGGTCACCTCCGCGTCACCCTCGCCCATTCTCTGCCCCCGCCCGTGACCCCACTCCGCTCAGGGGCAGGTCAGCGGCCGGTCACCCGCACCCGCAGGAGGTAGGGGGCGCCGGTGCTGATCGCCTCGGCCTGTTCGCGCAGATCGGCTGGGGCGAACCCGAGCAGCGCACGGTCGGCGGCCGCGTGCAGCAGGGGCAGGATCTCGCCCGGGGGCCGCCCGCGGTGTGTCACGGCGAGCTCGGCGAACGCCCGCTGATACGGAGATCCGTACGCGCTGGCGCTGTCGGCCAGGAGGTGATCCAGGTGCTGCCGGTCCACGCTGATCTCAGTCATGAACTGCTCCCTTGCGCCGGTGGCCGGCAAGGCCCGGCCCATCTCCACGACCGTACGATCAGGGTCTGACAGCGGGCCTGCGCGCCCCCGCCCTCCCGGAGGAGGAGTCGCGCGGCCTCGCCTCAGGGCGGACCGGCCGTGGCCGAGGCGTGGGGGGTGGGGGCATGGCGTGAACGGCCGCAGCCGGGGTGCCCGGCGGGCAGCGATGTCAGTCCTCGTCGGCGCTGGACAGGGCGTCGGTGATCAGACGGGTGGCGAAGTCGCGGTCGTCGGTCAGCCGGTTGATGTGTTCCGCGAGCAGGAAGGCGGTGGCCTCCAGGGGGTTCATCTCGTCCTCGGTCCAGTCTCCGTACTGCCGGCGCCACAGGCTGGGACTCAGGCCGGTGCCCGCTGCGACGAGCAGGCCGGCCATGGTGGGGATGGCCTCGGGGCGGACGCTCCGGGGCATCTTGCGCATCGAGGCCACGAGGTTGGGCACGACGTACGCGATGACGTCCTTGTCGTGGTCCTCGTAGGCCATCCGCAGCCACTGCATGAACATGAAGACGAGCGTGCACGCGCCGTCCAGCACGTCATCGGCCTCGCTGGGAGTCAAGGACGCGGTGAACTGTTCGATCAACTGCTGCTGTTCGGGGTCGCTTTCGGTCCTGGCGTCGTAGACGGCTTTGAGCCGGGAGTCGATCATCATGAGCGCCGCACCCACATCGCCGGCGGGAGCGTACTTGGGGTCACAGGGCGACGGCACAGGGTTCCTCCTCATGTGACCACGGCAGGAAGCGCGGCATGCCCGTACGGTAGACCGCCGATCGGACGGGGAGCCTGCGTTTCCCGAACGTGGACCCCTGGGGGAACGAAGCGCCCGCCCTGCGACTCGGCTCGCCCACATGCGTACCTCGGATGCCCGGCCGGCCGTGCCCTGTTGCGGGTGGTGCCGGGAGCCTGAGAATCTGCCGGATGTACGCACCGGAGCGTCAAGGGGGGACCGATGGACCGTCAGCGAGCGACCACCCGCACCGTGTTCGGCGGCTGAGGTCCGGCGATGGACGCCACGACCGGATCCCGCGCCCTCTCGTTCAGCACGGCCGCGGCGCGGTACGCCGCCCACCGGCCCTCGTACCCGCCCACGCTCGTCGAGGCTGTGAAGGACCTCGCCGGCCGCGACCCGGCCGGTGCCCGTGTCGCCGATGTCGGCGCGGGCACCGGTATCGCGACCGCCCTGCTGGACGCCCACGGAGCCAGGGTGGTCGCGGTCGAACCGGGCGAGGGGATGGCCGCCGAGTTCCGCCGCCGTCATCCGCGCATCCCTCTCGTACGCGGGGACGGCAACCGGCTGCCGCTCGCCACGAGTTCCCTCGATCTGCTCACCTACGCCCAGTCCTGGCATTGGACCGACCCCGATCAGGCCGTACCCGAGGCGCTGCGCGTGCTGCGGCCCGGCGGCGCCCTGGCCGTCTGGTCGAACAACCCGGACCTGCGCGTCGGATGGATCGCCGACCAGCACACCCGGATCGAAAAACGCTTCGGTCCGGGCTTCTACACCAACAAACGGCCCCGCTCCCAAGGCGGCCTGGAGTTCGCGACCCGGCTGCTGCCCTGGTCGCGCCGTATCTCCGTCGACGACCACCTGGCCAAGCTGTCCACCCACTCCCTGTTCCTGATCGGCGAACCGGGCACGGACGCGTTCCTCGTCGACGAGCATCGACGCCTGACCGCCCTATTCCCCGACGGCTGGATCGAGGAGCACTACGTGGTCGATCTGAGGGTGGCCCTGCGGCCCTGACCCACTCGGCTACCGTGCGGGTACCGAACAGGTGCGAGGCGGCACCCCAGTGCGGGCGGCGAGGTGTGCGGCGGCACCCCATTGCGGGACCGGCCAGGTGCGGCCGCGGCACCGGCCTACGACCAGCCGGGGATCGAACGGTCGGCGGGCGACACGTGCTCTTCGGTGAGGCGGCGACCGACGTCTCATCCGCGCTCGCGGAGGTACGCCTCCAAATCGGCGGCCCCGGTCAGCATCGCCCGCCCGCGCGCGGACAGTCGGCCGCGCCAGTCGTACAGTGCGGCCTCCAGCGGCTCCAGTCCGCCGGCGGCCCGCATCTGCGCGAGCAGTGGGGCGATCTGTTCCAGCAGGTAGCCGCCCCGCCTGAGTTGGTGGGCCAGCCGGGCGTCCCGAACGTCGGCTTCGTCGTAGACGCGGTACCCGGTCAGCGGGTCGCGGCGCGGGCGCACCAGCCCGGCGCGCTCCCACGTGCGCAGCGTCGCGGGTCGGATGCCGAGTTCTCCCGCCAGCGGCCCGATGAAGGTGCCTCCGGGCCCGGACACCGCGGCCGGTTCGGATGCCGCACCGGGCTCCAGGTCACGCAACGCGTTCTCCACGGCCTGGAGGGTGCGGCGGTCGTCGAGGAGCTGGGCATGGCTCTCGTCGATGAGGCGGAACGCCTCCTCGGCCGTGCCCTCGTTCACCGCCCGCATGATCGACGTCGCTGTCCGATGGCCGTGGCCGGGCACGAGAGCGAGGAACGCGCGAAGTGCCCCCGCGTGCAGCGGGGTGTAGGTGCGGTAGCCGTGGGGGGTGCGACCGGCGGCCGGAAGGATGCCGGCCTCCTCGTAGTTCCTGATCGCCTGCGTGGACAGACCGTGCTCGCGTGCCAGATCGACCGGCCTGAGCCGCTCCCCGCTTTGAAGGTTTCGACCCATGATCCCGTCGATGTCGTGGGAAAGTTTCAACCGAAAGTTCAACGATACCGTTGAAGGCATGGCTACCGACATCAAGGACACCGCCCATGCCGTCGAGGCCGCCGGCGTCATGGGGCTGCTCCCGGTCCGGCCGCGGTTGCTCGCGCTGGGCGAGCCAACCCACGGCGAGGACACGCTGCTCGACGTGCGCAACGCGCTCTTCCGACAGCTCGTCGAGGAGGAGGGCTACCGGACGATCACGATCGAGAGCGGCTGCCTGGCGGGCCTGATCGTGGACGACCACGTCACCTCGGGCGCGCGCACCCTCGACGAGGTCATGGAGCGCGGCTTCACCCACGGCTTCGGCGCGTCCGCGGCCAACCGCGAACTCGTGCGCTGGATGCGGGAGTACAACGTCGGCCGACCCACGTCCGAACAGCTACGCTTCGCCGGTTTCGACGGCCCGCTGGAGATCACCGGCGCCGAGAGCCCCCGTCAGGCCCTCATCGCGCTCCACGACTACCTCGCGGCCGGCGTGGACACGGACCTGCTCCCCTGCACCGCGGACACACTCGACCGCCTGCTCGGCGCCGACGACCGGTGGACCGACTCCGCCGCGATGATGGACCCGGCGCGGTCCGTCGGACAGTCGGCCGAGGCCAAGGAACTGCGGCTGCTCGCCGACGATCTGGTGGCGCTGCTCGACGAGCAGACACCGCATCTGATGGCGACGACGTCGCGGGAGGAGTGGGACCGGGCGCGCCTCTACGGGCGCACCGCCACCGGCCTGCTGCGCTACCACCATTGGATGGCCGACACGTCACCGAGCCGCCTGGCGCGGCTCGTGGGCCTGCGGGGCGGGATGATGGCCCACAACCTCCTCGCCCTCGCCGAACGGGGCCCGGCACTGGTCTTCGCCCACAACGGCCACCTCCAGCGGAACAAGAGCACGATGCGCCTGGGCGATCTGCGGCTGCAGTGGTGGAGCGCCGGCGCGATCGTGAACTCCAGCCTGGGCGAGGGGTACGCCTTCCTGGCCACGGCGCTCGGCACGATCCGGCACCAGGGAGTGGGCACCCCGCCGCCGGACACCGTCGAAGGACTCCTGTACGCGCTCCCGGAGGACCGCTGCGTCATCGACGCCCCGCGGCTGGCCACCGCCCTCGGTGATACGCGGCCGGCGCCGCGCGAATCCCCCTGGTTCGGCTACTCCCCGATCGACCCGGCCCACCTGGGGGACAGCGACGGCATCGTGTTCGTCAAGGACGTTCCGCAGGGTTAGTGCCACCGGCGGTGGGTCAGATCCGCCCGTCTCCCCGGAGCGGTTCGGCGTCCTGCGTGGGTCGGGCCTGACCCGGCCTCGGAGGGCGCCGCCGGCCCCAAGGGCGCGGTCCGACGCGAGGGCGTCGGCCGCGTTCCGCCGCTACCGCCCGCGTCCTGCGTCTGGGGTACGTCTCCGACTTCAGTCCCGGTCACCAGGGCTGAGTTCCGGGTCTTGACGCCGGATCCGGGCGAGGACGATCACGGCGTCGTCGGTGGGTGCGTCGGGCAGCATGCGCGCCAGGATGTTGTCCGCCGTCTCCTCCAACGTGCCGGTCGAGTATGCGAGTTGCGACCGGAGCGCTGCCATTCCCTGGCCGATGTCGACGCCGCGCGCCTCGACAAGGCCGTCGGTGTAGAGCGCGAGGGTGTCGCCGTCGTGGAGCTCGATCTCCGTCGTACGGAACGGCACGTCGCCGACCCCCAGCGGTACCCCCAGCACCTCGTCGATCGACTCGACCGCGCCGTCCGCCCGTCGACGCAGCGGCGGCAGGTGACCCGCGTTCGCGATGCGGGCCAGGCCTGTCGTCGGGTCGTAGCGGATGTAGAGACAGGTCGCGTACGCGATGCCGGCGTCCTGTGCGCAGGCGTCGAGTTCCCTGAGCAGACTGTCGGGTTCCAGGTTCTGGCGGGCCAGCGCCTTGGCGGTGATGCGCAGGCGCCCCATCGCCGCCGCCGCGGGCACACCGTGCCCCATCACGTCACCGACCACCAGCGCCACACGGCCGCCCGGCAGGTCGATCACGTCGTACCAGTCGCCGCCGACCTCCGTGACGTGGCTGCCGGGCAGATAGCGGTGGGCGACGCGCACGGACGGGTTGTTCGCGAGCGCGGTGGGCAGCAGTTCCCGCTGGAGGGTGAGCGCGATGTCCTGGACCCGGCTGTAGAGCCGCGCGTTGTCCAGGCACAGCGCGGCCCGCGAGGCGAGCTCGCCCGCCAGGCTGAGGTCCTGCTCGGTGAAGTCCGGGCGGGTGTCGGAGCGGCCGAACATGGCGATTCCCTGCACCGTGCCCCGTGCGATGAGTGGAGCGATGAGCAGAGACGTGAGACCGCTGTCGACGAGGAGCTGGGCGCGGGCCTGGTGGATGACCGTCCGGGTCATGAAATCGGCGTTGACGGGGACGCAGACGGGTCGGCCCGTTCTGAGAGTCTCGTGGATGCTGGAGCCGGGCGGGTAGGTCACGCGCTCCAGGCCGCCGACCAGCTCGGGGGCGGGAGGCGGCAGGCACGTACCGGCCGCGATTCGGCGGGTGACCAGTACCGCTTCCGGATCGAACACCTCGCGTTCGTCCTCCCACTCCACGACCTCCACCACGGAGGCGTCGCAGAACTCGGGAACGACCGCGTCGACCAGTTCGCGGGCGGTGACGTCCACGTCGAGCGTCGCGCCGATGCGGGTCGCGGCCCGGTCCAGCAACGCCAGTCTCTGCCGCCCGGCGGCCGCCTCCACGATGGCCTGCTCACGGTCGGTGACGTCCACGAGGAGACCGCCCAGACCAGGCCGCGTGCCGACGGCCTGGCTGAGGGGGAAGAAGCTCACGGAGCGTACCTGGTCCCGGTCGGGGCGGCCCGGCGTACGCAGGACGACCAGCGCGTTCACGACGGGCCGGCCCTCGTCGGCGACGGCCCGCAGCATGCGCTGGTACGCGTCCCCGTCGGACGTGATCATGAACTCTTCCATGGTCCGCCCGATGTGGTCCTCGATCGGGATCCCGTCCATGTCGGCCAGGGCCTGGTTGAGATGGACGTAGCGCAGGTTCTCGTCGAGCATCACGAGGCCGATCGGACACGTCTCGAAGAGCGCGTCGAGAAAGGCGAGGTTGGTCTTCACCCGGTCGAGCCCCTCGCTCTCGCTCGCCAGCCCCAGGATGACGGTGCCGCCCTCGGCGCCCGTCACCGGGAAGACCCGGAACCCACAGTCGAAGACCCTGCCGTCCTGGTGCAGCGTCGGCACGCGCGTCCGCCAGTAGCCCAGGGTGCGGCCGCGCTCCGCGAGGCGCTCCGCCGCACCGATCCCGTCGAGCGGGGCTGCGGGAAAGAGGACGGCGGCCGGCCGGGACAGGACGTCAGGGGCCTCGTAGCCGAAGAGCCGCTGCGCACCGGGCCCCCAGTAGCAGATCCGGCCCTCCTCGTCGATGCCGAGCACGGCCACGGCCACGTGTTCCAGCAGCGTCCCGGGTTCCGACCAGAGAGGCCCGGGCGGCTGCTCGTCCCACGGCCGACCCCCCGGTCGAGGCGAGGACACCTGGCCCCCTTTCCGGGCACGGACGAAGGGCGAGTGCGTTACTCACCGGCGGAGCGGGACCCTCACGTCAATTCTGCCCGCGCTCCGCTGTTCGGACATCACGGAGGCCGGGGTGGGGCTCCGAGGAAGCACCAGCGGGTTTGGGGCAAGGGCGTCGGCGCGCGCCTGGACCCTCCCGCGGGGAGGTCGGGAGGGGCGGCGCGGCCCCGCCCGCTCGGGGCAGGCGGGGCCGTCGCGCGATCCCGTCTCCGGGGGTGGACTGCGAGGACCGCGCACCGACACACTGCCACCACGGGAGCCGGTGCGACAGAGTCGTGCATGAAAGAACCTGCGGCATATGCGAGTACCCCGGCTGCTCTCGGCGGTCGGAGGCGTCGGCGTGCTCACGATGATCGGCCCTGGCGGCACCGTCGCCGCGTCAGGACGCGGGGACTGGGCCGGCAACTCGCCGGGCAGCAGCCCGGTTTCGGCGGGGGCGGTGACCGGGTCGCCGGTGTGAGCGGGTGGCAGGCAGCACGTGGGCTCGGTCGGTGAAGTCGACGGGGGTGACAGCGAGTACCGGCGCCGTGGACCAGTGCACTCGCCCATCCAGGTGAAGTGCAGAGAAGTGTCATCGCCGCAGGCGCAAGCCCGACCTCCAGAGGCCCCCGGCGTACAGCCAGGCGGTGGTGAGCAGCGGATCGCTGCCCGCTCGGCCGCGTTCCGCGGTCGCACGTGAAGGACTCGGTTTACATCTGAGCCCTCCTCAGGGGGCGGCGTGCGCCGTCGGGAATCGGCCAGGGGAGAGGCGCGCGGGGCAGGTAGTCCGGGTGCGGATGAATAAGATCCGAGCACGTACGGCCGCCTCCGCGCAAGGGTTCGCGTCCCTCGTCTTCGCCGCCCATTCGGAGGCCTCATTCGAGGGTGTGGGGCGAGTGCGTGAAAAGTGCCAGGTCGGGACCGTCTGGCGGCGAGGTGGCGTGCCGGTTGGTGGAGGCGCCGGCAATCGAATCGGGTCGACCCTCTTGCCAGAGCGAGATCGTACGTGCTCGGATTAATCCCGTCGGCGGTGCTCCGGAGTGCCGCAGCCCACGGCGTCGACTTCCTTCTGCATGGCTTGATCCATGCCCCACTCGTATGCCCGAACCGGCGGCCAACCGTCTCACCAACCTCCCATCCCTAGGAGCGAGACATGCTCGACCTCACCTCTGTTGATCTGCTCGACGCGTTCACCCGTGAGCTGAAGCTGTGCAAGCTCACGCCCGACGAGCACGTCGTCGTCCTGTCCGAGCCGAGCAGTCGCGGTGACTACGTCGCCGCCGCCTTCGGTGCGGCGAAGGCCTGTGGCGCCCATGTCATCGCCGCCACCGTTCCCGGCGGAAACCCCTCTCCCACCGACAGCACCCACACCGGCGCCGGCCCCGGCCTGACCGCCGTGCTGAACGACAGCACCGCCCAGGAGCTGCTCAAGGCCGCCGACCTCGTCGTCGACCTCACGCGGGAAGGCTTCATCCACGCCCCTCTCCAGCAGGAGATCCTGCGCACCGGCACCCGCATTCTCTTCGTCTGCGACGCGCCGGACGTCCTCATCCGCAATCTGCCCAAGCCGGAGGACAAGGCCGAGGTCCTCAAGGGCGTCGAGCTGGTGAGGAGTGCCTCCACGATGAGGGTGACCTCCGAAGCCGGTACCGACCTGATCATCGAACTGCCGGGTTCCAAGCCCGAGTTCCAGGTGGGCTTCGCCGACGACCCGGGCCGCTGGGACCACTGGCCGAGCACCATGGTGCTCTGCTGGCCGCAGTTCTCCGACGGGCGGATCGTGCTGGCCGAGGGCGACATCCTGCTGCCGTTCAAGGAGTACGTACGCCAGCCGGTCACCCTGGAGATCGCCGGCGGGCGCATCGAGAAGGTCTCCGGCGGCGCCGAGGCCCATCTGCTGAACACGTTCTTCGACGACGCGAACGACGAATGGGCGCGCAGCCTGTCCCACATGGGCTGGGGCCTGATGCGCACCGCCGACTGGTTCGCCACCGCCCTGTACGGCAAGGAAGAGCTGATGGGCATGGACGCCCGGGCGTTCGCCGGCAACTTCCTCTGGTCCACCGGGCCGCACCCCGTCCTCGGCCGTGAGTCGTACGCACACCTCGACATCGCCATGCGGGGCTGCACCGTGTCCGTCGACGACCAGGACGTCGTCAGCGCGGGCCGACTCGTCGACTACTGATCCCGCCCTGCCGCACCCGCATCTGGAGAACACATGGCATCCACCCAATCGTTCGAAGTCGTCATCGTCGGAGGCGGGCTCGGCGGGATGACGGCCGCACTGGCCCTGCGCCAGCGAGGCCTCGGCGTCACCGTGCTCGAACAGGCACCGCAGTTCGGCGAGATCGGCGCCGGCATCCAGACGGCGCCCAACGCGAGCCGCATCCTGCTCGGGCTCGGACTGCGCAGGCAGCTGGAGGCCATCCACACCGAGCCCCAGGACCAGGTGCGGCGCAGGTGGAAGGACGGCAGCATCATCGGGCTGACCCAGCTCGGCGACGCCTGCAAACAGCGCTACAACGCCCCGTACTGGCACTACCACCGCGCCGACCTGCACGGCGTCCTCACGGACGCCTGCGTCGACCCGGCCGGTCCCGGACCGGTCGTCGCACTGCACACCGGAACCACGGTCACCGAGCTGGACCGCGGCAATCCCCGGCGGCCCACCGCCGTGACCGAGGACGGCCGACGCTTCGAAGCCGATGTGCTGATCGGCGCTGACGGCATCCGTTCCCGCGTCCGCGACCTCATGGGCCTCCCCGACACGCTGCAGTTCTCCGGCGAGATGGCCTTCCGGGCACTGATCCCGGGCGACCTCATCGCCGCCGACCCGGCGACCCGATTCCTGATGGACCGCTTCCAGAGCACCATCTGGTACGGCCCCGAACGGCACCTCGTCCACTACGTGATCCGCGGCGGCGAGTACCTCAACGTCGTCGGATGCGTCCCGTGCACCGACGACGTCGCCCAGAAGTGGACCGCCCAGGCCGGCGCCGACGAGCTCGTGAACGCCTACCCCGGCTGGGACGACCGCGTCGCGGCGATGCTGTCCAAGGCCAAGGACGACGTCATGAGCTTCGCCCTCTACCACCGCCGCCGCGACCCGGTCTGGGTGGACGGCCGCGTCGCCCTCCTGGGCGACGCCTGCCACGCCATGCTGCCCTACCAGGCACAGGGCGCCTCCCAGGCCATGGAGGACGCCGCCGTCCTGGCCGAGGAACTGGGCCGAACCACCGTCGACGGCACCGAGCTCGCGCTGCGCCGCTACGTCGACCGGCGCGCCAAGCACGCCGGCATGGTCCAGGACGCCTCGCTGCAGAACAAGACCTTCTACCACTATCCGGACGGCCCTCGTCAGGAGGCCCGTGACGCGCTGCTCAAGCGCGGCTTCGACGGAGAGTCCGACGTCTCCTACGACTGGTTGTGGAGCGGCACCCCGCTCAACGACCCGGATCTGGGCGCCTACGACTACCGCTTCGCCCGCTGACCCGGCCACCCGGACCACTCCCGTTCCGGCAACCCCCCAGCCCCACCCCGCTCTTCCACCCCCGGTGTCCGCCCCGCGCGGGCGCGTCCCCTCGAACACCCCCGTGGAGCGAACGTGAAAACAGGCGACCAGATTGTTCAGGACCTCCCATGGAGATGGGGCGTCCAGGGAAAGATCTTCATCATCGGCGGCCTCGGCTACCTCTTCGACGCCTACGACATCGCGCTCAACGGCTTCCTGATGCCCCTGCTCGGTGAGCACTTCGACCTGACGCTCTCCCAGCGCGGCCTCGTGGCCACCGCCAACCTGGTCGGCATGGCCCTGGGCGCCGTCGTCTGGGGCGCGGTCGCGGACCGCATCGGCCGCAAGAAGGCCTTCAGCGTCACCCTGCTGATCTTCGCGCTGTTCTCGGTGCTCGGCGCCTTCGCCCCGAACTACGCCGTCTTCCTGGTCCTGCGATTCGTCGCCGGCGTCGGACTCGGCGGCTGCATTCCCGTCGACTACGCCCTGGTGGCGGAGTTCTCGCCGCGGAAGTACCGCGGGCGGGTCCTCACCGCGCTGGACGTGTGGTGGCCGGTCGGCGTGACGCTGTGCGGTCTGGTGTCGACCATGATGCTGACACTCGACGACAACTGGCGATGGATGCTCGCCACCATGAGCCTCCCGGCGCTGCTCCTCTTCTGGGTGCGCCGGGGCATCCCGGAGTCGCCGGTCTACCTCAGCAAGAAGGGCAGGGAGGCCGAGGCCCGCGCCGTCATCGACGATCTGGTCGCCCGCACCGGAGCGGCGGTCGAGCCCTACGTCATCCCCGCCCGGGTGGAGGAGTCCCGGTCGAGGGGGCCTCGGGCCGCCTACGAACAGCTCCGCGACGTCTGGAAGTTCAGCCCTCGCATCACCTCCGCCGCATGGCTCCTCTTCGCCGGCGTCATGCTCGTGTACTACGCGGCGCTGAGCTGGATGCCGTCCATCCTCAAGGAGCAGGGCCTCGGCGACACGGCCGCCTTCATGAGTACGACGCTCATGAGCGGCGTGGGCATCCTCGGTGTCCTGGTCTCCACCGCACTGGTCGACGTGGTGGGCCGGAAGTGGCTCATCGGAGTCACGGCCCCGCTCGCCGCGCTCGCGCTCCTGGCGTTCGCGCTGATGCTGGACATGCCGACCGGATCCGTCGTCGCCATCGCGGTCTTCGGCCTGCTGATGCAGCTGACCATCCCCGCCATGTACGCCTATGTGTCCGAGCTGTACCCGACGCTGCTGCGGGCCAGCGGCTTCGGCTGGGCATCGTCCTTCAGCCGGGTGCTCACCGGCTTCGCCCCGCTGCTGTTCGGCTCGGTCATGTGGCCACTGCTGGGGCTGCCGCTCACCTTCGCGGCACTCGCCCTGGCTGTCGTGGGGTCCGTCGTCTGGATGGCGGTAGCGGCCCCCGAGACCAAGGGACGAGCGCTCGACGACGACGCCGAGGGCCGTGCCGACGACGCCGAGGACCTGTCGGGACACGAGCCGGCCGAGCTCCCGGTACCGGCACCCGGTCGGGCGGTGCTCTGAGGGCTCGCCCGCCCGACCGGGCCCACCTCCCCGTCTGACTCCGTACGACAGGAGAACCATGAAGCCCGCTCCCTTCCGCTACCACCGGGCGCGCGACATCGAGGGCGCAACGGCGCTCCTCGCCGAGCTGGGCGACGAAGCCAAGGTCATCGCCGGCGGCCAGAGCCTGGTCGCGATGATGAACTTCCGACTGGCCAGGCCGGCCCACCTGGTCGACATCGCCGGCCTGCGTGCACTCGACCATCTGGGCGTCGACGCCGACGGCGGGCTGCACATCGGGGCACTCACCACCCACCACACGGTGGAGATCGCCCCGTCGCACGTGCTCGGGGCGGGCTTCGACGTCATCCGTGACGCCATGGCGTGGATCGGCCATCTGCCGATCCGCACCCGCGGCACGGTCGGCGGCAGCATCGCACACGGCGACTCGACCGCCGAGTGGTGTCTGCTCGCCGTACTGCTGGACGCCGAGATCGTGGTCCGGAGCCCGCGCGGCCGGCGTCGCATCCCGGCCGGAGAGTTCTTCTTCGGCTACTACACGACCGCCCTGGACCCCGACGAGATCCTCGTCGAGGTCGTCTTCCCGCGCCCCGCGCCGCACGCGGCGCTCACCGAATTCGCCGAGCGCCGCGGTGACTTCGCCATCGTGGCAGCGGCCGTGGACCTGGACGTCGACGGATCCGTCGTCCGCGGCGGCGCGGTGGCCCTCGGCGGTGTCGCCGCGATGCCGGTACGGGTCCCCGAGGCGGAGGCGGTGCTGGCCGCCGGCGGTTCCTTCCGGGACTGCGCCGAAGCGGCGGCGGCCGCGGTGGACCCGCCGGGCGACGCGAACGGCAGCACCCAGTACCGCAAACACGTCACCCGCACCCTGGTCGAACGCGCCTGTGAGGAGGCGATGTCCCGATGAAGTCCACCAAGGACGACCGTCTGGTCGGCAGGTCGGTGGCCCGCCGCGAGGATCCTCGGCTGCTGACCGGGCGGGGCCGCTTCGTCGACGACATCGAACTGCCCGGCATGCTGCACGCCCAGTTCGTCCGCAGCACGGTCGCCCACGGCGTGATCACCGCCGTCGACCTGACCGACGTGCGCCGAGTGCCGGGCGTCGTCGCCGCGTTCACTGCAGCGGACCTGGAGATGGGCGACATCACGGCCCAACTCGGCCGCCCACTATCGGAGTTCGTGCCCACCGCCATGCCGGTCCTCGCCCGCGACCGGGTCCGCTACGTCGGCGAACCCATCGCCGTGGTCGTCGCCCGCGACCCGTACACCGCGGAAGACGGACTGGAATCGGCCAAGGTCACGTACGAGTCCCTCCCGCCCATCACCTGCGAGGAACAGGCCCTCGCTCCCGGTGCCGCCCTGGTCCACGACGAGGCCACGCACAACACCCTCGTCGACGTCTCCCTGTTCGCCACCGAGGGCATCGACGACGTCTTCGACAACGCACCCTGCGTCGTGCACGTGGAGACGAGGACGGGCCGGCAGAACGCACTGCCGCTGGAGACCCGCGGTGCGGTGGCACACTGGGACGACCGGGAGGAACAGCTCGTCCTGCACACCTGCACCCAGGTCCCGCACCAGGTGCGCACTGTCGCCTCGCGCTGTCTCCGGCTCGACGAGCGCGCGGTGCGGGTGATCGTCCCGGACATGGGCGGCGGCTTCGGGCTCAAGTGCGCGGTCGGCCGGGAGGAGATCGCCACCGCGGCGGCGGCACGGCGGCTCGGGCGGCCCGTGAAGTGGATCGAGGACCGCAAGGACGCCCTGTCGGCCTCCTTCCTCGCCCGCGAACAGCACTACACCGCACGCGCCGCCTTCGACGCGGACGGCCGGATCCTCGGCCTCGACGCGGACGTGGTCTGCGACATGGGCGCCTACTCCTGCTACCCGTTCACGGCCGGCATCGAGCCGCTGATGGCCTCCGCCGAGATGCCCGGCGTCTACAAGGTCCCCGCCTACCGCGTGCGCGGCCGTGCCATCACCACCAACAAGGCACCCACCGCCCCCTACCGGGGCGTGAGCCGCCCGCAGTACGTGATGGTCGTCGAGCGGCTCATGGAACGCGCCGCCCGTGAACTGGGCCTCGATCCACTGGAGATCCGACGCCGGAACGTCATCACCGAGTTCCCCTACACCGGCGTCAACGGCATCACCTACGATCCCGGCTCGTACCTGGAATCCCTCGACCTGTGCGAACAGGCCCTGAAGGAGACCGGATGGTACGCGCGGCAGGCCGCGGCGCGGGCCGAGGGACGCCACATCGGGATCGGCTACAGCTGCTTCAGCGAACGCACGGGGTACGGCTCCGCCGCCTTCGCCGCGCGCAAGATGGAGGTCGTCCCCGGCTTCGACTTCTCAGAGGTCCGCATGGACACCAGCGGTGCCGTCACCGTCACCACCGGCACCATGAGCCACGGCCAGAGCCACGAGACGACCATGGCGCAGATCGTCACCGACGCCCTCGGCGTCGACCTCGCCAAGGTCAAGCTCCACCAGGGCGACACGGACCGCATCACCTACGGCTGGGGCAGCTTCGCCAGCCGCTCGATCGTCGTCGGCGGCAGCGCGGTGGGTCTGGCGGCGACCAGGCTCGGCGACAAGCTCCGCTCGATCGCCGCCGCCGAGTGGGGCATCTCCCCGGAAGGGACCGCACTGGACAAGGGCCGGGTCCGCCGCCTCGACGATCCGGACACGACACTCACGTACGAGCACCTGGCCGACACCGCGTACCTCAAGGCGCACCTGCTGCCCATGGACATCGAGCCGGGCCTCACCGCCACCGCCGTCTTCGACGTCTTCAACGACGGCACCTTCTCCAACGCCACCCATGGTGTCGTCGTCGAACTGCACGAGGGCACCGGCCAGGTGGAGATCCTCGCCTACGTCTGTGTCGAGGACTGCGGTGTGGCGATCAACCCGCAGGTCGTGGAAGGCCAGTGCCGGGGCGGCATCGCCCAGGGCATCGCCGGTGCCTTGTTCGAGCAGGTGACGTACGACGACCAGGGCGAGCCCTCGGCCACCAGCTTCATGGACTACAAGGTGCCCACCGCCCACGAGATCCCCGATGTCTCCATCCACCACCTGGAGACCCCGTGCGCCTTCACCGAGACAGGCGCCAAGGGCGCCGGGGAGGGCGGCACCATCGGGGCGCCCGCCGCCGTACTCAACGCCGTCAACGACGCGCTGCGCCCCACCGGCGTCGAACTGGACAACACGCCCATCACACCGGAGACCGTCCACCGCGCCCTGACCGCAGCAGCACCGGTACCGCCGGCACCAGCACGGGAGCAGACAGCATGAACGACACCAGCGGCCTGGGCGACGACGTCCAGCTCCTCACCCTCGACGTCAACGGCACCTCGCACGAAGTCATCACCGCACCGCGCCGCACTCTGGTGGACGTGCTCCGCCACGACCTGCGGTTGACGGGCACCCACGTCGGCTGCGAGCACGGCATCTGCGGCGCGTGCACCGTGCTGGTCGACGGGCTCCCGGTCCGGGCCTGCCTGATGTTCGCCGCCCAGGCGGAGGGAGCGAGGATCACCACCGTCGAGTCTCTCGCCGACACGGGAAGCCACTCCGACTCCCGCTCCGGCTCCGACTGCGACTCCCGCTCCGGCGAACTCAGCGATCTCCAGCGGGCCTTCACCGAGAACCACGGCCTGCAGTGCGGCTTCTGCACCCCCGGCTTCCTCATGCTCGCCGAAGGCTTCCTCGCGGAGCGGCCGGAGGCGACCAAGGAGGAGATCAGGGAGGTCGTCGCCGCCAACCTGTGCCGGTGCACCGGCTACCAGACCATCGTGGAGGCGATCGACGCCTGCGCGACCGCCCGGCGCGCTCAGCGGGCCGCGTGCTCCGAGGAGACTCCATGCAACTGATCAATACCGTTCCGGTCAAGGCCGCGCCCGACGCGGTGTTCGCCCTGATCAGCGATGTCCAGCGAGTGGCGTCCTGCATGCCGGGAGCCGCTCTCGAGGGCCGAGACGGCGACGCCTGGCGCGGCGCCGTCAAGGTCAAGGTGGGCCCGATCACGGCCGCCTATGCCGGCACCGTGCGCTTCCTGGAGGTCGACGCCGAGAAGCGGCGCCTGCGTGTCCACGCCAGCGGCGCCGACACCCGCGGCAGCGGCGACGCCGAGGCCGAGGTCTCTCTGGAAGTGCTTCCGTCCTCCGACGGCGCGCAGCTGAACCTCACCACGGATCTGGTGATCCGGGGCAAGATCGCCCAGTTCGGCAAGGGCGCCATCGCCACGGTGTCCGACCGGATCCTCCAGCAGTTCGCGCAGAACCTCGGGGACCTGCTCCTCGCCCGGAGCGACGCGCACGGCCCCACCCCGGCCCCGGCTTCGGCCGCGTCCTGGTCCCCGGCCGCCGCGCCCGCCGCCGCGTCCGCCGAACTCGACGGGCTGTCGCTGATCGCCGGCCCGATGCTGAAGAAGTACGGCCCGGTCGGCGCCGCCTTCCTCTTCGGGCTGTTCCAGGGCTGGCTCCTGGGCAGGCGCCGATGAGCGCCGGACTCTACGGTGCGAGCACCGATCGCACCTACAAGGCGGCCGGTTTCGGTTCTCCGGTCAGGCGTGGCGGCTGTCCGGCGATCGTCGTGGTGGACCTGACCCGGGGCTTCACCGAGGACTCGTACCCCTCGGGTTCGGATCTGACCGAGGTCGTGTCCGCGACCACCGACCTGATCGAGGCGGGGCGTCCGGCGGACGTGCCGGTGGTCTTCACGGCCATCGCCTACACCGAGGCAGAGGCGTCCGGGGACTCGATCGCCTGGCTGCGCAAGGCGCCGGGCCTGCGGGAGCTGGTCGAGGGCAGCGACGCGGTGGCCGTCGACCCGCGGTTGCCGATGCGGCCCGAACACGACGTGCTGGTGGTGAAGAAGGGCGCTTCCGCGTTCTTCGGAACCAATCTCGCCGGCACCCTGACCGGACTCGGCTGCGACACGGTCGTGGTGTGCGGTGCCACCACCAGCGGCTGCGTACGGGCCACCGCCGTGGACGCCGTCCAGTCGGGATTCTCGGTGCTCGTGCCCCGCGCCTGCGTGGGCGACCGGGCGGAAGGGCCGGCGGACGCGGCGCTCTTCGACATCCAGGCCAAGTACGGCGACGTCATCAGCCTCGAGGACGCGGTCCGTTACGTCAGCTCTCCGCCCGCTCCGTTCGTGCGGGCTCGTTCATGAGGAGAAGTCCCGTGTCCCAGCGATCGGTTCTGCAGGCCGCGCTCGCCGACCTGGCCGACGTGCCCGCCACCAGCCGGTGGGTCCGCTCCGGCGGCATCCGGCTCCACGCGCTCGACTACGGCGGCGCTCTGCCCCCACTGGTGATCCTTCCCGGCATCACCAGTCCCGCGATCACCATGGACTTCATCGCCCGCGAACTGACCGACCTTGTCAGGCCGGTGGTACTGGACGTCCGCGGCCGGGGACTGTCCGACGACGACGACGGCGACGGCTTCGGACTGGAGGCGTACGCCGAGGACACCGAGGCGCTGATCAGCGGCCTGGGGCTCGACGCCCCGCTGCTGTTCGGCCACTCCATGGGCGCGCGCATCGCGGCCGTCGTCGCGGTGCGGGCCAAGGTGGCCGTGCGCGGCGCCGTCCTGGCCGATCCACCCATGAGTGGTCCCGGCCGAGGACCGTACCCCACCAGCCTGGAGGCCTTCCTACGACAGCTGTCCGAGGCCCGTCGTGGCACCGATGCCGACGAGGTGGCCGTCTCCTGGCCGACGTGGCCGCGGCGGGAGCAGGAACTGCGGGCGCGCTGGCTGTCCAGCTGCGCCGAGGAGGCCGTCGCCGGCACCCACCGCGGCTTCGAGCACGAGGACTTCTTCGACTGGTGGCCCCGGGTCCCGACGCCCGTCGCCCTGCTGTACGGGGCGGACAGCCCGGTGGTCACCGCCGCCGGTGTCGAGGAGGCCTCCCGAGCGAACCCGGCGGCCACCCTCCATGGCATCCCCGGCGCCGGACACATGATCTTCTGGGACGCGCCGACGACCGCCCTCGCGGCCCTGCGCACGGCCCTGAGCACCGTCCTCTCCCAGGCCGCCACCGACCCTCGCCGACCCGGCACCGACCGCCGGCCCGTTACCGACCCCCAGCCCGCCACCGACCCCGAGCCCGCCACCGACCCCCAGCAGCGTGCGTAAACGTGGTCATGTCCGATGCGGAACCGACTTCCGAGGCCGCAGCCCAGGCACCGGCCGCCCTGACCGGGGCCCCCGGCTACCAGGTGCGCCGCCTCTACCAGGCGTACCTCGCCGCGTGGCTGCGCGAGGTGGACCCCGTGCTCACCGGCCCGCAGTTCGCCGTCCTCCAGACCGTCCAGGCATGTCCCGGACGCGATCAGCGCTCCCTCGCCGCCGCGGTGGCGCTGGACACCTCGACGATGGCGGACGTGGCCCGACGTCTGGAGACCCGGGGGCTGATCACCCGCCGTACCGCGGCCGACGACGGCCGCCGCAAACTGCTCCATCTCACCGAGGAGGGCGAGCACCTTCTCCGTGAGGCCGACCGGCGCGCACGGGCGCTGGACCGGCTCCTGATGGAGCCGTACGGCGACGCCGAGCATCACACCCTTCTGCACACGCTGACGTCCCTCGCCGACCACTGGGTGGGACTGACCTCGGGCTCGTAGCCCTCCCCACCGCCGGATCGCCGTAGTCGGCGCTCCGCACGGGGGAGTGGCACCGACCCACGCCGCACACCGGAGGACAAACCCATGACGGACCATCACATCGGCATGATCGTGCCCAGCTCCAACCTGACCATGGAGACCGAACTGCCGCGGATGCTGGGCGCCCGCGAGGCCGTCGAGCCCGACGACCGTTTCGTGTTCCACAGCAGCCGGATGCGCATGAAGCACGTCACCCCCGAGGAACTGCGCGGGATGAACGCACAGACCCGGCGCGCCGCACTCGAACTGGCCGACGCCCGACCCGACGTCGTCGCCACCGCCTGCCTGGTCGCCATCATGGCCCAAGGCCCGGGCCACCACTGCGTGGCTGAGAACGAGATCACCTCCGTGCTGCGCGCCGAGGGTGCCAAGGCTCCGGTGGTCTCCAGCGCCGGCGCCCTGCTCAGCGGCATCGGGGCCCTCGGAGCCCGGCGCGTCGCCATCATCACGCCGTACATGAAGGGGCTCACCGCCCAGGTCGTCGAGTACATCGAGGACGCCGGCATCGAGGTGGTCGACGCCCTCAGCCTCGAAGTGCCCGACAACCTGGCGGTCGCCCGACTCGACCCGGCCGATCTGCGCGAGCACTGGCGACGCCTCGACCTGCGCCGGGCCGACGCCCTGGTGCTGTCGGCGTGCGTACAGATGCCGTCCCTCGCGTCGATCCAGCCGGTCGAGGACGAAGCGGGGCTGCCCGTGCTGTCGGCGGCCACGTCGACGGCGTTCCGCATCCTGACGGAGCTCGGCCTGCCCCCCGTCGTGCCGGGTGCCGGCAGCCTGCTCGGCGGGCGGGTCGCAGTGGCCCAGCCGTGAGCGGAGCGCACCGTCGATTCGGCCGGCGTGGGAGGAGCGGCTCATGCGTGACGTGATGGACCCGCTGATGTCCTGGTGGGCCGAGGGCAAGGCAGCGGCGCTGGCCACCGTGGTGGCCACCCACTCCTCGGCCCCGCGCCGGCCGGGCGCTTCGATGCTGGTGGGCCCCGGGGGCGAGGCGGTCGGCAGCGTCTCGGGCGGCTGTGTCGAAAGCGCCGTCTACGAGTTGGGCCGGGAGGCGCTCATCGGGGCGCGTCCGGTGCTCCAGCGGTACGGAGTGGCCGACAGCGACGCCTTCGCGGTCGGGCTGACCTGCGGCGGCACCTTCGACGTGTTCGTGGAGAGGATCGACCCAGCTACGTTTCCGCAGCTGGGTGAGGTGGCCGAGACGGTACGGGCCGGACGGCCGGTCGCGGTGGCGACCGTGATCGCCGGGCCGCCGGAACGCCTCGGCCGCCGCATGGTCGTCCGCCCGGACCGGGCGGCGGGCGGCACCGGCTCGGAGCGTCTGGACCGTCTCGTACGCCATGACGCCCGCGGTCTGCTGGACGCCGGCCGATCCACTGTGCTGCGCTACGGCGCGGACGGAGCGTGCCGTGACGGAGAGCCGGACGTCCCGGGCGCGGGTCTGCGGGTGTTCGTCGAGTCCTTCGCGCCACCGCCCCGGATGATCGTGTTCGGCGCCATCGACTTCGCGGCGGCCCTCGCGCGTACGGGATCGCTTCTCGGCCACCGGGTCACCGTGTGCGACGCGCGCCCGGTGTTCGCCACCCAGGCCCGGTTCCCCGGCGCGGACGAGGTCGTCGTGGCGTGGCCGCACCGGTATCTCCGCGCCGAGGCGGACGCCGGGCGGATCGACGCGAGAACCGTGCTCTGCGTGCTGACCCATGACCCCAGGTTCGACGTCCCGCTGCTCGAGGTCGCGCTGCGCCTGCCGGACGTCGGCTACATCGGGGCGATGGGCTCCCGGCGCACCCACCAGGACAGGTGGAACCGGCTCACGGAGGCAGGACTGACCGAGGCCGAACTGAAGCGACTGTGCAGCCCGATCGGCCTGGACCTGGGCGCCCGGACCCCGGAGGAGACCGCCGTGTCCATCGCGGCCGAGATCATCGCGATGAAGGGAGGGGGCAGCGGTCTCCGGCTGGCCGACCGTCCGGGGTCGATCCATCCCGATTCTGGTCTCTGAGGGCGCGGGTGCTCCCACGCGTCACCCCCTGCGACGACCACAATATGCGCCGTCACCCGCCCTCGCTCTGCGTCGGCCGTGCGTGCTTAAGTAGGCCCCATGGCCGACCAGACTCCGCCCGCCGAGACCACCCCGGAGATTCCCGCTGCCCTGACAGCCGCACCCGGCTATCAGGTCCGCCGCCTCTACCAGGCGTATCTCGCGGTGTGGGCACGCGAGGTGGACCCGGTACTGACGGGCCCCCAGTTCGCGGTGCTGCAGACCGTGGAGGCCAACCCCGGCCGGGATCAGCGCTCCATGGCCGCCGCCGTCTCCCTGGACACGTCCACCATGGCCGACGTGGCCCGCAGGCTGGAGAACCGCGGCCTGCTCGACCGCCGCACCGCGGCCTCCGACGGCCGCCGCAAGCTGCTCTACCTCACCGACGCGGGTCGTGAGACCCTGCGCGAGGCCAACGACCGTACCCGGTCGCTCGACAAGATCCTCCTGGAGTCCTTCGGCGAGGCGGAGCGCGCACCACTCGTCGCCACGCTCCAGGCGCTCGCCGACCACTGGGAGGGACTGGCGGAGGGCTCGTAGCCTTCCCACGACCCGGCGCCGTGGGGTCACCTTGCCGTCGTGGCCCTTCTGCTCCCGGGCGTCGCCCTGTCCGGAACACGCGGACGAAGAGTGCCTCGGCCTCAGTTGACAGGTGGTGTCGCGCGGCCGTAGCGGTCCGCGAGACGGCGCAGGTGGTCCACCAGTTCCGCGGGCTCGGTGACGTCGAAGTCGAAGTCGAGCATGCCCAGGTGGAGGGCGAGGGTCTGCACGGTGTCCGCGCCGGTGATCAGGAGGCACCTATCGGCGTCGATCGCCTCGACCGTGCCGACCGCGGGGTTGATCCGTTCGACCACCGCCGCCGCCGGGGCATGGACGGTCACCTGTGCGTGGTGGCGCCAGGCGGCGCCGGACACACGACGGGAGACGTACGCCGCGATGTCCCCGCCGGGCGGTTCGCGAGGGGCGAAGCGCGGTCCGGTCGGGGTGCGGGGCCGGATCCGGTCGACCCTGAAGGTCCGCCAGTCCTCCCGCTCGACATCCCACGCCACCAGGTACCAGCGCTGTCCCCAGTTCACTGCCCGATACGGCTCCGCGACGCGGCGGCTGGGCCGGCCGGCGTGGTCCAGGTAGTCGAAGCGCAGCCGTTCCTGGTCACGGCAGGCGGATACCAGGGTCGTCAGTACGTCCGCGGAGACGGCCGGGGCCGGACGGTCGGCCGGCACGGCCACGGTGTACGCCTGGAGTGTCCGCACCCGTCGGCGCAGCCGTGAGGGCAGCACCTGCTCGACCTTGGCCAGTGCCTGGAGCGAGGTCTCCGCTGTGCCGGGGACGGCGCCCCGCGCAGCGATACGCAGCGCGATCGTCACCGCGACGGCCTCCTCGTCGTCGAGGAGCAGCGGGGGCATCGCCGCCCCGGCGCCCAGCCGGTAGCCGCCGGTGGCTCCGCGCGTCGCGTCCACGGGATAGCCGAGTTCGCGCAGCCGGTCGATGTCGTTGCGGATGGTTCGTCCGCTCACGCCAAGGCGCTCCGCCAGTTCGGATCCCGGCCAGGCTCGCGGGGTTTGCAACAGGGAGAGCAGACGCAGCAGACGCGCGGAAGTGTCGAGCATGAAACCAAGCCTGCAGTGTTATTAGGAAGGCAGCGTGCCTATAGGCAGAATACCGTTCTAGCCATGGAGACCAACAGCAACACCGGCGCCCGGATCCACCCGTACCGCATCGACATCGCGCAGGAGGAGCTCGACGATCTGCGCGATCGGCTGGCGCGGACACGCTGGGGCAGTGAGATCCCCGGCACCGGCTGGAGCAGGGGTGTGCCCACCGACTACCTCAAGGCTCTGGCCGCGTACTGGGCCGACGGCTTCGACTGGCGCAAGGCGGAGGCGGAGCTCAACGAGTTCCCCCAGTTCACCACCGAGATCGACGGCCAGAACATCCACTTCCTGCACGTCCGTTCGCACGACGAGGCGGCTGTCCCGCTGCTCCTGGTGCACGACTGGCCCTGCTCGTTCATGCAGTTCGTCGATGTCATCCGACCGCTGACGCAGGACTTCCATGTCATCGTGACCTCCACGCCCGGCACGGGCTTCTCCGGTCCGCTCGGCGAGGCCGGCTGGAACACCGGCCGCATCGCAGGCGCGTTCGTGGAGCTCATGGGCCGGCTCGGCTACGACTCCTACGGCGTTCAGGGCACGGGCGGCGGCGCCTGGATCGCCGCCGAGATGGGGCGCCAGGCACCGGACAAGGTCGTCGGCGTCCACGTGAACGGCCTCATCACCTTCCCCTCCGGGGACCCTGCAGAGTTCGAGGGGCTGACCGGACCCGAGCAGGAGCGACTGGCCCGGCTGGAGAACTTCCAGCAGGACAAGATGGGCTTCAACGCCATCCAGTCCACTCGCCCGCAGACCCTCGCCTACGGGCTGCACGACTCGCCTGTCGGCCAACTCGCCTGGATCGTGGAGAAGTTCAAGGAGTGGACGGACCCTGCCGCTGAGCTCCCCGAGGACGCCGTGGGCCGCGACCGTCTGCTGACGAACGTCAGCGTCTACTGGTTCAGCGGTACGGCCGGCTCCTCGGCGAACCTCTACTACGAAGCGGGCCACGACGCGAGCGCCTGGGCCCCGAAGGCGCGCGGCACCGTCCCGACCGGCGTGGCCGTCGCCCTGGGCACGGATGTCGCCATCCGCCGCTTCGCCGAGCGGGATCACCACATCACCCACTGGAGCGAGCTGGAGCGCGGGGGCAACTTCCTCGCGCTGGAGCAGCCGGAGGAGTTCGTCACCGACGTCCGCGCCTTCTTCGCCGGACTCGGGGCCTGACACCTGCGGTCGGGCGGCGCCACCGGGGCAGGCCGGCCCGGCGGCGGCACCGCGCGCGTGCCCGGGCAGTCCACGGCGTCGAAGCGTCGGGTGGGACTGTCGGGGCCGAACGACTCCTGGGTGAGGCGCACGCGGTGCCGCGGTCCCTCAGAGTCGTGAGCGACGGGCCGGGAGGTCTCCATCCGTTCGGCTGGTGGGCAGTTCGCCGCAGTCGTGGGTGTAGAGCCAGGCCGTGGCCCTTTCGAAGAAGAGCGGGACCGCCACCGGCACCACCAGGTCGCGCATCCTCCGCGCCAGCGGGCCGGCCGTCTTGGCGTCACGGTTGTCCGAGGCCGCCTTGACCATCTTGGCGATGCGGTCCGAGCGGGCGGCGTCGTAGGCCGAGAGGGCGGCGGACACCGAGGGTTCCGTGGCCAGTGACCGGGCCAGGACCAGTGCGTCCTCCAAGGCCATCGACGCGCCTTGACCCGCGCCGACGGGGTGTCCGGCGTCGCCGAGCAGCGCGATGCGGTCGTTGTGGCGGACCGGGACCGCGCCGAGCCTGTGCATCAGGGTGGGGCGGTGCAGTTCGACGGTCGCCGCGAGGATCGCGGACGGCACCTGCTCGTGCCGGTAGAGCCCGGTGAGGCGGCGAAGCCACTCCTCCTCGGTGAGGCCGAACTCCGGCTGCGCGGGACACGAGACCTGGGCCGACCACCAGACCTTCCCGTCGGGGGCGGCGAGGTGGATGAAGGCGCCGTTCCGGGCGAACGTCATGTTGAAGAAGCCGGGTTCGGTCTCGATGCCCTCGGCGATGCCCGAGATGCTGTAGAGGCCGGCGTACTCGGGAGTGGGCGCCTGCGGGTCGAGCAGCGACCGAGTGGCCGACCAGATGCCGTCCGCGCCGATGAGCAGCGTCGCCTCCTCCGTACGGCCGCTCGCGAAGACCGCCCGTACGCCCTTCTCGGTGGTGGCCGTATCCACCAGGCGCTCACCCGTGACAATGGCGGCTCCGGCCGCCAGGGCCTCCGCGCGCAGCGCCTCGACCAGGTCGCCCCGCATGAGGGTCACGCTGTGCAGCGCGTCGCCGCTGAGCCGGCCTCGCGGAACGTCTCCCAGCAACTTGCCCGAGCTCGACCACATGCGCTGGCCGGGCACGTCGATCCCGGCGCGCTGCACCCGGTCCAGCACGCCGAGGGAGCGCAGCACGCGCAGACCGTTGGACGCCAGGCTCAGGAACGAGCCCACCTGGCCCGCCGGTTCGGCGTACGCCTCGTACACCGTGACCTCCACGCCAAGTCGTCGTAGCGCCAGGGCACTTGCCGCGCCCGCCACTCCGCCGCCGATCACCATGACGTTCATCCCAACCCCCTGAATCGATATTCAATGAATCCATGTTCATCGAACTGTGGTTCACAATGAGGCAGGGGACTGACGCACGTCAAGCCCGACGAGAGGACTCACGTGATGGGCGTACGCAAGGAGAAGGCCGCCGAGACCGAGGCGGCGCTGAAGGACGCGGCCCGGCGGCTGTTCGCCGAGCGCGGCTATCTCGACACGAAGATCACCGACATCACCCGCGAGGCAGGGCGCGCCACCGGCTCCTTCTACGCCCACTTCGCGGACAAGAACGCCCTGCTCCAAGCCCTGATGCAGGATCTGAACGCACAGGCCGACACCGAGATCGGCGCGGGCGGCCATCCGGTCGACCACGATCTGACGGACCCCGACCAGCTGCGCGCCCATCTCGCCGTCACCTGGCGGGTCGTGCGCGACCACCTGCCGGTGGTCGTGGCCCTGATGCAGACCACCTTCGCCGGCCCGCCCGGCGAGGGCCGCGCATGGGCGAGTCTGGCCGAGGAGACGGCGACCCTCCGCGAGCACCTGGAGTGGCTCCGCGGGCGAGGCCACCAGCTTCCGGGCGACCCGGCGCTGGTCGCCGCGGCCATGGGGGCGATGGTCTCGATGCTCGGGTTCGCGGTCATCACGGCACGAGAGGACGGCCCGCAGGCAACCGACGAGGAGGTCGTCGACACCCTTACCGCCCTGCTGCTGCACGGCCTGGCGGGACCCGCGTCGGGCGCGAACCGACCACGCCGCGCACCCCGGTGAGACTCACGGGCCCGCCGTCGAGGACACGCGCCGTACCCCGTAGGCGGGGAGAAGCGGCCGGCCCGGGCATCGCCGGGAATGGGCAGTGGCTCTTCTGGGGACAACCTGAGGTCAGGTTCACGCAAACGATGCACCTGCCCAGGACGCGCGTGGGCTGAGGGGCGTCCCCAGTCACACCACCCGACGGGACATGCCCCGCCACCTCCGCGCGCACAGGATGCGGACCCGCAAGGCGTGTGTTCGTATGGGGCCGTTGGACCTGAGAGGGACTGCGGCGCCGCAGTGCCCGCGCGGCTGGGGGCCGTCCCGCTCGGTGCAGCGCCGCCCCATGGCCCTTTCCGCCCGTGAGTCCCGCATCCTCCCCGCGCCCGCCGCGTGTGTTCGCAGAGCGCATCGAGCCCCCGTAAGGAATCCGGATGACCGACTCGCCTCAGGAGCCGGCTTGGACTCACCGGGAACATCCGCGGCCCGGCCCGGGCGGACGGCCATCTCAACCTGCCAACGGGTACGGCAAGGAGGGCTCCCCGGAGCGCGAGCGAAACTGGCTGGGCGCGGTCTGGGCCGCCGCGCCGGCCATGCCCCCGCGCACCCTGCTCGACATCCTGGAGGCGTCCGTTCGGGGGTACCCCGACGCACCCGCGCTCGACGCAGACGGCCTGGTCCTCAGCTATCGCGAGCTGTGGGACCGGGCCGGCCTGCTGGCACGTGACCTCGCTGTGCTCGGTGTCGGCGTGGGGGACCGGGTCGGAGTCCAGGTGCCGTCCGGAACCGTGGACCTCTACACCGCCGTGCTCACGGTGCTCCGCGCGGGCGCGTCCTATGTCCCTGTGGACGCTGAGGACCCGGACCGGCGTGCCGCGGTCGTCTGGGCCGACGCGGAGGTCTGCGTCGTCATCGGCGAAAGCGGGACCGTCCGTCCGGTCCCCGGCCGCGTGCCGTGCGGCCAGGCGGGTCAGCCGCGGCCGGCCGACGACGCCTGGGTCATTTTCACCTCCGGTACCTCGGGCCGCCCCAAGGGCGTGGCCGTGACGCACCGCTCGGCTGCTGCCTTTGTGGACGCGGAGGCACAGCTGTTCCTCCGGCACCGACCGCTGGGACCGGGGGACCGGGTGCTGGCCGGGCTGTCCGTCGCCTTCGATGCCTCCTGCGAGGAGATGTGGCTCGCATGGCGCCACGGCGCCTGTCTGGTTCCGGCACCGCGCTCGCTGGTCAGAGCCGGTGCCGATCTGGGGCCGTGGCTGCTGGAGCGCGGTGTCACTGTCGTCTCCACCGTTCCGACCCTGGCCGCCCTGTGGCCGGCCGAATGCCTCACGAGAGTGCGGCTGCTCGTCCTGGGCGGAGAGGCGTGCCCCGCCGAACTGGTCGACCGGCTCGCCGCTCCACAGCGCGAGCTGTGGAACACCTACGGTCCCACGGAGACCACCGTGGTGGCCTGCGCCGCCCGGCTGGTCCCCGGTGAGCCCGTGCGCATCGGCGCACCGTTGGCGGGCTGCGAACTGGCCGTCGTGGGCCCGGACAACCAGCCCGTGGCCTCGGGCGAGATCGGAGAGCTCGTGATTGGCGGGGTCGGGACAGCCCGTTACCTGGATCCTGCCAAGGACGCCGAGAAGTTCCAGCCGCACCCTTTTCTGTGCAGCCTCCGCGCCTATCGCAGCGGCGACCTGGTTCGCGCCGACCCTCTGGGACTGGTGTACGTGGGGAGGGCGGACGAGCAGGTGAAGCTGTCCGGCCGCCGTGTGGAACTCGGCGAGATCGATGCCGCGCTCCAGTCGCTGCCCGGGGTATGTGCCGCCGCGGCCGCCATACGGGCCACTCGGGCGGGCGGCCAGGTCCTGGTTGGATACGTGGTCCTGCAGGGGGACGGCCGCCGGCACTTCGATACCGCTGCCGCCAGGGTCCTGCTGCTCGCCCGGCTGCCCCAGCCGCTGGTCCCCCTGCTGGCTGTCGTCGACGGTCTTCCCACCGGCACGTCCGGCAAGGTCGACCGTGACGCCCTGCCCTGGCCGCTGCTTGAGCGGCATGCCACGTCAACAGGCACCGCTCCGGGGGCGGCCCCAGGGCCGACCGGCACCGCAGGATGGCTGGCCGACCGCTGGGAGAGCCTGCTCGGACTCCGCCCCGAGGAGGAGAGCGAGTTCTTCGCTCTCGGCGGCACCAGCCTGTCCGTCGCGCAGCTGGTGTCGACACTGCGCGAACGCGTCCCCGGGGTTTCCGTCACCGATGTCTACCAGTGTCCCCGGCTGCAGGACCTCGCCGCACGGCTGGATGAACTGGAGGCCGGCGGCGAGGTCGGGCGCACGATCCTGCCCACCCCCCGCTGGACCGGCGCGGTGCAGCTCGTGGTGGTGACCGTGCTGTGCGCTGTCGTCGGGATACGGCTGCTGGTCGTACTGGCCGTGCTGGACAATCTCCTCGGTCCGCGGCCCTGGGTCCCACGGAGCTCATGGTGGCTGATCGCTGCGGGCTGGCTGGCTCTGTTCAGCGCCCCCGGCCGCGTCGTGATCGGGGCGGCCGTCGGCCGATTGCTCACCGCCGGGTTCCGACCCGGTACGCACCCCCGTGGCGGCTCGGTGCACCTGCGGTTGTGGGCGGCTGAACGAATGGGGACCGTACTCGGTATGGCCTCACTGCTCGGCACTCACTGGGCTGCCCGCTACGCCAAGGCGTTGGGCTGCGCGGTGGGGCAGAGCGTGGATCTGCACGCCATGCCGCCGGTGACCGGGATGGCCCGTTTCGGCTCCGGATGTGTTCTGGAGCCCGAGGTGGACGCGGCCGGCTGGTGGCTGGACGGCGATGTGCTCCATCTGGGCCGGGTCGAGATCGGGGACGGCGCCCGAGTGGGCGCCCGCAGCATGCTGATGCCCGGTGCCAAGGTGGGCAGCGGAGCGGATGTCGCACCCGGCAGCTGTGTGGATGGCGAAGTACCTGCGGATGAGCGGTGGTACGGCTCACCGGCACGGCGGATATCCGCTGCCCCGCGCGCGGGCCACGACTGGCCGCAGCCGGTCCGGCGACGCTCGCGGCGCTGGGAACTGGCCTACAGTGCGGCCTTGTCGGCCCTGGGGCTGCTGCCCCTGGCGGCCTCCCTACCGGCGCTGCTGGTCCTGAACCGTCTCGTGGGCGACGAACCTGGCCTCGGCGCCGTCATGCTCGACCTGCTGCTGCTGACCCCGCTGCTCGTCCTGCTGGCGATGGGCTGCTATGCGACGCTGACCGTCGTGCTGGTGCGGCTCGCGGGCCGAGTTCTGACTCCCGGGTACCATCCCACGTGTGGCAGGGTCACCTGGTGCGCCTGGTTGGTCTCACGGCTCATGGGTATGGCCCGGACCTCGCTCTTCCCTTTCTACGCGGGCCTGCTGACGCCGTTGTGGCTGCGACTGCTCGGGGCCAGGGTCGGGCGGCAGGCGGAGGTCTCCACCGTGCTGGGGCTGCCGGGACTGATGCGGGTAGGCGACCAGGCGTTCCTTGCCGATAACACCCTGGTGGCGCCGTTCGAGCTGCGTGGCGGCTGGCTCCGGCTCGACTCTTCCTGCGTCGGGCGGCGTGCTTTCGTCGGCAACTCCGGGATCGTGAGACCGGGCCGGGAGCTTCCCCAAGACGCCCTGGTCGGGGTGCTCTCGGACGTCCCCGCGCATGCCGAACCCGGATCGTCCTGGCTGGGCAGACCAGGCTTCTCATGGCCCCGGGTACGGGAGAAAGGGGATCCTGGTCGGACCTGGGCCCCGCCGCGGAGACTGGTGCTCGCCCGGGCAGCCGTGGAGGCGTGCCGGCTTGTACCGATCATGGGTACGGCCTTCATCGGCAGCCTGGCCGCAGTAGCACTCCAGGTGCTCGCCGTACGCTACGGGCTGCTGGTGGCCGCGGCCCTGGCGGGAGTGGTGCTGCTGTGCGCGGGCATACTCGCCTGTCTGGCCACCACTGCTGCGAAATGGCTTGTGGTGGGGCGGTTCAGGACAGGCCGCCACCCACTGTGGAGTTCCTTCGTCTGGCGGAACGAGCTCTATGACACCTTTGTCGAGGAACTGGCCATGCCCTGGCTCGGCCGGCTGCTGCTCGGTACGCCGTTCCTCAACCTGTGGCTGCGCTCGCTCGGCGCCCGGATCGGCCGCGGCGTGTGGTGCGAGACCCACTGGCTGCCCGAGACCGACCTGGTCCGTATCGGGGACGGAGCCTCGGTCAACCGCGGTTGCGTGGTGCAGACGCACGTCTTCCACGACCGGGTGTTGCAGCTGGACCAGATCCGACTGGACGCGGGAGCCACGCTGGGGCCGCACTCCATCGCGCTGCCCGGTGCCTCGCTGGCGGCCGGCACGGTGGTGGGGCCCGCGTCCCTGGTGATGCGCGGGGAGCGAGTACCGGCCAGGACGCGGTGGTTGGGGAACCCGATCGCTCCGAGCACGCCGGCGAGTTCTTGACCGAGATCCGCGAGATCTACGCGACGTTCGTGGTGCGTCAGGTGCGTCAGGTGCGGCTCGCGGTGCAGTCCGCCGGGGTGGGGCGGCCCGTCGGCCAGGCGAGGCCGACGAACCGGATGCGGCCCGGTGCGTCGGGGGCGAGTTCCACCACGGAGACCGCCTTGTTGTACGGGTTGCCGTAGTTGTCCAGGCAGATCCAGCCGCTCGCGCCGTCGACCTTGCCCATGCCGTGCAGCCGCAGCCATGAGTCGCTGATGCGGCCGAGCGTGGGGATGACGGGGTCGCCGTCGTCGCGCATCCGGATGGCGGTGATCGCGGTGAGACCGGCGTCGTAGAACGTGATGGTCCGCGAGTCGGTGAGTTCCACCGGGCCGATGTTTCCGACCTCTTTGCTGGTGGCGAGTTCGGCCAGGGTGCGGAAGGCGGCGGCGGAGCCTCCCGTGGCGGGCGCCTTGCGGTCGGTCCACGCCTCGGGGTGGGCGACGGCGGCGTACTGGAGGGTCACGCCCTTGCGGAAGGCGTCCCAGTCGAGCAGCTTGTCGGAGGAGAGGGTGGAGGCGCCGGAGCCGGTGATGACGGTGTACTTCTTCTCGGCGCAGCCCCGGTTGCCCAGTTCGTTGACGAACTGCCGCAGCTGGACGGGGCGTCCGGCGAAGTAGATGACCTTGGCCGCCGAGGTGCAGATCGTGTCGACCATCTGGTCGAAGGCGTTGGCGGTGGTGCCTTCCTCGTGGAACTCCTCGGGCGCGCGGAACTGCTCGGGCGCGCGGGGCGATCCGAGGGTCCGTTCGGCGAAGGCCCGCTTGAGCGCGTCGACGTAGTTGTCGCCGGTGCGGATGTCCTCGACGACCAGGGTGTGCTTGGGATCGATGCCCTTGTTGAAGTGGGACAGGGCCTTGGCCTGGTCGGTGGTCGTGGGCACGACCCGCGCGAGGCCCGGGTACGCGTCGGGGCGTTCGGCGCTGTTGCCGGAGTCGTCGGCGGTGATGGGGCCGCCGACGACGGGGATGCCGCGCTCTCGGGTGAGGTAGGCGATGGCGGCCTGGGTGGTGGCGGTGGAGACGTCGAAGCCGATCACGGCCCGGAGGTTGTCGGTCGTGGACTCCGACATGGTGCCGAGCTGTTCGGCGACGGGTCGCCAATGTGTATGACTGCGACCGGGGTTGGCGAGCAGGAGCCGTATCGCGGGCTTCTTGCTGTTGGAGTCGTGGTTGGCGCGGTGCTGGGCGAGGTACGCGCCCTGCACCTCGTGGAGCGTCTTCTGCTGCTCGAAGGTCTGCGCCGGTGCCATCGGCAGCATCACGGCGACGGACACGTGCGGTTCGCCCTTGATCCGCTCGTTCTCCGCCTTGATCCGTGCGCTGACCTCCTTGAGGTTGTCCGCGAAGACGAAACTGCCGTCGGTGACGCCCGTGCATTCCCGGGAGCCTTCGGGGCCCCGTTCCTCGATGCCCTTTCCGCAGGCCGGATCCGGTCCGAGGACGACGATGCCGGCCCACACGGCGGCGCCGAGCAGGGCCAGGGCGAGGACGAGAGCGGCCGCCTTGGTGAGAGGTCCGCCGGGGAGTCTCGAGATGAACGACGTCATGACGCGGCACCTTCCTGAACGGGCAGGTCGGGAGCCTGTGCTCCGGCCCGCAGACGGGCCGGCCAGGCGGCGGACGCCTCGCGGTAGGCGGCGTGCGCGGCCTTGTTGCCGTACAGGGTCTCCAGCGCGATGCGGACGGTGGTGAGCTCGTCCTCGCGCGGGGCGAGGGTGAGCGGGTCGGACAGCCGCCACAGCAGGGGCACCAGGGAGGCGACGGCATCGTGGTGCGGGCCGGGGGCGTCGCTGCCGCAGGCCGTGCACGACAGGGTGGGGCTCCCGGCCGGGGGCTCGTAGCCCTCGCGGGGATGCGGTGCGGCGCAGATCAGGTTGAGCGAGGTCAGCCATGCGCCGGGCGGGGCGACGGTGAACCGGTGGTGCAGGACGCTGACCACCTCCTCGATCCGGCCCAGGGCGAGCGTGTGGTGCAGATAGGTGTCACTGCGCGGGTCGCACAGGGAGCGCAGCCGCAGGTGGGTGTCGCGCCAGCGCTCGTGGGTGACGGTGGCGGTGAGGCGGTGCCGCAGCAGCAGATCGAGGGCGCGGTCGCCGTCGAGGCAGGAGCGGGTCCGGTAGTCGTCGGCCTCGCGGACGCGGACGGCGACCATCTCCTCGGAGTGGTCCTCGGGATGGGAGAAGGTCCACAGTCCGCGACGGGTGCCCGCGTCGGCCGCGGCGGACAGCAGCACCAGGCGCTCCCGCATCACCGGATCGGGCAGCAGCTTGGCGAGGAGCGCGGGTGCGGCCTCGTCGAGGAGTTCCCCGCCGCGTATCGTGCCCACGTCCTCGACACGGCGCACGGCCGCGTCCGCCAGGATCCGGGCGCTCGCCGCCCGGCCGCCGCTGTAGCGGGCGACGACGCGGGGCAGGTGGTCGGGGTAGTCGACGAGGCTGAGCATCTCCGCGATGTGGGCAGGTTCGATGTCGGGGACGCTCAGCACCAGGGGCCGCGCCTGCGGTACGGCGTCGCCGCCGACCTCGCCCAGCGGCGGGTACCCGTGGCCCCTGCCGAGCAGGGTGGCGAGGGCGACGGGCCGCGTCGGGGCCTTCCCCGTCGTGTCGCCGCCGTGTCCGGCGTCGAGGAGGTCGAGGAACGCGCGTCCGACGTCGGTGTGGGCATTGTCGAGGAGCAGGAGCGGTCGGGGCTTCTTGTTGAGCCTGCGCAGTGTGCCGTAGTTGGCGTCGATGTCGTCGAGGAGGGCGGCGACGAGGTGTTCCTCGGCGGCGCGTCTGCGGTCGTCGAGCCTGCGGAAGCCGCGGACGAACTGGAAGAGCCGCTGCAGCGAGTCGCCCTGGTAGCCCTGGGAGCGATGCAGCCGGCCGCCCCACCAGGCGAGCGCGCCCTTGTCCGGTTCGCTCTTGACGAGCTGCGCCCGGGCGGCGTCGAGGACGATCCCGGCGATGGTGTCCAGGCCGGGGACGGCGGACAGCACCAGCGGGAGGTTGTCCGTGACGAGGTCGAACCAGCGGCCGAGGCTCTCCCTGCGGCGGCGTACGTCGGGGTCCTCGGCGGTGATGAGCGTACGCAGATCCGCTTCCGCCCGACGCAGGTCGGGCGGTCGCACATCGTTCTCGCCGCTGTTCAGCGGGCGCCAGGCGGTGACGACGAGGAGCCCCAGCGACAGCCGAGGGAAGGCCATCGGTCTGCCGAAGTGCCGTACTTCCAGACCGAGTTTGTACGCGAGGAGATAGAGCAGGTGCGTGATGCGGGAGGCGTTGGGGACGTCGTCGTCGCCGTCCGCGATGCCGGGCTCACCGAATCCCGGAGCCCCGAGGTCGACCCGGGCGAGCGGCACCCGGCCGTTGTACGCGTCATGGACGGCGCCCAGCAGGGCGGTCTTGCCGCTTCCCCGTCCGCCGACGATCCGGACGACCGGCGCGCCCTTGGGATAGGCGAAGGGGACCAGGTACCCGTCCTTGTGATGCAGCCCCACCAGTCGCGGGACGAACCCCTCCTGCAGAGCCTGCTGACCGTACAGTCTCCCGCCCATGGCGCTCGCGCCTCCCCCTGTCACTTGCGCATCAAGAGATCAACTCGGCGTGCACAGAAGGAACTTACCTGACAGGCGCCTGCTCGGCAGCGGGGTTGTGGACCATCAGTGCACCCCGGCAGGCCGTCGCCCCGAGAGCGTCCTCCGCGAAGTCGACCATGACGGCGGTCTCGCCGAAGCGGAGAGGCGCTCTGGCCGCGTCCTCGGTCATGGGGTGCGGGGTGCGGGCTTGTCCTCCGACGCAGAGAGCTGCGCCCGGTCCCGGGCTGAGGCCCGGTCGGCCGCCGGAACGGCCGACCGGGACACCGGAGTCAGGACAGGTCGAACCGATCGAGGTTCATCACCTTGTCCCACGCCGCCACGAAGTCACGCACGAGCTTCTCTCCCGCGTCCTCCGAGGCGTACACCTCCGCGATGGCTCGGAGCTGAGAGTTCGAACCGAAGACGAGATCGACGGCGGTGGCGGTCCACTTGACGTCGCCCGTGGCGCGATTCCGGCCTTCGAACACGTTCTCCGTCGCGGTCGACGCCTTCCACTCGGTGTCCATGTCGAGCAGGTTCACGAAGAAGTCGGTGGTCAGCGTCTCCGGCCGGTCGGTGAACACGCCGTGCCGGGACTGCTTGAAGCCGGTGTTCAGGGCTCGCATCCCGCCGATCAGAACCGTCATCTCGGGCGCGGTCAGCGTCAGCAGGTTGGCGCGGTCCAGCAGGAGCGTCTCCGGCGGCAGCTTCTCTCCCGCCCGGAGGTAGTTGCGAAACGCGTCCGCCCTCGGTTCGAGCACGGCGAACGCCTCCACGTCGGTCTGCTCCTGCGAGGCATCCGTACGCCCCGGCGAGAACGGGACCGTGATGGCATGCCCGGCGTTCTTCGCGGCCTGCTCGACGGCCGCGCAGCCGCCCAGGACGATCAGGTCGGCGAGCGAGACCTTCACTCCGCCGGCCTGGGAGTCGTTGAACGCCTGCCGGATCTGATCGAGGGTCCGCACGACGTCGGCCACCTCGGGCAGATCGTTGACCTCCCAGTCCTTCTGCGGAGCAAGCCGGATCCGTGCCCCGTTGGCCCCGCCGCGCTTGTCGGTGCCACGGAAGCTCGCCGCCGACGCCCAGGCGGCGGTGACCAGCTGGGAGACGGACAGGTCCGAGGCGAGGATCCTCCTCTTGAGATCGGCGATCTCCGCGTCCCCGACCAGCGGGTGATCGACCGCGGGGACCGGGTCCTGCCACAGCTGCGGCTCGGGAATCCACGGGCCGAGATAGCGCGAGACGGGCCCCATGTCACGGTGCAGCAGCTTGTACCACGCCTTGGCGAACGCCTCCGCGAGCCGCTCCGGGTTCTCGTGGAAGCTCTTGGAGATCGGACCGTAGACGGGATCCAGCTTCAGCGAGAGGTCCGTCGTCAGCATCATGGGAGCGTGCCGCTTCGACGGATCATGGGCATCGGGCACCGTGCCCTGGGCCGAGGGATCCGTGGGAGTCCACTGGTGCGCGCCCGCCGGGCTCGTCGTCAGCTCCCACTCGTACCGGAAGAGATTGTCCAGGTACCCGTTGTCCCACTTCGTCGGCTCCGAGGTCCATGCGCCCTCGAGACCGCTGGTGAGCGTGTCGACCCCCTTGCCGCTTCCGTACGCGTTGTGCCAGCCGATGGCCTGTTGCTCGATCGGAGCGGCCTCGGGCTCCGGACCGATGTATTCGGGATCGACCGCGCCATGGCACTTGCCGAACGTGTGGCCGCCGACGATGAGCGCGACCGTCTCCTCGTCGTTCATGGCCATACGCGCGAACGTCTCGCGAATGTCCCGGGCGGCGGCGATCGGATCCGGATTTCCGTTCGGCCCCTCCGGATTGACGTAGATCAGTCCCATCTGCACGGCACCGAAAGGACCGGACAATTCCCGGTCACCGCTGTAGCGCTCATCTCCCAGCCAGGTGTCCTCGGGTCCCCAGAAGATCTCCTCGGGTTCCCAGATGTCCGGTCGCCCGAAACCGAACCCGAACGTCTTGAACCCCATGGAATCCATGGCGCAGTTGCCGGCGAAAACCAGAAGATCGGCCCAGGAGATCTTCCGTCCGTACTTCTGCTTGACCGGCCAGAGCAGACGGCGGGCCTTGTCGAGGCTCGCGTTGTCCGGCCAGCTGTTGAGCGGGGCGAAACGCTGAGCACCGGAGCCGCCACCGCCCCGGCCGTCCTCGATGCGGTACGTTCCCGCCGCGTGCCAGCTCATCCGGATGAAGAGCGGACCGTAGTGGCCGTAGTCGGCGGGCCACCAGTCCTGCGACGTCGTCATCACCTCCATGACGTCCCGCTTCAGCGCGTCGACGTCCAGGGTCGCGAACTCCGCCGCGTAGTCGAAATCCTCATCCATCGGATTGGACTGGGACGAGTGCTGGTGGAGGACCTGAAGGTCCAGCTGATTCGGCCACCAGTCCCGGTTCGTCTTGGGGCGAGTCTCCGTCGGGGCCGGGGAGGAGATTGCCGGGTTCTCGCTTTCGCTGCCGGACACGTCCGTCCTTCTTCCTGTCGCGGTGTTTCCGTCTGCCGACCGCTCGCTCGTGACGTCGTCTGCTTTTCTGGTTTCGAGCACTGCGACTCGGCGTCCGTATGGTCGCGCACCGCAGACCGCACCGCTAAGAGAACACGCAGGGCACCACCGCGCAACAAGCAGTCGAAGTCCGAAGCCGTCCGGGACCTGGCGCAATTGCCGACGATTCTCACGCCCCGGAATACATCCGAGAAAGGTGAAATCCTATGAGCGACCTGCTGGAGCGGCTGCGCGGTCGTGGCTGGCGGATGACCTCACAGCGGCGTGTCGTCGCGGAGGTCCTCGACGGCGAGCACGTCCACCTCACGGCCGACGAGGTGCACGCCCGCGCGGCGGAGCGGCTGCCCGAGATCTCCCGGGCGACGGTCTACAACACCCTGGGCGAACTGGTCCTGCTCGGTGAGGTCGTGGAGGTCTCCGCCCTCGGACGTGCGAAGCGGTACGACCCGAACGCGCACCAGCCGCACCAGCACCTCGTCTGCGCCGGCTGCGGCACCGTCCGCGACGTCCACCCGACCGGCGACCCCCTCACCGGCCTCCCGGAGGAGGACCGGTTCGGCTTCACGGTGTCCGACGTCGACGTCACCTACCGGGGGCTGTGCCCCTCCTGCGCCTCCGGTCCGCCCCGCTGATCGCGGGGGCGGAGTTCAGATCCCGGCGACCTTGGCGCTCGCCACCAACTCGTAGACCAGGGTGACCGTACGGCGGCCGCCGGGCGGGAGGGCGACGTCCCAGCGGACGATGCCTTCGGCGTCGACCACGTCAGGAGCCGGGGAGCATGCCTCCTTGCGCAGGCGTACCTCCACCGCCGAGACCTCGGAGACCGGGATCCTCTCCCGGAGGACGACCACCCGCTCGCCTCGCTCTCCCGGGGCGGAGAACCGGGACAGGTGCAGCCGGACCGTGCGGGTGACGACCGTACGCTGCGTGATCCCGGTGGAGTCGCGGGACTCCTCGGACGCCCGGACCACCCGGTGGTCGTCACGGCTGCCGAAGGCGAGCTCGACCGGGGCGCCGGGGGTGGTGAAGTCCAGCGTGCCGCGGCCGCTGAATCCGCTGCCGCGGACCAGGTCCACGGGCCCGGCGAGCAGCACATGGCCGGACCGGTTGTCGAACCGAACCACCTGCGTGACCAGCGGAGACACCTCGGGCGAGCAGGCGTACTCGCTGCTCGTGGGCGCGGTGAAGACGGAGAGCGGCACCCGGTGGGCGCGACCGTCCGAGGGCACGGAGACCGCGGCGGGAGCCTTCAGGACCCGTGCCTCGCCACCGTCGTCCACCCCCGGCAGACCGAGCACCGGCACAGGGCCGAGGTCCCCGATCTCCTCCTCGCGCAGCTCGACGTCGACCGTGCGGCGCTCGGCCGCCGTCCGGTCCTTCAGCGTCAGCCGGTCCTCGCCGAGCGACGGCGGTTCGGTGGCCAGCGCCGACCGCGCCGTCGACAACGTCAGCCGTACGTCCGACCAGTCCTCGCCGGTACGCTGCCAGACCATCGCGTCGGTCTCCAGCGTCAGCGAGTCCCCTTCGAGCACGGCCCGATAGGCGGGCCGCCACAGCGCACACGGGACGAGATGACTCAGACGCAGCCCGACCGGCCCCGCGACCGCGGCCTCCACCGTCAGCTCCACATGGCCGAGCAGCTCGGCGGGCTCCTCCTCCGAGACGGTCATGGCCCGCTGCGCCGCCCCGAGTTCGGTGGCGAGCGCGGTCAGCCGGGCCTCCACGGTGCGGAGTCGCTCGCCGTGCGCGTCGCGCTCGGCGTCCACCCGGTCCAATTCGGCGGCCCAGCGCCGACCTTCGGACTCGCCCGACCCGGCGCCCTCGCCGATCTCCCGCAGCAGATCGGCGGCGAGGCGGCCGAGCAGATCGAGCCGGGTGTACAGCCGGTCGCGGCGCTGCATCAGGGCGAAGCGCTCCTCCTCGAGGGCGTGCACGCGGAGGCGTAGGGCGGAGTCCTCGTCGACAGACGGCTGCGGCCCCCTGGGCGTCCAGCTGCGGACGATCCGTACGTCGAGCACGGTCGCGGGGTGATCGGCGGTCAGCTCGGCGTGGAGCGTGCGGTCGACGGCCAGCGCGCTGACCGGCCCGAGACGCAGCCGCTGGACGCCGGCCTCCAGATCGAGCACGACGGAGCGCTCGATGTGAGCCCTGTCCTCCAGACAGGTGACGGCGGTGACGGGGACCGGGACGGTGGTGGGGACGGGCACGGCGGTCGGCTTCGAGTCCGTGGACATGGCGTGTCTCAGCTCCTGCGGTTGCCGCCGACCAGGGCTTTGCCGGCCGGGATACGGATCTCGTAGCCGCCGTCGAGGGCGGTGGTGCCACCGGCGGGCAGGTCCACCCGCCAGACGCGGGTGCCCGGGGCATGGCGCTCGGTCCCGGCTCCGTCGGCGGGTGTCGTCCAGTCCGCCCGTTCCTCGATCCGGATGTCCGGTTCGGAGGCGACCGGAACCCGCTCGCGGACCTCGACGGTGACGGGCCGCGCGAGACCGTTGGCCAGCTCCACATGGAGGCGGTGGTCGAGCACGGTGACGTTGTTGCGCAGGCCCGCGGTCGACTCGTTCACGTGCGTACGACGGGTCACCCGGATGCCCTCGGCCGGCCCGAGCCCCACTCGGCGGACACCGCCGGGGGCGAGCGTGGGCAGCGCGGCGGTCAGCAGGAAGTCGTCGTCGACGGTGACCTCCACCGGCCCCGCCAGCAGAGCCTGGTCGGTGGCGTTGGAGAGCACCAGCGTCGCGTAGACGGTCGGCTCCACGGACGGCACGCAGAGGTACTCGGTGCGCAGACCGACCGGAATCTCCCCGACGGTGACGGTGTGCCAGGTGCCGTCCGACGGAACGTCGGCGCGGGCGGCGGCGTCGAAGCGGTGGTCGAAGGAGCCCGCCGACTCGCGGGGCCGAACGGCATGCCCCGGCAGCGGCAGCGCTGCCACCGCCTCGGCGCGACGGCGATGGTCGGCCGCCACCGCGTCATGGGGCGATGCGGGGAACAGCCGCCCTCGGCGGCCGCCCGGCTCGGCGGGGCCGCTCAGGACGAGAGCGGCGTAGTCCAGCTCGGCGCCGCTCGGCTGCGGAGGACCGGCCGGCGGAGGCGTAGGAGGTGGCGGCGCGGCGGCGCCAGGAGCCGGCGGGGCCATGGCGGCGGGGGCCATGGGGGCCGGGGCGCCCGCGAAGCCGCGGGAACGCGGCATGCCGCCCGGCGGGGCGGGGGCCGGCGGCCGGGAGGGGGAAAGCTGCGGGGGAGCCGGCTGGGCCTGGTCGGCCATCGCGCCCCCGTACGTGTCGGAGGAGGAGCCGTACGCGCTGCCCGGCACCGGGAGCGCCGAGGGCGGCCCGCCGAAGCCCTGTGGCGTCGGTGGCGGTGGAGGCGGTACGGGACCGGACGCGGAGCCGGTCCGGGAGGCCGCCGGTGCGGCGGTCGTGACAGGGCGGGGGCCGGCCGCCTCGTACCCGGCGAACAGGTCGGCGAGGCCTGCCGGGGGCTCGCGCCAGCCGGAAGGCGCGGGGGCGGGCTGACGGCGTCCGATCCGGATCGAGCGGAGCTTCGGCAGGTCGGTGCGGCGCCGAAGGTCGGCGGTGGCCAGGGCGATGCGTACCCCGGTCCAGTCCTCGCCGGTGCGCTGGGCGACCGAGGCGCGCAGCACCAGACGGCCGGTGCCGTCGCCCTGACGATGGGTGAGACGGTACGCAGGCACCCAGACGGCACCCGGCACTCCGTACTCCACCTCCACCTCCACCTCGTCCGTGACACCGGTGCCGTCGAGGGTCAGGACGGCGGAGACCGTGGTCTCCACATGCGCCGGCGGTGCGTCGGTCGAGGCGCGGGCGAGCCTGTCGGCTGCGACGGCGAGTTCGTGCTCGAGCTGGAGCAGTGCCTGCTCCAGCTCGACGAGGCGGCTGTGCAGGCCCGACAGTCGCTCGTCGACGAAGTCGGCGAGTTCCAGCCATGCGTCGACCGGGGTGCGGCGGTGCGGATCCTCGGGCTCGCGGGGCGGCGGCACCGGGCGCAGACTCCGGACCTCCTCGATGAGGCTCAGCTGCCGGTCCCGGCGTCCCCGCGCCGCCGCGTGCGCGTCGCGCAGTCGATCGACCTCGCGCCGCAACTCGTCGCGCGAGCCGGTGCCCGTGCCGGCGTCGGTGTCAGCGTCGGAGTGCGTGCGTGTGTCGGGGCCGAGCGGCTCGGCCTCGACCTCGATCCGGGCCTCGGTGACACGCACCCCGGGGGCGCCCAGGACGCGGGCCCGCAGCGAGCCGGGGTCCAGCGAGCGGGGCAGTCCCGTCACCCGTACCCGGCCGCCCGGGGGCACGCTGCCCCGGGCCAGCCGGAGGCAGAGAGCGCCCTGCGCGTACACCACGACCGCATCGAGGGTCGATCCCCAGTTCTGCGCCGTTCCAGCCGTCATGCGCCCCGCCCCCGCCCCGCCGTGTCCATGCTGAGCGAAGCCTACGCCCGAGCGGTCCGACCGTGTGGCCACTGTGGAAACCCGCAGGTCACGGTCGTACGGGGTGGGACGTGTGCGGTTTCGGTACCGCCCGGCGCCCGCCGTCCGCGGCTTCGGTGGTTGGGCGGCCCACGGAGTGGGACGCTGAAGGTGGGGGTCCGTGCCGACGAGACTCGGGAGGGACCGATGGGACGTGATGTCCCGGCGCTGGAGTTCACCCGTGAAGACCGTCGCCGGTTCCGGAACAAGGTGCACTCGTGCCTCGACGTGTTCGCGACGATGCTGCGTGAGTCGCGGTTCGACTTCGAGCGGCCGCAGGTCGGTCTGGAGCTCGAACTGAACCTCGTGGACGCCGCCGCCGAGCCCGCCATGCGCAGTACGGAAGTCCTGGAGGCGATCGCGGATCCCACCTGGTCGACCGAGCTTGGCCGCTTCAACCTGGAGATCAACATCGAGCCGCGGCGGCTGGTCGCGGGCGGTCCCGACTCCTGGGAGCAGGAGATCCGTGAGGCGCTCAACCACGCCGAGGAGAAGGCCGCGGCGATCGGTGCGCATCTGGTCATGATCGGCATTCTGCCGACGCTGGAGCTGAAGGACGCCGGCCCCGAGTCGCTGTCCGGGGATCCGCGGTACCACCTGCTGAACGAGCAGATCTTCGCCGCACGAGGTGAGGACCTGCTGATCTCGGTGGACGGGGTGGAGAAGCTGCGGACCCATGCGGGGACGATCACGCCGGAGGCGGCGTGCACCAGCACCCAGTTCCACCTCCAGGTCTCGCCGGACGAGTTCGCGGACTACTGGAACGCCGCGCAGGCCGTGGCGGGGGTGCAGGTGGCCCTGGCGGCGAACTCGCCGTTCCTGTTCTCCAAGGAGCTGTGGCGCGAGACGCGCATTCCGCTCTTCGAGCAGGCCACCGACACCCGGCCGGACGAGCTCAAGGTGCAGGGAGTACGGCCGCGGGTCTGGTTCGGCGAGCGATGGATCAACTCCGTCTTCGACCTCTTCGAGGAGAACGCCCGCTACTTCCCGGCACTGCTGCCCCTGTGCGACGACGAGGACCCCGAGGAGACGCTCGCCGAGGGCGGGATCCCCGGACTGTCCGAGCTCACCCTGCACAACGGGACGGTCTACCGCTGGAACCGCCCCGTCTATGCCGTGGTCGACGGCGTGCCGCATCTGCGGGTGGAGAACCGGGTACTGCCCGCGGGCCCCACGGTGGCCGACGTGCTGGCGAACGGTGCCTTCTACTACGGGCTGACCCGGGCCCTGGTCGACGAGGACCGGCCCGTCTGGTCACGGATGTCCTTCTCGGCCGCGGAGGACAACCTCCATGCCGCCGCGCGCCACGGCATCGACGCGCACGTGTACTGGCCCGGGATGGGCGAGGTTCCGGTGACCGAACTGGTGCTGAGGCGACTGCTGCCGCTGGCGGACCGCGGGCTCGAACGGATGGGCATGGAGGCGGCCCGGCGGGAGCCGCTGCTCGGGGTGATCGAGCAGAGGTGCGTCAGCGGCCGTAACGGTGCGGTGTGGCAGTCCGAGATGTTCCACCACATCCACGACATCGACCACGCGGACCGGCACCAGGCGCTGCGGCGGATGACCCTCCAGTACATCGAGTACATGCATCTGAACGCTCCGGCGCACACCTGGCCGGTCGACTGACTCTCCGGGGGCGCGCTGGCGGCGAAAGAGCGAGGCGTACGCAGGGCCGGGTCGGGGCAGGTCGTGATCATGACAGACACGCCTCCGACGAGCCTCGACCCCACCCCCGTGCCCACCGGCCCGCCCCCGTCCCGGCGGCCGTTACGGCAGCTGCTGGCGGCCTCGGTCGGCAACGCGGTCGAGTGGTACGACTGGTACGCGTACACCTTTCTGGCCGCGTACATCGCGAACCAGATCTTCCCCAAGAGCTCCGGGAACTCCCTGGTCCCGCTCCTGTCGACGTTCGCGGTCTTCGCCGTCGGCTTCTTCATGCGCCCGGTCGGCGGCCTCCTCATGGGCGCGGTCGCGGACCGGCGCGGCCGACGGACCGCGCTCACCGCCACCATCCTGCTGATGGGCGGCAGCAGCCTCCTGGTCGGTCTGACCCCGACGTACGCGGCCGCCGGCGTCCTCGCCCCGGTCGTGCTCGTCATCGCCCGTCTGCTGCAAGGACTGTCGGTGGGAGGGGAGTTCGCGGCCTCGACCACCTTCCTCGTCGAGTCGGCCGGACGCGGGAGGCGCGGCCTGCTCTCGTCCTTCCAGTACGTCTCCACCTCCGCCGGACAGCTCGCCGCCTCCGGCATCGCCGCCCTGCTCGTCGGCGTGCTCGGGGAGGACCGGATGAACGGCTGGGGCTGGCGGATTCCCTTCCTGCTCGGCGCGGTGCTCAGCCTCGCCGGCTTCTGGATCCGCAGGGGTGCTGACGAGACCCGGAGCGTCGCGCAGCGCGACGCGCCCCGGCCCGGGCTCTTCGACGCTCTGCGCCACCACCCGCGCGCCTCGCTGCTCATCGGCGGCATCACGGCCGGCGGCACCCTCGCCTACTACACATGGACGTCGTACCTGCCGACATACGCGGAGCTCAACACCGGGATCGACAAGGCGGACGCGCTGCTCGCCGGGACCCTGTCCCTGGCTTTCTTCGCCCTGCTGCAACCGGTCGGCGGGCTGCTCTCCGACCGCTTCGGACGCAAACCGTCCCTGCTCTTCTTCGGGCTCGGATTCGCGGCCCTCGGCGTGCCGTTGCTGCGCGCGCTCGACGGCTCGTTCCTCTCCCTCCTCCTGGTGCAGTGCGCGGGCATGGTGCTGCTGACCGGCTTCACCTCGATCTCGGCGGCCGTGAACGCCGAGATGTTCCCCGCCCGTGTGCGGGCTGCCGGGATCGGCTTTCCGTACTCGCTGACGGTCGCGCTCTTCGGCGGTACGGCACCGTACGTCGGGACGCTCTTCAAGGAGCTGGACCGCCCCGGCTTGTTCCCCTGGTACGTGGCCGTCCTGTGCCTGGTCTCCTCGGCGGTGTATCTCCGTCTGCCGGAGACCGCCCACAAGGAACTCGATCGCTGACGCTATCCGCGTACGGCGGTGAGGTGGTACGTCGTGTCGACCCAGAAGCCGCCGGTCGTGCTGCCCTTGATCTCCAGGACGTACTGTCCTGGCGTCAGGGGGGCGATGCCCGCCCATATCCCCCACGCGAGATGCATCCGCAGGCCCACCCGGAACAGCGGCGCGGTGAACTCCCTCAACGGAAGCGGCACCCCGTTGAGGAAGGCCTTCGCCTCCGCCACGTCCATGGTCAGCGGCTTCCGCGAGTGGTGCTTGGTGTGTTGGGTGTTGAGCACGGGAAAGAAGACGGGGCGCTCGGAAGGCACGTCACACGTCCGCACGACGCGGCCACCGTAGGTTCCGGCCAGAAACCACAGGTCCTCCGGCTGCTGCCAGGCCGCGTGTCGACCGGTCCTGTCGGCGACCGGGCTGACGTCGTCGGGCGCCGACAGCGCCCATTGCCACCAGCGTGCTGCCAGCGCGCCGCCATCCGTGTCGCTGATGTCCCAGGAACCGCTGTTCCGAGCCGTGTCGCTCATACCCCACCCCTTCCCGGGGGCGCACACCCCCGGCTGTCGATCAGGCGAACCCTACCGACGAGGCCGCCTCCCCTCGCGGGGGTGTCACCGACCGCCCGTGAAGTCCCACGCCTCGATGTCCCGGTAGCGGATCGGACCCGGGCCGCGGCCGAAGTTGCTGCCGACCAGGTGCAGGCGTTCGGCGTGCCAGGGGCGGCCGCTGAAGGAGGCGAGTCCGGCGGCGACCTGCCCCACGCCGGCGGGATCGTCGCGGCGGGCCCGCGCCAGCGTCAGATGGGGGCGCAGGGGTCGGTCCTCGAACGCGACACCGCAGTCCCTGACGACGGCGCGGACGTCGGCGGCGAGGAGGTGCAGCCCTTCGAGATCCCCGTCGATCCCGCTCCACAGCACCCGCTCGTCGAAGGACCCGGCGCCGCGCAGCGCCAGCCGCAAGGGCCGACGCGTCTGCGCGAGGTGCGCGAGCGGCTCTCGCAGGAGCGGAATGGTCGCGGTGGACACCTCTCCGAGGAATGCCAGGGTGATGTGCCAGTCCTCGATGCGGTTCCACCGCATGGTCGGGTACGCGTCGTAGGCGGGCCGCAGCGCCTCGGCCAGTTCATCCTTCGCGCCGTCGGGCGGCGCCAGCGCTATGAACACGCGGACGGTCGGGACCTGGATCTTTTCGTTCACAGAGACTTCGTACACCACGGCCCACCGCCGACCGTCACCCCATGGCCGATCACCCCATTGCCTCCCGTGACGACTTCACGACAGTGAGTGAGGGGTTCCGGATATCGGAGGAGTACACGGGCAGATTCCTGAGGGACACACGCACCGTCGCGCACCAGGGGAGCTGCCCATGTCGACACGTCCGCCGGCCGCCGAGCCGGTCTTCACCGCCGACTTCGCCTCTCCGGAGCAATGGACGGCGGGCCGCTCCTGGGCCTATCCCGACGGCGGTCCCGTCAACCCACGGGACAACAAGCTGGACCACCTGGTGGCCGACCCCGCCTACAGCCGCTCGGGCCTCTTCCGGGCGACCCGGCGCCGCGACGGTCTCTGGGACGCGGGGCTCCTGACGACGGAGGGAAGCCCCGAGGGCTTCGAGGTCCGCGCCGGTGACGTCCTGGAGGCGCGGGTGCGGCTCCCGGAGGGGAACGGCGCCTGGCCGGCGATCTGGACCTGGCGGGACGGCGGCCAGGAGATCGACGTCTTCGAGTACCACCCCGACAACCCGGATCTCCTGGAGCTGTCGAACCGGGTCCGCGGCGGATACCACTACCACCGTGACCCCGCTGTCCGGCCCGGCGGCTGGGTTCGGCTGCGTACCGAGTTCGGTGCGCGCTCGGTGGTGTGGTGGGTCGACGACATCGAGGTCTTCTCGGACGGACGGGGCGTCGGACCGTCCTGGCACGCCTATCTGATCGTCAACCTCTCCGTCTGCGCCGGCCGCTACCACCCTGCGCCCGACCCCGAGGCGACGGAACTGTCCTACGAGGTGCGGGACTTGCGCGTCTACCGATCGGCGTCGTGAGAGGCGACCCGAGAAGCGGCAACCGACGCCTGCCGACGGCGACTTCGCCGGCTTCGTCGTGAAGACGGAGACCTCCCCACTGCCCGAGACGGTGCCCTCGGTCGTCGGCCACGCCTCAGGGTGCCCATGGGTGTGTCGTGGCTGGTGGTGGCAACACCAGGACCAGCTCCCGCTCCCCACGGCACCTTCGCCCCACCCAGGATGGTCGTCATGAAACCACCTACCGCACCCACTGTTCTGATCACCGGCGCGACCCAGGGGCTGGGGCGCGGGATCGCGCTGGAGCTCGCCGGACAGGGCTACACCGTCCTGCTCCACGGCAGGGATTCCGGTCGGCTCGAGGCGGCGGCGGAAGAGGTCCGGGCCGCGGCGCCGCAGGCCACCGTCCGGAGCTATCTCGCCGACCTCGGCGACCTCGACCAGGTCCGCGCGATGGCCGACCGGATTCGTACGGCCGAGCCACGGCTCGACGCGTTGGTGAACAACGCGGTCGCCGGGGGCGGCGCCGAGCCGCTCCGCCGGGAGGTCAGCGCACAAGGGCACGAACTGCGTTTCGCCGTCAACCACTTGGCGCCGTACGCGCTGACCCGGGCGCTCCTCCCCCTGCTCACCGCCTCGGCCCCGGCCCGTGTCGTCAACGTCGCCTCGATCGGGCAGGAGCGCATCGACTTCGACGATGTCATGTTCGAGGAGGGGTACGAAGGGCTGCGGGCCTACTGTCGCAGCAAGCTGGCGATGATCAAGGCGACCTTCGAGCTGGCGGCCGAGCTCGAAGGCACCGGAGTCACCGTCAACACCCTCCATCCCGCGCATCTGATGGACACCCGCGGAGTGCGCGAGTACGGCCTCACGCCGGTGACCGGGATCGAGGAGGGGGTGCGGCCGACCGTACGACTTGTCACCGATCCCGAGTTGGCGCACACCACCGGCCGCTACTTCGACCGGTTCACGGACGCCCGCGCCCACGAACAGGCCTACGACACGGACGCCCGCAAGCGGCTCATGGCCCTGACGGACGCGCTCGTCGGCGGCGGCTTCGCGGGCCCGAATACGGAGTGATGCGCCGCACCGGTCCCGGCTACAGTGCCGGACATGGGGGTCGACACGGATGTGGCGGTCGTGGGGGCGGGGCCGGTCGGGCTGAGCGCTGCCCTGCTGCTTGCCCGGGCGGGGCTCGGGGTGGTGGTGCTCGAACGCCGTCCCGGTCCGGTCACGGAGTCCCGGGCGACGGATCTGCACGCGCGGACCCTTGAGGCCCTGAGCCCGAGCGGCCTGGCCGATGCGCTGCATCCACTGGGCCGTCGCGTGGACACGGTGGAGATGTGGGCGCAGGGGCGCAGGCTCGGTGGCTTCGACCTGTCAGGGCTGCCTTCCCCGTACCCGTACATCCTGACCGTCCCGCAGTGCGCGACGGAGGGACTGCTCGCCGCGGGGGCCGAGCGCGCGGGTGTCCGTGTCCACCGCTCGGTGCCCGTCCGGTCGATCGACGAGGACGCCGACAGCGTGACCGTACGGTCCGACGCCCTCGACCCGCTGCGCGCCAGCTGGGTGGTGGCTGCCGACGGTGCGTCGAGCACACTGCGCGCCCTCGCCGGTACGGCGTTTCGCGGCCGGACCTATGCCGGCCTGTGGCAGCTCGCCGACCTGCGGGTCGAGGAGCCCTCGCTGGACCCGACGCGCGTCCACATGGTCGGCGGGCCGCGCGGGCTTCTCGTGGTGCTCCCGATGCATCTCGACGGCTGGGCCCGCGTGGTGCTGCACCGGCCGCACGGCCTCGCGCCGGGAGACGACGACGGCCCGGCGGGGCTCGCCGCCGAGGCGTCCGCCCGGGGATGGACGGCGACCGTCCGCGAATGCCGCTGGACGAGCACCTTCCGCACCCAACGGCGCCTCGCCGCGCACCACACGAACCGGCGGGTGCTGCTGATCGGCGACGCCGCCCATGTGTGCAGTCCGATCGGCGGGCAAGGACTCAACCTCGGCCTGCGGGACGCCGTCTCCCTCGCCGCCGTTCTGCCCGACGCGACCGCCCACGGCGGCCGCTCGGCGGCCGACGCGCTCACGGCCTGGCACCGCGCACGCCGCGCCGACGCCCTGCGCGTGCTCGCCCGTACCGACCTTGCCACGCGCGCGTGGACACTGCGCTCGACACCCGCCCGAGCTGTCCGGGACACGGCCCTGCGTGGCATCCTCGCCACCCCGGCCGGCCGGCATCTGCTCGCCGAGGCTGTCGCCGGGCCGCGCCCGCCCCGACCGCGCGCCTGAACCGTCTTACGTTCCCGGTGCCGGCCCCGGGTACTTCGGTCGGACGGGGACCGACGCGCGTACGTCAGCGGTGAGGCCGGCAGCCCCCGAGGGGACCGCCGGCCGACGTGCTGAGTGGGAGACCTGCGGAGTCCGCCGACTCCGCGGATCCCACGCCCTCCGATCTAGAAGACGCTTACTCCGTACGCGCTCAGGGCCTCCGTCACCGGCTGGAAGAACGTGGTGCCGCCGCTGGAGCAGTTGCCGCTGCCGCCGGAGGTCAGGCCGAGCGCGGTGGTGCCGGAGAAGAGCGCGCCGCCGCTGTCACCCGGCTCGGCGCAGACGTTGGTCTGGATCAGGCCGTAGACGATGTCGCCACCGCCGTAGTTGACGGTCGCGTTGAGACCGGTGACCGTACCGCTGTGCAGACCTGTGGTGCTGCCGCTGCGCTGCACCGACTGGCCCACGGAGGCGTTGCCGGCGCCGGTGATGTCGCGGTAGCTGCCGTTGTAGAGGTAGACCCGGCCGTCCGCCGCAGAGGGATTGGAGTGGCGGATGATGCCGTAGTCGTTGGTTGGGAAGCTGGTGCCGGCGCGGGTGCCGAGCACCGTGGTGTTGGCCGAGTTGGTGTACCAGGTGCTGCCGATGTTGGTGCAGTGACCGGCTGTCAGGGCGTAGTAGGTCGAGCCGCTGCGGACGTTGAAGCCGAGCGAGCAGCGCCCGCCGCCGGCGTAGATGGCCTGGCCGCCTGCGATGAGCTTGTTGAACGTGCCGGGAGTCCGCTTGATCTCCAGGGCGCCGGCGCGGTCACCGGCAGCCTTCTTGATCTTGGCGATCTCGGCGGCGGAGACGGTGGAGTCGGCGGTGAGGACGATCTTCCCGGTCGCCTGGTCGGTGTACCACGCGGTGCCGGGCACGTCGGCTCCGCGTACGGCCTGGTCGGTGACGGCGAGTTGGGCGGTGGTGGCCCGGACGTCCTCGGTCGTGGCCGCGGACGAGGTGGGGACGGCAAGCGCTGAGGCGGCGAGCAGCGCGGAGGCCACGGCGACGAGCCGTGCGCCCTTCGCGACGCCGCCGAGGGGGGACAGGCGCTTGAGGTTCACAGGATCCTCCGGTGGGGGAGTGGGGGGAATCGCTGGGTGGGCGATCCCTTGCGCCGGGCAAGCGGGTCCGGGCCGAAGGGTGCTCCGACATGGACCTGTCAAATCCGACAGGAGGAATCCTCGAATCCGGGTGGCCGTGGCGGCAAGAACGCCTTTCGGCCGATCTACGCGCGTTCATGTGGTCCAACGCCTCGCGGGTGTCGGGTGTGCCCCGATTGGCTGCCGTGGCAGGCGTGACGGAGTCGGCGTGCGCAAACGCTTGCAGCAGTTTGCTGACGATCTTTCAGGAAGGTGCCCTGCAGGTCGGGATGGCTCTGCGGTGACCTGTCAGCGAAGCGGAAGGGGCCGTACCGTTTCGCCAGCTCAACCGCCGGGGTGCCCCCGATCCCGCGCCCCGCACGCCACCGTCGGCGGCGCCCCGGCAGGAGGGCCCCGGCCGTCCGCCGGAGCGGTAGCGGGCGCACAGATCCGGCCGCTGCCTCCGGTCGTCCCGGGCGGCCGACTGATCCCCGCCGTGGCGGGGGAGGGGTCGCCCACGGGCCTGTGGTACAGGTGCGGACGCCCCTCAATGCCGCAATCGTGCCGCTCCGTCCGGGCCGACCGGGTGTCCGGTTCCCGTCGCAGCCCGAGGCCGTCGGGGTGGGTGCTGCGTCTCAGAGTGACGCGTACACCGCCTCGACCAGTGCCATCTTGCGAGGATCGTCCGCGATGTTGGGGCCCATGCGGTTCATCACGTAGCCAAGGGAGACTCCCGCTTCCGGGTCCGCGAGGCCGCAGGAGCCGCCGAAGCCGTCGTGGCCGAAGGCTCGGGGATTGGGGCCGTAGGAGGCGTTGGGGCCGCTGAGCCAGAGGCCGAGGGCGCATTCCGTGTCGTGGGCGAAGCCCGCGCCGAGAACCAGGTCCCGGCAGGCGCCCTGCCCCTCGCGGGCCTGTTCGGCGGCCGCTTCGGACAGGATCCGCTGCTCGCCGGATCGGCCGCGCCCGGCGAAGAGGCCGTACAGCTCGGCGACCGCGCGCGCCGTTCCGTGCCCGTTGGCGGCCGGTAGCTCGGCGGCACGCCACTCGGGGCTGTTGGCCTGGGTGGCGCCGACCATCGGATTGGCCAGCGCGGCCTGCGCCGCGGGCTCCAACTGGGCGAACAGAGCGGCCTGTTCGCTCGCCGAGGAGGTGTGGGGGTGTACCAGCTCGGCCACTCGCACCGCCTCCTTCTCGGGGAGGCCGATGGTGAAGTCGATGCCGAGCGGTCCGGTGATCTCGTCGCGGAGGAATTCGCCGGTCAGCCGTCCGGTGATGCGCCGGATCACCTCGCCGACCAGGAAGCCGTACGTCATGGCGTGGTAGCCGGAGCGGGTGCCGGGCTCCCACCACGGCTCCGTCGCCGCCAGCCGAGCGGTCGTCACCTCCCAGTCGTAGAACTCCTCCAGCGTGAGCGGCTCGCGCAGACCGGACAGCCCCGCGCGGTGGGAGAGGAGATGGCGTACGGGCAGAGACTCCTTGCCCCCGGCGGCGAACTCGGGCCAGTAGGAGGCGACCGGCGCGTCCAGGTCGAGCAGTCCGCGGTCCGCCAGAAGGTGGGCGCAGAGCGCGGTGACGCCCTTGGTCGTGGACCAGACGTTGACCACGGTGTCGTGCTCCCACTGGCGTGTACGAGCGCCGTCCGCCCAGCCGCCCCACAGGTCCACCACGGTCTCGCCGTGGACCTGGACCGTCACCGCGGCCCCGAGCTCGTCCCTCGTGCGGAAGTTGGCTTCGAAGGCGTCCCGTACGGCGGTGAAGCGAGGGTCGCAATGTCCTTCGATCGGGGGCGTGGGCGCAGGCGCGGGTGCGGGTCCGGGCTCGGGTGAACGGGCCGGCTCGGGATCGGGCATGACGTCCTCCAGGGGCGCTCGGCGGTCGCGAGCAACATACCGACTGGTCGGATCGGGGGGAAGGGAGTGTGCACCGGGTGCGCGGGCGCCGGCGACGGTTCGCGGCGGGCGCCGGCGACGGTTCGCCCGGTCGGTCCATCCGCGTTGCCGACGCGACCACCGGCGGGTTCCGTGGACACGAGCAGTGGCACCGAAGGCCCGGAGTCGCGGGAGAATCGAGGTCCTCTTGCCCGGTTACCCTCCGATCGCCGACCACGGACTGATCGGTGACCTGCAGACCGCCGCCCTGGTCTCGGCCGAGGGCGCCGTGGACTGGTTCTGCGCACCCCGTTTCGACTCGCCGAGCATCTTCGCCTCCCTGCTCGACCAGGAGCGCGGCGGCCATTTCACCATCGCCCCCACCCTCGACGACATGAACGTCCGCCAGCTCTACCTCCCCGACACGGCCATCCTGATCACCAGGTTCCTCACCGCGGAGGGGGTGGGCGAGGTGGTCGACTTCATGCCGGTGGACGACCGGCCGGACGTGCCGACGGACCGGCGCCGCTTGGTGCGGGCCATGCGGGTGGTGCGCGGGACCCTGACCTTCGACGTACAGTGCCGGCCCCGCTTCGACTACGGACGCGCCCCGCACACCCTCACGCTCGACGGCAACGCCGCCACCTTCCACGGCCCCGACCTCGACGTGCACCTGCGGAGCACCATCCCCCTGGACGCCGACGGCCAGGACGTCCATGCCACCGTCACCCTCCAGCAGGGCCAGCGGGCCGGGATCCTCCTGGAGACCTCCGCTCCGGGAGCCGCCCCGGCGCCGGTCACCGAAGAGGCGGTGCAGGCGACCATGGAGGAGACCCGCGTCTTCTGGCACGAGTGGATCCGCCGCTGCCGCTACCGGGGCCGCTGGCAACACATGGTCAACCGCTCGGCCATCACCCTCAAACTGCTCATCTACGCTCCGTCCGGAGCCCCGGTCGCCGCCGTCACCATGGGGCTGCCCGAACAGGTCGGCGGCGAGCGGAACTGGGACTACCGCTACACCTGGATCCGCGACGCGTCCCTCTCGCTGCGCGTGCTGCTCGACCTCGGCTACTTCGAGGAGACCGACGCCTTCCGCCGCTGGCTCGGCGACCGCTTCCGCGTGCCGCGCCCGCCCGGCAGCGAGCCGATGCAGATCATGTACCGCATCGACGGCGATCCCCACCTGGCCGAGGAGATCCTGGGACACCTCTCCGGGTACCGCGACTCCTCTCCCGTGCGCGCGGGGAACGGGGCGGCCGATCAGCTGCAGCTCGACATCTACGGCGAGTTCGCCTACGCCATGACCCACTCGGCGGACCTGGCCGAAGTGGCCGGCTACGAAGCGTGGAAGGGGTTCTCCTCGCTCCTCGACTGGCTCGCCGACAACTGGGACCGCCCCGACGAGGGCATCTGGGAGACCCGCGGCGGCCGCAAGCACTTCACGTACAGCCGGATGATGTGCTGGGTCGCCCTCGACCGCGGCATTCGGCTCGCCACCCAGTACGCTCGCCCCGCCGACCTCTCCCGCTGGATCGAGCAGCGCGACGCCATCCTCGTCCAGGTGATGGAGCGCGGCTGGAATCCCCGGCGCAAGGCGTTCGTCCAGCACTACGACAGCGAAGTCCTCGACGCGTCGCTGCTGCTCATGCCGCTGGTCGGCTTCATCTCCCCGAAGGCGCCCTCGTGGCTGTCCACCCTGGACGCCATGGACCGCGAACTCGTCACGGACAGCCTCGTCTACCGCTACAACCCCGAGGCGTCCCCCGACGGACTGCGTGGTTCCGAGGGCACCTTCTCGCTCTGCAGCTTCCTCTACGTCGAGGCCCTGGCCCGGGCGGGCCGTCTCGAGCAGGCCCGCTTCGCGATGGACAAGATGCTCACGTACGCCAACCACGTCGGGCTCTTCGCCGAGGAGATCGGCCCGACCGGCGAACAACTCGGCAACTTCCCGCAGGCGTTCACCCACCTCGCCCTGATCACCGCGGCGATGGCGCTCGACGAGGAGCTCGACAAGGCCGCCGAACGCCGCTGACCCGGAGCGGACCCGCCCGGGGAAGGAACGGGCGTCGGCGACAGCTGACCGGCGCGATCCGCCGGCCGGACTGCCCGAGGGCTCCGATCTCCTGCGCGATCCGGACCGTACGGCCGGCCGACTCGCGATGCTCCGTCGCGCGGACGTGGCCCGGTAGGCGTCGCGCGTCTCCTCGTGCTGCCCGGGTGAGCCGCGTCTCACCCGGGCGGTCGCGCTTGCCTATGCAACGAGTTGCATAGAAGGATTCCGGGTGTGGCGATCGAACACGCGATTCTTGTGTCCTTGCTGGAGAAGCCCGGGTCCGGCTACGAGCTGGCCCGGCGCTTCGAGCGGTCCATCGGGTACTTCTGGACCGCCAGCCATCAGCAGATCTACCGCGTGCTCAAGCGGATGGAGAGCGACGGCTGGGTCGATGTACGGGACGTGCCACAGCACGGCCGCCCGGACAAGAAGGAGTACACCGTCGCGGACCTGGGACAGGCGGTGCTGTCCAGCTGGCTCCACGAGCCCATCGAGCCCGAGAGCATGCGGCACGACCTCGCCGTGAAGATCCGGGGCGCGGCCTTCGACGACCCGGCCGCGCTGATCCAGGAAGTGGAGCGGCACCGGGGTACGCACATGGAGCGTCTCGCCCACTACCTGGCCGGCGAGGAACGCGACTTCCCGGGTACGGAGGCGGCCGCCGCCTCCGGCCCGCTCGACGCGGGCCGGGAACTCCAGCACGTCGTACTGCGCGGCGGCATCGCGTACGAGCGGATGACGCTCGCCTGGCTCGACGACGTCCTCGCCACGCTCCACCGGCTCGCGGCCGAGCGCTGAAACCCCGCACCGCCACGACCACCCGCGCCATCACGACCACCGCACCCCATCGGACCGAAAGACGGAGCACATGGCCGACTCGCTGCTGTTCAACCCCCACACCTACGACCCGGCACACTTCGACCCCGAGACCCGCCGACTGCTGCGCGCCACCGTCGACTGGTTCGAGGAGCGCGGCAAGCGCCGGCTGATCGAGGACTACCGCACCCGGGCCTGGCTGGGGGACTTCCTCGCCTTCTCCGCCAAGGAAGGACTGTTCGAGACCTTCCTGACGCCTTCCGCCGACGCCGCCGAGGGGCAGCAGGACAAGCGCTGGGACACCGCCCGTATCGCCGCCCTGAACGAGATCCTCGGCTTCTACGGCCTCGACTACTGGTACGCCTGGCAGGTCACCATCCTCGGCCTCGGCCCGGTCTGGCAGAGCGACAACGCCGCCGCCCGCGCCCGCGCCGCGGAACTCCTCTCCCAGGGTGAGGTGTTCGCCTTCGGCCTCTCCGAGAAGTCCCACGGCGCCGACATCTACTCCACCGACATGCTCCTGGAGCCCGACGCCGCGGGCGGCTTCCGCGCGACCGGGTCCAAGTACTACATCGGCAACGGCAACGCGGCCGGACTCGTCTCCGTCTTCGGCCGCCGCACCGACGTCGAAGGCCCCGACGGCTATGTCTTCTTCGCCGCCGACAGCCGCCACCCGGCGTACCACCTCGTCAAGAACGTCGTCGACTCGTCGAAGTACGTCAGCGAGTTCCGTCTCGAGGACTACCCGGTGGCCGCGGAGGACGTCCTGCACACCGGCCGCGCCGCCTTCGACGCCGCCCTCAACACGGTCAACGTCGGTAAGTTCAACCTGTGCACCGCCTCCATCGGCATCTGCGAGCACGCGATGTACGAGGCCGTCACCCACGCGCAGAACCGCATCCTCTACGGCCGCCCCGTCACCGCCTTCCCGCACGTGCGACGCGAGCTGACCGACGCGTACGTCCGCCTCGTGGGCATGAAGCTGTTCAGCGACCGCGCCGTCGACTACTTCCGCACCGCCGGCCCCGACGACCGCCGCTACCTCCTCTTCAACCCGATGACGAAGATGAAGGTCACCACGGAGGGCGAGAAGGTCATCGACCTGATGTGGGACGTCATCGCCGCCAAGGGCTTCGAGAAGGACAACTACTTCGCCCAGGCCGCCGTCGAGATCCGGGGCCTCCCGAAGCTCGAGGGCACCGTCCACGTCAACCTGGCGCTGATCCTGAAGTTCATGCGGAACCACCTGCTGGACCCGGCGGCGTACGAGCCCGTACCGACCCGCCTGGACGACGCCGACGACACCTTCCTCTTCCGCCAGGGCCCGGCCCGCGGTCTGGGATCCGTCCGCTTCCACGACTGGCGAACCGCGTACGACGCCTACGCCGGAGTGGCGAACGTCGCCCGCTTCCGCGAGCAGGCCGACGCGCTGTGCGAGTTCGTCCTCACCGCCGCGCCCGACGAGGAGCAGAGCCGCGACCTCGACCTCCTCCTCGCCGTCGGCCAGCTGTTCGCGCTCGTCGTCCACGGCCAGCTGGTCCTGGAGCAGGCGCGCCTGACGGACCTCGACGAGGACGTTCTCGACGAGCTGTTCGCCGTCCTCGTGCGGGACTTCTCGGCCCACGCCGTCGAGCTGCACGGCAAGGACTCCGCCACCGAGCAGCAGCAGCTCTGGGCGCTGGGAGCCGTTCGGCGCCCGGTCGTCGACGAGGCACGCTCGCGCCGGGTCTGGCAGCGCGTCGAGGCGCTGTCGGGCACCTACGAGATGGCGCCGTAACGCGCCCTCACCCCTCGCTCAGCAGGCGGTCCCGTCCGGGACCGCCTGCTGAGCGAGGGGGTAGTCGCCGACGTGGCCCGCGACGCAGGCGTTTCTCCTGCCGTGGGCGGTGTGGCCGCGTCGCCGGAGGTTCCCCGCCATGAGCACGGGGACGACACCGGCGGCGCCGACCCGGTGCGGCGGCTCGGTCGTGGGCCAAGGAAGCATCCGGTCGAGACGGCGCAGTTGTACGGGGCGACGAACGGTGCCTCGTCCGCTTGGTGGAGTCCGGCGTCCTCGTCGACCGCGAGCCCCGCGGCGGCCACCCGAACCGTGGATCGTCGTCGTCCTCGCCGCACACCTCGGCTCCGGCGCGGATCGGTCCGGCCGCCCGCCGTCAGGCCGAGGGGAAGCGCCCCTTCAGGAACTGGTCGAACGTGACCGTGCCCACGGCTCGCTCCGGCGTCAGATGCCCCCCGGCGCGGAACCCGCCGTACGCCCTCCCCACCAGGCGGGCGTTCAGGAGCGGGCGCCGTCGTCCGCTCGCTCGCAGATAGGACCGGGCCAGCTCCGGAAGCGCGTGGACCTCGGGGCCGCCCATGTCCGGTACGCGCCCCGCGGGCGCCCCTGAGGCGAGCTCGGCCAGCCGGGCCGCGACCTCCGACACCTCGATCGGCTGGTCGGCGACTCCCGCCGGGAGCAGCATGACCGGCAGCGTCGCCGAGGCCTCCAGGACCCGCAGCACCAGGTCGTGGAACTGCGTCGTACGCAGGACGGTCCAGCCGAGCCCCGACTCCTCGATCATCCGCTCGACGGCGAGCTTGGTCCGGTAGTAGCCGAGAGGCACCCGGTCGACTCCGACGATCGAGATGTACGCCAGATGCCGCACGCCCGCCTCGCGCGCCGCCTCGATCAGATGGCGTGCCGCCTGCTCGTCGCCGCCACGCGGCGAGCTCGCGCAGTGCACGATCGTGTCCACGCCCGACACGGCCTCGGCGAGCCCCGTGCCCTCGCGCAGGTCCACGGCATATGGCCGGGAACGGCGGCTGAGGACGCGCACCTCGTGCTCTCCCGCGGAGCGCAGCCGCTCGGTGACGAGCCGGCCGAGGGTTCCGGTGCCGCCGGTCACCAGGATGGTGGTCATCGTGGGTGTCGTCCCTTCGCTGAGCGGGCGCCCCCCGATGGAGCACCCGTCATCCGCTGAGAACCGGTGAGCCCCCGGGTATGTGACAGCCTCCTGTGTGACCGTGCTCACCCGCCGGTCACGCCGTCGGCGAGGCGGTGAACTGCCGCCCCGCGAAGGTGAGTTTCTCCGGGTTCATCACGACTCGCACCTGGGCGGCGGCGGCGTCCCGCAGCTCGAACGAGACGACGGCGACGAGCAGGTCCCCGACATGCGCCACCACCGCAGGCGCACCGTTGACCTCGGCGCCCACGAGAGCGGAGCCGTCCGGGAAACGCGGCAGGACGCCCGCCAGGAAGCGCATGACCGTGTCCCGGCCGACCAGAGGCCGGCGGGCTGCGGTGACCTTGCCGCCGCCGTCGCTCCACCAGATGACGTCCTCGGCGAGCAGCTTCTCCAGCCCTGCCAGATCGCCCTCGCGCGCCGCCCTGACGAAGGAATCGACGAGCTCCTGCCGCCGCTGGACCGCCGGAGTGAAGCGGGCCTCGGGCGTCGCCACGCGCTGGACCGCCCGGCGGTACGTCTGGCGGCAGTTGGCCTCGCTCAGGTCGAGCACCCCGGCGATGTCCCGATGGGTGTAGCCGAACGCCTCACGCAGGACGTAGACCGCACGCTCCGTCGGGGTGAGCCGCTCCAGCAGCAGCAGGAGCGCCGTCGACACGGCGTCGCGCTGCTCGGCGGACTCCATGGGACCGAGTGCGCCGTCCCGCGTGAACACCGGCTCCGGCAGCCACGGCCCCACGTACTGCTCACGTCGTGCACGGGCCGAAGTGAGCCGGTTGACACAGAGGTTGGTGACGACCTTGGCGAGCCAGGCACCGGGGTGCTCGATCGCTGCCCGATCCACGCCGCTCCACCGCAGATACGCGTCGTGCACGGTGTCCTCCGCCTCTTCGGCCGACCCGAGCAGGCGGTAGGCCAGGCCGAACAGCCTGGGTCGGTGGGAGGTGAACTCCTCGGCGGTTCCTGACGTCATGCCCCCAGCCTTCCAGAGGCGCGGAGGAGAGTACCGCTCACGGCTCGGAGGGGAACTCACCGGTTACCGACCGCCGCCTACGGGCCACCGCGCCGCAGAGGGTAGCGCAGCCGCCCTCTATCGTGATCTTCCATGGCAATGAGCACCGCGCTGTGGTCCTTCGCTCTCGTCGTCGGACTCCTGACACTCACCCCCGGCCTCGACACGGCCCTCGTCCTGCGTACCGCCGCCCTCGGCCGCCGCACCCGTGCCTGGGGGGTCGTCCTGGGCATCCAGACCGGCACGCTCATCTGGGGCACGCTGACCTCCCTCGGGGTGACGGCGCTTCTGACCGCCTCGCACCTCGCCTACGAGATCCTCCGCTGGGCCGGCGCCGCATACCTGCTGTGGATGGCCGGTCGCATGATCGTCGACACCTTCCGCGGCCGGCGCGCGGAGATCGATCCGGAGCAGCAGCTCACGGGGGTCGACACCCTCTCCGGCGGCTGGCGCCAAGGGACCCTGACCAACCTCCTCAACCCCAAGGTGGGCGTCTTCTACGTCGCCGTCCTGCCCCAGTTCATCCCCGAAGGCGCTCCCCACTTCACGACGGGAGTGCTGCTGACCGCCGTCCACATCACGCTCGGCATGATCTGGTCGACCGTCCTGATCGCCTCCGCGTCCGCCCTCGGCACCTGGCTGCGCAAGCCGCGCGCCCGCAGGATCCTCGACCGGGTGACGGGCACGGTCATCGCGGCCTTCGCGGTCCGTCTGGCACTCACCGACTGACGGCGGCGGGGCTCGAATCCCCCGGAGCCCGCGCCCTCGAAACTCGCGCGTTCGCCGACGCCGTCGCGGCGCAAACGTGCGTGTCCCGGGCCGCAGCCGGTGCGGGGATCAGCACCGGAAGTGCCGGGCGGAGGCCGGGCGTTGTCGGTGCCTCGCGCTAGGTTGAGCGCATGACCGATGGAGAGGCGAAGACCGGACGGATCAGGCCGCAGCAGTTCCATGAGACCGCGGGCCTCGAGGACTGGCGCGTGCTGGGCGAGGGGGCGTGCGCGTACTTCCGTACGGGATCGCTCGCGGCGGGTGCGGAGCTCGTACGGGCGATCAGCGAGCTGCCCGGTGTCGGAGACGGACACCCCGACGTCGACCTGAGGTTCGCGGGGGTGACCGTGCGACTGATCACGATCGCGGGCGACTACTACGGCCTGACCGAGGGGGATGTCGAGCTGGCGAGGCAGATCTCCGCGGTGGCCCGCACGTTGCGCATACCCTCCGACCCGTCCGCCGTGCAGACCGTACAGGTCACCGTCGACGCCCTCGCGGGACCGGAGGTCGTGGCGTTCTGGCGCGCCCTGCTCGGATACGAGGACCGTGCCAACAGCCCTGAGGACCTGATCGACCCGCAGCGCCGCGGGGCGCCGTTCTACTTCCAGCAGATGGACGCACCGCGCCCGCAGCGCAACCGGGTCCACGTCGACGTCTGGGTGCCCTACGACCTCGCCGAGAAGCGGATAGCGGCGGCGATCGCGGTCGGCGGCCGACTGGTGACCGACGCCCACGCGCCGTCGCACTGGGTGCTCGCCGATCCCGAGGGCAATGAAGCCTGCGTCGGTGCGGCGGGCCCGCCGGGGCGGGCACGTCCTACGCCGTAAACGGCGCCGACCGGCGGATAGTGGAGGCGTGGACGTCGAGCAGGTCATCGAGGAGTTGTACGGGCTGCTGCCCGAGGAGTTCACCGCCGCCCGCGACGCGTACGTCGCCGAGGCGCGCACGGCGGGCGAGGCGGATGCGGCGAAGGCGGTCTCGGGCCTGCGGCGGCCGACGACGGCGGCGTGGGTGTCGAATCTCTTCGTACGGGCACGGCCGGCGGACGTCGATCGCCTGCTCGCGCTCGGCGAGACCCTCCGGGAGGCCCACCGCACGCTCGACCCGGCGAAGATGCGGGAAGCGAGCGGGCAGCGGCACAAGGTGGTCGCCGCGCTCGCCCGCGAGGCCGCCGGACCGGCGCGGGACGTCGGACACCCGGTGAGCGACGCGGTCCTCCACGACGTCGAGCAGATCTTCCACGCCGTCCTCGCCGACCCCGGCATCGCCGAGCAGTGGGCGACGGGCCGGCTCGTCAGGGCACCCGAGGTGCCGGTCGGCTTCGGCGGGATCGTCCCAGAGGCCACAGCTCCCCGACCGGAGCCCGCGAAGCCTGCGAAGTCTCCGAAGGCCGCGAAGCCTTCGGAGCCCGCGGCCAAGCGGCAGCGCGAGGCGGACGCGGAACGCCGCGAAAGGCGGGAGCAGGATCGTACGGAGGCCGAGGCAGCCGCCGCGGAGGCCCGCGCCCGCGACGAGGCGCTGCACGCGGCCGAAGAAGAGCGCAGTGCGGTGCTTCACGATGTCGCCGCGGCGGGCGAGAGCGTCACCGAGCTGGAACGGCGGCTGAAGGAGGCCAAGCAGGAGAAACGCGCGGCCCAGGACGCGGCGGCCGAGGCCGAGAAGGCCGTGAAGGAAGCCGGCCGCGCGGCAAGGGACGCGCACCGTGCCGCCGACCGGGCGAGGAGCAAGGCGGAACGGTCGGCCGATTGATGTCCCGTCAGGAGCGCCACCGGCCGCGCGGTTCAGCCCTCGCGTCAGGCGATCGTCCACCGCTGAAGGGCGGAGCCCGTGTCGGGCCGTTGGGCCACACGGGGAATTCGGCACGGGATAACGTCTCCCTAACGGCGCCGTCCGGGGAGCCGGACAGGGCCGAGTGGGGGAGGCTGGGACAGGAGGTGGTACCGGTGCGTGGTTCCGGACGGCACAGGGGAGCGGCCCGGCTCCTGGCACGTTGCGCGCTGCTCGCGATCGCAGCGGCGGTCGTCGTGCTGTTCCTGGCGCTGGGCAAGGCTGGGCCGATCGTCCTGCTGACCGGGCTCGGCGGCTTCGTCGTCACCGCAGTCGGACTGTGGTGGCTGCTCGCCGGCCGGGGACCGCTCCGGCTGCTCGGCGCGCTGATCGCGGTCGCCGCACCCGTCGGCGTACTGATCCACTACATCCAGAAGGGCGTCTGGGGCAACGCACTCATCGCCCTCGCACTGTACGGCCTGGCCCTGATCTGCGCGCGGGCCGCGATGCGCGCCACGGGCAAGGCCTACGTGATGCGCGGCAAGGCCCGGCCGCTGCCCCGCAAGCCTGTCCTGATCATGAACCCGAAGTCCGGGGGAGGAAAGGTCGGCCGCTTCGGACTCGTGGAGCGCGCCGAGGAGATGGGCGCCACGGTGCATCTCCTCGACACCCAGGGCGGGACCGACGTGGAGGCGCTGGCCCGCGAGGCCGTCGCAGGCGGAGCCGATCTGCTCGGGGTGGCGGGCGGTGACGGCACCCAGGCGCTGGTCGCCGGGGTGGCCGCCGAGCACGATCTGCCCTTCCTGGTGATCTCCGCCGGTACGCGCAACCACTTCGCCATGGACCTCGGCCTCGACCGGACGGACCCGTCCCGGTGTCTGGACGCCTTGACCGACGGTGAGGAACTCCGGATCGACCTGGGGTTCGTCAGCGGGCGGCCCTTCGTCAACACCGTGTCGTTCGGGGTGTACGCGGACATCGTGCAGCGTCCCGAGTACCGCGATGCGAAGGCGGAGACCATCCTCAATCTCCTGCCCGATCTGCTCCAGGAAAGCAGCCGGCGCCTCGACGCGACCGCCGGTGAGAAGCAGCTCGCCGGACAGCAGGCGATCCTGGTGACGAACAACCCCTATGCCGCACCGGACTTGATGGCCACGGGCCTCCGGACTCGGCTCGACCGCGGGAAGCTCGGTGTGATCGGCCTCCGTGTGGAGGGCATGGCCCATGCGGCCGACCTCGCCGTGCGGGGACGGCGCTCCCAGGGACTCAACCTCCTGACGGCGCGCCGGGTGGACGTCACGGCCGGAACGGACACCGTCCCCGTCGCGGTGGACGGCGAGGCACTGAACCTGCCCACGCCGGTCGTCTGCACCGTCCGTCCGCGTGCCCTGCGCGTCCTCGTCCCCCGCCACCGGCCCGGGACCGTGGCACCGAGCTCGCCCCTGAACTGGCGGTGGGTCACCGCACTCGCCCTGGGACGTGCACGATGAGGCCCCCACGGGAGGAGGAGACCACGGGGGGCGGCGCCCCGGTCGGCGCCCCCGTCGGCACGCCCGGGCGGCGCGGGCCACGGGCCCTGCGGCGGAGCATCTCCGCCGCGCTCCACGACCTGCGCGTCGTCGACGGAGCCGTGTACGCGGCGGTGGCCGCGACGCCCACCCCCACGCTCGACACCGGGCTGCGACGGCTGTCCACGGCGGCCGACCACTCCAAGATCTCGCTGAGCGTCGCCGCCGCGCTCGCCGTCGTCCCGGGACGCCCCCGGCGGGCGGCGCTCGCGGGGGTCGGGGCGATCGCCGTGGCCTCGGCCGTGGCCAATCTGGTCGGCAAGCGTGTGGTCCGTCGGAGCCGCCCCGACCGGGAGGCGGCCCGGGTGGCCGTCGGCCGGCACGTCCCCATGCCTGCCTCGGCCTCGTTCCCCTCCGGACACACCGCCTCGGCCGTCGCTTTCGCCACCGCCGTCGGAGTCGTCCTGCCCGTGGCCGCGGTACCGCTCGGCGTACTGGCGAGTGCCGTCGGCTACTCCCGCGTCCACACCGGAGTGCACTATCCCGGCGATGTGGCCGCGGGCGCGGTCCTCGGCGTCGCGAGCGCTGCCACGGTCCTTGCCGTCGGGGCGTCCTGGACCACGGTCCGGCCCGCCGACGGGACGGTGCTCGCCCACGGCGGGCTGGTGGGCCGCCTGGGCATCGTATGAGGGAGCGGCCCGGCAGGGTGCCGACCGGTGCCGCCGGTCAGCCCCCCACCGGATTCGCCGCGTCGCGCCAGACCTTCACGTCCACGGTGATGTAGTCCGTCGCGCCCGGCGAGGGCGCGGTGCCCCGGAAGGTGATGAGACCGACGTGGCCGGTGCCGCTGATCAGGCACAGCCGGTCGCCGACGGCAAGGTCCTTGACCCAGAGGTACTTCTCGCTGCCGGTCTGTGCGAGACACGAGTCCAGCGTCCCCGCGGCGCGGGGCGCGAGCCGGGTCAGCTGGCTCCGACTGGTGGAGCCGGGAGCCACGACGGCGCCGGAGGAGTACACGGCGTACGTGAGGTCCTCGTCGATGGTGCCCGCGTCGGCCTTGGCCCGTACGGGCCGGTCGGCCAGATACAGGTCCTGCTTGGTCCTCATCCGAATGCCGCCGTACGTGGTGGCGGGCGGCTGCGGGGCCGTGGTGGCCGACGGCTTGGTCGAGGCGGTCGGCGGCCGTGACGCCGTCGGCTCGGCGGACGCGGGAGGGGCGGTACGGGTGGTGGCGGACGGGGTGGGGGACGCCGAGGCGGACGCCTCCGGGCTCTTCGACGGCGGCGCCGACGGCCCGCCGGTACCGGTCGGGTGCTGCTCCGCCGACGGGCTCGAACCATGCCCCACCTGATCGTTCGCCTCATCGGCACGCTCGCCGGGGCGCAGGACGCCTGACAGGAACAGCGCCCCGGTGACCGTGGCGGCGGTCAGGACGACCGCCCCGGCCGTGACCAGCCCCCGCCGCTTGGTACGACGTTGCGGCTCGGAGCCCGGGCGGCCGGGATCGGTCGGAGCAGCGTACGGCGAGACACCCGCGGAGGCCGGCCCGCCGAACGCACCGGCGGGGAGGCCCGAGGCGGAGCCGGGCGCCGGAACACCGGGGGACGTCGGTCCGAAGACGCCGGCGGTCTCGCCACCCGGGACGGCGGACGGGGCGGGCAGGGGAGCCACGCCGGGTCGCGGGGCAGCGCCCGGGTGGGGGAGGCGCAGGGCCATCGTGTCCTCCGGGGCGGGAGTCGGCCGCGCCTGCTCGGGGCGCGCCTGCGCGGGCCGTCCCTGCGCGGCCCGCGCCTGCTCCGGTCGGCCCGGCTCCGGTTGCTCCGGCTCCGGCTCGCGGACGGCGTGCTGGGCGAGTTGCCCCGCCACCGACGCCGGGAGCCAGCTGTCGGAGCGTCGCAGGCCGCGGTCCGGCTCGGCGGCGGCGCACAGCCGGATGACATCGGCCGGGGTGAGCCGCTCGGAGGCCACCTTGCGCAGGCACCCGGCCACCAACTCGGTTATCTCGTCGGGAAGTTCACCGAGCTGGGGCTGCTCGTGGACGATGCGGTACAGGATCCCGTGGGAGGGTCCGTCGCCGAAGGCGCCCACGCCGGTCGCGGCGAACGCCGCGATCTGGCCGAGCGCGAACACGTCCGCCGCCCCGGTGATCTCCCCTCCGAGCGCCTGCTCGGGTGCCATGAAGGCGGGCGTTCCGATGGCGGACCCGCTGTGGGTCAGGGCGGTGGCGTCCGCGGCGCGCGCCACACCGAAGTCGATGACGCGGGGCCCGTCGAGGGCGAGCAGGACGTTCGACGGCTTGAGGTCGCGGTGAACGATCCCGACCCGGTGGATGTCCTGGAGCGCCTCCGCGACCCCCGCCGTCAGCAGCAGCACCGTGGACATGGGCAGCGGGCCGTGCCGCTTGACGGCCTCCGCGAGCGAGGGCCCGGGAACGTAGGCGGTGGCCAGCCAGGGCGTGGGGCCCTCGGTGTCGCTGTCGAGGACCGGGGCGGTGCACACGCCCTGTACGCGACGGGCATTGGTGACTTCCTGGCGGAACCGTTCGCGGAAGTCGGGGTCGTCCGCCAGCTCCGGGCGGATGACCTTCACGGCGACGGGTCGCCCGCCGGGCGTGTACGAGAGGTAGACACGCCCCATGCCGCCGGCTCCGAGCCGTGCGACGAGGCGGTAGGCCCCGACGGTGCGCGGATCGTCGTCCCCGAGCGGCTGGAACGTCTCCGAACTCGTCCCCGTACCCGTCTGCACGTTCCCGCCCCCGTGGTGCTCAGCTGTCTGTCGTATGACTGGCGGAAACCCTAGCGGTGTTCGAACAGCCGTGGAGACGGAGGGCGGGCCGGAGCGAAGGCCTGACGGTCCATCATGCGTCGCACGCGTCGCCGTGGAGCCTGCCGGTGAACGCGGCGGCCGGCCCCCGGCCATGGTCGGCCTCATTTGAGTGGACGAGCCGACGCGACCCGGACCACGGAGCGGACGCGGAATATCTTGTGGTGCAAGGTAGTCGGCGACTATCATGCACCGCATGACAAAGGAGCTGCCGACGGTCGGTGACCAACGGCGCAGCCAGCTTCTGCGCGGCGTGCTCGACCTGTGCCTGCTGTCACTCATCGCCGAACGGCCCCGTTACGGCTACGAGTTCGTGGAGGCGCTGACCGAGAGCGGGCTCGAGCTCGTGAGTGAGGGCAGCATCTACCCGCTGCTGGCCAGGATGGAGCGCGCGGGGCTCGTCGAGTCCTACCGCGCCCCGTCGTCCAGTGGCGGGGCGCCGCGCAAGTACTACCGGCTGTCCGAGGCAGGCCGGGCCGAACTGGACCACGGGAGGGCGGTGTGGCGGGAGTTCGCCACACAGGCCGACCTGATTCTCGCCGGCATGGCCGGGACACTGTTGCCGGCCGGGACGAAGCAGCCGACCGTGACGACCGAGACCGAACGACCCACGGGGGAAACGACACCATGACGAACGAGCGCGTGATCGCGGTCTGCCGCAGCAACTGGGAGTACCGGGGCATCGACGACGCATCCTTGCGCGAGATGCTCGCCGAACTGACCGCCCACCTGGAGGACGCCGCGGCGGCCGGCCGCACCCCGCAGGACGTCGTCGGCCGGGACGTCAAGGCCTTCGCCGCGTCCTGGGCCAGGGCGCGGATGCCGCTGCACCGTCGTGTGCTGAGGATGGCGGCACTGATTCCGTTCGTCGTCGGCATGCTGCTGCTGTTCTCGCACCTCATCCACTGGACGACGGTCGTGGACATCACCATGGGGCGGCTGGCCTTCTGGCTGAGCATCGGCCTCGTCACCGTACTCCTGGAACTTCGCCGAGGCTCCCTCGGTTTCCGCAAGGGCTGGGTCGTGACGCTCGTCGTCGGATTTCCCGTCCTCTTCCTCACGGACAGGCTGACCGGGGACGAGGCGCTCTTCGCTCAGCCCTTGTGGGGCACCGCCCTGCTCACGCTCCCGGGCATCGCGTACCTTGTCGCCGAACGGCGCGCCACGCCGCCGAAGGAGTCCTGAGCCGAGGGAGACGAGCATGGTGGGAGCGCCGGACGGTCGGTCTCGGGGCGTGCTGCCCGAAGGGCTCGGCGAAGCGATACGCGAGACCGCCGCGGACATCGCCGGCGTGCTGCGCGAGGACACCGACACCGGACTGCCCGTGCCCCGCTCCACATGGACCGTCGGGGAGGCCGCCGCTCACCTGGCGCAGGCCAACGAGCTGATGGCGGCGATCGCCGCGGGACACCCGCGCACCCACGGCGACGGGACCCCGCAGAGCCTGGCCGCGGCCAACGAAGTGGTCCTCGCCGCCTTCGACGAGCGGGCGGCCCGGCCCCTGGCCGAGATGATCACCGACCAGGCGGAGGCCTTTCTCACGGCGATCGAGGATCGTTCCCCCGATCAGGCGCTCGACACGCCCCTGGGCCCGATGGGACCCGCCGCGCTCGGTTCGTACCTGCTCACCCACATGCTGGGTCACGGCTACGACCTCGCGCTGGCCCTCGGCAGGCCTCATATGCTCGATCGGGCCCGGGTCGAGCTGACGCTGCCGTTCATGATCACCGCCATGCCCCGGGTCGTCGACCCCGCCGCCGTGGACGGCCTCACCGCCCGCTTCACCGTGCGCCTGTGGGGCGGATCCCGCTTCGGAGTGACCGTCGCCGACAACGCGGTGCGGGTCACGGCCGAGCCGCCGGCACAGCCGGACTGCACGATCCTCACCGAGCCGGTCGCCTTCCTGCTGCTCGGCCTCGGACGGACCGATCCCTGGGGCGTCATCGCCACCGGCCGGGCGCTCAGCTGGGGACGCAAGCCCTGGCTCGGCCCCCGCTTCCCCCGCCTCTTCACCGCCCCCTGACCCGGAACGGGGGTGCCGCCCCGCACCCAGAACCGTTACACCTCCTCGCCGTTGGAACTCATGAGCATGGTTCAACGAATCGAGGAGCGTCGGCATGTCCGATCAGTCCGCCGTGGCGGGCGGCAGCCACCGGGTCCGGTTGGCGGAACGGTGTCGTGAGATCACCGAGGCCCGCTGGTTCGCCACCGCGGTCTTCCTCCTCATCCTCGGCAACGCCGCGGTGCTCGGCGTGGAGACGTACGCGGGCGTCACCGCCCGGTTCCACGCCGAGCTGCAACTGGTCGAGCACCTCTTCCTGGCGGCCTTCACGACGGAGATGCTCCTGCGCTTCGGCGTCCACGCGGTCCGACCACGGGACTTCTTCCGCGACCCCTGGAACGTCTTCGATCTCGTCGTGGTCCTGACCGCGTTCGTCCCCGCGGCGCGCGAGAACTCCACGGTCCTGCGCCTGCTGCGGCTCGCCCGCGTGCTGCGCGCGGCCCGGTTCCTGCCCCAGCTGCGGATCGTCCTGGTCGCCGTCGGCCGCAGCCTGCCCGGTACCGTCAGCTTCCTGCTGGTCGGCGCGCTGCTGCTCTATGTGTACGCGATGGTGGGCTGGGTCTTCTTCGCCGGGCACGACCCCCAGCACTTCGGATCCATCGGCCGGGCCGTGCTGACCCTCTTCCTCCTGATGACGCTCGACGGGCTCGGTGACGCGGTCCGCGAGGGTCTGCAGATTTCCCGCTGGAGCTTCCTCTACTACGTCTCGTACGTCCTCATCGCCTCCTTCGTCCTCGTGAACGTGCTGATCGGCGTCGTCATCAACTCACTGGAGGAGGCCCGCGAGATCGAGAAGGCGGAGACGGAGAAGGAGGAAGCGGCCGAGGCGATGCGCGACGACGCAGAGGCGGTCGAAGGGGCGGTCGACGGGGCCGTCCACGCGGAACGCCTGCGGGACCGGATCACCGCGGCCCGGCGCGCTCTCGACGACGTGGAGTCGGCTCTCTCGTCCCTGCCGCCACCGCGTGCTCACGCGCGCGTGGACGAACCGCCAGCCGTCGACGAGACCCGATTCGGGGCCTGAGACCACGGCAGTTGGGCCTCCGGCCAACCTGCGTTCCCGTCCTCCACACCCAGGACCCCGCCTCGCTGAAGCGGTCATTCCCCATGCCTTGGAGCGCAGTACGACGTTCATGGCCATGACATCGGACGGAGCTGAGATGAGTGTGCTCGTCCCACTCCGAAGGAGTCATCGCCTTGAGAAACGTCCTTCGCCGGATCGGCGTCATCGCCGCGGGCACCGCCCTCCTCGGCGGCACGCTCTCCGTCTCACCGGCCGCCGCCGACGATGCCGTCGATGTCCAACTCCTCAGCATCACCGACTTCCACGGCTATCTGCAGCCGCCCACCGCCGGGCAGGGTGGAACCATTCCCGCGGGCCGCGGCACCTCGGTCACCGTGGGCGGTGCCGCCTATCTCGCGACCCACCTCAAGCGGTTGCGATCGGACCACCCCAACTCCGTCTTCTTCTCCACCGGGGACAGCTTCGCCGGCTGGCCCTTCGAAGTGGACGCCTTCCAGGACGAACCGACCATCGAGGTCCTCAACAAGCTGGGGCTGCGCTTCTCGGCCGTGGGCAACCACGAACTGGATGTGTCCCCGGACTTCCTGGTCAAGCACATGGAAGAGGGCCGGTGCTTCGGCAGGATCGGCGTGGACAGCTGCTTCACGGACTCCACCGGACGCCGCTTCCACGGTGCCGACTTCGACTTCCAGTCCGGCAACATCGTCTCCGCGCAGACCGGACGCCCGGTCGTGGATCCGTACCGCATCGAATGGTTCCCCGCCGGCGGCAAGCGCGTCCCGGTCGGTTTCATCAGCACCACGATGGAGGCCGCCGTCACCGGCTCGACGTCCTACCAGCCGCAACTGCGCGCACTCGACCAGGCACGGACCATCGATCGCTACACCAAGGAGCTCAAGCGCCGCGGAGTCGAGGCCATCGTCCTCAACGTGCACGAAGGCGGTTCGCCCAAGTCCGCCGCGACCTCCGGCTACGACGAGTGCGACTCCGCCTACGGGCCGGTGATCGAGCTGGCGAAGAAGGTCACACCCGAGATCGACGCGGTCGTCACGGGAGACTGGCACTCCCGCTTCAACTGCATGGTGCCCGACCCGGCCGGCGTGCCGCGCCCGGTCGTGGAAGCGGGCAACCACGGAGCACTGATCAGCGAGATCACCCTGGCCCTCGATCCGAGGACGGGCGAGGTCCTGAGGAACCGCACCCGGTCCGTCAACCATGCCGTGACGCGCGACGTGGCGCCCGACCGCGACGTCCAGAAGATCGTCGACCACTGGGCCGCGCGCGGAGCCCAGCGCTCCGCCGAACCGCTCGCCAAGCAGACCGGCTCCTTCACCCGTACGTCCAACGCCGCGGGGGAGAGCACCGCAGCCGACCTGTACGCCGACGTGCAGTACTGGAACGCCAACCGCACCCGCCAGGGGCAGGCCGATCTGGCACTGATCGCCGCGCGCCCCGCGAAGGGCAGCAGCGCCGTCCGCGGCGACCTGCCGTACGCCAAGGGGAACCTCCCGGGCGACGCGGACGGCCGCGTCCTGTTCGGCGAGTCCTGGAACGTCTACGGCTACGGGAACCCGGTGCTCACCGTCGGAGTGAAGGGACGTCAGCTGGACGCGATCCTTGAGCAGCAGTGGCAGAAGCAGGCCGACGGGTCGGTGAAGTACGCCCCGCTCGCCGTCTCCCGGAACGTCGCGTACACGTACGACCCGGCGCGCCCGGTCGGCGACCGCGTCTCACCCCGCGACGTGCTGATCAACGGCCGGCCGCTGGATCACGCGCGCACCTACCGGGTCGCCGCCCTCGCGTACACGGTCATCGGAGCCGACGGCTACGGCGCCTTCGCCGGCCACACCGCCGCGGTCCGCACCGGTGCCGATCACGAGAGCTTCGTGGATTACCTCAGGGCCCACAGGACGATCTCCCCGGCGCCGCTGAACCGCGTCCGCATCAAGAGCTGACGTGATCGAGCGGTCGTCGCCGCGCGCCCACGCGCGCGTGGATGGATCCTGGGAGTAGGAAGGGACGCACGGCGGTCTCACGCGTCCCGACGGTGCGAGGAGGCAGACCATGACACGGACCCTTGAGTGGACGGTCGGCCTGGAACTGGTCGAAGAGGACGGCAGGACCAAGGCCGAGGCGCATCTGAACACTGGCACGTCGACCCTCACCGGCCACGGCAGCGCACGGTGCAACCCGTCGGACGTGGATGTTCCGGCCATCGGCGACGAGCTCGCCGCCAGCCGGGCCATGAAGGACCTGGCAGGCCAGCTGATGCGAGAGGCCAACCGTGAGATGGAAGCGGTGGGCGCGGGGACGGTACCCCAGCACACCGGTCCCGGATACGGCTGGCCCGAGGCGGTCTCGTAGCGGGACCGCCGCAGGACCGGGCCCGTCGGAGTCCTGCCGACGGGCCCGCTCCGCTGTCAGGGAAGGGGCGGAGCCTCGCTCCCGGCCTCGGCCACCGGAGCATCGCGGTCGCTCCTGTCCTGATCGTCGTCCTCGTAGGACAGCCGGTCCACGACTTCCACGACGCCGTCCACGCTCTCGCAGAGTCGGACGAGGACCGGCGCGATGCTCTTGCGCTCCAGCGTGCCGCTGAGCGTCACGCGACCCTCGTCGACGTCGATGTGGAGCGCGGCGGGGGAGATCTCCAGGATGCGCATGACCACGTCCTCCAGGATTTCCTCCTGGATGGCACGGTCGCGCCGCAGGAACAGCTGGAGCAGATCGCTCCGGCTCAGCACTCCGATGAGCTGCCCGCCGGCGTCCACCACCGGCAGCCGCTTCACCCGGTGCCGCTCCATGAGCCGGGCCGCCTCGATCGCCGTCCAGGAAGGGCGGGCCACCACCACGGGGCTGGACATCATGGCCCCCGCGGTGCTCGGCCCGCCCTTGGCGGTGTGGCGGCGCAGCAGATCCGCCTCGGACACCACACCGACCGGCCGATTGTCCTCGTCGACCACCGGCACCGCCGTGATGCCGTACTCGTCGAGCAGTCGCGCGATCTCCTTGAACGACGTCCCCGGCTGCACGGCCACCGCGGTCGGCGTCATCAGGTCGGCCACACTGCGGTTCCGCATGGTCGGTTCCGTCCCTTCTTGGCTCCTTCGTCCATGATCCCTCACGCGGAGCGGGAGCAGGTGCAGGAGCTCGGGACGGCGGGAGGTCAGTCGAACGGGTCGAGTGTCACGTACGCCTGTCGCGGGTCGCCGTCGTGCACCAGGGACTCGTGCGCGCCGACGTCGTCGAAGGCGAAGCCGTACGCCTTGCCGTCCGTCATCTGTGCGTGGATCTTGCGCGAGTAGTGGTTGGTCACCGCGTCCTGGTAGAAGCCGGCGGACGTGGTGTCCGGCTGGTTGGGGTTGGTGAGCAGGGTGGAGCGGTTGTATCCGGCGCAGAGGGTACGGGAGATGGGGCCCCGGACCTGGTCGTTCGGGGCGTCGAGCCGCTTGTAGCAGCCGAAGACGCTGTCCGAGTCGGGCTTCTGGAAGGAGGTGACGACGGCGCCCGAGCTGTTCGTGAAGTTCATGACGTTCCCGGAGACCCGGCCGTAGTACTTCACCGACGGCTGGTTCGCGAAGGGGGTCACGGTCAGCGTCGAGCCGGCGTACTTGGTCCAGACGCGGTTGATGTAGTCGTCCATGACACCGGCCGGGAGTGCGCCGGCCTCGATGCCGTGGCCGGGGGCGAGGGCCCGCAGGACGGTTCCGTCGCTCCGGGTCTGGACGAGGCCCGCCCAGCCGCCGGGCTGGCCCCTGAGCGCGTCGAGGAAGCCTTTGTAGCCACCGGGCTTGAGCCGGCCCGTCGTGGCGACGCTCCCGTCGGGACGCTTGACGCCGACGGCGTACGGGGCCGAGACCATGTCGACCTGGGTGCTGTTGATCCAGAGTCCGGAGTCGTTGAGCGTGTACTCGGACCAGTTGAAGAGGATGTTCCGGTTGGGGTCGCTGGGGTTCTGTACGGCGGGCTGGACGAGGCCGCCCGTCGCGAGCTTGAAGACGAGCTTCTGGCCGTAGCTGAAGTAGATCCGTCCGGAGAACTTCGGCAGACGGATCGTCATGGACCCGCCGTTCGCAGGGCCGGCGATGGACGCGTCGGGCGCGGGGACGGGGACGGATCCCCCGGCGGGCCAGGGGTGGAAGGTGCCGTTCGCATCGGCCCAGCCCTGGCGGCCGGTGGAGAGTTCGGTGCCGAGGTTGTAGACGTACACCGGCTCACCGCGGCGTGAGTTGTTCGTGAAGGTGAGCGGGATCGTGGCGGGGACGGCGGCCGGCGCGGCGGCGGGGTCGGCGCCGGCCGCCTGGACCGTGGGGGAGGGCCCCGCGACGGCCACTGCGGTGCCGACGAGGGCGGCGGCGGTGACCGGTGCGAGCAGCGCGAGCCTGCGTCGATGGCGGGAAGGCATGGGGAGGGCTCCTCTGGGTGGGGGTCATGAGGAAGCTGAGAGCGCTCTCAGAATGGTGAGGATGTGATGGCCCTGTCAACCTTCTGAACGGTTCAGGCGGGCCAGGAGCCGCGCTCGTTCAACCGCAGAACGAGCGCCGCGATGTTCCAGGCGTCGTCCTCGCCCCGGTGGTGGCGGCCCTCCAGCGGGATCCCCGCGATCTCCAACGCGCGGGCCATGCCAGGGCGTCTGGCCAGGCCGTTCGCCTCGGTGAAGACCGCCTTGGCATTGGTGTGACGGTGCCCGAAGGGGTACTCCGTACCCGTCACCCGGCACTGGTGCGTGAACTGATTGCGGTCGTAGTCGCCCCAACTGGCCCACGGGCGGGCCCCGCTGGCGTGCTCGACGGCGAGCAGCCGGCAGGCGGCGGCGAAGTCCAGACCGGTGTCCACCTCCGCCTGCGTGAGACCGGTCAGCTCCGTGCAGAACGAACTGACCGTCGAACGCGCGGGTTTGACGAGCACGCGGTGCCGGCCGATGCGTTCGCCCGCGTCCAGATCGACGACGGTGAGACCGATCTCGATGATCTCGCTCACCGCTCCGGGCGGCCGCTTCCCCTCCCAGCAGGTCGCCTCGACGTCGACGATGTTCAGCAGGCGTTCGTGGTCCATGACGTCGAGGCTAGAGGGACGGTACGGAGCGGTCATCCGGATTTCCGCCCGGTGGCCACGGCGGTCTGCCCGGGCGAGTCGGCCTCACCCCCGGCCACCGTCTCACTCCAGGTCCAGGACCTCCCGCAGAGCCGCGACCGCGTGCGCCCGGTGATCGCTCAGCTCGCGCACCGCGGCGCTCTCGTCTCCGTGGCGCACCGCCGAGATGACCGCTCGGTGCTCGCGCACGGCCAGCTCCCGGTTCTGCACCTCCGTGTAGTACAGCGAGCGGTAGGCGTCGGTGGCGTCCCACAGTGTGCCGATGAGCCGGACCAGGCGCGGCATTCCGGACGCTTCGATCAGGGTGAAGTGGAAGCGGCGGTTGGCCCCCGCCATCGCCGTCACATCCCCGTCGTCGGCCGCCCGTTCCACCTCCCGCTGGATCCTCTCCAGCGTGGCGACCAGTCCGTCCTCGCCGCGGACGACGGCCAGCCGCACCGCTTCCGTCTCGAGCAGCTCCCGGATCCGGTAGATCTCCTCCAGATCCGCGAGGGACAACTCGGCGACGAAATACCCCCGGTGGATGTGGTGCACGACGAGACCCTCGGCCTCCAGGGTCTTCAGGGCCTCGCGCAGCGGCACCCGGCTGACGTCGAGCCGGGCGGCGAGCGCGTCCTGGCGGATCTGGTCGCCGGGCCGCAGCTCGCCCGTGGTGATGGCGCGCCGCAGCTCCTCGAGGACGAACTGCTGGGCGGTCGGCGGCCGCCGCTTCTGCACCGCGCTGCTCATCGCCTGTGCCCCCTTCATCGTTTCCCTGACCGGCGCGCGGTCCCGCGGCGCCGGATCCGTACATCTTCCTATGGCTTGCGGGGGAGAAGTCCCAGCTCGGTGAGGAGGGACTCGGTGTGCTCGCCCAGTCGCGGGGGAGCGGCGCGGTAGACGGGCGGGGTCGCGCCGAACGCGATCGGATGGACGACCTGGCCCGGGCCGGCCGCCTCGACGGGGACGCGGGGTTCCAGGCCGAGACGCTCCGCCAGGTCGAACGCGGCAGCGAGATCGTTGATCGGCCCACAGGGCACGCCGGCCGCGGTGAGCTCCTCGAACCAGCTGTCGGCGGTCCGCTCGGCGAGCGGACCCGCCAGGGCCCGGAGCAGCTCCTCGCGGTGGGCGACTCGGGCGGCGTTGGTGGCGAACCGGGCCTCCTCGGCGAGATCGGCGAGCCCGAGCCGTGCGCAGAGCGTCCGGAACTGGCGGTCGTTGCCCACGGCGAGCACGAGCGGCCGGTCCTGCGCCTCGAACACCTCGTACGGGGCAATGCTGGGGTGCCGGTTGCCCATGGCGCGGGGCACGACCCCCGCGCCGAGGTACGCGGCCGACTGGTTGGTGAGCGCGGACAGCAGCGAGGTGAGCAGCGAGACCTCGACACGCTGACCCTCTCCGGTACGTTCCCGGTGGCGCAGGGCGGCGAGGACGCCGAGGCCCGCGTGGAGTCCGGTGATCACGTCGACCAGCGCCACCCCCGCCTTCGTACCCTGCCCGCCGGGCTCGCCGGTGACGCTCATCAGCCCGCCCATGGCCTGGACGAGAAGGTCGTAGCCGGGCAGATGGGCGCCCTCGGCCGCGCCGAAACCGGTCACGGAGCAGTAGACGAGCCCGGGGTTCGACGTCCGTACGTCCTCGTACCCGAGGCCGAGCTTCTCCATCGTGCCGGGGCGGAAGTTCTCCACCAGGACGTCGGCACGGTCGACGATCGCCCGTGCCGCCTCCCGGTCCGCCGGGTCGGTCAGGTCGAGGGCGACGGAGCGCTTGTTCCGGTTCACTCCGAGGAAGTACGTGGCCTCGTCGTCGGCGAAGGGAGGACCCCACGCGCGCGTGTCGTCCCCCGAGCCGGGCCGCTCGATCTTGATCACGTCGGCGCCGAGGTCGGCCAGAAGCATCGTCATGTACGGACCCGCCAGTACCCGGCCGAAGTCGGCGACGACGATCCCGGACAGGGCGCCCGGAACGGGCACCCCCAGATGATCTGCGTGCATACCGCTCTCCTCCGCCCGGCGATCGGATCCAGGGGGAACGTACGGATCAGAGATCAGATATTCAATACTGGATCCAAAATCCGATCTCCCGCTACGCTTCGGCACGCCGAGTAGCCGCACCCGCCTGGAGGCCGTCCGTGAAGCCGTCGCCGCAGTCGTCGAACGCGTCGAAGTCGTCCCCCGTCCACCCCTTCGATCTGTTCGCGATCGACGGACTGCTGACGGACGAGGAGCGGGAGATCCGTCGGACCGTCCGCGCGATGGCGGACCGCGAGCTGCGCCCGCACCTGGCCGAATGGTTCGAGCAGGGCGCCATCCCCGCCCGCGAACTCGCCCGGAAGCTGGGCGGTATCGGTGTACTCGGCATGCACCTGGAGGGCTACGGCTGCGCGGGCACCAACGCCGTCGCGTACGGTCTGGCCTGTCTGGAGCTGGAGGCCGTCGACTCGGGTCTGCGCAGCCTGGTCTCCGTCCAGGGCTCGCTCGCCATGTACGCGATCTGGAAGTACGGCTCGGAGGAGCAGAAGCAGCAGTGGCTGCCCGGGATGGCGGCCGGCGAGTACATCGGATGCTTCGGGCTCACCGAGCCGGACGCGGGGTCGGATCCCGGATCCATGCGCACCCGCGCCAAGCGGGACGGTGGCGACTGGGTGCTCAACGGCACCAAGATGTGGATCACGAACGGGTCGGTCGCCGATGTCGCGGTCGTCTGGGCCCGCACCGACGAAGGCGTTCGTGGCTTCCTGGTGCCCGCCGGCACCCCCGGTTTCAGCGCGCCGGAGATCAAGCAGAAGCTGTCTCTGCGGGCGAGCGTGACCAGCGAACTGGTCCTGGAGGACGTACGGCTGCCGGCGGAGGCGATGCTGCCGGAGGCGCGGGGCCTGTCAGGGCCGCTCGGCTGTCTGAACGAGGCCCGGTTCGGAATCGTCTTCGGCGCCCTCGGAGCGGCTCGCGACTGCCTGGAGACGGCGATCTCCTACGCGGGCGACCGCATCGTCTTCGAACGGCCCCTCGCCTCCTACCAGCTGACCCAGGCGAAGCTCGCGGACATGTCCCTGGAACTCGGCAAGGGGATGCTGCTCGCACTGCACCTGGGGCGCCTCAAGGACGCGGGGACCCTCACCCCCGAGCAGGTGAGTGTGGGCAAGCTCAACAACGTACGAGAGGCCATCGCCGTCGCCCGCGAGTGCCGGACGATCCTGGGTGCGAACGGCATCACACTGGAGTACCCGGTGATGCGCCACGCCAACAACCTGGAGTCGGTGCTCACCTACGAGGGCACCAGCGAGGTCCACTCCCTGGTCATCGGCAAGGCACTCACGGGCGAGCAGGCCTTCCGCTGATCCACGCCGCCCCGGGGCGGGCGGGACGGTTGACGACGACGCGGCCCGCTAGCCGGCCGTCACCTTCGTGAGGAAGGCGTCCAGGTTCATCGTCATCCGCTGGATCCGCCCCTCGACGGTCAGCGACTCCTCGGGGCGCCCGGCCCGCAGCTTGGGCTGCCGCTTGCCGCGGACGTAGAGGGAACACGCCAGGTCGGCGCAGACGTAGATGCCGACCGTGTTCCCCTCACGGCCCCGGCTGCCGGCGAGCGGCGCCGCGAGCAGGGTCACGCCCGAGGAGGCGTGCCCCGTCAGACAGACCTGGCAGAGGCTGGACTTGACCGCGCTGGTACGGCTCGTCGCGGGCACCCGCAGTGTGATGCCGAGCGGTCCGTCCTCACGGGGGACGACGAGATGGGCGCGCAGCGGGGCGCCCGGGTCGACCCAACCGAGGAAGTCGAGGTCCTGCCACGGGAGTTCGGCGAAGTCGAGCGGCAGTCTGAGCCGGCTTGCCTCGCCCTTCGTGCAGTTCACGAACGACGAGCGGATCTGTTGGTCGGTGAGAGGTTCCACTCGGTGGACCGTACACGGACCCCGCGGGGCGGGGCATCCCGATTTCGCCCCGCCCCCGCCCGCCTCCGCCCCCGCAGGCCGCCTCCCGACCCTTTCCGGGTCCCGTCAGATCCCCTCAGGCCACCCAGTCCGGCAGGTCCGGGTCCGAGATCCGCGCCGGGGCGCCCGACAAGGCCGCCGCAAGCCGCTCGGCCGCCGTGTCGTAGACGTCGACAGGGAGCGCGAAGGGGATGCGCAGCCTGTGCTCGTGCGTGCCCGGGTCCACCCCGAACCGGGATCCGCCCTCCACCCGTACCCCATGCCGTAGGGCTCGTGCGGACAGCGAGGAAGCGATCGGACGGCCCAGGTCGATCCAGAGGCACAGCCCGCCGGTCGGCGGGGTCCAGTGCCACTCCGGGACATGGCGCGCCAGCGCCGTCGTCAGCGCCTCGCGGCGCCTGCGCAGCTCCTCCGCGCGGCGCGGCAGGATGGTGTCCAGACGGTCGATCAGCTCGGCGGCGACCAGCTGGTCGAGGACCGAACCCGCCAGATCGGCGGTGATGCGGACCCGCGCCAGCTCGGTGACCACCCGCGCCGACGCCCGGGCCCAGCCTACCCGCAGCCCGCCCCAGCAGCCCTTGCTGAGCGAACCGACGCTGATGATCTGCTCGCCGTGTCCGGGCCCCGCGACCGCCGCGAAGGGCCGCGGAGCCGGCACATCCAGGGCGATGTCGGCGAGCGTCTCGTCGACGACGAGCCAGGTGCCGGTGCCGTGTGCCGAACGCGCCACCTCACGACGCTGCGCCTCGGGCATCAGATGTCCGGTCGGATTGTGGAAGTCGGGGATGAGATAGGCGAGTCGGGGTGCCGTCTGGCGCAGCGCCGCCTCGATCAGCCCGCTGTCCCAGCCGGACTCCGTGACCGGCACGGGAGTGATGCGCAGCCGCCGGCCGCGCATGGCGTCCAGGGCGTTGGTGTACGAAGGGTTCTCGGCGAGCGCCCGGTCGCCGGGGCCGCCGAGCAGCGCCAGGGCGAGGGACACCGCCTGCTGGGCCCCGGTCGTGACGAGGATCTGCTCCGGGCGGGTGGGCAGCCCGCGCCGCGTGTAGCGGTCGGCGATGGCAGCGCGCAGCTCCGGTAGCCCGAAGGGGTGGTACCCCTGGGCGCGCGCGTAGCGCGGCAGCTCGGCCGAGGCCACGGCGAGCGCTTCGGCGAGTTCGTCGACCGGGGCCTCCGGTGCGGCGAGCGCGAGGTCGATCGCGGCGTCGGAGTGGCCGTGGAGCGTGGTCAGGCTGATCGGCGCCTGACTGTCCGGGAGCGCCGTCCAGGTGCCCGCGCCCCGGCGGCTGTGCGCGTACCCGCTCTCCCGCAGCAGGTCGTAGGCGCCGGTGACGGTCGTACGGCTCACCGTCAGTGCCGTGGCCAGCTCCCGCTCGGCGGGCAGCCGCATCCGCAGCGCGACCCGTCCGTCGAGAAGCGTCTCCCGGATGGCGCGGGCCAGCTCCCGGTAGCCGAACCTGCCCTCCGGCGGCCGGGTGAGCAGCGCCGCCAGCTGGCGGCCCGTCAGTGTGCGGTCCGCAGTGCGGACCACTCGAGCCTCTGCCATGCCAATCACTCCTCATTGGCTCTGCTGTCCAGACCAATAAGCCTACAGACTCCTGCTCAGTGGCCTGGTCGCCGCGTCCCGAACGGGGCGGAAGGGAACCGAGAGGAGACGAGCGATGTCCGGACACCTCACCGACCGTGACGAGAGGATGTGGCAGCGGCGGGCCGAGGAGCGGGTGGCGGAGCCCCTGCCGATCGGCGCCTGGATCCGCGGGCTCGGGACGGCGATGACCCGCCGCCCGGAGACCGGACGGCGTGCCGCGACCCGGCTCCACGCCTGCGAGCCGTCGTGACCGTCCGGGGCCCCTACTGCGGCACGGAGAGGCGCGGGCGCTGCGGCGCAGCGCCGAAGACCCCGTACCGGACGGCGCCGGTACGGGGTCTGGGTCACGGTCGGTGCGGCCGGTCACGCCTCGGCGGGCCCGGCCTTGGCCGCCGGGAACGGCCGGTCACGCGATCGGATGAGCCTCCCGCCCGGGTTTCGGGGCCGGTGCGGAGGACAGGCCGGTCCCCGACCCGGGGGCGACCGGGCTGCTGACGGAGGTCTCGGGGTTCTCCGCCGAGGCCGACCCGGTCGTCCCGTCGGTCGTGCCGTCGGTCGGGCCGTTCGTGGTCTCCTCCGTGGTCGTTGTCTCGTCCGTGGTCGTCCCGTCCGTCGCCGGATCCGACTCCGGCGGCGTGACGGGCCCCTCCGTGGCCGGTGCGGTCGTGGTGGGGGTGTCCGAGGGGCACGGCTTCCCGGTCTCGCCACCCCTCGGCGTCACACAGGTCGCCGGGGTGGATTCGGACGTCGAAGGGGAGCCGGTGCCCGAGTCGGTGACGGTCGGTGACGGGGGAGCCGTCGGCCGTGTGGTCGGCTTGTCCTGCTTCCCCTTGTGGTCGCCGGGCTTGCGGGCGAAATAGCCGTCGTCCTCGGGGTCGTAGACGACGAAGACGTTCACCACCTGCACCGAGGGCGCCACGACGACCACCTGGGACGGCTGATAGCCCGGCCAGGCGGTACCGGTCGTCTTCGGTGCCTTCTGGGGGACCGGAGTCGTCAGCGGATTGCCGCAGGCGCAGCGCACGCGGGGCACGCCTCGGTCGTCGACCAGCACCGCTGTGCCGGCCTGGAGCACCGCCTGGTACGGGGTGGCGGCGCCGCCCCGGTAGCCGTGGTTGGTCACGCGGGTGTCGACCCGTAGCTGAAGCGGGGTCAGGGAGCGGAGATAGCGGGGTACTTCGTTGGCGGAGATCTTCTGGACCGAGGCGAAGGCCGCGTTCTTGGCCGGCTCGTCGGTCAGATAACGGACCTGCTGCTCGACGTCACAGCTCGCCACGTTGCGCGTGCCCCCGTAGAGGCCTGGAGCGGAACCGCTGTAGGTGCGCACGGCGTTGGCATCCGCCGTTTGTGTCGCGCTGGGCAGCGGCGCGGCCGTCGGTGAGGCGGTGGGGGTGCGGGCCGTGGACTTGGTGAACGGGTCGGGGCCCGTCGCGGAGGCGCTCTGCAGGAACACCTCGCCGCCGCCCGCACCGCTGTCGCCGCCGTTGCCGTCGGGGCGGGTGAGGACGACGACCAGGGCGATGGCGGCCACCAGGATGGCGGTGATCGAGGCGACCTTGGGGACGGAACGCCACCAGGGGCCGCCCGAACCACCGCCCGCACCGCCGCTCGTACCCCCTCCGCCGCCTCCGTCGCCGCCCGGGCCACCGGAACCGCCCGAGCCGCCCCCCGAGCCGTCATGCGGCCGATCGGGGGGCGGTGGTGGACCGGCGGCCCCTGGGCTGCTGCTCGGGCCCGAGAGGGGACCCGAAGGCGGACCTGAGGGAGGAACCGAGGGGCGGCCGGACGGCGGGTGGGAAGTCACGTTTTTTCCCTTTCTTCCGTTCCGCGCCCATTGTGTGCGCGGAACCAGTCCCGCCCGCAAGCGGACGGCACCCGCCGGTACTAGCGTGGACAGCGTGAGCCGTCAGCAGCCCACCTCGTCCCGACCGGCGCCCGGCGCCCGGCAACTCGCCCTCCACTGGGGCGAAGCCCTGGCCGCCGTCCTCGCCGGTTTTCTCGCGATGGCCGTCGTCGCCGCGCTCGGCCTCTGGGCAGCAGGCGCCGCCGACCTGCCGGGAGGCTTCGTCAACGTCGTCGCCGCGGTCGTCGTCATGGCCGCGGGCGGTCAGATCGACCTTTCCGGCGACGCCGGCGCGCTCGCCGGTACGAACGCCGAACTCACCGCCATGCCGCTCACCGTCACCCTCGTGGGCGCATTGGTCACCGGTTTCTGCTTCCTGCTCCCGCTCCGCCACCACGCCGTCGCCAGGACCCGTGACCTCCTCGCGCGGGCCGCCCGCACCGTCGTGCTGTGGCTGGTCGCCCTGGCCTGTCTCTCCGCCGTCGCCCAGCACGACTTCCCCGTCTCGATCGGCGGCGGCGAGACCGAGGACACGGTGTCCGACCTCTTCGGTGAACTCCTCGACGCGGCCGATCCCACCGTCGGCTTCCGCACCGACCTCGGTGCCACCCTCGGCTTCGGTCTCCTGTGGATCCTCGGCGTCCTGCTGATGGCGCTGCTGGTCTCCCGCAGCACCCCGCTGCCACCGCGGCTCGTCCGCCATCAGGAGGCCGTACGCCCGGCCGCGCACGCCATGTTGCTGCTGGTGCTCGCGTACGTCGTCGTCGGTCTGGTCATCGGCATTGTCGTGGCGACCACCAGGGGCCACGCCGCCGAGACCTGGGCCGTGATCCTGCTCGGCCTGCCCAACGTCAGCTGGCTCGCCCTCGGCGTCGGCATCGGGGGCTCCTGGGAGGGCACGGTCGAGGGGCCGTTCGGGTTGCCCATGCCCCCGATCCTCGACGCCGTGCTGCGCACCGACACCGCCGGCCTCTCCACCGTGGACCTGTCCTCGCTCACCTCGTACGACTCCCGGGCCTGGTGGCTGCTCCCCGTCGCCGCCGTCCTGGTGCTGGCCGTGGCCTTCCTCGCGGCCGTCCGCTCGTCGGCCCGTACACGCCTGTGGCAGCACGCCCTCCGCATGGGGATCGCCTTCGGCCTGACCATGCTGGTCATCACCCCCGTCACGCTCGTCGAGGCGCGATTCGGACTCTCCATCCTCGGGATCGGCGAACTCGAATCACTGGGCGGCCAGGTGGTGCTGCGGCCCGCCGTCTGGAAGATGGCCGGCCTCGCCGTCCTCTGGGGGCTCGTCGCGGGCTTCCTCGGCGGACTGCTCGCCAAACCGGTCCACCGCCGCGGCGAAGTGGACGAGGGCCGGAAGGACACGCGTACCCGCTGACGCTCACGCACACACGGTCGAACACCTGCTGCTCACGCACATGCGACACCTGCTGGTCAGGACGCATCTCGGAACACCGGCTGCTGGTCAGGACGCATCTCGGAACACCGGCTGCTGGTCAGGACGCATCTCGGAACACCGGCCGGGCCCATGTCGGCGGCGGGGGCGGCGGGGTCGGCGGCTCCGGGTGGCGGCGTGTTCCACCCCGCTCGCCCGGACCCTTGCCGCCCCGCTCCAGCGCGGCCCGCAGCGCGCCGACGAACTCCAGACACGTCCCGTACCGTTCCTCCGGCGCCTTGGCCAACGCCTTCGCGAGCACCTCGTCCCCGGCCTCCGGTAGCTCCGGCCGCACCGAGGAGAGCGGTGGCGGCGGATCGTACTGATGCGCCCAGAGCAGCGCCATGTCGTCGTCGCGGCGGAACGGCGGTGCCCCGGTGAGCGTCTCGTAGACCACGCAGGCCAGGCTGTACACGTCGCACCGGCCGTCCACCGGCTTCCCCGAGATCTGCTCCGGCGCCACGTAGTCGAGGGTGCCCACGAACTGCCCCACCGTCGTCAGACCGGTCAGCGACAACGACTTCTTCGTGAGCCCGAAGTCCGTGAGGTACACATGCTCCGGATGGTCGCGATCGGTCCCTTCGGCGACCAGGATGTTGCCCGGCTTCACATCCCTGTGCACCAGGTCGTGCGCGTGCGCCGCGTCCAGCGCGGACGCCACCTGGACGGCGATCCGCCCCGCCTTCTCCGGCGGCAGCGCGCCCTCACGGTCCAGGAGCGCCCGCAGGTCCTGCCCGGCGACGTACCGCATCGCGATGTACAGCACGCCCTCCGTCTCGCCCGCCTCGAAGACCGGCACGATGTGCGGATGGTCGATCGCCGCAGCCACCCGCGACTCGTGCGCGAACCGCTTGCGGAAGGTGTCGTTGCGGGCCAGTTCGGGGGCGAGGAGCTTCAGGGCCACCATCCGGTCGAGGCGCAGATCGCGCGCCCGGTAGACGACCGCCATCCCGCCGCGCCCGATCTCGGCATCCACCACGTAGCTCGCGATGTGCTTGCCGACGAGCCCGGAATCCCGGCCGACGGGGAGATCCATGTCCCGGGACGCGTCGGTCATCGGTCCTCACCCGACAGGTTCGACGCGTCCACGACCCGGGTGGGCGGCGGACCGTCCGGCGGCTTCCGGTGGTCTTCTTCACCCGACAGGTTCGACGCGTCCACGACCCGGGTGGGCGGCGGGCCGTCCGGCGGTTTCCGGTGGTCTTCTTCACCCGACAGGTTCGACGCGTCCACGACCCGGGTGGGCGGCGGGCCGTCC